>JBBADT010000054.1:0-18645 GCA_041656315.1 Advenella sp.
CATCCATGGCAAGCGCACGGATTGCATTTGAAAGAAGTGACGGATTATTGCTTGTGGCAGTATTCTTCATGTGTGTCCTATCTTGCGATATATATACTATCTTGCGAACAAATTTTTTCAATAACCTATAATTTTAGCACTCTAAACCTTGCACTTTGCCGACTGCCTGTATAAAGTAAAATTTATCCATGCAATTGCTTTGCCTGCAGGGATAAATTCACGTGCAGGCTTCTGGCCCGCCCCTGTCAATCAGTATTAACCTGTTTACTCATACGGTTTATTTTCAATGGCTACTCCCCGGTTTTATTGTCCCATCCCACTACCCCTTAACGAAACCATCGCCCTGCCCGACAATGTCGCCCACCATGCCTCGCGAGCCCTGCGCCTGCGTGAAGGGGATGAAATTGTCCTGTTTAACGGAAAGCAGGGTCAATACCATGCCGAATTGCTATTCACCAACGGCAAAGCCATGGCCGCCATCAAGCACTACAATGCACAGGAGCATGAACTCAGGGGCAAAATCACCCTGGTCCAGGGCTTGCCTTCGGGCGATAAAATGGACTGGATTATCGAAAAGGCCAGCGAACTGGGCGTACAGCATTTCATACCCGTTCAGGCAGAGCGCAGCGTATTGAATTTAACCGGGAATCGTCTTGAAAAGCGTCAGGATCACTGGGAAAAAGTAGCCATATCAGCCGGTGAGCAGTGCGGCAGAAACCGGATATTGCAAATAGAACCCCTGCAAACACTGGCCCGGTTTGTGGCTGACCATCCCCAACTGGATAACAAGCTGCTGTGTCACCCCGAAGGCGGCACAGATCTGGCCGCTTACCTGAAAGCACAGCCTGATATCAAGGAAATTTGCCTGATTGTTGGTCCTGAAGGGGGGTGGTCTGACCGGGAGCTGGATTTACTCAAAAAAAATGGCGCCCGCCAAATTACTTATGGGTCAAGGATTTTGCGTACCGAAACAGCAGGCATAGCACTCACAGCAGCCTGCTCGGCATTAATGGACTGGGTTTGAAATCAGCAAGGACAGGCCAAACCGGTAAAGGCCTCTTCCTGCACTTTTTATTGGCGTTTATTTACCCTGGCTCTCGGCATAAGGTGCAGGTGCCACACCAGGCTCTGGGTCGGAATGTTTGCCCACATGCTCTATTGAATACACAAAAACCCGATCCTTGTCAGCGGCAAACTCAAGGGTATCATTCAGGATACCCTGAATATCCCGGGCATCATCAGCCAGGGTTGGGTCACCCGAATGCAGGTTTTTAATCCAGAGCACCATTCCTTTTTTCTGGTCCAGCAGGGTTTCTCCCAAACAGTCCAGCAAGGCATCCATATTGTTGCCAAAGAAAACCGGATAATCCACGGCTTTGGCCAATGCCCTTAAAATGGCGGAACGATTCCTGGCCTTGTCACAATCAGCGGAAAAAAACGTCAGGCCCATTTCTTCAGCCAAAGCGGCAACATCTTCCTGCTTCTGGGCGTCAGCCTTGATTTCTCCGCCAGAAGACAGAGTCTTCGTTAACGTACTTTCTGATTTTTTACTCATGATGCGCCCTCATTAAAAAACGCCTTAATTTCATCTATTCGCTGCATCGTATCCACATAAGCGAGATTTATCAACTCTGTTGTAAAATCCGCCTCAAATAATAAATGAGAGGCAACTATACTACCTGTATGAACGCCACCTTTGGAAGAAACCCCCAAAACGCGCAAAAACGCACGTACGGTCTGTGGCATGCAATTTAAATGCATCATGGCGATTTCGTCAATAGATTTGCTCGGACTTAGCGTAAGAACATCAATGGTTTTCAGGGCCGGCCTGACATCGGTCTGTTTGGGAATCACCTTTAACAGGGAGTTTATACGGTGAATGCGTTCCAGATCAATAGAAAGTCCGTCCACAAAAATATCCGAAAGGGCATGACCGCCCAACTGGGCCAGGGTTGGATAACTTTCCGAGCAATGTTCAAAAGAAACGTCTTCCTGTCTATTGTGATCCGTCGTGCTGATGACCACCACCTTTTCCGCCCCAAGGTGAATGGCGGGGCTGATGGGGGCCAACTGTCGCATGGAGCCATCGCCACACCACTCGGTATGGGCCTGAACGGAAAGACATTGTGCAGGAAATACAAACGGTATGGCGCTGGAGGCCATTAAGTGGCTTAGCTTAATGTCACAGGCAACCGATTTTCGCCTGAAGCCCTGCCATTCCTGCAGGGTATGTTTGGACTGGTAAAACGTTAAGTGGGTACCCGTGGTATAACTGGTTGCGGTAATAGCCAGCGCAGACAGATCGTGATTGAGCAGGTTATGCCTGAGATTGTCAAAGTGCATGAACCGGCCCAGCAAATGGGCCAAAGGCCGGTTATCAAGCAAAGACTTGGGGCTTTGCGCCCTGATAAACGGGCTGGCCCAGCCAAACATGAGCAGGGACAGCCAGCGGGTTGCATTACCAAAAACCCCCACCGGATCAGAACGGTATACCTGGCTGGTTTTGATATTGCTCCAGATATGACGCAGGCGTCTGACCGAAGCATGAGGAAAGGCTGCCCGACAGGCATACCCTGTTGCATTGATTGCCCCGGCGGAAGATCCGCATATGATCTGAAACGGATTACGAAAGCCGGGGCGGCGATGGGGGTCAAGGATATCAAGCAGTGCCCAAAGCACCCCTATTTGGTAAGCGGCCTTGGCCCCGCCACCGGTAAACACCAATCCTACAGGTGCTTCCCGGTGCGAGGCGGCATGATCAGAGGCCGGTGAATTTTTTTCTGGGTGTATTAGCATCAACAACCGTCAGCGCCGCCATATTGACAATGCGACGCACTGTCGAGCTGGCAGTCAGGATATGGACAGGCCCGTTAACCCCCAACAGGAACGGCCCCACTGCCACATTACCTCCGGCACATGTCTTAAGCAGGTTATAGGCAATATTGCCAGCATCCACATTGGGACAAATCAACAGATTGGCACTGCCCGACAAGGTACTTGATGGCAGAATACGCTTGCGTACATCTTCATCAAGCGCCGCATCCGCATGCATTTCACCGTCAATTTCCAGCCCGGGCTCCTGCTCACGGATGATATCCAGGGCGTCACGCATTTTGGAGCCAGACATCGGGTTATCAGTACCGAAGTTGGAACTGGACAACAAGGCAACCTTGGGCTCAATTTGCAAATGACGCATTTCTTCAGCCGCCATCCGTGTAATTTCAGCGATTTCAGCAGCGGTAGGATCGGCATTCACGTGGGTGTCGGCCACGGCAACGGTTCGCTCTGACATCAGCAGGATATTCATGGCGCCGTAAGTCGTGATGCCAGGCGCCTTGCCAATGACCTGGTCAACCAGGCGCAGGTGATTGGCGTAAGTACCAACCGTACCGCAAATCATGCCATCGGCATCACCCAGCTTAACCATCATGGCGCCAATCAGCGTCAAGCGGCGGCGCATTTCAACCCGGGCAAACTCCTGAGTTACCCCTTTGCGATTCATCATTTCCCAGTAGGTTGTCCAGTACTGTTTGAAACGGGGATCATTTTCAGAGTTGGTGACATCGACATCTTCGCCAAGACGAATGCGCAGGCCAAATTGACGGATGCGGTTTTCAAGAATGGCAGGACGGCCAACCAGTATGGGTCGGCAGATTTTTTCGTCGATCAGAACCTGTACCGCACGCAGCACCCGTTCATCCTCACCCTCGGTAAACACGATACGTGATTTACCGCCGTCGCGAACATATGAGCGTGCCAGCGAGAAAATGGGCTTCATGAAAGAGCCGGAATGATAAACAAACTGCTGCAACTGTTCGGCGTAGGCCTCGAGATCTTCAATGGGGCGGGTGGCAACACCGTCTTCCATGGCCGCCTTGGCCACGGCAGGGGCAATCCTGACAATCAGGCGAGGATCAAAGGGCTTGGGAATGAGGTATCCTGGGCCAAAATCAAGCTGGTTACCGCCATAAGCGGCAGCCACGATGTCATTAGGTTCTTCTTGGGCCAACTTGCAAATCGCATGCACCACCGCCTTTTCCATGCCACGGGTAATCGTGGTGGCACCCACATCAAGGGCTCCCCTGAAAATATACGGGAAGCACAGAACGTTGTTGACCTGGTTGGGGTAATCGGAGCGACCGGTTGCCATCACCACATCATCACGCACGGCATGTGCGTCTTCAGGCAAGATCTCGGGGCTGGGATTGGCCAAAGCCAGAATCAGCGGATTCGGCCTCATTTTCAACAGCATTTCGGGCTTCAACACACCACCAGCGGACAGACCCAGGAAAGCATCGGCATCTTCCATAATCTCAGCCAGTGTACGCAATGGAGTCTCCTGGGCAAAGCGTTCCTTGGCAGGATCCATCAATTCCTTGCGTCCCTTGTAAACCACGCCTTCAATATCTGAAACCCAGATATTTTCAACCGGCAAGCCCATATCAACCAGCAAGTCAAGGCAGGCAAGTGCTGCCGCTCCGGCACCGGACGTAACCAGCTTAATGTTCTTGATATCCTTGCCAACCACCTTCAGGCCATTCAGAAAGGCCGAGACAACAGTGATGGCAGTACCGTGCTGGTCATCATGAAAAACCGGGATTTTCATGCGCTCACGCAGTTTTTTCTCTACCAGAAAACATTCAGGTGCCTTGATGTCCTCCAGGTTAATGCCACCAAAAGTAGGCTCAAGTCCGGCAATGATCTCAACCAGTTTATCGGGGTCATTCTCGTTGATTTCAATATCAAAAACATCAATTCCGGCAAATTTCTTGAAGAGAACCGCCTTACCTTCCATGACAGGCTTGGAGGCCAGGGGGCCGATATTACCCAAGCCCAGCACGGCCGTCCCATTGGTAATGACACCAACCAGATTGCCACGGGCCGTATATTGAATGGCATTGGCGGGATTGCTGACGATTTCATCGCACGCAGCCGCCACTCCGGGCGAGTAGGCCAGCGCCAGATCGCGCTGGTTTGACAATTGTTTGGTTGGCGTTACGGAAATCTTGCCCGGACGGCCTTTTTTGTGATATTCCAAAGCAGCAGCGCGTAATCTTTCATCCATTTTTGAATCCTGTACAGACTAGTGTATGAGTATTGAGCTCTCTATCATACGAAAAATACGTCCGAATTGCACGATGAATCATTCAATTTGTGCGCCTATTCCCCAAAGACACCTTCCCACCCATTTCTGACGCACTTAAAGACATTCATCCAAATACAGAAATACACCGGATGGATCAAATAATCCCTTGACCCTGCCTTCCACATGAGTAACCGAGTGAACCAGCCGCTCCCGCTCTTGTTCGCTTAACACCGCCATGCCCGGCATGACTGCTGGTGGTTCGGGCATTTTGCGAATAGCCATTTCCTGGGCCCAGACCAGCGTTGCCCGATGCCCCAAAAACAGGCGGGCCAGGTTAATATCCGCATGAAGCGCCTTGAGCGCATCCAGCCTGTACGAAAAGGGCCAGCATGCCAGGCCAAGGCTCCATTCAACATCGTCTTCACGCAAAAGCTCAAACAGGTTGGGAATAATTCTTTGCAGGCTTGGAATTGAAAGTGGAGACTCATCATTGACACCAAAACCACCCAAAACAGCGGTTTTACCATCGGCAAACATGACATGAATCCGCTCAAGCCCCGAAGTATGGGTATAACCAGGCCTGACATCATGATATTCGGGGCTTGCCAGCCAGTGCGCAAGCGTCACGTCTGCGGGCACCTGTTCGAACTGCCGGTACCCCAGCGACAGCAATTGGCCGGCGGTGGCTGCCGGCTGTGCCAGGCACGCGTTATCACCTAATGTTTCCACCCGAGACAGGGACGGATCAATGCTGACGCTTAAGCATGAACGGCCAATCACGTTTTCCCGCACGGCAATACCATCCAGCACCATTGCCGAATCATACTCGGCGCACAAAGCCTGTAAGTGCAGCGCATCGGCCAGCCGGCTAATGGTTACCGAAGCGGCCCCATAACCTTCAAGTTCACCCTCATCCCTGATTGTCCCCTTGACGGAACGGGCAATGCGTTGACAGAAATTTTGCCATGGACTTTGGCTCACCGCTTTTTTGCCAAAACTCAAAAACGCACGACGATTCATGGTCATAGTAATATTGCCACCTGAAAACAATTAAACAAACCCGCACATTTTAAGTGCCATTCCACCGATCTGAATGACGGAATGCTGTCCACAAACTACAATCCACTATTATATTCAGCCGAATCACGCTTTTTCGGCTTGTGTCTGCTGTTTTATTTTTTGCCGCCGAGCTTACCATGTCACGTATTGCCAAACGAATTGAAAAAGCCCTGACTTTTCAGGCTATGGAAGTAACCAAAATAGCCCAAAAACTGAAAGAGCAGGGACAGGATATTATCAGTCTTGGAATAGGCGAACCCGATTTCACCGCCCCAGCCATCGTTGTTGAAACACTGAACCATGCTGCAGAGGCCGGCTTAAGCGGTTACTGCCCGGCACTGGGCATTACGCCACTGCGGGCGGAAATCGCCAACTATTACAAAAAACACTTTGGTGCCAGCGTTAATCCCGAACAGGTCATTATCACTTCGGGGGCTTCGGGTGCCCTGTCCCTGGCCTGTTTAAGCACACTTAATCCTGGCGATGAAATTCTCATGCCAGACCCAGCCTATCCAGCCAACAGTAATTTTATTATCTGTGCCGGTGCCACCCCCCGTCTGATTCCCTGTACCGCCGAAGAACGCTTTCAGCTATCTGCCGAAAAAATCATGGCCAACTGGAATAGCAACACTCGTGGCGTCCTGATTGCCTCACCCAGCAACCCCACCGGTACATCCGTAGATAGCCAGGAATTGAAAAAAATCATCCACGCGGTCAAAGAACGCAACGGTATGGTGATCATGGATGAAATTTACCTTGGCCTGAGCTATGACCGTGACCCGATTTCTGCCCTGTCCATCGACCCCGACATCATCGTCATTAACAGTTTTTCAAAATATTTTCATATGACAGGCTGGCGCCTGGGCTGGATGATCGTGCCTGAAGATATTGTGCCTGCCGTGGAAAAACTGGCCAGCAGCCTGTGCATTTGCCCTCCTACCCTTGCCCAACATGCCGCCATCACCTGCTTTACCGATGAAGCCATGGCCATTTACGAAAAACGCAGGCTTGCCTTTAAAGAGCGCAGGGATTATCTGCTGCCCGAACTTGAACGGCTGAATTTGAAAGTGCCGGTTGTACCCGATGGCGCCTTCTACATTTATGCCGATATCAGCCATTACTCTGATAATAGCGAGACGTTTGCCCGGGATCTGCTGAATGAAACCGGTGTGGCCGTTATTCCAGGCCTGGATTTCGGGCCGGAACACGCCAGCCGCATGATTCGCATTTCTTATGCCACAGGGCTGGACAGACTGAAAGAGGCCATTGCCCGCATGGCGCCTTTCCTGCAAAAACTGGCGGAAAGAAACTCAATAGAACTGCCCCAGGTTCTTTCCTAAAGGGATCCCTGATTCAAGCGCAATCCGTTTGCGCTCGGCCTGCACCCTGGCGGCATAACCGCTTCCCCCATTCGGGCCTGTTGCCCCAACGTAACAGGCCAGCCCCCCATCAACAGACCCCCTGCGCTTGATACAGTCTCGCAGAATCCGGGTACCCACCCGCACATTGGCCACCGGATTCAGGGCCGATAATTTCCCACCGTAAAACTCGTCAAATTTCTCGGCATGTACCCGGGTCAGCACCTGCATCAACCCCTGTGCACCCACATGACTCTCGGCAAAAGGGTTATACCGTGACTCAACCGCAATGACACCCAGCACCAGCAGGGGGTCAAGGTCTTTTTCCCGGGCCGTTTCATAAACGGTTAGAATTAGCGAGCCGGTTACATTACGGGCCACCTTGAATTTGCGAGCGATGTAGTCCCTTAACAACTGCGCCTGATCGGCCGACACACCCGGCAGGCTGAACTGCGGCTGGTCAATCGTCAGATTGGCAAAAAAACCCTTTTCAGTGGCGGCCTCATCTGAGCTCACAACCGCAGAAGAAAACGCTTTCCTGGATCGCTCATATTGATCATTCACCGCAAACAAGCTAAGGAAATCCTGCTCGGACACCATGGAATTATCCGGTTCCAGCGCAGCCAGCACGGCCAGCCGCACCTGCTGGAAACGGTCTTGCGCTGCCGGCAAAATGAATATGGCCGCAACCAGTACCATCGCGGCAATACCCAAGTACATGACCATTAAACGAATAAAGTCATAAAAAAAAGAAACTACTCCCTGACGAACCTGTCGGGTTTCAGGACTGATATCAAACAAAGCCATCCTTCATTTCCAGCAAGTGGGAAAACCCCAAATATAACCCGAAAATTCATTCAGTCATGAAATATCAGATATAACAGCTTGCCAAACCCGACAAACACCCGCACCGACTGCCGCCAGATATCCTATAATGAATCCTCTTTATCAAATTCTGATAGGCCGAATAAATTGAAATACCGTGACCTGCGTGACTTCCTCAGTCAGCTCGAAAAACTGAATAACCTGAAAGCCATTCAAACACCGGTTTCCACCCATCTTGAAATGACGGAAATCAGCGATCGCGTATTACGCAAGGAAGGGCCTGCCCTGCTTTTTGACAATGCCATGCACAATGGCCAGAAATCTGACATTCCGGTGCTGGCCAATCTGTTTGGTACGCCCCAGCGGGTTGCCTGGGGCATGGGTGCCGACAGCACCAGCGCCCTAAGGGAAATAGGCGAATTACTGGCCACCCTGCGTGAACCCGAAGCACCTAAAAGCCTGAAAGACGCTTTTGGCAAGGTCTCCATGCTTAAAGCCGCACTGTGGGACATGGCACCAAAAATGCATCGCCACGCCGCCTGCCAGGAAATTATTCTTGAAGGCGATGACGTTGACCTTAACCGCCTACCCATCCAGACCTGCTGGCCTGGCGATGTCGCCCCCCTGATTACCTGGGGCCTGGTCATTACCAGAGGCCCACTTGCCAAACGCCAGAACCTGGGCATTTATCGCCAGCAGCTTATAGGCCGTAACAAACTCATCATGCGCTGGCTGTCACATCGAGGCGGTGCCCTTGATTTTCGTGATTTCGCCCTGGCCAATCCCGGAAAGCCGTTCCCGATTGCCGTTGCCCTGGGTGCAGACCCCGCCACCATCCTGGGTGCCGTGACACCGGTTCCCGACAGCCTGTCGGAATACCAGTTTGCCGGTCTGCTGCGCGGTTCACGTACAGAACTGGTCAAGGCCATTGGCAGCGATTTGTCCATTCCCGCCTCGGCGGAAATCGTGCTTGAGGGGCATATACTTCCGTCCTCAGACCCGCGCGCGCTGGCTCTTTCAGTCCCCGAAGGCATGACGCCTCCGAAACCATCCGCTTACGAAATGGCGCTGGAAGGCCCTTACGGCGACCATACCGGCTATTACAACGAACAGGACTGGTTCCCGGTCTTTACCGTTGAGCGCATTACCATGCGTAAAAACCCCATTTACCACTCAACCTATACCGGCAAACCGCCCGATGAACCTGCGGTGCTGGGAGTGGCCCTGAATGAAGTATTTGTTCCCCTGCTAAAGAAACAACTACCTGAAATCGTTGATTTTTACCTGCCGCCGGAAGGCTGCAGTTACCGACTCGCAGTCGTTTCCATCCGTAAGCAATACGCTGGCCATGCCAAACGTGTCATGTTTGGCGTCTGGAGCATCCTGCGTCAGTTCATGTATACCAAATTCATTATTGTGGTTGATGACGATGTTGATACCCGCGACTGGAAAGAAGTCGTATGGGCCATGACAACCCGAATGGACCCGGTACGGGATACGCTACTGGTGGAAAACACCCCCATTGATTACCTGGACTTTGCCTCTCCGGTATCTGGCTTGGGTGGCAAGATGGGGCTGGATGCCACCAACAAATGGCCGGGTGAAACCCAACGTGAATGGGGCACGCCCATCAAGATGGATGCGGATGTCAAAACCCGGGTGGATTCTCTATGGAAGGACCTGGGCTTGTAGGAACCGGTTGACGGGAAGGCACCTTGCTTTCCCGACTCTGGAATTTATTGTAAACAAACCAGGAAACCGCCGCCAGCACCACCGGCTTAAGCACTTTTGAACGGGTTTTGCTGGAACGCAGCAAAAACCGGCCAACCAACAGGCTAAGACGCGGGTTCTTTTCCAGGTAGGCAAACAAGGTAGAAGGAATGCCAGTCATGCGGGATAAACCCAGGCTGCCGCTTTGCAGTAATTGCTGCCTCAGCGCACGCGGAGAAGCCGAGAGGCTCAGTTTCCTGAAGCTCAGACTGGCAATTTCCCGCTCAACCTCTATTCGGGCAACCAGCAACTGTTTGTGCAACTCCCGTTCTTTCCGGTTCATGGGCGATCCTCTGTGGCTGCTGATGTGTTGCCCCGCAGACACTGCGCATCATCTTGCAAGGCCTTGACCGTTGCAGAAAACGGCAGGTTTTTCCTGATGAGGCGGGAACGGACATAGAAAAAGCAGGCCAGTGCAGCCAGGGTATGAAACAATACCAGCCCCAGCAACACGACAAAACGGTATTCGGTACCCCAAAAATACAGGCCAACCAATACGGTTGCGCTCATGAGGGCCAAGATAAAAAAAACAAAACCAAACATGCTTAACCACAGCATACCCAGCAGACGCTCTTTTTCTTCGGCCACTTCGAGCCCAAACAACTCCATGCGGGTGGCAGCGATTTTAAACAGGCTGCCAACCGCGTTCTTCAGATCATGCCTGACGGTCATAAAGGCGGTACCCTTTAATACTTTAACGACGGCCAATAATAACGCCCAACAACAAGCCTGCCAGGCCCACCATGCCAATTGAGCGCCATGGATTTTCATGAACGTATTCATCGGTCACCCGCACGGCTTCCTTGCTTTGGACAATCGCTTTTTCCTGGGTTTCCTTGAAACTATCGGTGGCCCTGTGAATGGCACCCATCGCCCTTGCCCTTAATTCATGTGCTTTTTCTTCACCGGCACCTGCGGCTTCCTTCAGCAAGGCTTCCGCATCTTCAATACTTTTGCGCAGGCTTTCCAGCAATTGCTCTTCGGTTTGCTCCAGACTTTTTCGTACGGCCATTTGCTTTCTCCAAAAAGTTAAGGGGGTTCAGAACATCATATATGATTTTTGACAACTACAATATAGAAAAAACAAAAAAACATGACGACTTGTTTCTTCTTTATATTGTTTGAAAATACAAGACCATACTGTAACGGTCGCGTAACAAAAACAGGAACCGGCGGGATTTTCCTTAATCTTTTTGCCGGGTGCCGAAAATCCGGTCACCGGCATCACCCAGCCCGGGAATAATATAACCATTTTCATTCAGGCCTTCATCCACCGAGGCGGTGTAAATTTCCACATCAGGATGAATACTGAGCACTTTTTCAATGCCCACCGGGGCCGCCACCAGAACCAGCGCACGAATTTCGCGGCAACCGGCCGCTTTTAACATGTCAATGGTAGCGACCATGGAGCCACCTGTCGCCAGCATCGGATCGATAATCAGGGCAATCCGCTGATCCAGGTCATCCACCAGTTTTTTCAGGTAGGTGGCGGCCTCGAGGGTTTCTTCATTGCGGGCAATGCCAACCGCACTGACCTTGGCGCCCGGAACCAGCGAAAGTACGCCTTCCAGCATGCCAATACCGGCACGCAGGATGGGCACTACGGTCACTTTCTTGCCTGCAATTTTTTCTACGACAACATTACCACACCACCCCTTGATGGTGGTGTTTTCAAGCGGGAAATCTTTGGTGGCCTCGTAAGTAAGCAGCGCTGAAATTTCCTGGGCCAGTTCGCGAAAACTTTTTGTACTCAGATCTGCACTGCGCATGATGCCCAGTTTATGTCTGATAAGGGGGTGCCGGATCTCGTGGATGGCCATAATTTCTCCGATGGATTCACAATACAATATATTCAGTCTGCCAGTGCTGAAAAGGGGCATAACTTTCCTGAGCCATTCATTTCAATGGCGCAAGGTTAAACTCGCTTTATAATAACCCCTTGCCCGGCAGTAACCATGCCGAAATGATAATACGCCCTTCGATATTTTTCCAATTACCTTCGCTGTTTTCATGTATCAGATCAACAATACGCTCACTGTTGCCGACTTCAATTATGAGTTGCCACAAGCGCTTATCGCCCAGACACCCCCTGCATCCCGCGGACAAAGCCGCCTATTGCACATCGATCCGCAAGACCGGTTCCACGACCTTGCCTTTCCCGATATCGTGAATCTGCTGAAACCCAACGACCTGCTTGTTTTTAACAACACCAAGGTCATCAAGGCACGCCTGCATGGACAAAAGCAAAGCGGCGGAAAAATCGAAGCCCTGATCGAGCGCATTACCGAATCCACCCGTGCCCTGGCACATCTTAAATCCAGCAAATCACCCAAACCAGGCACCCGGCTGGTTTTTGAAAACGCCTTTGAAGCGGAAGTGCTCGGCCGCGAAGGTGAATTGTTTGACCTTCGTTTTCCGAATAATGTCCTGGACCTGCTTGATCAATACGGCGCGACTCCCTTGCCACCGTATATCCAGCACGACGCCGATTCATCCGATGACCAGCGCTATCAAACCGTGTATGCCCAGGAACCCGGTGCAGTAGCCGCCCCCACTGCCGGCCTGCATTTTGACGATGCCCTGCTGCAGAAAATAAAAGCTGCAGGTATTGACTGTACCTTTGTAACCCTGCATGTGGGTGCAGGCACCTTTCAGCCAGTACGGGTTGAACAGCTAAAAGACCATATCATGCATGCCGAGTGGTATACCGTTGGACAGGAAACCGTGGATGCCATTTTACAAGCCCGGGCCAAAGGCGGACGCGTTATTGCCGTAGGCACGACCAGCGTGCGTGCGCTGGAATCAGCCGCCCATCAAGGTGGCCTGGCCGGGCCAAAATGCCCGCTTGCCCACTCGGCCGATACCCGCCTGTTCATTACCCCAGGCTACGAGTTCCAGGTCATTGACGGGCTCCTTACCAATTTCCACCTGCCCCAATCCACCCTGCTCATGCTGGTCTCTGCTCTCTGTGGGCTTGACACCATGCGCCATGCCTATCAACATGCCATACAGCAACAATACCGTTTTTTCAGCTATGGTGATGCCATGTTCATCTCGCCACGCGCCTAAACCTAACGCAGCCCATCTGCCCCGATCAAAATTATTTATATAGAAAAGATATGTCAGGACTCAAGTTTGAACTGTTAAAAACCGAAGGCAAGGCCCGACGCGCCAGCATTACCCTGAACCATGGCACCGTGCAAACGCCCATGTTCATGCCGGTTGGCACCTATGGCAGCGTCAAGGCCATGTTGCCGCATGAACTGGAGGAAATCGGCTCCCAGGTTATTCTGGGCAACACCTTCCACCTTTGGCTGCGTCCGGGTACCGAAGTGATCGAAAAGCATGGCGGGTTGCATCAATTCATGCAATGGAACAAGCCCATCCTGACCGATTCCGGTGGCTTTCAGGTCTTCAGCCTTAGTGATCTGCGCAGCAAAATCACAGAGGAAGGCGTTAAATTCTCTTCGCCCATTGATGGCGCAAAGCTGCTACTGACGCCCGAAGAATCCATGCGTATCCAGCGTTCCCTGAATTCTGATATCGTCATGGTGTTTGATGAGTGTACCCCTTACATGATTGATGGCCGCCCGGCCACCCAGGAAGAGGCGGCCCGCTCAATGCGCATGTCACTGCGCTGGGCCAAACGCTCCAAAGATACTTTCAATCAACTGGAAAACCCCAATGCCCTGTTTGGGATTGTCCAGGGCGGCATGTATGAATCCCTGCGTGATGAATCCCTGGCTGGCCTCACCGATATCGGTTTCCATGGTTATGCCATTGGGGGCCTGTCTGTGGGTGAACCCAAGGAAGACATGCTGCGCATTTTGCAGCACATCACCCACAAACTACCCGAAAATGCACCCCGTTACCTGATGGGTGTGGGTACCCCCGAGGACCTGGTTGATGGCGTCTCCAACGGCGTAGACATGTTCGACTGCGTCATGCCTTCACGCAATGCCCGCAATGGCTGGCTGTTTACCCGTTTTGGCGACATCAAGATCCGCAATGCCCGTTACCGGGATGATACCCGCCCACTGGACCCGACCTGCCACTGTCATACCTGCAAACACTTTTCCCGCGCCTATTTGCATCACCTGCAAAAAGCCAATGAAATCACCGGTGCCCGCCTGAACACCCTTCACAATCTGCATTACTATCTGAACCTGATGAAAGAAATGCGCACGGCACTGGAGAACGGTACTTTTGCCCAATGGAAAGAACAATTCGCAAAAGATCGCGCAAAGGGCATCGACTAAACAAGTTCCGCTACAATATTCCGTTAATATAATTATTTTTTTGGAGTCTCCCCATGCTGGCAACAGATTTATCACAACTTATTATTGCTCAAGCCGCCCCCGAAGGCGCAGCTGGCGGATTGGCAAGTTTCCTGCCAATCATCCTCATGTTCGTGGTGCTTTACTTCATGATGATCCGCCCACAAATGAAACGCCAGAAAGAACATAAAGCCATGGTTGAAGCCTTGGCCAAAGGCGACGAAGTCATCACTTCCGGTGGCCTGCTGGGTAAAGTCAGCAAAGTCACCGACAACTACATTACCATTGAAGTGGCTGACCTGGCCGAAAAACCCGTTGAAGTCCTGCTGCAGCGCGGAGCCGTTACCAATATCCTGCCCAAAGGCACCATCAAATCACTGTAAGGCTGCCCTGCCCTTAATTTTTTAAGGGCTTTCTTTTTTTAATCCACATATTTATACGGCTACGGCATGAACCGCTATCCTCTCTGGAAATACCTAATGGTACTGGTTGCATTGGTAATCGGTATTGTTTACACCATCCCGAACTTTTTCGGGGAATCGCCTGCTGTCCAGGTTTCTAGCGCAAACGTTACACTCAAGGTCGATCAACAGCTGTTAAGCCGCGTTGACAGCATCCTTAAACAAAACAACATTCCTTATACGGGTTCCTATTTTCAGCAAAATGGTCCGGTGGGCACCATCCGCATCCGCTTCGATTCCACCGATAACCAACTCAAGGCCAAAGACATCCTTGAGAGCAGCCTGAATACCAATACACAAGAGCCCGATTATACGGTTGCCCTGAACTTGCTGTCCGGGTCTCCCGACTGGCTGACCAGCCTGGGCGCAAACCCCATGTACCTGGGTCTTGACTTGCGCGGTGGCGTTCACTTCCTGCTGCAGGTCGACATGAAAGGCGCACTGGAATCGCGCTATGACACGCTGACCACCGACATCCGCAGCATTCTTCGCGACCAGAAAATAGACGTCGAGTCCGTCAACAAGGTAGGCTCCACCGTTGTGTCCACCTTTGCCTCTGATACCGACCGCAACAAAGCTATTGCCGCGTTCCGAAACCGCATCAATGAACTGACCTTTACCGAATCTGTCGATAACGGCAAATTCATCCTGACCGGACAAATCAGCCCAAGCGAAATCGCCCGGGTAGAACAAACCGCCCTCAAACAAAACATTCTTACCCTGCACAACCGCATCAATGAACTGGGCGTTGCCGAACCGGTTATCCAGCAACAGGGTAACGACCGTATCGTGGTTCAATTGCCCGGTATCCAGGATGTCGCCAAAGCCAAGGAAATTCTTGGCCGCACCGCCACCCTGCAATTGCGCATGGTCGACGACTCACCCGCAGCCATGTCTGCCCTGGCCAGCGGCACGGTACCATTCGGACTGGAGTCTTTCAAGGACAGCGACGGCCGTCCCATTCTGGTGCGCCGCCAGGTCCTGCTAACTGGTGAAAACCTGGAAAACGCCCAAGCCGGCCGTAACCAGCAAACCCAGGAACCCACCGTTAACCTGACTCTGGACAACAAGGGTGCCCGCATTTTTCGCGACACCACCCGCGACAACATTGGCAAACGACTGGCCATTATCCTGTTTGAAAACAACCGTGGGCAAGTGGTTACCGCACCGGTTATTCGCAGTGAAATCCCCAACGGACAGGTTGAGATTTCAGGCAGCATGACTGCTCAACAGGCCGCTGACGTATCCCTGCTGTTACGTGCAGGCTCACTGGCCGCGCCCATGAGCATTATCGAAGAGCGCACGATTGGCCCAAGCCTGGGGGCGGAAAACATCAAGAAAGGGTTTGATTCCACCCTGTACGGCTTCATCATGATTGCCGTCTTCATGATTATTTACTATCACCTGTTTGGCATTTTCTCCACCTTGGGGCTCATCTTCAACGTTTTGCTGCTGCTGGCGCTGCTCTCCATGTTGCAGGCCACGCTTACCCTGCCAGGTATTGCGGCACTGGCCCTTACCCTGGGTATGGCCATTGACGCGAACGTGCTGATCAACGAACGGATCCGGGAGGAACTGCGTGGCGGTGCCTCACCGCAACAGGCGATCAATACCGGTTTTGACCGGGCCTGGGGAACCATTCTGGACTCAAACCTGACCTCCCTGATTGTTGGCCTGGCATTGCTGGCTTTTGGCAGTGGCCCCATCCGTGGGTTTGCCGTTGTACATACCCTTGGCATCCTGACCTCCATGTTCTCGTCCGTAGTGGGTGTCCGTGCGCTGGTCAACCTTTGGTACGGCGGTCGTAAAAAGCTCAAAACCCTGGCTATCGGTACTGTCTGGAAACCGGATGCTGAGAAATAAAACGCTTTCATCCACAAGCAAGGCTTAACACGAAAATAATGTACCTGAACCCTGGCGGTTCGGGTACCAGGAATTAAAATGGAATTATTCAGAATCCGTAAAACCATACCGTTCATGAAGTACGCACCGATCCTGAATACGATCAGTGTCATTACTTTCATACTGGCGGTATTTTTCATCGTCACCCGCGGTTTTCACCTTTCGATTGAATTTACCGGTGGCACCGTGATGGAAGTCAATTACCAGCAACCTGCCGAACTGGATTCCATCCGTAAATCGGTCACGTCACTGGGCTATACCGACTTCCAGGTACAGAATTTTGGCACCTCGCAAGACGTCATGATTCGCCTGCCCGTCCAGGAAGGCGTCTCGTCGGCCGAGCAAAGCGAAAAGGTCATGCAGATTTTGCAACAGGCAGACCCCAGTGCCGAACTTCGACGGGTTGAATTTGTTGGCCCACAGGTGGGTAGCGAACTGTTCAGCAATGGCCTGAAAGCGTTTTTCTTTGTGGTCCTGGGTATTATTGTGTATCTGGGTTTCCGCTTTGAATGGAAATTCGCCATTGCCGGCATGATTGCCAACCTGCACGACGTGGTGATTATTCTGGGCTTTTTTGCCTTTTTCCAATGGGAGTTCTCTTTACCCGTACTGGCCGGCGTGCTGGCAGTACTGGGCTACTCGGTCAACGAATCGGTGGTTATTATGGACCGGATCCGTGAAAACTTCCGCAAACAGCGCAAAACCTCGGTTCGCGAAGTCATTGACAGCTCCATTACCCAAACCATCTCACGAACCATTATTACCCACGGTTCTACCCAGATGATGGTGCTGTCCATGTTCTTTTTTGGCGGTCCAACCCTGCATTATTTTTCGCTGGCCTTAACCATCGGCATCTGGTTTGGCATTTATTCCTCGGTTTTCGTGGCGGCTTCTCTTGCCATGTGGCTGGGCGTCACACGTGAAGACATGGTGAAAACCCCCAAAAAAGAAGACCCAGCTGCCGAAATCATGGAAGGCTAATGCACGCCCCAAGGTAAGCGCCTTATTAACCCTTATCATGAAATTACCCCCAACACCCGGATATCACCGGTTTTGGGGGTAATTTAATTTGGGCACATTTTTCAATGTAAAAACAAACAGATAGAAAAAAGAGCGACAATAAGAGTACAATCTGCTTTTCCTTTTTTTGCCCCCGGGCTTAAACCCGCAACGGTATTCAATTATGCAAGAAACAAACCTCAAACGTCCCGGCTTTAATCCTGAAGCGGTTGAATCTCCCCTGTCTTCCCTGGCCGCTCCCGATGGCAGCACCCGCAAGCTTTACATCAAGACTTTCGGCTGCCAGATGAACGAATATGACTCCGACAAAATGGCTGATGTCCTGCGTGAAAACCAGGGCCTGGAACTCACCAACGATCCGGAAGACGCCGACGTCATCTTGTTCAACACCTGTTCAATCCGTGAAAAAGCCCAGGACAAGGTCTTTTCAGACCTCGGACGCGCCAATCAACTCAAACAAAAAAAACCAAATCTGGTCATTGGTGTCGGCGGTTGCGTTGCCAGTCAGGAAGGGGCCACCATTATTCGCCGGGCCCCCTACGTTGACGTTGTTTTCGGCCCCCAGACGCTGCACCGCCTGCCAGACCTGATCAACAAACGCCAGGAAACCGGCCGCTCGCAAGTCGATATCAGCTTCCCCGAAATTGAAAAATTCGACGCTTTGCCGCCCGCCCGTGTTGATGGTCCGTCGGCATTCGTTTCCATTATGGAAGGCTGTAGCAAATACTGCAGTTTTTGTGTGGTTCCCTATACCCGTGGCGAAGAGATTTCCCGTCCGTTTGAAGACGTCCTGCAGGAAGTGGCCGACCTGGCAGACCAGGGCGTGAAGGAAGTCAATCTGCTGGGCCAGAACGTCAATGCTTACCGTGGCACCATGGGAGACAGCG
>JBBADT010000055.1:0-17407 GCA_041656315.1 Advenella sp.
ATATATGCAGATAATCATATAAAAACCTACTATATACACTATATAGATATAAAATGCAAGTAAAGCCGCTATTTATAAATATAAATCGTACAAATAGTATTATGATATTAGTTATCAATATAATAATTCTTTAAGCTTCCTTCATGTATTATTTTAATAACAATTATCAAAAAGGAGTTTAGATGTCAGTTTTACTTATCGGTGGTGACAAAGTTAATGCTATAACTGAGTTATTGAAGTCTCTTGGTGTAACACAAACAACACACTGGGATTCAAGGAAAAATTCTACTTCACACAAAAAAATTCCCGCGAATACGGATGCGGTAATAATGTTAACAGATTTTTTAAAACATAATACCATGAGCTATTTTAAAAAATCTGCTAAAAAGCAAAGTATTCCTTTGATATGTACAAGAAGAGGAACTAGCAGTGTGGAGATAGAATTTAGTAAATTTTTAGAGGAAAAAAATGTTTGAGTTAAACAACAAAAAATCCATAAAAGAACTTAGTGGTAAGCCTTGTTAGAAAGCTTAAAGTAGAGTTTAAATAAATTTTATAAGGAGTTACATGATATAGAAAAATAATAATTTTGCAAAAAAAATAGTAAATGTATATGATGACATTTGAGACAGTGTTGCATTTACGCCTTCTTTTATATATCTTATGAAGAGCATAAGCCTCCTAATTTGTGCTGATATATAAAATCCCCTGTTTTAATTTTCATATAGACTCATTTTAAGAGATGAGTCTATACTTTTATATTTAAATAAAAACTCAATTAATTGTTTAAATTGCTCATTAGTTTGTTTGTGTTTATAATACTTATGACAACAGTTGCAAAAAGTAAAATAAATGCCAATATAATACTGACTGTAACAGCTACACTAGAAGAAATTTGCATTAAGCTTCTACTGGGACTTTGTTGTTTTTTAGTCTCTGTTTTTGTATGTACTATTTTTTCAACTTCTTTAAATCCATTATTTGGTGCTATTCCTGCTTTTTCAACCGTATGACCAGGTCCTCCATCTAGGATTACTTTATAAGGTAGTGTAGGAATCTGAATGATAATTTCATTATCATTTGATAATCTTTGCTGAAATAATATTTCACCAGAATCTAAAGCCTCAACTATTATCATCGCACCTGCTGCACTTTCACCTGTATTAAACATACCGACAACTGTGATTGTATTATCACCATTATCCATCATATCCATTACTAAAGTATGTGAATATAACTCTATTTGTAATAAAATAAGTAAAATAATTTTAATACTATTTCTCATAGTTAGTTTCTCCTTTTTTTAGATGACCAAAATATTTTGGCATCTGTTCTATTTTTTGGTAATTTTTTTGCTATAAACATACATAATACTCCTAAGAAAAGAAGAACAATATCAACACTTAAGATAGTTGAAGGTAATAGTGTAGGATTGTAGTAAATCCAATGTAATAGTACTGAGAGTATAAATAAAATCCCTCCTGAGATAAAAAACTCCTTAGATGCTTGATATGAATTTATTCTGTAAAATGACCAAAAAAGTGTGGCTAGCCACGCATTATAAAACATCCCTTGTTGCCATAACACTCTGTCTTCTAATTCGAAAGGCAATACCCATTGCAGTAAAAAAAGTATTGCTGTTGCTGGAATAACGCCAATCATTGTTGCCAATGAGATTTTTCCCATCCAATGATAAAAGGTGATTTTGCCTTCAAATTTTTTTGCCTTTTTTTCAAGCCATAGCATCACCCCAAATCCAATTCCAATTCCACACATTGCCATCATGAGTGCTATTAATGTTCTTGAAAAAATATCAATACCAAATAAAAAATGTAGGAAGAATATACCTTCGGCAATAAATACAGGGACAACACTATCTAGTACTTTTTTGTTTTCAATTAATTTTCCTGTATGTATATTAAATGAGACATAAGGTATGTTGAATATACCACCATTTAAAAAAGGTTTATAAGGGTTATATCCAATAAAGTCCGCACGAGCAGTGGTGTCATTCCAGTTCAATAGTTTGATTTGTTTAAATGTTAATTGCGGGTTAGCTTCGTGAGCTTTTTTTAGAAGTTCTGATAGTGGTAGCATTTTAGCTTCAATATTTTCTTTTTTTACGGGTCTGTTTTGAGGGAAGAGTACAGTTCCTACAACACCATCTATAGAACTTGCTTCACCTTTTGTCAATATCTTTGACATAGGACCTGCACTAACAAGACCAACATTCATAACTGCACCACTTAAGGTAATAAGTAAAAATGGAATAAAAGTCCATGTAAAAACTTTAACATGAACAGTAGAGAATGTTGCTTGTTGATTTGTTGCTTTATATTTAAATTTAAAGAGATAAATAAGTATTAACCCTGTTATAATTAAAAGCATTGTCCCTACTGCAACAAATCCAAAAGAGAGCCTACCAATGAGTTTTAATGGTTGTCCATAATGTAGTTCATTTAAAAAAGCAGCCAAATTAGTAATACTTTTGTCTTCATCTTTAATCTCTTTTTGCGTTGCTGGATTAAAAACTACAGGTTTAACAAATCGATTACCAATACTTACAGCTGGATCTCCCATACGACCAGGAAGATTTACTAAAATATTATCTTTTGGAAAATCGGGATTTTTTAAAACACTATTGATAATATCGTTATAATCAATGTCTTTAATATCAACTTTTTCTATATATCTTGATGGTTTTTCCCATGCTTGAATTTGAGGTAAAAATATGGCAAAAACACCAAAAAATATGGTGATATACATAATAATTGAAAAAGTAATACCTGCAGCAACATGAAGTCTAAAGAGTCTTTGTGAAAATAACTTTGATTTTGGTTCTTTCAAAAAAAATCCTTAATATAAAATGTAAAGTGTTATTGAAAAAACAATAGTAGGTATCAAAAACTTTAACAAAGCACTTAGTCTAGTATATGATAAGGCTATCCATGTAGCCATACCTGCCCATACAAAGGTGTTTAGCATAATGGAGATTATTGCTGATTGTTTTACTTCCATAGGAAGAGTAAAAGCAAGTAGAGTCATACCCAAATAAGCTACAGCTAAGCCACCAAATATGGCACTTAAAGTTCTAAACAATCCAATCTTCTTCCCTTTTTCTTCGGGAAGAATTAAATAATTATAAAAGTTACTTATCATTTTTCACTCTTAAAATTCATAACCAACAGACGCTAAAAAAGTTCTTGGTGTTCCTGTATAAACTCTTGCCCATTCATATCCACCTGCTGTGCCATTAGCAATTGCACCTTCAACATATTTTTCATCAGTTAAATTCTGAACACTTAAATTTGCTTTCCAGTTTCCTTTTTTATATCCAAGAGTTGCATTATAAATAAGTTCAGAATCAAGCTTTATTGTATTTGTGTCATTAGCATATCTACTTCCTACATATCTCGCACCTCCTCCAATATAGATGTTATGTAGATTAAATACTGAAAAGTAATATTTAGTGAAAATATTTGCTGTGTGATTTGGAATGTTTTTTAAATCATTGTCATTACTATCTTTGTCTTTTGTTTGAGTATATCCATAAGAAGCAACGATAGACCAGTTTGATGTTATGTCTCCATTTAAGTCTATTTCAAATCCTTGACTCTCTTGCACACCACTTTGTTTATATACATAAGTAGCCCCAGAATTAGCCAAGTCAAGTATAGCAACATTCTCTTTTTCTATTTTAAATATTGATGCTGTTAAATTAAGTTGATTGTCAAATAACTCTTGTTTAATACCAAGTTCCGCACCTTTTCCCTTTTCTGGGTCTAAAATATTCCCATCTTTATCTTGGTTAGTAGCAGGAGTAAAAGATTCAGAATAGTTTGTAAAAAATGTAGTTTGAGGTGTTAGATGATAAACTAAACCAAATGAAGGAGTAGTTGCATTACTTTTTTGGCTATCTTTAGGTTTTGACGAACTATATCTCACTCCTGCACTAAAGATTAGATCATCTGTTAAATTTATGTTGTCTTGTATAAATATCCCGTAAGACTCTATATTTGTTTTAGGAGATGACATATCCATTGCACCAGGGTGATCTTTTAAACTTGTAAGATTTTCGTAATGAGGATTTGATACATTTAAAGGGTAAAAAGGTGGTCTTTGGGTAAAAAAATCTAATTTAGAATAAGCTTTGTTGTAGTCAGCTCCTACAGTAAATCTATTTTTCAAACTAAAAATATCAACTTCTTTGTTTAGAGTATATTGTAGTGCATGTTCTTGAAACTCTTGTTTTTGTTTTGCATAAAATCTACTTACAGTATCTGTGGCTTTGTTATATCCAAGTGATGAGATATGAACATCTCCATTATCTCCCACATAATCAATATATCTATATTTAAAGTTAGAGTCCCAAGTATTAAAAACGCTATCAAAATCAAAACCTGCAATCTTTTGTGTCTTTTTAAACTTTTCATCAGGATTAGATAAAACATATGAAATATCTGTTACAAGTTTTCCATTGTTATTTACATATGTTCCGAAGCTTGAAGGCGTAGTCTCATCGGTATATTCAGCCATAATGGTTAATGTATGATTATCATTAAAGTCATATGAAATAGAAGGGGCAATAAATATTTTATTTATATTTGTATTACTATTGGTCCATCCCTCATCATACTTTAAGAGAGAAACTAGTCTAAAATAAAGTGATTTATCTTCATTTAAACTACCACCTATATCAAGTTTTGGGCTGTATGATGGATTATCTGTTACATCAAAATCTATTTTAGCAATAGACTCTTTTGTAGGCTTTTTAGTCACTAAGTTTACTAATCCTCCCGGGCTTGATTGTCCATATTCTAATGAATCTGGACCTTTTATTACTTCAACTGATGAGAGATTATAAACTTCAGGATGAGCAAGCTTATTAGTAATCCTTAGGTTATCAAAGAGAATAGGGACTCCTGAAAATCCCCTCATAGATACCTCAGTACTTCGTCCATGATTATCCCCCATATAGATTGTGTTGGATGACATTTTAATAATGTCTTCTATATTTTGAAGTTTAGCTTCATCTATAAGATTTTCATTAAAAATCTGTATAGATTTAGCACTGTCTTTTAACTTTAGATTATTTCTCAGCAATGATGGAGTATTTTGTGTTTTATAATCTGATTGTTTTTCAGATAAGACACTAAGTTCTTGTAAATTAATTATTTCCTTTGTTTCTTTAGCCGAAGAGACAGAATTGGATAATAATAAAGCACAAAGCCCAATTGATAACTTATTGATAATATTTTTTTCTTTCATGATGACTCCAAATTTTTTGGCATCTTATCATTTATGATTATAATTATCAATATTGCACCAAGCATAAAGAGGAAAAAAAAGGATACAAAAGGGAAAAGTTAACTTAAGTAGAATTTTTTTTGTATTGATAGGGACTTATATTAAAGTTGTTCAAAAATAATTTACTAAAATTGCCAGTATGCTTGTATCCTACTTTTAGTGCAACCTCTTTAACGCTAAGGTCTTTTTGGAGTAGTTGCTTCGCTACTTCTAGTCTCCTTTTTTGTAGCATTTCTAAAATGGTCATTCCATAATAATCTTTAAAATCTTTTTTTAAGTAGCATTCATTAGTAGCTGACTTATTTGCAATTTTTTTTATTGAAAGATTGGTGTTGTACTCTTTTTGAATAATTTCTTTAGCCCTTTCTAAGCTAGATATTCTTCTTTTGTCTAGTATACTTTTGGTTTGGTTGTTTAAAATTTTAGATAGCTTATTGATAGTGTAGTGTAATAAATCAGTAGTTTTTGATTCTAAATAAATACTGTTTAATACATCTTCATATAAGTTTAATTCTTTAAAAAAATCAAGCAATTCAAACTGTTGGGAATCTATATTTTTTCTTTGAAGAATATAATAACTCTTATCTATAGCTTCATCCATAAACTCTTTAATATTCTTTATAGAATTCGCCATTTCTAAAAAAAGTTCTTTTTTCAATCCTATTGTAATTGTTATTAAAGGATTGTCTTTTTGCAATAGTGTTTCAACATAAAACTTATTAGAAGATAGTCCTATAAGAAAGTTATCTTTTTTTAGCAAATATTTTTGTTTATCTTTAAATACAAAATTGATATTTGAAGCTAAGTTATATATTAAACTGGCTCCTGAAATTTCAGACTCCTCAACTAATAACAAATCTTTTTTAGGTGTAATCTTCCTTACAAAAAGTGCAATTCCATTTCCCATATCATAAAAAATAGTAAATCCTTCTCCAAACTCTTCTTTAACTATAGATATAAAAGTTTCTCTGGAAAATGGGTTAGATATTTTTTTTGATACTTTAGCCAACTCTTTAAAATTAACTACATCTATTTTATTCATGAATTGTATCTCTTTGCATTATTTTTGTATTGTAAAACTCTTGTCTCCAAATTTTAGTTAAAAGTTTGGTGGACTGATATATTCATGTAAACTTTAAAAGACAATATATTTTACTTGCTCAACTCTTATGAGAAAGGGTAAGCAAGTAAAAGTATGACCTTAATCTACTTTTACACCTTTTATAGAGTTTGCAAGAAGCCCTATGGTTGTGCTGTTGTGTAAGATAGCTGTTGTAAGTGGTTTGAAGACTCCTAGTGTTGCACCTAAAAGTATGATAGAGTTTATACCCACTGTTGCATTGAAGTTTGTGTTTATGAGCTTTATAGTCTTTTGAGATAACTCTCTTAGTTCTGCTATGCTCGAAATATCATCTTTTAAAAGGCTAACATCGGCTGTTGCTTTTGCTATGTCAGCACCTCTACTCATACTAATACCAACATTTGCACTTATAAGAGCTGGTGCATCGTTTATGCCATCGCCCACAAATGCTACTTTTGCACCACTATCTTGAAGCTCTTTTATAATAGCAGCCTTGTCAGTTGGTTTCATATTTGCATATACTTCATCGATGCCAATCTCTTTTGCTAGAGTTTTTGCTTTTGATTCTATGTCGCCAGTTAGCATGATGGTTCTTTTTACTCCTAACTCTTTAAGCCTTTGAAGTGTAGCTTTTGTGTTTTCTCTGAGTTTATCTCTCATCCCAATTGTTCCTAGAAGTTTGCCGTCATAACCAATATAAAGAATAGTCTTGCCATCTAGCAAACACTTCTGTATTTTGTCTTTATGATTTTTAAAGTCGATTTTTTCATCATCCTCTAAAAAGTGTCTACTTCCTATAACAACCTCTTTTTCGTTGACTATAGTTTTTACACCATGAGCCACTATAAACTCAACTTCTTCATGATGCATATGAACAAAACCTTTAGTTTTAGCAGCTTTTACTATCGCTTCTGCTACTGGATGAAAGTAATGTTCCTCTGCACTAGCTGTTAGATTTAAAAGTTCATCTTCACTCCACTCATCATCAAAAGAATTTATGCTCTCAACTTCAAGCGTGCCGTAAGTGAGTGTTCCTGTTTTGTCAAAAACAAAGGTATCTGCTTCACTTAGAGCTTCTATGGATTTTGCACCTTTTATCAAGATTCCATTTTTTCCAGCTTGAGATATGCTTGTCTTAAAAGCAACAGGAGTAGCTAGTTTTAAGGCACATGAGTAGTCAGCTTGTAAAACTGAAGCTATCCTCTCAAAGTCACGACTAAGTAGGTAAGAGATGCCAGCTAAACTAAGTGTAATTGGAACAAGTTTATCTGCTAGTTTTGTAGCTTTTAAACCTATGGAAGACTTTTCACTTAAAGAACTACTTATATAGTTTTTTACTCTTGCAGTTGCAGTTTCTTCTCCGACTCTCTCAGCCCAAATTTTGATGCGACCTTCTTCAACTACAGTTCCAGAAATCACTCTATCGCCTCTGCTTTTTTTAGTTGGCTCTGACTCACCTGTCATTGAGACTTGATTTACAGATGCACTTCCACTTATAATATGCCCATCTATAGCTATAGTGTCTCCAGCGCCAACAACTACAATATCGCCAATTCTAAGACTATTTGTCTCTACAAGTTTTAGCTCTTTTTTGCCATATTTGTCAACTTCTAGCCACGCTTCGGCTACATTTGGCTTTGCTAACTCTTTTATGAGATCATCGCTTTTATGAACTGTAGTCTCTTCTATGTACTCTCCAAGTTCAAGCATTGCATTTGTACCATTTGCTGTTAAGTAATCGCCTCTTGCTAAACTAACTCCAACTGCCGTAGCTTCTAAGACTCTTGAAGTTAAACCCTCATTAAATAGTTCTTTAGTTCCCTCTATTAACAGTGGGAAAGAGGCATAAGAAGTAAGAGCTAATTTAGCAGTGTTATTTTTGATAAATCTCTCTGCAAAAAGTGTAGTCGTTGCTTTTATAACACCAGCTTTTGATGGTTTAGTGATGCTAATGCACGAAGCGTTATCGCTTAAAAATGTATCACAAACTCTAAATTTATCTGCATCTAGGCTTTGAAGTTTTTGCTCCATTGTCTCTAGTTTGGTTTTTTCAAACTCAAAGATTATAGATTTAGCCTTTTTGTTTATCCTTACTTCAAAAACTCCTAAGATGCAAAGGAGTTCATTCTTTAGGTTTGTAAGGTTTATATCTTGCTCTAAAATATCACAAAAAAACCTAGCTCTAGTAGATGTAGCGTGAAGTAGTTTAGTATGATTATTCATCAGACTCTACTATGCTTTTGCTTCTTGTTCTGCTTGAAGCTCAGCCTTTGCATCTTCCATTCTCTCTTTTAACTCTTCTATGCCAGCACCTAACATATCGCTACCTTTTGCAAAGGTTTTAAAGATAGTTTTTTGAGCATTTTCATTTGTTAAAAGGTAAGCACCGATCGCACCGATAAGAGCGCCTTTTAAAAAGTTTGCTGTGTCAAAGTTAGCTAATTGTTTAGCTGTTTGGTTTAGATTTTGATTTGCATCTAGGTTGTAGTATGGATTTTGTTTTGTCTGTGATGTTGAGTTATTTAACCCTTGAGAATTGTCATTTATGTAAGGATTATTGCGTAGTCCTTGGTTTTTTATGTTTTTAGTTTGCATTTTCTATCTCCTTAATTTTGTTTGCTTGAATCTCTAATCTATCGTAAACCTTATCTGTTGCGTATACGCCCATAACACCAATACTAGCAGCACTTAAAGCTCCTAAGTAGTTAGCTTTTCCTATGTAGTTTGCAGTTGCAATAGCACTTGCAGTTGCGATGCCACCCTGAACTGTAGTTTTTAGTGTCTTATTTAAAAACTCTTGTTTGTTTATCTCATTTTTTTTGTATTTTGTATAGTTTGTACTTAGTGCAAAAACTGCTGAAAATACTCCACCACTCACAAAGTGACCTACTATACTTCTCTCAGCTCCAGTGTTTATCGCAACTCTAGTCATCTTTTTTCACCTCTAAAGTCTCTTCATCAGGCTTCTTAGAGTCGATTTTCTCTTTTATCTTTGACGCACCATCAAGAGCTGCATCTTTTATTTTCTTAGCACCATCAGTTACTTGTTTTTTTATCTTTTCATTGTTGTTTACTGCTACAACTGCAGCTGCACCAACAATAGCTCCTATTACAAATGGAATCATCTTATTCTCCTTTATCTTCGTTTATCATTTTGACTAATTGCATAGCACCCATACCACCAAGTAAAACACCGCCTATAGTGGCAATATCTACGCTACCAAGTAGTTTCGTTATGTCTTGCTCACTTACATTTCCGCTTGTAAACTTTGAAGCAAGTGTTCTAAAATCATTTACTTTGTTTAACATCTGAGAATCTTGAACATTGGTTTGCCCAGCAAAAGAGTTAACACTTTTAGCTTCATTTGAATAAGAGATAACGCACTCTCTAAAAGCCTTTAAGTGGTTGTTATACGAGGCGGCTTGAAGTCTAAAAAGTACATCTTGTACATCTGGATACTCTTCTACATACATAAGTAAATCATCATACATTTGGATATTTTGTATCTCTGCACCAACTCCAACTTCACAACACTCTAATATCGTAGAAGGCACTTCAATCTTTTCATACCAGTTATCAAATGGCATCGCTACTCCATACTTCTGTAGTAGAGGAGTTAGAGCTTGGTAGTGTCTTATCTCTGCTTGTATTATGTTGGAAAATGGTGCAACACTACCAAAGGTATCTATGATTTTTCTATATGTCTCATAAGCGTGAAATTCATCATATACAGCTATACGAAGAACTTGATGTAAAATGGGTTCATCGTATGATGGATCTACTCTTTGCTTTATAAGCAGAGCTTCATCAAAGTTTTCTTCATTCATTTATATTATCTCCTTTTGTAAATTTGTTATTATCTCTATAACTTCGTCTAAATTCTCGCCATTTATGAGGTTATCCCATTGCTCTTTAGCAAAAATGGAATTATCATATTCGATGGTTACAGATGCTACGATTTTGTTCACTTTTATATTTTTTATACCATCTATTTTTTTAGAGAGATTTTGTATGTCTTCTAGACTTACATCACTTACTTCATCCTTTATCTTAGGGTTAACTCGAACTCTAAGTCTTCCTTTTACATGTGATATAACGCTGAAATACGATGCTATTTCAACTAACTTTTGTGGTGTAATTTCCAATACCTTACCTCCTGTTATTTTAAGAATTTTTATAAATAGCAAGCTTCGATGAGTTTGCCATGATGCTTGTTGTGTGACCTATGTGAATCGCTCCAGCTGCAGCAGGACTAAGTAGTCCAACTGCTCCAAAGAGTGCTCCAATTATGTTTGTACTTGTTCCCATCCAGTAGTTTTGATTTACTACTTTTAAAGTTTTTTTACTCAAATCATAAAGATTTACTACATCCTCTGGATGCGAGTGAGTGATGGCGATATTTGAGATAGCAATGGCCGCTTCACTTCCTCCAGCTGCAAAGGAGATAGCTACATCAGCTTTACTCATTGCAAGTGTGTCATTTACCCCATCTCCAACCATTACAACATTTTTGTACTCCTTTTTTAAGTTCACTATTGCTTCGGCTTTGTCATGTGGCGATTGGTTTGCATAGACTCTATCAAAGTCAAACTCTTTAGAAAAAGAAGCTGCAACTCTTTCATCATCTCCAGTTATTAGAGCTATGTGTTTAACTCCTTTTTTTCTTAAGTCTTCTATCATTTTTTGTGTGCCAGCACGAACCTCATGTTCCAGTGTTACAAAACCAAAAACTTTTGCATCTACTGCTACAAAGACAACTGTTTTTCCATCTTCTAAAAATTCATTTGCTTTTTTATCAAAACTTCCAAGTGAGATATCTTGCTCTAAAAACAGTTTTTTGTTTCCTGCAAGGATAGTTTTTTTTCCATATTTGCACTTTACTCCAAGTCCAGATAAAACTAAAGTATCTGCATTTTGCTCAATATAAATATCCATGCTCTTAGCATGTTTTACGATAGCAGATGCGATAGGGTGAGTGTTTCTATATTCTGCAATGGCTAGATACTCCATAAGCTCTTTAGCGGTTATTTTTTTAGAAGTAATAACCTCTTTTACAAGTGGTTTACCAGTTGTTAAAGTTCCAGTTTTGTCAAAACAAAAAACTTCACTTTGTGAGACTTTTTCTAAAGACTCACCACCTTTTATGAGGATACCTTGTTTTGCTCCATTGGCTATTCCTGCACTTATAGCTGTACTTGCTGCTAAAATGGTAGAACATGGACACGACATGATTATCATCACTGAAAAAGCATTTATAAAAGAACCACTTAAAACTAAAGTTCCTAGAGTCATAACTGAACCTAGTTTTAGGAGTTTTTGAGCTAGTATGTCTGCTTGAACTTCTGAGGGAGATTTTAGTTTTAGTGATTTTTCCACATCCCTCATAACTCTTGCTATATAAGTCTCTTCACCTATAGCATCTACTCTTATGTAGATTCTCCCAGCCTCACAAAGAGTTCCTGCAAAGACTTCATCATCATTTTTTTTATTAGCACTCTCACTTCTTCCGTTTATAAGTGACTCATCTATCTCAGCTTCTCCATCTACGATGATGCCATCAACTGGAATCTTCTCTCCACTTCTACTAACTATGACATCACCCAAAGATATCTCATCGATATCAGTCTCAAGTTCAACCCCATCAACTAAGACATAAACTTTTTTTATATCAAGTTCTATGAGGTTTTTTATCTCATTTTTTGATCTTGTTGCTATGTACTCTTCGAGTAACATTCCACCTCTAAGTATGTAGATAATTTCAAAAGCAGCAGTAGCCTCGCCTATAAAAATGGCTAGAATGAGTGTTGAACTCATAAAAGTTTGAAGTGTAAACTTTTTGTTTTTTATATCATCTAAAGACTCTCTTAGAAGAGGAATAGCAGCTACTACTGAGACTAAGGCTATAAGAGAAAATGGAGTAGATGCAATGACTACACCAAAGACATTTTTGGCTACAAAGATATAGACAGAGTAAGCACTCAAAAGTCCAAATTCTACAAGTTTTCTTTTAAATGTGGCAGGAGAAGAGTTTAGTTTTTTATCACAACTAATACAAGCTCCATCACTTCCACAAACTGCATGAGATGCAGCTAAGGATTGTTCGATTTTTTTTTGAAATTTTTTTGAAATTTTACTTATAATTTCATCTATTGTTGTGTTTTTATCATAAACTACAACTATAGAATTACACTTTATATTTGCTCTAACTTCATAAAAACCAAGCATCTCTTGTATAACATTTAAGTTTGACTTAAGAGAGAAAATATCTGACTTTAGTCTAACTCTGTTTGGTGTTGCACTTTTTATATATATATTATTCATGTTCAACTCTATTTTTTCCATTGTTTTTTGCAAGGTATAAAAGCTCATCTGCTCTTTTTGTTATGCTCATTTCATTATCTTCTGCCTTATACTCAACTAGCCCAAAAGAGCAAGTGATTTGCTCTATCTTTTCAAACTTTAAAGAGCTTATCTTTTCTCTTAATTTTTGAGCATAAACGAGAGATTTCTGTAAATTACTCATAGGCATCAGTAACACAAATTCTTCTCCTCCCCATCGATAAAAGTAGTCAGTTTTTCTTATATTGTGCTGCACACATTGAGCTACTCTTTTTAAAACTTCATCACCATAGTCATGTCCATGAGTGTCGTTAACTCTCTTAAAGTTATCAATATCTAAAATCATAAATGAAAAAGTCTGCTCTTTAAACCTAGACGCTAACTCTAGTAAAACCACTAAATCTTGATTGAATTTTATGCGAGTGGATGCACCTGTAAGTGAGTCTGTCATTGCTATGGCTTGTGCATCTATAGAGAGTTGTTCATACTCACTAAGCATCTCTTTTTTGTTTTCTTCATGTTCATCAAAAAGAGTGAGTAGATAAAAAAATATCAAAATATTTAAAAGTGCTGTTATTCCGATAATACTTATAGTATTACTAAGAGTTTCTTTTATAAAAGAAAGATTTTTAAACTGCTTTACGATGTTTACATAACCCTCGTCATATACCACCCCAAAAAGTTCTATATAATCATCTTTAAATGAATATTCATACTCTTTACTTGCTAGTTTTGCTATCTTATTTTCTATGTCAATATTATGTCTTTCATATTTTTTAAAAAACTTTATAGTTAGGTTATATCTGGGTTCTTGTTTGTCTTTTTTATCTATAAACAGAGGTGTACTCTTTGCATGCTCATCTACTAGTTCATCATTGTTTATATATTCTGGATTGTCTATGAGAATATCTTTCTGACTCTTTGAAACATGTACTTTAGAGTAAAACTTATAGTCACTTATGATGTGTTGTATCTGACTTTGAACTAGACTTTTTTGCAAGTCTATATATCTGTTATAAGTGTAGAGTGCAAAGAGTCCAAAAATAACTATATAAGCTATAGATATCCTTCTTTTGTTTTTCTTAGATAGATAATACGCCATCCTCTTATCTCTCTAGCTTTGTGCTTTTTATGCTCTTGTATTTTTTATCAAGAGCTAGAGCGTAATAGCTTATTTGGTTATCGTATCTGATAAGATAGTTAAGAGGGTTTGAGATGAGTTTTAACCTCATAGTTTTATAATCAAAATTCTTTAAAACTACGGGTATAAAATCAAAATCCCAGCTAAGTAAATAAAATCTACTCTTTGCATCTATAGCATAACCGCTTAATTTTTTTTGTTTGTTTTCTGAGATATTTATGTAGGCTATGTCTATATCTTTTGGATAAGAGATTTCTTCTACATTTATAATATCATCTGCTCTTGAGATATTAAAAAGCCTTTTTTGGCTATCAAGAATTAAGTAACCTTTATCAAAGGGTTTCATATTTGTACTTTTTCCCCAAACATAAAGAGCTGGGTACTTGAAGTTATTTTTATTAAGCTTATCTGTCAACTCATTTGAAAGAGTGCTATTTTTCATATGGTCAAAGTCATAAACTACAGCGGAGTTAGTTTTGATGCTAAAAGCTTCTTCACTAAACTTTATAACTCCTTTGTCTTTGTGAGGGTTTAGAAGTGGATATAGATTTACTTCTTGAGCTTCAAGTAGAGTAGGGTGGTAATTAAATCCTAGTCTTGAAAACTTTATCTCTTCTTTATAAAATATTTTTTCCCCAACTTTTACTGGGAGCTTGTTTTGAATCTCTAAGTTTTTATAGTAAACAAAAGGAAGATATGACTCATAAGTAGCTCTATCAAACTTTTCTTTGTTTTTGATGCCATATTCAAAATTATGACCTGCAAAGTTTTTTTGGTATACGAAGTCGTTGATCACATTTGAGTAAAAGACATAAAAATGATTAAATGTCTTTTCATAGTTTGATTTATAACTTGTATAAGATAGATATATAAAACTAAAAGCAACTACAACTAAAGAGATTTTATATAGAGTTGAATTGAGTCTTTGCTCTTTGATACTATAAAAACTATCAAGTGCCACAAATGGTGTAACAAACAAAAAAGCCAACCATAAAGAGTCTTGCACGAAGTATCTTGTCTTTACAAATAAAACTACGAAAAAGAGCATGATAAGAACTTTAAAGAGAAGTACTTTCATGTTTTTTTCCAATATAACTGAACTTAGAACTATATAAAGAACTATAGCTGCAAAAGAGTAGGCTAGTGTGTCTTTAAAGCCAATTAAGACAATATCACTAGGATAGTATGAGCTTAGTATTAGAGCAATAGAACAAGACAAAAAGAGTGACAAAAGAGCTACAAAACTAGCACCGATAAGCAGATGCAAAAAAAGTGAATCTCTCATGCTTAGTGGAATATGAGCCATTATCTTTATGCGAAACTTGATTCTCTCAGGTAAAAACTCTCCAAATGAAATGACTACGGCAAAAGCTAGGTAGATATAATTAAGAGTATAGTAGGGTTTGATTTGAAGTTGTGCAAACTTATACCACATCATGGACTCTGGCTCAATGGTAGAAAATGCAAAATCTAGGTTATACCAAAAGTGAGCTATAGCACCAAGACACAAAAGAAGTAAAATAAAAAGGTAAAATTTTAGTTTTAGATACTCTTTTCTTATGATGGATTTTATCATTAGTATTTTCCTACAAAGTCTAAAAATTTATCTTCAAAACTACTTGATTTGTCTTTGTTAAAATTAGCCATCGTATCTTGATGGACAAGTCCACCGCTTTGAACTATCGCCATATCATCTATAAGATTCTCAAGGTCATTCATCGTGTGAGAGGTTATTAAAACTGTTTTGTTAGTGCCAAATATATACTCTTTAAGATAGTCTATAAAAAGCCTTCTATATCCAGCATCTAGTCCCATAGAATAGTCATCTAGGATAAGTAGTCTTGCATCTTGAGCAAACAAAACTCCCAAAACTACTTGAGATTTCTGTCCAAAAGAAAGAGTAGAGATCTTTTGAGTGTAGTCAAGATTCATCAAATCTACTAAATCATAAAAAAGTTTTTTATTCCATCTAGTGTAAAATGGAGCAAAAAACTTCTCTAACTCTTCTATGCTCATATAGTCATAAGTTATAAATCCCTCATGAAGTAGGGCAATGTCTTTTTTTATATCGCTTGAGAGGTTATGAGAACTTTGTCCAAAAACTAAGCATTCTCCAGATTTTGGTTTTAGGTATCCCATAAGTATGTTTATAAGTGTAGATTTTCCTACACCATTTTTTCCTAAAAGTCCAAAAACATTTCCCTCTTTTATGTTAAGGTTTAAGTCTTCATAGATGATTTTATCTTTGTAACTATGAGATAAATTTTTTATCTCTATAACATTTTTATTACTCTTTTTTTTCACAACTTCCACCACAACCGCTACTGCATCCCTTTGATTTGAAAAGTTTTTTATATATAAAGTATGAAGCTCCTAGTGCTATTAGGACTATAAATATTTTCTCTGCCATTTTGAATCTCCTTAGGTAAACTTTATAAAAAGCCGCAATATCGCGGCTCTTTAAAAACTTACTTTATAGGTTTAGCTTCAACCCAGATAACTGCATCTTGGCTTAACTCTTTACCTTTGTACTCTTTGTCAGTACCAACACCCAATGCGCAAAATCCCCAAAAACCAGCTTTTGGCAAGGCAAATGTAAACTCGCCATCTTTGTTTGCTTTAATAGTCATAGTTACAAATGAATCTTGTGGAGCTTCTACTCTTGATTTACCCATTTTGTTGTTCTTCATATCAACATCTCTATTTAGGTACTCAACTTCAATCTCTGCATATGGAGCTACTTTGCCATTGCTTTTTACAATCCCAGTAAAGCTTCCGCCTTCCCAAATAGCATAAGGTTTAGTAAGTGGAACTATTTCAGCTTTTAAACCAAGTTCAGCATCCCAATCAGTTGGAGCACCAGCTACATTTACAATAGTTTTTGTGATTTGCTGAATATATGCATCTTCATTTTTTTCATAGTATGGAGTTGGAGTCATTACAAAAAGATGATCTCCCATTTTTCTAGCTTTATAAGAACTCTCATAAGCTTTACCACTATTATGGCTACCTTTAAATGTTATAGATTTTAAGTCTTTTTTTAGGTCTGTTTTTTTCTCTTTGTTTATTACAAAAAACTCTTCAACTCCACTCATATCCATAGTATGTTCATCTGCAAATGGATGAGTAAATACATGCTTAAACTCTATAGTCTCGCCCTTTGTTAGAGCTGTGTTTGGAGTATAAACCATTTGAAAGTGAGCGTAAGCCGACGAAGTTAAAAGAGCTGTAGCAGCTACTGTTTTTAAAAGTATATTTTTCATATTTTTCCTTTTATATTATAGTTATAATAATTACTATCATCAAGTAATCTTTTTTTTTAAGTTTAAATGAGAGCTTTTACAGCCCTCATCTAAGTTTTACTCAGTTATATCTGAACCTTTGACAAGCACTTGATGCCCTTCACCAGCATCAAAAACAGCAGTATATCCACTAGATGGTTTTTTAAATGTTACTTCACTATCTTCACTCATCTTAGCTTCAAAGACAGCTTTGCCATCTTGCTCTAGCTTAAAGTTAACTCCACTAGCACTGCTTC
>JBBADT010000056.1:0-16850 GCA_041656315.1 Advenella sp.
GGGGTTTCCAAGCTTTAATTGCCTGCCTGGCATTACAATATCTGCTTTTCACATCCCCCCATCAAAACATGTCTGTTCTCGGAATTATTGCCGCCTTGCACCAGGAAATTGCCAGCCTTTTACAGGCCATGGGACCAAATGTAAAAGTCCATCGAATTGGCCAACGTGACTACCACGAGGGCACGCTCATGGGACGCCCCTGTGTGGTTGTACTCTCCCGTATTGGCAAAGTCGCCGCCGCGGCGACCACGGTAACGCTTATACGGGAATTCAAGGTAAGCGCAATACTTTTTACCGGAGTTGCCGGCAGCATCAATAAACAGGTCAAGGTGGGGGATGTGGTGGTGGCCACTCAATTACTGCAATATGACATTAATGCAAGCCCGCTTTTTCCCCGCTATGAAGTTCCTTTACTGGGCCTCAGCCATTTTGATGCTGACACCAGCCTTTCAGCACAGCTGCAACAATGTGCACAGGATTACATTTCTCAAGACCTGTCCATAGACGTTAATGCCGCTTCCCGGGAGGCATTCAGACTTCATCAGCCACAATGCCATACTGGCATTATTATTAGCGGCGATTGTTTTGTTAGTGATGCCACCCATTCCAAGCAATTACAGCAAGACTTACCCGCTGCCTTATGCGTGGAAATGGAAGGGGCATCGGTTGCCCAAATATGTTATGAATATGAGATACCCTTTGCCATCGCGCGCATTATCTCAGACCAGGCCGATGGCTCGGCACACATTGATTTCAATGCCTTTCTGGAACAGGTTGCCCGGTTTTATTCAGCGGGCATTTTGAAGCGTTTCTTAAACAATACCGCACCTGTGGGGCAAGCGTCTTTGTAGCGTTATTCAAATATTTCCACAGGCCATACAAAAGTCTACAACTCTGATTTCAGTTGCTTAAGCACCTCCTGAAACTGCCTGCTTCTGTCTTGCTTCATGGAAAGGCAACTATCCTTTTTAGCTGCATTATTAATCGCATTGAACTGCTCAACCCGATGGGAAATTGCCTTGCCATATTCATCATTATCTGAAACAAGCTCAGTATAACTGCTAATGAAATCATCCACGAAAATATCAGCTTTTTGTTTATTCAGCTGTAAAACTTGCCGGACATCTTCCTGCATTTTTTGTTCAAGACTGTCTGCTGAAAGCGTTGGGTCATAGGCAGCGCAAAATTCATGCAAAAAATAATAATCAAAAGCGGCAACAAAAACCATCTCTTTGGTTTTTTCTGACACCTGTTGCGCGCTACCCATACATGGCCATAGCAAGAGTATGGCAAGCCATTTCTTTACATTCATTTCCAATATTTCCTTTTTGTGTAAAAAAATTCTGTACAGCCTATTCCAGTCCATATAAAATCATTTCCCGGATTTATCTTTGTTCATTTTTTCCAGTGTAAAAACACTGGGGAAAAACTGTAATATTGCTTAAGCAAAAACACCTCTGGAGATTGCGATTCGAGTCGATCTTATTCTTAGTATAGAAGCTTCATCATGAATGCAATAAATGACATTTTATCAGCACTGGAAACTCGGGGCTGGGCTGTTTGTGACGGACTTATCCCGATTGCCCTGACACACCGTCTATTTGCAGAGGGGCAGCAACGCTGGGAACAAGGCCAGTTCCATGATGCCCGTATCGGACGTGAACAACAACTGACACGGGTAACTTCCATTCGCGGTGATTCTATCCTTTGGCTTGAACCAGAAAGCCAATACTCAGCCAGCCAGGAAATATTTCAATTAACCGGTTTAATGCAACAGGCATTAAACCGGTATTTTTTTCTGGGTCTTAAACAAATGGAATTGCACTATGCCCGCTATGCCTCGGGCACCGGCTATGCCCGCCATCTGGACCAACACAAAAATACCGCATTTCGAAAAATCACACTGGTCAGCTACCTGAATCCGGAATGGAGCGAAGCGGACGGTGGAGAGCTGGTCTTGTATGATCCTGAAAGCCCCCTGCAAGAAATTCAACGCATACTGCCCACTGCCGGCAGAACGGTTATTTTCAGAAGTGATCTGATTGAGCACGAAGTCCTGCCCTGCCAAAAACCCCGCTGGAGCATAACCGGCTGGTTCAGGGATGATGAAAGACTGTATGACATGGCAGCATGACAATGATTACCCACTTTTCGCACCATTTATTCATTAAAATTTGAAAATCTTCCTGCAAATTCTTATTCATGCAAAAAATAAAAAATATAATCAAACCCTACAAAAAACGCATAAAAACACTTCTAAAAAAACCTTAACATGTACGATTTGATTGGTGATATTCACGGCCATGCCCTCCCCCTGAAACAGCTGCTTGAAAAACTGGACTACACTGAAAAAAACGGGTTTTGGCAACACCCCGAACGTAAAGTTATTTTTTTGGGTGATTTTATAGACCGGGGCCCCGAACAAGTGGAAGCCGTCCTGATAGCCAAAGCCATGGTGGAAAACAATGCTGCGCTAGCGGTCATGGGCAACCATGAGTTTAACGCCGTTGCCTGGACAATACCCAACCCCGACAAACCAGGTGAGTTTCTTCGCCCCCATACCGAAAGATATTTACGGCAACATCAGATTTTTTTAGAACAGGTTATTGAAGGCTCCACCCTGCACCAGGAAATCACCGACTGGTTTGCGACGCTACCCCTCTTCCTGGAATTTCCGGGATTCAGGGTTATTCATGCCTGCTGGCACTTACCCTCATTGAAAATACTGGCCCCCTTTCTGGATGACCAGAACCGCATACGTCCTGAAGCCTGGCCAATCTTGAGTGCAAAAGGAACTGAAACCTTCGAAGCACTGGAAACCGTTTTGAAAGGCCTGAACATAGAACTGCCTTCGGGTTACGGTTTTGATGACAAGGATGGCAATTTTCGTAACGAAATAAGGGCACAATGGTGGGAACTTAATGGATTGACTTATCGTGACCTGGCCATGGTACCTCCCAGCGCCATCGAGCAAATTCCTCACATTCCCGTCCCGGATGACATTGTCCCGGGTTACCAGAGTGATAAGCCCCTTTTTGTCGGCCACTACTGGATGACCGGGGAACCAGAACCCCTCACGCCCTATATTGCCTGCCTGGATTACAGCATTGCAGCGCGCAATACGAAATCAATCACCAAAGGAAAATTATGTGCTTACCGATGGCAAGGGGAAACCGAATTACTGCGTGACCGGTTTGTCTGGGTAAGCTGATATTTACATTCCTTCTGTGCCAAGCCCTAATCCATCTCGTACACCAAATGGATTCTTTATAAACGGCGCCATATTGCTACAAGACCATCCCCAAGACCCACCCTGCCAAACCACTGCCAGCCACCACCAGCCAAGGTGGCAATTTCCAGAAAACCAGTGCCACGAAACCAAGTAGGGCCAAACAAAAATCTTGTGGGGCAAGAATTGCGCTGGTCCAGATGGGCTGATACAAGGCCGCCAATAATAAACCCACAACCGCAGCATTAATACCCATTAAGGCTGATTGCATGCCGGCATTGCGACGCAGCTGCTCCCAAAAAGGCAAGGCACCGGCAACCAGCAAGAAAGAAGGCAAGAACACAGCGATCAAACAAAGCAGCCCGCCCAGCCATCCCGCCGGAGACTGGTTCATGGCCGCTCCCAAAAAAGCCGCAAAGGTAAACAAAGGGCCCGGAACTGCCTGAGTAGCCCCGTAACCGGCCAGGAAAGCATTATTGTCAACCCAACCTGAAGGTACCACTTCTGCCTGCAATAACGGCAAGACAACATGCCCGCCACCAAAAACCAGTGACCCGGCACGATAAAATGCATCAAACATGGCAAGGGACTGAACAGGAAATAGCTTTACCAACAACGGCAAACCAAGCAGCAGGCCAACAAAAATAACCAACCAGGCTATTCCGGCCTTTTTGCTTACTGCCATGATGGGTAACGGATCATGCGGCTTAATATCTTTTGATTTGAACAACCACAATCCTGCCACACCTGCAGCAGCGATCACGGCGACCTGTATCCACACCGATGGCACCAGCAATACCAAACAAGCCGCTAGCATCATGAGCGTGACCCGCAGGGCATCAGGACAAAGATTGCGCGCCATGCCCCATACCGCCTGTGCCACCACTGCAACCGCAACCACCTTAAGCCCCTGTAGAAGGCCTTGATCAATGGCATGTCCATAACTGGCAAGACCCAACGCAAATAAAACCAGGGCGATAGCCGATGGCAATGTAAAGCCCGCCCAGGCTGCAAATGCACCCGCATACCCAGCCCGGGACAATCCCAATGCCATGCCCACCTGGCTACTGGCAGGCCCTGGCAAAAACTGGCACAGTGATACCAGGTCGGCATAGGTACGATCGCTTAACCAGCGCCGTTTTACTACAAACTCTTCCCGAAAATACCCTAAATGCGCGACAGGACCACCAAAAGAAGTCAGGCCAAGCTTCAAAAAAACAAGAAAAACCCTCCATGCACTGCGATCGGGCTCAAATAAATGTGTCATGCTATCCTTTTTCCATGTGTGCGACATGGCCTACATGCTAATGCTTATTTATGACGAAACCACTTTTTTAAAGCACTACAGTAACAGGTAAAGGCTGTTTGTTTACAACACCCAGACGGGCACTTGAGAAATTACCTTATGCCCGGCATATCATGATAAGCGGGAACGATTGTTGCAACCGCCCCTGCCCCCAAATTACTCTTGACCAGGACCCCTCTGCGCCAGAAAGCTGGATACTTGAACCGGCATCATTTTTCCTGAATGTCTGGGATGCAAATGAAAAACACCTGATGATCCATATGGTTCGTGTGGAAAATTTGATGGTCCCTATTCATTTGAAGCTTGACTTAACGCATGACAAAAGGATTGCCGGCAATCGCGCCACTATTAATCCAGACGCTTTTTGTCTGCAGAAACTCACGAACGGCATCTTGCCCGTTTTCCCTGCCAAGGCCTGAATCCTTATAGCCACCGAAAGGTGTCATGTAGCTAACTGCCCGATAAGTATTTACCCATACCGTGCCGGCCTGCAATTTCTCGGACATGCGTATGGCCTTGCCAATATCAGTCGTCCATACCGCAGCAGCCAAGCCAAAACGCACGCCATTGGCAATTCTCAGGGCCTCAGCTTCATCCTTGAAACGGATAATCGACAACACCGGACCAAACACCTCTTCCTGGGCAATTCGCATTTCATTGTGAACCTCACCAAAAATGGTTGGCTCAACAAACCACCCCGATCCGCACTCTTGGCCGATAGCCGGTTTACCGCCCAATAACAGCTTGGCTCCTTCATTTTTGGCAATATCAATATAATCCAGAATCTTCTGATATTGTGCGGGGGTTGTTACCGGGCCTACCTGGGTATGTTCATCCATCGGGTTACCCATTTTGGCCGTTTTGGCAACTTTCAGCAATTTTTCAACGACGGTATCGTAAACACTTTCTTGAACCAGCAACCTTGAACCTGCGATGCAAGTTTGGCCTGTTGCCGCAAAAATACCCGAAATGGCACCAAACACCGCCTGTTCAATGTCCGCATCTTCAAAAATGATATTGGCTGATTTCCCACCTAATTCCATAGAGGTATGCTTCAAGTTGCCTGCTGCCTGTCGGTTAATCATTTTGCCGGTAGCATCAGACCCGGTAAAACTGACTTTATTTACCAAGGGATGTTCTACCAAAGCCCCACCAACCTCTTTGCCAAAACCCGTAACCACATTAAAAACCCCGGGAGGAAACCCGGCCTGTTCAAAAAGCGCGGCAAACTCCAAGGTAGAGGCTGAGGTGAATTCGGACGGCTTGACAACAACAGTACACCCCGCAGCCAGCGCCGGTGCGATTTTCCAGGCGGTTAATAAAAGAGGTGAATTCCATGGCGTAATCGCAGCCACGACACCAACCGGCTCATGACGGGTATAGGCAAAATATCCTTTCTTATCAAGTGGTAAAGTAGCACCCTGAATCTTGTCTGCCATGCCACCATAGTAATAAAACCACTGTGGAATGTAATTCAATTGCCCCAACATTTCCGTATACAGCTTGCCATTATCCCTGACCTCGGTTTGTGCCAGTTGAACTGCATTTTTGCCAATCAAATCACCAAGGCGATGCATTAACAGCCCGCGTTGGCTGGCACTCATCTCTGCCCAAGGGCCGGTAGTAAGTGCCTGATGAGCAGCCTGAACCGCCAATTCAACATCGCGTTCATCACCGCGGGGAATTTCCGCCCATACTTCACCTGTAAAAGGATTCTGGCTTTCAAACCAGGTTTCTGTTGACGGTTTTACGTATTCTCCGTTAATGAACAAATCATAGCGTTTCATTTTGCCCCCTTTATGTCTCTTTAAAATGGTTGTAAATCAAGTTCGGCGCGGAACCTGTTTTTAATATGCACGCCGTCACGCGATGGTAACGCACGAACCGGTTCATTGGTATCAATATAAACCTGAGCTAATGAAACACCGTTTCGTGCCTTCACTCTGGCTGCAACCATTTCAATATTGTTTAAATCGTCAACTGTATACGCATCCTGAATTCCAAACCCTTTTGCAACGGCAACCAAATCAGTACCCAGGCTTAAATGACTGCGTTGCATACCGGTTTCACCATAATGTCCGTTATCAAGCACAACAATAGTCAGATTGGCAGGCTGCTTAGCACCAATTGTGGCTAAACTGCCAATGCCCATTAATTGCTCGCCATCTCCAGTAATAACCACTACCGACTTCTCCGGTTGCGCCAATGCCAGTCCCAACCCCATAGGGGTTGACCCCCCCATTGCCCCCCAAAGATAAAAGTTTTTGGCACGGTCACCAGCTGCAAACACATCATAACTTGGAGAGCCCAAACTCGTGATGATCAATGCTTCTGGTATCTCCTTAACCAATTTAGCAACAAACTCACGTCGCTCCACGACTTTACTTGATGAACGAACTGTATTCATTATTTTCTCACCCATGATTTACGTCCAATTAAATTCTGCGACAATAAAACGGCCACTTGCTCGCCTGCCTCAAAAGCAGAGGCCAGACCAGCATTAACAATTTCACCTACCTTATCTGGGTCAGAAACGCGCAGTACCGTAATACCCATTAGTTCCAACGCCTGTTGTGTGACTTTGCCCATTGGGCCCTGCCATGGATTGAATTCGGCATATTCTCCCCGCATTGTCACTAACGTAAAAAAAGGAAAATTACAACTGCGTAGCAGTGAAAACATATTGACGCAATTACCAACGCCACTACTTTGCATCAACAACACAGACCTTTGCCCGCCAAGCCATGCACCACTATTGACAGCAACACCCTCTTCTTCAGTCGTCAAAGCAATATCATGTATTTCAGGATCTGCCTGGGCTTTCCTGATTACCAACGCATGCCCCGCATCTGGCACATATGAAACTTGCCTGACATTGGCTTTTTTCAATTCATTAAAAATGGCCTCCTGCCATTTTTGCTGTACATCCATTACAGAAGTATCCATGATTATTCCTCATTGTGTATTTGTGTTTTCTATCTTATCATTTGATTGATATTGAATTAAAATAGAATTTTCTGATCTAACCATTCAAATTTTAGATAGATAAAACAACATGGATCTCAAGCAATTAAAAGCATTGGTCACCATTGCTGAAACAGAAAATATGACCAAAGCAGCCGAAATATTAAATATTGTGCAACCGGCCATTTCCCGGCAAATACGGCTTCTGGAAGAGGATCTGGGTGCAGTCCTGTTCGAGCGTGGACGCCAGGGCATGATATTGAATGATGAAGGCAAGACTTTTGTTGAATATGCGCGGCGCATATTAAATGAAATTGAAAAGGCAAAGGCTGAAATCCGTCCTTCCGCCGGGACACTTGGGGGTATAGTAAATATTGGTTTGTTACCCAGTACCAGCGATTTGTTATCCAGCATGCTAGTGAGCAATTTACAAAAAAACTTTCCAGGCATAAAAGTCAGAATTTCAACAGGCTATGCTGGCCATATGCAAAACTGGCTTGAAAATGGTGAAATTGATATTGCTCTGTTATATGCCAGCAGACCCTCTCCGGCAATGCGCGTGCAACCACTGGTTGAAGAGGGATTATGGTTTGTTGGACCTCCCGGCAGCCAATTACAGGCAAACCAGGCACTGGAGGTTAAGGATATTCTTGATAAACCCCTTATTCTGCCCAGCCCACCACATGGTATTCGCAATCTGGTCAATCAAGCCTGTCAGGCAAAAAACCTGCAACTTGATGTCATTGTGGAAACCAACTCGATGAGCGTTCAGAAAAAACTAGTACTCGATGGACTGGGCTTCACCATTTTGCCTTCCATTGCCATTGTGGATGATGTTACCAAGGGTGTGCTAGAAGCTGCTCCGCTTGCTGATCTCGAACTTTCCAGAACCATCGTGCTGGCACTATCCAGCGCCAGGAACACCACAAGCTCGGTTCGATGCGTGGTAAACGAGCTTGTTCAATGCATAAAAAAAAGCATTAAAAATGGCAACTGGTCAGCTGCCAAATGGATTGCTGATTAAATATGCCATTAATTGCAGGATTGTAATAACATCCTTCCAGCCATTATTTTTTCATATCGCTCCCTAAATATTGGCCACACTTCAGGGTTAACAAAACGAGAGGGCTTTTTCCCCTGCAATACGGTAATAATCTGTTCGGCTGCACAAGTGGCCATATTTCTTCGTGCTTCAATCGTTACGCCAGCAGTATGGAAGGTCGCCACTACATTATCAAGCGATAACAATGGATGATCCAGAGCCGGGGGCTCATGTTCCCATACATCCAAGCCCGCACCAGACAAGTGACCCGATTTCAACGCGTTAAACAGTGCAGCCTCGTTATGAATCCCACCACGTGCCGTACTGATAAAAACAGCACCCGGTTTCATTTTGGCAATTGCCTCTTCATCGATCATGTTCAATGTTGAAGAATTTCTAGGGCAGTGCAAAGAAACAAAATCAGAGGACTCCAATAAAGCACTAAAGCCAACAGATTCGCAATTACTTTGATTAATTATTGCTGCATCTAAATACGGATCAAAAACCAGTACGCGCATGCTAAATGCCTTTGCAAGCATAGCCACTTTCTTGCCAATATGTCCGAAACCGATCAGTCCGATTGTTTTGCCGCTTATTTCACTCCCCATCAAGTATTCTCGACTAAATCCACGTTTTTGTCTTATGAGGCGATCGGATTCGCTTATCCTACGTGACACATCAAGTATCAACCCAATAGTTGTCTCAGCAACGGATTGCGCATTTGCGCCCGACTGGTTAACCACCATCACGCCTGCCTTTGTACAGGCTGGCACATCCACCGTGTCATAACCTGCTTCATTAACAGAAACGCATAGCAACTGCTGACATAATTGCAAAAAATCACTGGAAACCATCCATGCATCGCGCACCTCATCACGCGAAGAGGGAATTTGATACACTAAGGATTGCATCAGACTTTGTCTTGTAAGGTTCTCATCTCCATCCTGAGCACAAGTGCGTAACTCAAGATTTGGCCGGGCAGATAAAATTCGTTCCATCGCCGGGTCATACCAGACATTAAGTCTGGTTATCAACAAACGTTTATTTTCCATATTATTTTTTCTTGATCAATGGAATAAAAGGTTCTAATTCCTTACGATTATTGTTCAAATGCGTCTCCCACTCTTTGCCTGGCATAAATGACAGTACAGGCACATCGTTTTTTGCTGCTTGCAAATACTCGGGATCTTGCATCACATCAGCAATGGCTATTTGCAATTTTTCATTAATATCCTGCGGCAATCCTTTCGGTCCGCCAATCCCTCTTTCCGAAGAGGTAAATATATTTATATTTTCATCGAGTGTAGTAGGAATGCTTTTCAACTTCCTGTTTTTAGAAGCAAGAGCAATTCCAATAAAATCAGATGCCGAGGATTCAATATCAGGAGCCTCTGATTGGGTGATAATTGCAAAATCAATATGCTGCCCCATTAAGGACATTTTCCCCTCTCCTGCTCCTTTAAATGGAATAGACACCGCTTTAATATCTTTCATTTTTTCAAGCTGCAACAAAGCAATATGCCCAGTAGTACCATCTCCCGCATGCCCAAATGACAGTGATCCAGGTGACTCTTTCAAGTGCTTGATAATTGAAGGAAGATCAGCAGGAACCTTGCTACCTTTTTTAGCAATAATAAGAGAGGGATCATCAACCAATCGTGCAATCAATGCAAGATCCTCCGGCTGGTAAGTCGTTTCCCTATACATGGGCATAAAAATGAAACCAGGAACATTAACCATGCCAAGCGTATATCCATCCGGTTTTGATCTAGCTACATACGTAGCAGCCAACTCCCCACCTGCTCCTGGCTTATTAACCACAACAATCCTAGCATCATTGCCTAGTTTTTTTTCCAAAAACCGTGACAAAGTACGGGTCATGGTATCGGTCCCCCCTCCTGGAGCAAAACCAACAACAATTTCAATGGGTTTGTCATTTGGCCACGCTGCCCAAGCACTATTGCCAAGCATCATGGCTGACATCGCAACTGTCATACTTAATATAAACTTTGATTTTCTCATTTAGGTCTCCTAATATTTGTTATCAGAACAGTCCGGCATTTATGATTTCCAAACCCTTTATACTGACCCAGCTGTTCATTAGTAGTCATGCTAACATGCGATAGAAATATTAATAAAATATAATTTTATGATTGAATTGATACCATTTCTATATCTTTAGCAGCTCAACTCACAGGGATACCCAAATGTGATGCTTTACATATCAAAATTCTATTTTAAATAACAATCAATAATAATTTAAAATAGCCATACAAAATACTCAAAGATAAAAATTTTATTACTAACAAATTGATATGACCAATCCATATGAGTGGCTTAAATTGGATGCTATAAAAAGCCCCAAGACCCAAAGCATAGAGTTTGATGGGCCTGTCGGCCGGATTGAAGTACTACTTGATACTGCACCAAACCCAAGTAAAGGCATAGCATTAATTGCCCATCCCCAACCTCTGCTTGGAGGCAGCCCCAGACACAAAATTCCCCATATGCTGGCACAAAAAGCAAAAGAGATGGGATGGATCTGCCTACGTCCCTATTTCAGAGGTGTGGGTAACACAGAAGGCAGCTATGATCATGGCACAGGGGAAACGCAGGACTTGCTGGCTATTATCGATACCATCCGTCAGCACTATCCAGCAACTCGACTTGCACTGATCGGCTTTTCTTTTGGTGCCTTTGTAATAAGTAAGGTGGCGGACAAACTTGAAAAAAAAGGAGCTCCCGCACAATTAACGGTATTGTTAAGCTTGCCATCAGGCATAGTCGAAGCAGGAAGAGCCTACGATACCGCGAGCGTTCCAGCCGACTCACTGGTTATTCACGGTGAAAAAGACATGCAGGTTCCCTTAGGCAATGTATTAACTTGGGCTAGCGCCTTCAAACACCCTATTCTTGTCTTCCCCGGTGCCGATCACTTTTTCAAAGGTCATGAAAAAACACTAATAAAAAAAATTGCTGAAACAATTTTATAAATAATTATTTGGAGACAACCATGAAATTTATAAAAAACCATTTTATTTTAGGCAGTATTACAGCACTCGCCTTTCACTCTGTAGCATTGGCCAATACATACCCCAGTAGCGCTATCAAGCTTATTGTTCCATGGCCTGCCGGTGGATCTGCCGATGCAGTTGGACGGCTATTGGGCACACAACTTGGTAAACAACTTAATACAACAATCATCGTTGAGAATGTAGCAGGTGCCTCGGCTACCATTGGGACACAGCAGGCTTCCAGAGCCAAACCAGACGGCTATACACTGCTTTTAGCCAGCAGCTCGGGGAATGCTTCGGCCCCCAATCTATACAAAAAAATAAATTTTGACCCCATCAAAGATTTTTCGCCCATTGGGTTAGTTGCGTTGATACCAAGTATCCTGCTTGTATCCAATGACTCTTCTTTTAACTCACCCAAGGAAATAGTGGATGCCGCACAGAAAAAACCAGGATCTCTAGCCTTTGGCTCTGGTGGCGTTGGAAATTCTGGTCATCTTTCCAGTGAGCTTTTTGCTTCGATCGCAAATTTCAAAGCCAATCACATTCCCTACAAAGGCAATAATCCGGCACTGACAGACCTGATTGGCGGACGGCTTGATTTCATGTTTGATAATGGTGCCATCCCACATATTAAAAACAACCGCGTAAAAGCACTAGGTATTGCTTCAAACTCACGAATCAAGGCACTTCCTGAACTACCTACGCTTCAAGAACTTGGCTATCAAAACATGGTGCTTAGCACCTGGTTTGGACTGGCTGCCCCCGCCCAAACACCAGATGACGTTATTAAAAAGATCAATCTTGCACTAAACCAATCGTTGCAAGATCCCGCATTTGCACAACGACTAGTTGACATGGGCGCTGAATTACGCACCACAAACTCACAGGAATTCAGCAATTTCTGGGAGTCAGAACTGATAAGTTATAAAAAACTGATAGAAAGTAGCGGTGCCAAAGCTCAATAGTGCTTGAGGTCATCCTGAGTGGGCAAAATACATTTTCATGCAATTCCTGTTGTGGCTTAAAAAATCACTGAACTCCAAATGGTTTATGGTTTCTGTTCAGGCTGCATCCCCAAAGAACAAGGCCCAGGAATTGCAGGTTATTGCGGAGTGGATTGCCGTTATTGGATAAATGAAAGGGACCACTGCAGGTCCCCCTTTACTTAACTGTAAATACTGCATTTAAGCAGTACTACATCAATCAATTCTGCTGCCTCAAATTGTTCTCTTCAATGACCGCAGACCAGATGGCAGAATCCCTGGCAATGGTTTCCTGCATGGTTTTTGAATCTGTGTAATATGGATACGCCCCCACCGCTTTCAGGCGAGCTTGGGTATCTGGATCGTTAACAACGCTTGCCAGGGCATCAGACAGAACTTTCACCCTATCGTCAGGCGTATCTTTAGGCACTAATAAGCCACCCCATGACACCGCTTTGCTTGCCTGTACGCCCTGCTCTTTCAATGTTGGAACTTCTGGCAACTCATCAAGCCGCTGTTCTGTATTAACCGCAATGGGGCGTAAATTACCTGCTTTGATTTGGGTAAGCACGGCGACTAAATCAGAGTACATAACGGGCACATCACCAGCCAACACTGCCGTTACCGCTGGAGCACTGCCTCGGTAAGGAATGTGTAGCATCTTGATACCCAGGTCTTTTTTAATCAGCTCCATAGCTAGATTGGCGGTACTGCCAATGGCAGCTGAAGTATAGTTGATGCCCTCTTCACTACTTTTCGCTGCCTGAGCCAATGATTTCATATCGGTAATATCAGGATATTTTTTGGCATTTACTACAATAACCAGCGGTGTAATATACGCTATCCCTACTGACTTGACATCTTTTTCCAGATTATAAGGTGACTGGGACAAAATAAAGGGTGCCGTCAAGCTGGGGGCTGCCAGGCTGGCAACGGTATAACCATCGGGCTTGCTCCTGATTAACTGGTTAATACCAATGGAGCCTGATGCTCCGGATTTATTCTCGACAACAACGGTCTGATTCAGTTTTTTCCCCAAGGCATCTGCCAACACTCGTCCGGCAACATCAGAAGGGCCACCCGGTGGGAATGGAACAATATAGTTCAACGATTTATTTGGAAAATCATTGGCTTGCGCATTGGCAGACTGGAAGAGCAAGCCTTGGGATAAGATAAATGCAGAAACAACAGTAAACTTACTCAACAACTTCAAGGTAATCTCCTACCATCAAATAATAGCTTAATTGGCGAAGCTTACCCTGAAATATGGTTTAAAAATATTGGTATATGTCCTCGTTCAGCAATTTGGAAAGGGGGCCTCCATGAAATGAAAGTTCATATGAAATTGTCATTGTTTTGCAGGGCTAATTGGTTCTTTTCAACAAGCCATCCAAGACCAGTTGATAAAAATGCTCAAAGGCATCTCCAATTCTCATGCCGATTTCTTCAAGAAAAACCGGATTCCTTAGCCGCTGCGCCGCCCCCAAAATAGCCTCGGATACCAGCCTTGAATTATATGAAGTGAATACATTTTGCTTGATCCCTTCTTCAATAATTCCTTCCAACCCTCTGATGCGGGCCAATTGGTAGTCATCAAACAACTTTCTGCCCTGCTCCGTTGCTTCCAGATCAACCAGGCAAGCTTTTCCAATACCCGATGTATTCAATGTCGCTGTCAAATAAACCTTGATGATCTTGGTGGGTTCACTTTCCTGATTAGCCTTGTCAAAACCCTGCTTAAGCTTTGAATTGAAGACTTCACGACAAATGTCAATAAACAATTCCTCTTTGGTAGGGGAAATCTGATAAATCCGTCTTTTTGAACACTTCAGTCGGGCTGCAATTTCGGCAATGGTAAATTTGGAAATACCCTCCGTAATTAACAATGCAGTTAATGCCTGCTTAAATTCTTCTTCTGTCCGTCGTGCCATTGTTAGTTCCGTCTTCAAAGCTTGGGATTATAACTTGCCCAAATATATTTGGTACTCTCCCTATTGACTTGGTACCGAAATGCCCCTATTATTTATTCAAACGGTACCATAGCCAATAAATCGGTACCATAACAACAGAGACAATTCATGGGCAATAACGATCAAACCATCTACAACAGCACCACTGTACCCGAGCTTTTTCTTTCCGCTTTCAAGGCATTTCCAGACCGTACTGCGCTAATAGATACAAAACAGCAGCTTACCTACCGGGAAGTTGCTAGCAAATCCTTCCAGATTGCCCGCCTGCTCCAAAGCAAAGGCATGAAACGCCAGGATACCGTGGCGCTGCTCCTGAGCAATAGCATTGACTCCTTAATCACACTAATTGCCGTTCAACTAATGGGTTTACGATATATTTCCCTGCATCCCATGGCCTCGGAAAGTGATCACGCCTTTGTTTTACAAGACTCCAAAACACGCATGCTGATTGCCGATGCCGGCAAATTCCCAGAACGCACACAAGCCCTGCATCAACAAAAAATTGTTGAGCAGGTCCTGACCCTGGCTCCCTCCACCATTGATACCGGCCTCTTGCAACAAGCATCCACAATGAGTGACACGCCCATCAGCATCAAGACACAACCCGGTGACTACACAAAAATTTCATATTCTGGCGGCACGACTGGCCGCTCCAAAGGAATTTTACAAACACACCGTACAGCGGTCACCATGGTGAATTACCAACTGGCCCACTATGAATGGCCACAAGCCATCCGGTTTCTGGCAACCACCCCCATTTCGCATGCTGCCGGTTCTTTTGTATTGCCGATTTTTCTGCGTGGTGGAGCCATGTATTTGCTGGACAAGTATTCTGCTGAAACTTTCATGGAATATGTTCAACAACACCAGATCAATGCCACCTTTATGGTGCCCACCCAAATTTATGGCCTGCTTGATTCACCAAAACTGGAACAGGCCAACCTGTCCAGTCTTGAATTGATCTTGTATGGTGCCTCACCGATGGCACCTGCACGCCTGCAAGAAGCCCTTAAAAAAATTGGCCCGGTTTTTGGACAACTTTACGGCCAGGCCGAAGCACCTATGGTCATCAGCTATTTACGCAAGGAAGACCATGATCCCGTCCGTCCGCATTTGCTTCGTTCCTGCGGCCGGGTTATACCAGGCAACCAGGTCAAATTGCTTGATGCCGAACTGAATGAAGTGCCACCAGGAGAAATCGGTGAAATCTGTGTTCGCGGACCGCTGGTCATGGAAGGCTACCTGAACCGCCCTGAAGAAAACGAAAAAGTCTTTGCCGGCCAATGGCTGCATACGGGTGACATGGCCAGGGAAGATGAACAAGGTTACCTGTACATCGTTGACCGTGCCAAAGACATGATTATTTCGGGTGGTTTTAATGTCTATCCCAGCGAAATTGAAAATTGCCTTGCCACACACCCTGCCATTGCCATGTCTGCAGTGATAGGTGTGCCACACGAGAAATGGGGAGAAGAAGTCACTGCGGTGGTTGTTTTAAAGCCGGGTTTACAGCCAACCAAGGAAGAATTGATTGATTTCATACTTAAAGAAAAAGGCCCGGTAAACACCCCTAAAGCCATATTTTTTGAAGAACAGCTTCCCTTAACTTCTTTAGGAAAAATCGATAAAAAAACCATTCGCAGTAAATTCTGGAACCAGCAGGACAGGCAGGTAAGCTGAGCCTGCAATACTATAAAAATGCAAAAGCCACAAACGGAGTTAATAATGACCATCAAAAATAAGGCCTATATTGTTGGCGCTTATGAACAGCCCACCCGGTTTGCTCCTGACAATTGACGTCCTCGCCCACCTGAAGGAAGGAGATTCCTACGGCGCTAAGCAAAAGAGAACGCCTGCTTAGCCGCTTCGGCGGGTTCCTGCTTCGCTGGACGGTCTGACCGCACCGTTCCTCCACAGGCCAACACGGCATGCCCTGCCGCTAAGATATTGATTGCGCCAACCAGATCGGCATTTTCTTCGAATCCACAGTTGATACAGGCAAAGTGGGCTTGCGTTTGACGATTCTCTGCCGACACATGCCCGCAACTCGGGCACGTTCGGCTGGTGTTACGTGGGTTAACCGCCACCACGTCACCGCCTCGCCATGCCTGTTTGTATTCCAGTTGCCGGCGGAACTCGAACCAGCCTTGATCGAGAATCGCTTTGTTCAGGCCCGACTTGGCGTTGACGTTACTCCCTGGCATGTCGGTACTTCCTGCCGCTGACTTGCTCATATTGCGTACCTGTAAATCCTCTATACACACCATCGCGTGGTTTTGGCTAATCGTGGTCGTGGTCTTGTGCAGGTAGTCGCGGCGGATGTTGCCGATCTTCTGGTG
>JBBADT010000057.1:0-16443 GCA_041656315.1 Advenella sp.
TTAATTGGTTCAGTCTTGTTTTTCGCGAATATTGTTTGGAGTCTATAAGCCGTGGTCGCAATTAATTCTTCATTGCCACGCCGCCAGTTTGATGCGGTGGTCGTAGGCGCCGGCGGTGCCGGTATGCGTTGTTCCTTGCAGCTTGCGCAGGCTGGTCTTAAAGTCGCTGTTTTGTCCAAAGTGTTTCCAACCCGTTCGCATACTGTAGCGGCTCAGGGTGGTATTGGTGCATCACTGGGTAACATGAGCGAAGATAACTGGTACTGGCACATGTACGATACCATCAAAGGTTCCGACTGGCTCGGTGACCAGGATGCGATCGAATTCATGTGTCGTCAGGCTCCCGAAGCGGTTTACGAGCTTGAGCACTTCGGCATGCCATTCGACCGTAACCCTGATGGCACCATCTATCAGCGTCCGTTTGGTGGTCATACCGCCAACTTTGGTGAAAAACCCGTGCAACGTGCCTGTGCTGCAGCTGACCGTACCGGTCATGCCTTGTTGCACACACTGTATCAGCGTAACGTTGCTGCCAAAACTCATTTCTTTGTTGAATGGATGGCACTTGACCTGATTCGCAACGATGCGGGTGATGTCCTGGGTGTAACCGCCCTGGAAATGGAAACAGGTGATATTTATATCCTTGAAGCCAAAAAAACTGTTCTGGCAACAGGTGGTGCGGGCCGTATCTGGGCTGCTTCAACTAATGCATTCATCAATACCGGTGACGGTCTTGGTATGGCCGCACGTGCTGGCATTTGTTTGCAAGACATGGAATTCTGGCAATTCCACCCAACCGGCGTTGCTGGTGCTGGTGTGCTTATTACCGAAGGCGTTCGCGGTGAAGGTGGTATCCTTCTGAATAAAGATGGTGAACGTTTCATGGAGCGTTATGCGCCTACCCTGAAAGATCTGGCTCCGCGTGACTTTGTATCCCGCTCAATGGACCAGGAAATCAAGGAAGGACGTGGATGTGGTCCTGATGGCAACTATGTTGTCCTGAAGCTGGACCACCTGGGTGCTGATGTTATTAACAAGCGTTTGCCATCCATTCGTGAAATTGCCATCAAGTTTGGTAACGTCGATCCAATCAAAGAGCCTATCCCGGTTGTTCCAACCATTCACTATCAGATGGGTGGTATTCCTGCCAATTATCATGGGCAGGTTGTTACTTGGGAAAATGGCGAAGAAAAAGTGGTTAACGGCCTGTACGCCATTGGCGAATGTGCGGCCGTATCGGTACACGGTGCTAACCGCCTGGGTACCAATTCCTTGCTTGACCTGGTTATTTTTGGTCGTGCGGCAGGTAATCACATTGTTGATTCTCACCCCGAGAAGCAGCGTGAGCACCAGCCTCTGGCTAAAGAGTCGGTTGAGGCTTCCCTTGCTCGTGTTAATGCCATTGAGTCCCGTACTTCTGGCGAGAAAGTGCAAGATGTTGCCAACAGCATTCGTGTTTCAATGCAACAGCACTGTGGCGTATTCCGTACACTAGAGTTGTTGAATGAAGGTGTTGGTCAAATCGACGAGTTGGCAGAGCAGGTCAAACACATCAACTTTAAAGATAAATCAAAAGTGTTCAACACCGCACGTGTTGAGGCGCTTGAAGTTGAAAACATGATTGAAGTTGCGCGTGCAACCATTAAATCAGCTGCTAACCGCACTGAAAGCCGTGGTGCCCATGCATTGAATGATCATCCTGAGCGTGATGATGAGAACTGGTTGAAACATACCTTGTGGCATTCTTCAGATGGCCGCCTGGAATACAAGCCAGTTCACATGAAGCCACTGACTGTTGAATCATTCCCACCTAAAGCACGCACTTTCTAAGCAGGATATTATGAGTACTAAACGTATCGTCAAATTTGAAATTTACCGCTACGATCCTGATAAGGACGAGCGTCCCTACATGCAAAAGCTGGATGTAGAGCTTCAGCCAACTGACAAAATGTTGCTTGATGCGATTGTTCGCATCAAGAATGATGTTGATGACAGTCTTGCTTTGCGTCGTTCTTGCCGTGAGGGTGTTTGTGGTTCAGATGCCATGAATATCAACGGTAAAAACGGTCTGGCATGCACGACCAACCTGCGTGACCTTAAAGAGCCTATCGTTCTTCGTCCGTTGCCAGGTTTGCCGGTTATCCGTGACCTGATTGTAGACATGACACATTTCTTTAATCAGTATCACTCAATTCGTCCGTATCTTATTAACGATACACCGCCACCTGAAAAAGAGCGTCTGCAAACACCCGAGGCTCGTGAAGAGCTGGATGGTTTGTATGAGTGTATTCTTTGTGCATGTTGCTCTACTTCCTGTCCGTCTTTCTGGTGGAATCCAGATAAATTCGTAGGCCCTGCAGGCTTGCTGAACGCTTATCGCTTTATCGCTGATAGTCGTGACCAGGCTACCGCAGAACGTCTGGATGATCTTGAAGATCCGTACCGTTTATTCCGTTGTCACACAATCATGAACTGTGTAGACGTTTGTCCTAAAGGATTGAACCCAACAAAAGCAATCGGCAAGATCAAGGAAATGCTGGTTCGCCGTTCAATCTAAGTAGTTTGTTTATGGACAAATTAACGGAACTGGAACGAGCTCGCCTGCGTTGGCGGGCTCGTCGGGGGCTTTTGGAAAACGATTTGATTATTACCAAATTTTTGGATCGTTATGAATCCTCGTTAACCAACGAGGATGTGAAGTCCCTGACTCAACTTTTTGAGCTGGATGATAACAATTTACTTGACCTTCTGCTGGCACGTTCAGAGCCAGAAGGTGACTATGATACGCCTAATATAAACCGTCTGATTGGTCTGATGCGTGCAGGGTAAGGTGAGTAAAAAGTTATTGTGTTGTATAAAACTAAGTAAGGAATTTAGATGAAATTGTCTGAAAAAAAAGCTACGCTCAGCTTTTCCGATGGTAGTAATCCCGTTGAATTTCCAGTGTACCAAGGTACAGTGGGTCCAGATGTTGTAGATATTCGCAAGTTGTACGGTCAGACAGGCATGTTTACCTATGACCCAGGATTCATGTCTACCGCTTCATGTGAGTCTGCAATTACCTATATCGATGGTGATAAAGGTCAATTGTTGTATCGTGGTTATCCTATCGAGCAACTGGCTGTTAATTGTGACTTCATGGAAACCAGCTACCTGCTGTTGAATGGCGAATTGCCAAACGCAGCACAAAAAGCGGATTTCAACCATCAGGTTACCTACCACACGATGGTTAACGAGCAAATGCAGTTTTTCCTGCGTGGCTTCCGTCGTGATGCGCACCCTATGGCCATCATGACAGGTCTGGTGGGTGCAATGGCTGCTTTCTACCACGACTCTACTGATATCACCAACCCAGAGCATCGTCACATTTCAGCCATCAGGCTGATTGCCAAAATGCCTACACTGGTGGCAATGACCTATAAGTATTCTCAAGGCCAGCCTTTCATCTATCCTCAGAATGATTTGTCATATACAGGCAACTTCCTGCGCATGATGTTTGCAACCCCTTGCGAAGATTACAAAGTCAATGAAGTTGTAGAACGTGCTCTTGACCGCATCTTCATCTTGCATGCTGATCACGAACAAAATGCATCTACCTCTACCGTACGTTTGTGTGGTTCTTCAGGTACCAACCCGTTTGCGGCTATTGCTGCTGGTGTTGCTTGCCTGTGGGGTCCTGCTCATGGTGGTGCCAACGAAGCTTGCCTGAACATGCTTGAGCAAATTCAAGCTAATGGTGGTATTGCTAAAGTCGGCGAATTCATGGAGCAAGTCAAAGACAAAGAATCAGGTGTTCGCCTGATGGGCTTTGGTCACCGCGTGTACAAAAACTATGATCCACGTGCCAAACTAATGCAGGAAACATGTAAAGAAGTCCTGACTGCATTAGGTCTCGAGAACGATCCTCTGTTCAAGCTTGCCATGGAACTGGAACGTATCGCTTTGGAAGACCCATACTTCGTAGAACGTAAACTGTATCCTAACGTTGACTTCTACTCCGGTATTGTTCAACGCGCGATTGGTATCCCAACGTCTCTGTTCACAGCAATTTTTGCGCTGGCCCGTACAGTAGGCTGGGTTGCACAGTGGAACGAAATGATCTCTGATCCTGCGTACAAGATCGGTCGTCCCCGTCAGTTGTTTACGGGTGACACTGCCCGTGACGTAGTGGAAATTGCCAAGCGTTAATTTTCTGCTGGACCTTTCTCAGTAGTTCAAAAAAACCCTTCAGGATAATCCCTGAAGGGTTTTTTTTAGGAACGCTGGAATACAAGAAGATTAATTGTTATAAGGCGTGTTAAGGCAATATTTACCTGCGCCACCCAGGAAAATAGCCAGTGCCCCAACAAGAAAAAGGGCGGGCAGTTCGGGCTCCCAGCCACCCGAGCGGCTGAATGAAGACAGCTGCCCCATATGTACAAGGAAAAAGGCGAATAGCATATTCACCACAATAACAAGGGCGGCGGGGCGGGTATAAAGGCCAATAATAACCATTATTGGCGCAACTACTTCGCCCACATAAACGCCATAGGCGAGAAATGCGGGCAAGCCCTTTGCGGTTACCATGCCAATGAGCGGATCTATCCCGTTTGTGATTTTGGTTAAACCATGAAACAGGATCAGAAAGCCCACGGCAAGCCTGAGCAGCAGTTTGGCAAGATCATCGCTTTTGAGCAAAACTTAGTTTCCTTGCGATTGCTGTGCATCAACAACGGCCAGTGCGGTCATGTTAACAATGCGGCGTGTTGTTGCGCTAGTAGTCAGAATATGCACCGGTCTGGCTGCACCCAACAGGACGGGGCCCATCGCAATGCCATTGCTACCCGTCATTTTCAGCATGTTGTAGGTAATATTGCCAGTGTCCAGATTTGGCATGATCAGCAGATTGGCGCGTCCTTTGAGGGTTGAATCGGGGAAAGCATTAAGCCGGATTTTTTCTGACAAGGCCGAGTCGGCATGCATTTCACCATCAACTTCCAGTAGTGGCGCACGTTCGGCAATAATTTCACGGGCACGGGCCATTTTTCGGGATGATTCGGTTGGGCGGCTGCCAAAGTTTGAATGAGACAACAGGGCGATTTTAGGAGTGATGCCAAAGCGAATCATTTCCTCGGCCGCCTGTATGGTAATGTCGGCAATTTGCTCGGCATTTGGATTTTCATTAACGTGTGTATCACAAATGAACAGGGTTTCATCGGGCAGCATGAGTACGTTCATGGCGGCAAAAGTCTGGGCACCGGGTTTCAGGCCAATTACTTCCTGGACATATTTAAGCTGGTTGTCAAACTTGCTTGAAACACCACAAATCATGGCATCGGCATCACCGCGCTCCATGAGCATGACGCCGATAAGCGTATTGTGTTTGCGAACCATGGCCTTGGCAATGTTGGGGGTAACGCCATCGCGCGCTTTCAGTTTATAGTAGGCCTGCCAGGTTTCATTGAAGCGGTCGTCATCCTCTGGGTTGACAATCTCGATGTTTTTACCGTTAATCAGGCGCAGGCCCAGTTTTTCAACGCGCATGTTGATAACAGCAGGACGACCGACCAGTATAGGGTTAGCCAATTTTTCATCGATAACAGTTTGGACTGCATGCAGGACACGTTCGTCTTCACCATCGGCAAATATAACCCGTTTGGGGTCTGATTTTGCCTGTTTGTACAACGGCCGCATTAACTGCCCGGAGCGGTAAATAAAGCTCATCAGCTGGCTGCGGTAGGCATCCATGTCTTCAATGGGACGCGTGGCCACGCCAGAATCCATGGCGGCCTGTGCAATCGCGGGAGCAATTTGTACAATAAGACGGGGGTCAAATGGTTTTGGAATGATATATTCAGGGCCGAAGTTCAGATCCTGGTCCTGGTAAACCGAGGCGACCTCATCATTTTGTTCGGCTTGCGCCAGTTCTGCAATGGCTGTCACGCAAGCCAGTTTCATTTCCTCGGTAATCCGAGTGGCGCCAACATCAAGGGCGCCGCGGAAAATGAACGGGAAGCACAGTACGTTGTTCACTTGGTTGGGGTAGTCGGAGCGGCCGGTGGCAATTATGCAATCGGGGCGGGCTGCTTTGGCATCTTCAGGAAGAATTTCGGGGTCAGGGTTGGCAAGGGCTAAAATCAGCGGTTGATTAGCCATGGACTTGACCATCTCTTTGGTAAGAACGCCTGCTGTGGAGCAACCCAGAAAAACATCGGCATCCTTAATGACGTCGGCCAAGGTACGTGCATCGGTGTCCTGGGCATAGCGAGCCTTGTTTTCTTCCATGCTTTCATCGCGGCCTTTCCAGATCACACCACGGGAGTCACAGACATAAATGTTTTCCAGGCTGATACCAACTTTGGTGAGCAAATCAAGGCAGGCAATGGCAGCGGCGCCAGCGCCCGAGCAGACCAGTTTGACCTCTGCGGGATTCTTGTTGACGATTTTAAGTCCGTTCAGCACAGCGGCTGAAGAAATAATGGCCGTGCCGTGCTGGTCGTCATGAAACACGGGAATGCGCATGCGTTCACGCAGTTTTTTTTCAATGTAGAAGCACTCTGGGGCTTTGATGTCTTCCAGGTTAACACCGCCCAAAGTGGGTTCGAGCGCGGCAATAATATCTACCAGTTTGTCAGGATCCCGTTCGGCAAGTTCTATGTCAAAAACGTCTACACCGGCAAATTTCTTGAACAGGCATCCTTTACCTTCCATAACCGGTTTGGCGGCAAGCGGTCCGATATTGCCTAGGCCAAGTACGGCGGTCCCGTTGGTAATCACGCCAACCAGATTGGAACGGGAGGTATATTTGGCGGCCGCTTCGTCCCCATCATTAAAGATAGCCATACAGGCTGCTGCCACGCCGGGAGAGTAAGCCAGGGAAAGATCATCCTGGTTGGCCAGCGGCTTGGTGGGTGTCACTGATATCTTACCGGGGGTAGGATGGGCGTGGTAGTCTAGCGCCAGTTTATTGAAATCGTGATTCATAGTAGAGAGGACCCTATTGTATTTTTAGTTTGATAAATTAAAACTAATCGTGTTTATAAAGCAACGAATTATACAAATATACCAATTTGCCAGTGAGTAAGCATTAATAATCTTTTGTTTTTGAAAACTTTATAGCGAAAAGCTTGTTAAATGGGGGTATACTTTTGTGTTATTGGCTTTTAAGGCTAGTACGTGCCTTCTGCCCCGCTATCCGCAATTCGGTCTAGCCGTAACGCGGAAGGTATTCCTGCATCCAAAGGGTGAAACACTCATACCGGTGAAGCGTTTATGACTACGGAAATTGAAAAGAAATCCACATCTTATTTATTCGGCAGCAATGCCCCATATGTCGAAGAGCTCTATGAAGCTTACTTAGACAATCCTGATTCAGCACCAGAAGAATGGCGTGCTTATTTTGATCAGTTACAGCATTTGCCTGCAACCGACGGCTCCACTGGAACCCGAGATCAAAACCATAGCTCAGTCATTACTTCATTTGCCCAACGCGCCAAAGCCAACGCTTTTGTCGTTCAGCAAATTGCGCCACCCAACCTTGAAGTAGCCGGTAAGCAACTGCATGTGCAGTCTCTCATTGCCGCCTATCGTTCGCTAGGTGTGCGTCTGGCAACCCTGGATCCCCTGAAACGTCGTGAACGCCCCGAAATTCCCGAGCTCGACCCAGCCTTTTACGGCCTGACCGAAGCCGATCTTGATGATGTGTATTCTGCTACGAATACTTACTTCACCAAAAAAACAACCATGACCCTGCGTGAAATTCTCAATGCCCTGCGCGATACTTATTGCCGCAGCATTGGTGCCGAGTTCATGCATATGTCCGATCCCGCCGCCAAGCGCTGGGTTCAAGAGCGCCTGGAGTCCATCCAAAGCAACCCCAATTTTGATGCCGAGCAGAAAAAACGTATTCTGCAGCAGCTGACCGAAGCCGAAGGCCTGGAACGTTTCCTGCATACCAAGTATGTTGGCCAGAAACGCTTCTCTCTTGAGGGTGGGGAAAGCTTTATTGCCTCAATGGATGAAATCGTTAATCATTCAGCCGACCGTGGCGTACATGAAATCGTGGTGGGCATGGCTCACCGTGGCCGTCTTAACATGCTGGTTAACATCATGGGTAAAATGCCTGGTGACCTGTTTGCCGAATTTGAAGGCAAACACGCAGAAGGCCTGACCGATGGTGACGTGAAATACCATAATGGTTTCTCTAGCGACCTGTCTACACGTAGCGGTCCGGTTCACCTGTCATTGGCATTTAACCCGTCTCACCTTGAAATTGTTAACCCTGTTGTAGAGGGTAGTGCACGTGCACGCCAGGAACGTCGTGAAAATGGCAAGCAGCAGGTTCTGCCTGTACTGGTACACGGTGACTCGGCTTTTGCCGGACAGGGTGTGGTTATGGAAACCCTTAACCTTGCGCAAACCCGTGGTTATGGTACCGGTGGTACGGTTCATATCGTTATCAATAACCAAATCGGTTTTACTACTTCTGATCCACGCGACGTACGTTCAACCCTGTATTGTACCGACGTTGTCAAAATGATCGAGGCGCCCGTTTTCCACGTAAACGGTGATGATCCCGAAGCGGTTGCTTTCGTTTCCCAACTGGCGGTTGACTATCGTATGGAGTTCGGCCACGATGTCGTGATCGATATCATCTGCTTCCGCAAACTGGGTCACAACGAACAGGATACACCGGCATTAACGCAGCCTTTAATGTACAAAAGCATTAGTGTGCATCCGGGTACACGTAAACTGTATGCAGACAAACTGGTTGCGCAGGGTGTACTTGATGCAGACGGCCCAGACCAAATGGTCAAGGAGTACCGTCAGTTAATGGAAGATGGTCAGAAAACCGTTGAGCCTGTATTAACAGACTATAAAAACAAATACGCGATTGACTGGACACCGTTCCTGGGTGCCAAGTGGACAGATCAGGCTGACACTGCCGTTCCGTTGGCAGAGCTCAAGCGTATCGGTGAAAAAATCACGACGGTTCCGGAAAACTTTACGCCCCATAACCTGGTGAAAAAATTGCTGAATGACCGTCGCAACATGGCGGCAGGCGAGCAAAATCTGGACTGGGGTATGGGTGAGCACCTGGCATTTGCAACTCTGGTTGCGTCTGGTTATGCCGTTCGCATCACAGGTCAAGACTCAGGCCGTGGTACTTTCACACACCGTCACGCGGTGTTGCACGATCAAAAACGTGAGCGCTGGGATGATGGTACATACATTCCATTGCAAAACGTTGCCGAAAACCAGGCACCTTTCACTGTAATCGACTCTGTGCTGTCAGAAGAGGCGGTGCTTGGTTTTGAGTATGGCTATGCATGTTCAGAGCCCAATACATTAACGATCTGGGAAGCCCAGTTTGGTGACTTCGTCAATGGTGCCCAGGTGGTGATTGACCAATTCATTTCTTCCGGTGAGGCAAAATGGGGCCGCCAGTGTGGCTTGACCATGATGTTGCCACACGGTTATGAAGGTCAGGGCCCAGAGCACTCATCTGCCCGTATCGAGCGCTTCCTGCAACTGTGTGCTGATAACAACATGCAAGTGGTTCAGCCAACTAATGCTGCCCAGATTTTCCACCTGCTGCGTCGCCAGATGATCCGTCAGTTCCGCAAGCCTTTGGTTATTTTTACGCCAAAATCACTGCTGCGTAACAAAGATGCCACTTCTCCATTAACCGATCTGGCTACGGGTGAATTCCAGCCGGTCATCCCTGAAGTCAACACAGACATCAAGGCTGATAAAGTCAAGCGTATTTTGGCTTGCTCCGGTAAGGTTTATTACGATCTGGTGAATGCTCGCACCGAGCGCGAAGCCAATGATGTGGCCATTATTCGTGTTGAACAATTGTATCCGTTTGCCCATAAGGCATTCGATGCGGAAATCAAGAAATATCCTAATGCCACAGAAGTTATCTGGGTTCAGGATGAGCCTCAGAACCAAGGACCTTGGTTCTATATTCAGCACCATCTGTATGAGAACATGACTGCAGGCCAGAAACTGTCTTATGCGGGCCGCAATGCTTCTTCCTCTCCGGCTGTTGGCTATCTGGCCAAACACGTGGAACAGCAAAAAGCACTTATTGAACAGGCATTTGCGCCGAAATTAAAAGGTTTTATCCTAACCAAGTAATTGGACTAACATATTTTACGGATTAAAAAAATGGCTATTATTAACGTTATCGTTCCCCAATTATCAGAATCAATTTCTGAAGCAACCCTGCTTGAATGGAAAAAGAAAGTTGGTGAAGCGGTTACCCAGGACGAAACCCTGATTGAAGTTGAAACCGATAAAGTGGTTCTTGAGGTTCCTGCGCCCGCATCAGGCGTGATTGTTGAAATCGTTGAAGCTGACGGCAGCACTGTAACAGCAGAACAGCTGCTGGCTAAAATCGACACTGAAGCTACGGTTGGTGCAACTGCTGCGCCTGCAGCAGAAGCTGCTCCTGTTGTTGCTGCCGCTGCAGCACCTGTGGTAGCAGAAAGCAAAACCGTTAGTGGTGTGGCTTCTCCTGCCGCCAGCAAAATCCTGTCTGAAAAAGGCATTAGCGCTGGTGATGTAGCTGGTTCTGGCCGTGACGGTCGCGTCACAAAAGCCGACGCTGTAGCTGCTTCTGCACCTGCAAAATCAGTGGCTGCGCCTGCCGCACCCCTGTCTGTTTCTTTGGATGGCCGTCCAGAACAGCGTGTACCAATGACACGTTTGCGTGCACGTGTTGCCGAGCGTCTGTTGCAATCTCAGTCTGAAAACGCAATTTTGACCACTTTCAACGAAGTCAACATGAAAGCGGTTATTGATCTGCGTAACAAATATAAAGAAAAATTCGAGAAAGAACACGGCATCAAGCTGGGCTTCATGTCTTTCTTTGTCAAAGCAGCAGTTGCTGCCTTGAAAAAATACCCTGTTCTTAACGCTTCTGTTGATGGCAAGGATATTATTTACCACGGTTACTTTGATATCGGTATCGCGGTTGGCAGCCCACGTGGCCTGGTTGTGCCTATCCTGCGTAATGCCGATCAAATGTCGATTGCCGATATCGAGAAAAAAATCGCTGAATTCGGTGCGAAGGCACGTGATGGCAAACTGACCCTCGACGAGCTGACTGGCGGTACATTCTCTATCTCCAACGGCGGTACATTCGGCTCTATGCTGTCCACACCTATTATCAACCCACCGCAGTCTGCGATTCTTGGCATTCATGCTACCAAAGATCGTGCCGTGGTTGAGAACGGACAAGTCGTTATCCGTCCAATCAACTTCTTTGCCATGTCTTACGATCACCGCATTATCGATGGTCGTGAAGCCGTACTTGGCCTGGTTGCCATGAAAGAAGCACTGGAAGATCCACAACGCCTGTTGCTTGATCTGTAATTAACACATGGTATGCACGCCCCCTTACGGGGCGTGGTTCTTTATATGCACCCGGTGTGCATGCGAATGAATTAAATAAAAGAGAATTGTTATGTCTACTCAATTTGATGTAGTTGTTATTGGTGCTGGACCTGGTGGATATATTGCCGCTATCCGTGCTGCGCAGTTGGGCAAAAAAGTAGCATGTATCGATGCCTGGACTGACGAAGCCGGCAATCCAAAACCCGGTGGTACATGTACCAACGTGGGTTGTATTCCTTCCAAAGCCTTGTTGCAGTCATCCGAGCATTTCGAGCAGGCTAATCATCACTTTGCCGAGCACGGTATTGAAGTGGGTAATGTCAAGCTCAAGCTTGATACCCTGATCGGTCGTAAAGACACCGTTGTCAAGCAAAACAACGATGGTATCCAGTTCCTGTTCAAAAAGAACAAAGTCACCTTCTTTTCTGGCAAAGGCGAATTTGCCGGTAAAGCCGCCGATGGTAGCTACAGCATTAAAGTGAGCGGTAAAAAAGAAGAAACCATTAGCGCCACGCACGTGATTGTGGCTACCGGTTCACAGCCTCGCGCATTGCCAGGCCTGGCCTTCGACGAAAAACAGGTTCTGTCTAACGATGGCGCCTTAAGCATTCCAGCCGTTCCTAAAAAACTGGGTGTGATTGGCGCAGGTGTTATTGGTCTTGAGCTGGGCAGCGTATGGCGTCGTCTGGGTGCTGAAGTAGTTGTGCTGGAAGCCGCTCCCGACTTCCTGGCCGTGTGTGATACCCAGGTTGCCAAAGAAGCACAAAAAGCCTTTGCCAAACAAGGCCTGGTTATTGAAACCGGCGTGAAAATTGGTGAAATCAAGCAAACCGCCAAAGCAATCACCATTCCTTACACTACATCCAAAGGTGAAGAGCAGTCACTGGTTGTAGACAAACTGATTGTTTCCATCGGTCGCGTTCCTTACACCACTGGCTTGAATACAGAAGCGGTTGGCCTGCAACTGGATGAACGTGGTTTCGTTGTGGTTGATGCTGATTGTAAAACCAACTTGCCTAACGTATGGGCAGTGGGTGATGTGGTGCGTGGTCCAATGCTGGCTCACAAGGCTGAAGAAGAAGGTGTGGCAGTGGCCGAGCGTATTGCCGGTCAGCACGGTCATGTCAATTTCGACACGATTCCTTCTGTTATTTATACCGCTCCTGAAATTGCCTGGGTTGGTAAAACAGAGCAGGTGTTGAAAGCTGAAAAACGTGAAATCAAAGTGGGCAGTTTCCCATTCCTGGCCAACGGCCGTGCACGTGCGTTGGGCGATACAACCGGTTTCGTGAAAATCATTGCAGACGCCAAGAGCGATGAAGTCCTGGGCGTTCATATTATTGGCCCATCGGCTTCTGAACTTATCGCAGAAGCAGTAACCATTATGGAATTCAAGGGTGCGGCCGAAGATATCGCCCGTATTTGCCATGCACACCCAACTTTGTCTGAAGCAATGAAAGAAGCAGCCCTTGCGGTTGATAAACGTGCATTGAATTTCTAATCAAGTTGGTACTGTTTTAAGTTTTGCTTGAAATAGCAGGCCTGCGGCTCGTGGTTGGTGTTCCCAGAACAGCCAACCCGGCGGCAGGCCTTTTTTAATATAATGAATATTTAAACTTGAATTTATTGTCATGAATGTTTTGCAGTATTATGAAAAAGCACTGGGTGAACGCGGTTACAAGGCAGATGCGGCACAGCAGAAGGCAATCCGTCGCTTGCAGAAGTATTATGATGATTGGATCGCCTTCAAGGAACAGCGCTCAAGCAGGCTTAAAAAACTGTTCAATCGTCCACAGATTCCCAAGGGTGTATACATGTGGGGAGGGGTTGGGCGTGGCAAAAGCTTTTTAATGGATTCGTTTTACCTGACTGTTCCGGTCAAGCGCAAAACCAGGATTCACTTTCATGAATTCATGCGTGGCGTACATCTGCAGTTGCAGCAAATTAAGGGTACGCAAGATCCGCTAGATGAAGTGGCACGACGCATTGCCAAAAAATATCGTCTGATCTGTTTTGATGAATTCCACGTTTCGGATATTGCCGATGCAATGATTTTGTATCGTTTGCTGCTTAAACTGTTTGAGCATGGCACATCTTTTGTGATGACTTCCAACTACGAACCATCCACCCTATACCCGGATGGCCTGCATCGGGATCGTATCCTGCCTGCCATCAAGCTGATCCAGGAACGAATGGATGTCTTGAACGTGGATACCGGCGTGGATTACCGTCTGCGTACGCTTGAGCAAGTAAAAATGTACCATACACCGCTGACTGCACAATCCTGTCAGGAATTGCAGGAGGCGTTTGAACAACTCTCTGACTCGACCAATCAGGACCCTGTATTGCACATAGAAAACCGTGAAATCCGTGCCGAAGCCCTGGGAGGATCAGTGGTGTGGTTTTCCTTTGCTACCTTGTGTGGCGGTCCGCGTTCGCAAAATGACTACCTGGAACTGGCCAGTCGTTTTCATACGATTATTTTATCTGACGTACCTAGAATGCGTCCCAAGCATGCCTCCGAGGCCCGCCGTTTTACCTGGCTGATAGACGTTTTATATGACCATAAGGTCAAGCTGATCATGTCAGCAGAATGTGAGCCGGATGAGTTATATACCGAAGGTACGTTGTCCAATGAATTCCATCGTACGGTTTCACGTATCATGGAAATGCAATCGAAAGAATATCTTGAGTCTGAACGAAGGGAATCGGTCAGTCTGTAAATTGGGAATTGAAATTCATGAGTAAAAACACAAGAGTGCTAACTGGTATCACCACTTCTGGCACCCCCCATCTGGGTAACTATGCAGGTGCCATCCGGCCCGCCATTAATGCCAGCCGTGAAGACAATGTAGATGCCTTCTTTTTTCTGGCTGACTACCACGCCCTGATTAAATGTGATGATCCATTGCGCGTGGCACGCTCACGCCTTGAGATCGCCGCTACCTGGCTGGCTGCCGGCCTGGACACAAGCCGGGTTACGTTTTACCGCCAGTCGGATATTCCCGAGATACCCGAGCTCAGCTGGATTCTAACCTGCCTTACCCCCAAGGGCTTGATGAATCGTGCCCATGCCTACAAGGCATCGGTAGACCAGAATGTGGCCAAAAATGTAGAGCCCGACGACGGGGTCAATATGGGCTTGTTCTCATATCCGATCCTTATGGCGGCAGATATCCTCATGTTTAATGCCAATAAGGTTCCGGTAGGACGTGATCAGATCCAGCATCTGGAAATGGCCCGTGACATTGCCCAGCGCTTTAATCACCAGTATGGGGCAGGGCGCGATTATTTCACTTTGCCCGAAGTCCATATCGAAGAAGAAGTGGCGACCTTGCCGGGACTGGACGGCAGAAAAATGTCCAAAAGTTATAACAACACCATTCCTTTGTTTGAAGGTACCGGCAAGCAGTTGAAGGCAGCTATTGCCCGTATCCAGACTGACTCCCGCTTGCCCGGCGAACCCAAAGATCCCGATGAGTCCCACTTGTTCACGATTTATCGCGCTTTTGCCAGTCAGGAAGAAGCCGCTGCTTTCAGGCAGCAGTTGCTGGATGGCATGGGGTGGGGAGATGCCAAGCAGGCGTTGGGTGATTTGCTGGAAAATACCTTGGCCCCGATGCGTGAACGTTATAACGACTTGATGGCCAAACCCGACCAGATAGAAGAAATTTTGCAGGAAGGGGCCAAAAAAGCGCGTCGTGAAGCCACACCGTTCATGAATGAAATTCGCCAGGCGGTCGGGTTGCGTAATGCGGTCGCGGTAAATGCTACGGTCAAAGAGCAGAAAAAAACCGCCAAGGCTGCCCGATTTGTCAGCTTCCGCGATGAAGAAGGGCGATTCCGTTTCCGCCTGATTGCTGCCAGCGGCCAGGAATTGTTGTTATCCGTGCCGTTTGAAAACCCGAAAGATGCCGGCTTGGTGACCAAGCGTTTGCAAACTGAAAATATCACTGGCTTGCTTGCCAAAAACGAACAGGCTTGCAATGTTGAGATTCATCTTGACGGTCAGCGGGTGGCTAGTGGTTTTTCTGCATCCAGTCAGGCTGAACTTGATGGTAATATCACTCTTCTGATTGAAGCCATTGAATCAATGAAAGCATAAAGAGGAAGAGACGTGGGCACAACAGCATTATCAATTATTACTGAACAGACGCATGGCGTGGTGATAGACCTGGTTTATGCCACCCCCAATAATCTGGCCGGAAAAGTGGTTTACCAGAAAGCGGTTTGTGCCCTTCATCCCGATGCCGAAGCCTGTTTGCGCAAAGCCGCTAACTATGCCAGGCAGGCTGGCATGACCCTTAAAATTTTCGATGCTTTTCGTCCCGGCAAAGCCCAGGAAATTTTTTGGTCAGTCCTGTCAGATGCTCAATATGTGTCAGATCCAGCCCAAGGCTCAAACCATTCCCGTGGTGTAGCGGTTGATGTCACACTGTTAAACGAGCAGGGTCAGGAACTGGATATGGGTACCGGATTTGATGACATGCAAGAACACTCGCATCATGATCGCAATGACTTGCCGCCCGAAGTGCAAAGAAACCGTCTCTTGCTGCTGGGTATCATGCTGCATGCCGGGTTTATTAGCATCCCTTCCGAGTGGTGGCATTATGAGTTGCCCAACAGTCGTGCTTATCCCATGATTGAAAGCGATCTTGTCATCGTTTAATCCTTGGCTGGTAACGCTATTTTCTTAAAGGAAATTTTTTTTAATAATCGGGTAAACACTATTTCTAATTTAAATTAGTTTTGCTAAGATGTTCTGCGTTCAAGTCGATATTCATTGGGAGAATTCGCATATGTCAGGACATCGCATTTACAGAAAATTACTGTTAACGGTTTTTGCTTCGGCGCTTGGGTTTTCCGTCGCCATGCCAGGCACAATGGCGGCAACGCCGAAAGACACCTTGGTGATTGCCAAGTCATCCGATCCGCAAACCCTGGATCCTGCCGTAACCATCGATAATAACGACTGGACAGTAACCTATCCAAGCTACCAGCATCTGGTCAAATATAAAAAAGGCTCTACCGACGTGGAAGGCGATCTGGCTGACAGCTGGA
>JBBADT010000058.1:0-16346 GCA_041656315.1 Advenella sp.
GAAAAAGTGGCCGACGCAGTCAAGCAAGTTTTATAAACCAGGAGAGAATGTAATGACCATTCGTGTTGCAATCAATGGATACGGTCGTATCGGCCGCAATGTATTACGTGCCCACTACGAAAGTGGCAAATCACATGATATTGAAATTGTCGCCATCAATGACTTGGGTGACCCTAAAACCAATGCCCATCTAACCCAGTACGACACTGCCCACGGCAAGTTCCCGGGTACAGTAACGGTTGATGGCGATTACATGGTGGTTAACGGTGACAAAATCCGTGTGCTGGCCAACCGTAATCCGGCAGAGTTGCCATGGGGCGAGCTCAATGTTGACGTGGTGCTGGAATGTACCGGTTTTTTTACCAGCAAGGAAAAAGCCAGTGCCCACCTGAAAGGCGGTGCCAAAAAAGTCATTATTTCCGCACCCGGCGGCAAAGATGTTGACGCTACCATCGTATACGGTGTTAATCACCAGGTCCTGAAAGCGACCGATACCGTTATTTCCAATGCATCTTGCACCACCAACTGCCTGGCTCCGCTGGTTCAGCCTTTGCACGAAGCCCTGGGTGTTGAAACCGGTTTGATGACCACTGTTCACGCCTACACCAATGACCAGGTGCTGACAGACGTTTACCACGAAGACCTGCGTCGTGCACGTTCTGCCACCATGAGCATGATCCCCACCAAAACCGGTGCCGCGGCTGCCGTTGGTCTGGTATTGCCCGAACTGAACGGTAAACTGGATGGCTACGCGATCCGCGTTCCTACCATCAACGTTTCCATGGTAGACCTGTCTTTCATCGCCAGCCGTGAAACAACCGTTGAGGAAGTTAACGCTATCCTGAAAACCGCATCTGAAGGTGCCTTGAAAGGTATTCTGGATTACAACGAAGCACCGCTGGTTTCCATCGACTTCAACCATAACCCGGCCTCCAGCTCATTTGATGCCACCTTAACCAAGGTTTCCGGCAAACTGGTTAAAGTTGCATCCTGGTACGACAACGAGTGGGGCTTCTCCAATCGTATGCTCGACACCACTGTTGCCTTGATGAACGCCAAATAATCAGTTCATTCAGCAATTCACGAAAAACGGCATCCGGTTCCTTAAGATGCCGTTTTTCCTTATTACAATCAATATTGTCAAATCACAATGAATGGATGCGCGGTCTGCATGAAATGGCCTGCTCCATGCAGTCGATAATCATAAATTAAGGACATGCAAAAATAATGCTAAACGTTCAAACGCTTTCCGCACTGGCCAAGGCGGATCAACTCAAGGGTAAACGTGTGTTTATCCGTTCCGATTTAAATGTACCCTTGAATGATCAAGGAATTATTACTGAAGACACCCGTGTGCGGGCTTCGATTCCGGCCATTAAAATGGCACTTGAAGCCGGTGCCGCCGTTCTGGTCACGTCTCATCTTGGACGTCCCACCGAAGGCACCCTGACGGATAAAGACAGCCTGGCACCCGTGGCCGCCCGTTTGTCCGAATTGCTGGGCCAGCCGGTTGAGCTGGTTCAAAACTGGGTGGATGGCAGCGTTGACGTGGCGCCCGGCAAAGTTGTGTTGCTGGAAAATTGCCGCGTGAATGTGGGTGAGAAAAAAAATGACGAAGAACTGTCGCGTAAAATGGCCGCGCTTTGTGATGTATATGTGAACGATGCGTTTGGTACGGCTCACCGTGCCGAAGCCACCACGCACGGCATGGCCCGGTTTGCACCGGTGGTTTGTGCCGGTCCGCTTCTTGAGGCCGAACTGGCTGCCTTGGGACGTGTGCTGCAAAACCCCAAACGCCCAATGGTTGCCATTGTTGGCGGCTCCAAGGTATCCAGCAAACTGTCCATCTTGCAAGCCTTGGCCGAACGTGTGGACCAGCTCGTTGTTGGCGGCGGTATTGCCAATACCTTCATGTTGGCAAGTGGCCTGAATATTGGCAAGTCCCTGGCCGAGCCTGATCAAATAGACCAGGCTAAAACCGTGATTGATATCATGGCCAAGCGCGGTGCCGGTGTCCCCATTCCGGTTGATGTGGTTTGTGGCAAGTCTTTTTCTGCCGATACACCCGCTACTGAAAAAGCCGCTACCGACGTGGCTGATGACGACATGATTTTTGATATTGGCGGGCAAACCGCGAATACCCTGGCCGATATCCTGAAAAATGCCGGAACTATCGTCTGGAATGGTCCGGTGGGCGTGTTTGAGTTCGACGCTTTTGCCAATGGCACGAAAAAAATTGCCGAAGCGATTGCCGAATCTGAAGGCTTTTCAATTGCCGGTGGTGGCGACACCCTGGCCGCGATTGCCAAATTTGGCATTGCCGACAAGGTTGGCTATATCTCTACCGGTGGTGGTGCTTTCCTGGAATTCCTGGAAGGCAAGACATTGCCTGCCGTCGATATCCTGCAACAACGCTTTATCCAATAAATTTTTACCCGGTAAGTAAAACTTTATTACATTTCAAACTGGTGCCATAATAGCGGTTCAAAATAGAACGTAAAAATTATGGCATCAGCCGATGCCCTTTAAAAAATAGGGGTAGGGGAAATGGTTAAAAGGCATTTTGTGTCCTTGGGTTTTGTCTTGCTGGCCAGTATGGCTTGTGTGGGACAGGCAGCAGAAATAACGTCACTGATACCCACCGGGCGCATTAATGAAGTCAGCAGCATCAAGGCTCGTTTCAGTGAGCCGGTGATTCGTCTCGGGCGTGCAGACAGCCCCGACCCGCTGTTGGTTAAATGCGATCACCCCACCCTGAAAGGCCACGGAAAATGGAGCGATCCTGCCAACTGGTCTTATGATTTTGAAGGCAGGGTTCCCTCTGGTGTAACCTGCACCATGACTCCCAATACCGCTTTTCGTGACCTGCAAGGCAAGGCTGTGCAGTCAAAGCCTCAATACACGTTTAATACGGGCGGTCCCCGGGTGGATTATGTCGTGCCCTACGGTGATCAGGTCGATGAAGACCAGGCCTTTGTGATTAACTTTACGGCACCGGTCAATCCCCGGTCACTGGCCCAAAAAGCCGTTTGCACGGCGACCGGTTATGGTGAGCAAATTCCGGTACGGGTCTTGGGGCAACAGGAAAAACTCGACTTGTTAAGGCAGTCTTTGGATTATCTGTCAGACCGTGCCGGGCAGGTTGAAGTCGTGCAATGTAGCCGACGCCTGCCTGCCAGTGGCAAAATGCAGCTGTTTATTGACAAAGGTCTTGAAGGAGCGGGCGGTTTGTTGTCCGAGCTGCCCTATGAACGCAATTATGAAGTCAGGGAGCCCTTCAAGATCAGTTTCAGCTGCCTTCGCGAAAACCAGAATGCCGCCTGCATGCCCGTCAAGCCCGTTACTTTAAGCTTTAGCGCCCCGGTTTCGCTTGAACAGGCCAAGGCGGTTACACTGGAAGTGAACGGCAAAACGCATTCCCCTTCCTGGTCAGATGAGACCCCCGAAAATCTGGTTGAGAGTGTCAGGTTTGCGGCTCCATTTCCGGAAAATGCGGAAATGCGGGTGGTGTTGCCCGCTGATTTTCGGGATGACGCGGGCAGGCAGTTATCCAATGCCAGTCAGTTTCCGTTAAAGAGTGCTTTCGGGCGTACACCACCGTTGGTGAAATTTGCTACATCCACTTTTGGCATTATAGAAAAACATGGCGAAACCGAGCCTGGCAAAACACTTAAAGAGCAACCCGCCCTGGTCCCCTTGACGGTGCGCAATGTGGAAAGCCATTTGCAGGCAGGTGACCATTTCATTTCTCCGGGACAAGTGAGTGATTTTGTACCGCAATCCGACCAGGATGTGCTTAACTGGTTTCATCGGGTGCGTCGTTTGGAAGACGTCCGTTACAGTCCTGCCAATATCCGGGCCATCATGAATGATCAGGCCATTGACTGGAACCGGGAAGATCCGAAAACAGAGGTGGATAGCCGTTCGGTTTCCATTCTTTCCAATAATGAAAATGTCAGCAAAATCAATTTACCCGCCTCTGGCAACAATAACGAACGTGATTTTGAAGTGATCGGGTTGCCGTTGCAGCAAACCGGTTTTCATGTGCTTGAAGTCAAATCCGCCCATTTGGGGCAGTCCTTGCTGAAAGACCGTAACCCCATGTATGTGCGAACAGCAGTATTGCTGACCAACCTGGGCGTGCACGTTAAAAAGGGCAAGGATGACTTCCTGGTCTGGGTCACTACGCTGGATGATGCCAAACCGGTTCCTGATGCACAGGTGAATGTATTGACCTGCGATGGGCAGGTGGTGGCGGGCGGCCAAACCGGTGAACACGGCATCTGGCATTTGCGCAAGCCTGTCAGGGGCAAGGATTATTGCGAAAGCAATGGCATGAGCGGTTACTTTGTGTCTGTGCGTATTCCTGAAACCCACCCCATGGCCAACGGGATGCCAGATTACTCTTTTGCTTTTACCAGTTGGGACCGGGGCATTGAACCCTGGCGCTTTAATGTGCCAATGGGTTACAGCAGCGAGCAGCTTGATCTGAAAACCCACACGGTTTTTGACCGTAGCCTGTTCCGGGCTGGTGAAACAGTGTCCATGAAGCATTTTATCCGTACCGAAACCCGTGATGGTTTTGCGTTGCCTGATGCCGGGCGTCGGCCTGTGCAATTGACCATTTCACATATTGGATCTTCTGACACTTATGAAATCCCCATCGAATGGCAGCCAAGTCCCACTGGCGGCCTAAGTGCCACCACAAACTGGACGATTCCAAAATCGGCCAAGCTGGGTGAGTATGAGGCACGGTTTGACAGTGTGGGAAGCGATTATTTTGCCAGTGCGCCTTTCAGAGTAGAGGCCTTTAAATTGCCACTACTAACCGGTAGCCTTAAAATTGTCCAGCCCGGGCAGGAAGGAAAGGCAATTGTTGCACCGCATAAACTTGATCTGGACCTGCAACTTAATTATATTGCCGGCGGGGCAGCTGGGATGTTGCCGGTAACGGTTTCTGCCATGGCACGTGACCGTTCGGTCAGTTTTGCCGATTACACTGATTTTTCTTTTGAGCCGCCACGCAGTTTACAGGAAGATAATGCGTATGGGCAGTCGGCTTCTGCAGTCAGGCTGTTTGTGGATAAAAAACGGCTTGTGCTTGATGATAAAGGCGGAGCACGGGTAGAAATTACCCCGGTTCCAGAGGTTAAACAAGCAAAAACCTTTACCTTTGAAGCCAGCTTCATGGATCCGAATGGTGAAATCCAAACCCTGAGCCAGCAGGTTGCGGCGTGGCCGGCCAATATCGTGGCCGGTATTCGTACCGGTTACTATCTTGAAAAGGGCAAAAATGCAAAAATCACGGCCCTGGCCCTGACGCCTGCCGGCAAGCCAGTTGGACAAACCGATATTCGCGTCCAGGCTGTCAAGTATACCTCCCATACCGTGCGCAAGCGTCTGGTAGGCGGTTTCTACAGTTATGACACGCAGCAACTAAGCCAGGATATGGGTACGGTTTGTGAAGGCCGCACCGATAAAGACGGACGTCTTGAATGTGAAGTTGCCCTTGCGGAAACCGGGCGCCTTAGCTTGGTGGCCCAAGTCCGGGATGAACAGGGTAACCTGTCTCAGGCAGAATCCTCTGTTTGGGTTGTCGGGCAGGAAGAGCTATGGTTTGCCGGTGAGAATAATGACCGCATTGATATTATCCCTGAACGGAAAGAATACGCAGCCGGTGAGCAGGCCCGGTTTCAGGTAAGAATGCCGTTTCGGCAGGCAACCGCACTGTTGGCCGTAGAGCGCGAAGGGGTGTTGGACGCCAGGGTGGTGAATATTGATGGCAAGGACCCAACAGTCAGTATTGATATCAAGCCCGAGTGGGGACCTAATGTTTATGTTTCCGTATTGGCTTTGCGGGGAAGAGTCCGTTCGTCACCGGGCCTGTCCTTGTTCAATTGGGGCAAGGATACCGAAGAAGTTGCGGCACCGACGGCCATGATAGACCTGGCCAAGCCGGCCTTTCGCTTTGGCTTGACGGATATCCGGGTGCAAAGCCCGGCGCACAAGCTGGATATCCAGCTAAGTGCCAATAAAGAGCAATACAAAATCCGTGAAACCGCCCAGGCAACCATCAAGGCGGTATTGCCCGATGGCAAGCCGGCGGCAGGGGCTACCGTGGCGGTTGCCGTGGTGGATCAGGCCCTGCTTGAACTGGCCGATAACCCCAGCTGGAAACTGCTTGATGGCATGATGGGCGTGCGTCCTTACAGTGTTGAGACGGCAACGGCGCAACTTGAAATTATCGGGCGGCGGCATTATGGCCGTAAAGCCTTGCCACCGGGTGGTGGGGGCGGTATTGGCGCACCTACCCGCGAGTTGCTGGATACCCTGTTGCTTTGGAAGCCCAGTGTGGTGCTGGATGAACAGGGGCAGGCCACCATTGATATTCCGCTTAACGACGTGATTTCCCGCTTTAAAGTGCTGGTGGCGGCCGACCATGGTACGCAGCTGTTTGGTGATGGGGCTGTTTTCATCCATACCACGCAAGACCTGCAAATCATTCCAGGCTTACCGCAGGTAGTGCGTGAAGGAGACCGTTATCAGGCTATGGTCACCATACGCAATTCCAGTGCCCGGGCCATGAAAACACGGGTACAGGCCAGCTTTACAGGTACTGCGGTGGCGCCACAGTCATTGCCGGCGCAAGACATCGAACTGGCGGCGGGGTCTTCAGGACAATTAAGCTGGGATGTCCTGGTACCCACCTCGGGCTCTATCCTGGACCGTCAAACATTAAACTGGACCTTGCGAGTCACCGAAACCGGCACTGGTGATGCGCAGGATCAATTGCGCTTCACGCAGGAAGTGTCACTGGCAACGCCCGTCACGGTGCGTCAGGCCGCCTTGTTATCGGTCAGTCCTGAAGCGCCGGTGAGTGATTTTCCATTGCAAGTGCCACCCGAGTCGCTACAGAAAGCGGGCCGGTTGATGGGGGGCGTGCAGGTCCAGTTGCAACCCACGCTGGCTGGCGGTCTGCAGAATGTGCGTAAATGGTTTAACAACTATCCTTATACCTGCCTTGAACAGGTTTCTTCCATTGCGGTTGGCTTGAACAGTCCCGAAAAATGGAATGCCATCATGGAGCAATTGCCCTCTTATCTGGACCAGGACGGCTTGGCCATGTATTTCCCCAGTGCTGTCCTGAATGGTGATGTGGTCTTGACCGCGTACCTGATTTCCATGGCTGATGAAGCCCAAAAACAGGGGGTGGTTGATGGCATTCCCGACACCTACCGGGAGCGCATGCTTGACGGTTTGCACAATTATGTATTGGGCAAGTTGCGGCGCAATACCTGGGCACCCGTCAATGATAATGTGGAACGCCGCGTGATTGCCCTTGAAGCGCTTTCCCGCTATGGCCGGGTAACGCCTTCCCTGTTGACGTCGGTAAAATTGGATACCCAGAACTGGTCAACTGCGGCGCTTATCGACTGGATGAGTATTGTTACCCGGGTCAAGGGTATTCCCAACCGCAGCCAGATGCTGGAGCGGATTCGCCACGCATTGGTCGCGCGCATGGATCGTCAGGGTACGGCAATGGTTTTTGCCGATACCGATCGCAACTCGTCCTGGTGGCTCATGCTTAACAACGAGGCGAATATGGGCAAGCTGCTGCTGGCTGCCATGAGTCACAAAGCGTGGGAAAACGATATTCCCCATATGTTGCAGGGTCTGTTGCAGATGCAGCAGAAGGGGGCGTGGTCGACCACCACCGCCAACTTGTGGGGAACCCTGGCCGTGGGTCAGTTTGCCCGGCAGTTTGAAAAAACACCGGCCAAGGGTAGCGTAAGCATGACGCTGGTGCCACAAACCGGAGAAACCCAAACCTGGGAAAACATGAACCTTAACCAAAAAGTGTTGTCACCCTGGGCGGGTACGGGTATGGAATCGTTGTCTCTGGACAAGCAAGGACAGGGCAGGGTGTGGGCAACCGTCAGTGCGCTGGCGGCCGTGCCGGTGACCCAGCCAGCGTATGCGGGTTATGTAATAGAGAAAACCATTGAGCCGGTCAGCCGGGCTTCAGAAACCCAATGGACCCAAGGTGATGTGTATCGGGTAAAGTTGCTGGTCAAGGCCAAGTCGGCCATGAACTGGGTGATTGTTTCTGACCCGGTTCCTGCCGGTGCCACTATCCTGGGTAGTGGTCTGGGCCGTGATTCGCTAATCAGCACGGTTGGTGAACAAAATGACGGCTGGGATGGCCCCAGTTTTGTTGAACGCTACCCCGATGTTTACCGTGCTTACTATCAATATCTGCCAGCCGGTGAATCGGTGGTGGAGTATACCGTGCGGCTGAATACCCCTGGCCAGTATGTATTGCCACCCACGCGTGTGGAGGCCATGTATGCACCCAATGTTTATGGGGAATTGCCGAATACGGCCGGCTTCGAGGTGAAAGGGCCATAAGGCATGGGTTGGCAATCGGGGCGGCGTGGCTGGCGCATTCTGGGCTGGTGTGCCATGACCGCAGTGGCGGTTATGGCGCTGGCCTTTTTTCTGATGCGCCTTATGGTGGCGCAGCAGGAAGTGCCTTCTTTTGAAGCGGTCAAGGCCGCTTATCGCTCGTCTTATGTGGCGCTGCTGGATGCGCATGGTCATCTGTTGCAGCAGCAGCGACAGGATTTTCGGGAGCGTCGGGGTGAATGGACCGCCATTGACGATATTTCCCCAGCCATGCTGGATGCCTTGCTGGTTTCTGAAGACAAGCGGTTTTATGCGCATCATGGGGTAGACCCCCAGGCCTTGCTGGGGGCTGCCTATAAACGCCTGTTTGAAGGTCATAGTGGTGGGGCTTCAACCCTGAGCATGCAGCTGGTGGGTCTTCTGGATGAGCGCCTTTTCCGGCAAAAACGAACCCGCACCTATCGGCAAAAAGCCCGGCAGATAATGATGGCCCAGACCCTGGAGCAACGCTGGAGCAAAGCACAGATACTTGAAGCTTATCTGAATCTGGTTCCGTTTCGCGGAGAGTTGACAGGTATTGCCAGCGCGTCTCGCGCCTTGTTGCAAAAATATCCTGCGGGTATCAACCACCGTGAAGGCGCCATGCTGGCAGCGCTTTTACGGGCTCCCAATGCACCGGCGCAAAAGGTTGCCCTGCGTGCCTGCGGCATTTTGCAGCGGCAGGATTTCACACAGGATTGTGATTATCTGGGTCGTTTTGTTGGGCATTACTTGGCCAATCAGCAACAAGCCAGTCTGGATGATCCGATGCTGGCACCGCATTATGCCAGCCATTTGCTAGGTCTGTATAAAGAAAGTGGACAAGCGGTTGCGGGCACCATTACCAGTACGTTAAACCGTGATTTGCAGGTTTATGCATTGCAAAGCATCCGGCGTAATCTCAAGCCTTTGCAAAAGCATAATGCCAATGATGCCGCGGTTGTCGTGCTGAATAACCGCAGTGGCCAGATCCTTGCCTACATTGGCTCTTCCGCTGACCTGGCCAGTGCGGTTCATGTGGATCATGTGCGAGCCCTGCGCCAGGCAGGTTCAACCCTGAAGCCTTTTCTGTATGCGCAGGCCATAGACCAGCGACGCCTGACCGGTGCCTCCCTGCTTGATGACAGTCCGGTTAATCTGGATACCGGCTCGGGCCTGTACGTTCCGCAAAATTATGACCGCCAGTATTCCGGTTGGGCCAGTGTCAGGGTGGCGCTGGCTTCCTCCTTGAATATTCCGGCTGTTCGCGCCCTGACCATGGTCACGCCAGATGCCTTCCAGCATTTGTTAAGCGGCCTGGGCCTGCCGTTGCAACAATCGGGTGATTACTACGGATACAGCCTGGCCTTGGGTAGTGCCGAGGTTTCCCTGCTTAGCCTGACCAATGCTTATCGGGCCCTGGCGAATGGGGGCGTGTATACCGGGGTCAACTGGGCCTTGCCTGGGACAGAAAATACATCGCTCACTTCCGGCAAACCGCTGGTAACCGCTCCAACGGCCTGGATTATTGGCGATATGTTGTCAGATCGCCAGGCACGAGCCCGCACTTTTGGGCTGGACAGTTCCCTCAGTACTTCTTTCTGGAGTGCAGTTAAAACGGGTACCAGCAAAGACATGCGTGATAACTGGACGATCGGTTGGTCGCAGGATTATACCGTTGGGGTTTGGGTAGGCAATAGTAGCGGCGCCAGCATGTATGATATTACCGGTGTTTCCGGTGCAGGACCCATTTGGCATGATGTGATGGGGTACTTGCACCAAAACCGGCCCAGCCTGGCACCCCGGATGCCCGCAGGGATCGTGGCCAAACAGGTGGTTTTTGAACAGGAACTGGAGCCGTCACGTACTGAATATTTTTTGCCGGGAACCGAGCTTTCGCAGGTTTCCCTGGCGACCTCATTGCAGTCAGGGCAAGTCCAGCCCCTCTTGATCAGTCATCCGGCCGATGCCACCATCATTGCGCTGGATCCTGATATTCCGGCTGACAACCAGCGTCTTATGCTGCGTGCGGGAAATCCGGCAGGAAGGGTAACGCAAACCGTGAACTGGTATATGAATGGACAGTTTCTGGGCAATGCCAATCCCTATGCCTGGTTGCCGATGCCGGGCCGGCACCGGCTGGAAATCAGGGATGAACAGAACCGGGTAATTGATGCTGTTGTCATACAGGTTCGTGGTGCCCGTCTTGCAAAATAAGATTTGCAGTCAAGCTTGATTATTTTAAATACATAGTTTATTTTTATTTTAAGCCTGTATTGGTTTTTGGGTTTAACAGTGCGGCATACCCCTGTTTTGTGTCGGGCCAGCGCAAGTGAAAGCCGCTACCCAGCAGCAGGGCGTTACTGAGTCTTTTATTGCCAATGCCTGCCGGCGGCGCACCTTCTGGCGGGCAGGGAATTTGCATGGAATTTGCCAGAAAGTCATAGAGCTCATCGATTGGCAGAGGCGTGTTGTCATTAACCACGTAGCAGGGGGCCGGTTTTTTCAGGTCCAGGCAATGCACAATCGCGGCGGCGGCGTCTTCAATATGAATGCGGTTGGCGAAATGTTTGTCATGGCGGGGCACCCGGGTTTGGCCGGCTCGAATCCGCTCAAGGAGTTGTGGCTTTTCAGGGCCGTAAAGTCCAGACAACCTTAAGGCGATGGTTTCATGCTCAAGCGCATGCAAGTGCTGTTCGGCTTCCAGCAAAACCCGGCCATTTGCACCTAGCGGCAACAAGGGGGTGTCTTCATTTACCCAGTTTCCATGATGCTCGCCATAAACCGCACTGGAAGAAATAAACACAATTCGCCGAAGCTGTTTTTTGTCCAGCGCATCGAGCAGATTTTGCAGCCCTTGTATGAAAATATCATGATATGCGGCCTCTGTTCTGTACGCCGGCGTGGGGCAATAGATAATATCGCAGATGTTTTCAGGCAATTGTTCTTTTAATCCTTCGTGGCATAGGTCGGCCTGAATCCATTTTATTGCCGGTCTGGTGATTTCGCCTGAGATTGGTGGGCTGGGCGGATTTCTTCTTAAGCCATAAACCGTATGACCTTGTTGTAGCAGCAGTTGCGCAGCTCTCAGCCCAAGATCACCGCATCCGGCAATCAAGATGTGTCTGGTGGGGTTCGGGCTTGGTATTTGGTTGCTTGGCATATTCTAGAGGGCAGTTGGGTAAGATGGGCAGTTGTGTAAGGTAAATGCACGCTTTTGATGCAGTCAAAGGCTGAATACGGAACCGGTACCGGTTTTGTTGCGGCAAGTGCCAGTTTTGTCCATTTTAAGTAATCTGGGGCATAATTACCGGGTTGATTCCAGAAAATTTGTGAGAAATATGAGTTTAGCTTCTGATTTTTCCCGCCTGAAAGTGGCCGTGGCCCAATTCCCCACCGTCAATGATATCGAGGCAAATAAAAAGCATATCCAGGATTTGACTGGGCAGGCCGTTTCCCAAGGGGCCGAATTGCTGGTTTTTCCCGAGGCGGCCATGTGTTCGTTTGGTTCTGATTTGCCAACCTTAAGGGAAATTGCCCAACAGCATTCTCCCGGATTTATTGCCTTCATGCAGGATCTGGCGCACAGTTACAAGATGCATATCATCGTGGGCGTCCTTAGCTTAAGCGATGACCCTGCGGAAGCACGGGTAACGAATCAGCTGCTGGTGATCAATCCTGAGGGGGAGGTCATTGTCCGCTATACAAAATTACATGTTTATGATGCTTTTAATTTCAAGGAGTCAGACAAGGTAAAACCGGGGGACATTAAAGCAGATGGTTCCGAACTTGGTTTATTCAAGGTTAAAGATTTTACGATTGGCCTGGTCAATTGCTATGACTTGCGTTTTCCAGAGCTTTCTCGGGCTCTGGCGGTCAAGGGAGCCGATGTTATTTCAGTTAGCGCAGCCTGGATTGCCGGTCCTTACAAAGAAAATCATTGGGAAATCCTGCTAAGGGCACGGGCGATTGAAAATACCTGTTACGTGCTGGCTTCCGGGCAGACGGCTACTCGTTGTACCGGCAATAGCATGATTATCGATCCGATGGGTAGTGTGATTTCCGGTTGTGCCGACCAGCCCGGGCTGGCGGTGAACGTGTTGGAAAAAGGTCGCATACAGCAGGTAAGAAGCATTCTGCCTTGTCTTGAAAACAGGCGTCTTTAATTTTGAAGTATTTTTAAGATTAAATGAAAAGGGCCCGTGCAAGACGGGCCCTTTTCAGGTGGCGGCCTTTGCGGGCCGGCCTGCCTTGGTTAAATTAACCTTCCTGTTTGTTTTTCAGGCGATCGGGTTCGTATTCACCCCACAGCACATTCAGAATGGCCAGGGCGATGGCAAACCCAATACCTAAGGTCCAGGCAAAATACCACATAGCAAACTCCTGTAAAAATATCGATTAGTAAACGGAATGTTTGTTTTCACGAATATAAGCCGTTGTTACTTTTCCTCTCATGATGCTGTAGGCCCAACGGGTATACAAAATAATGATGGGCATGAAGATGACAACCGCAATCAGCATGACGAACAGGGTGAAATGGCTGGATGAGCTGTCCCAGACGGTCAGGCTGGATGCCAGATGGCTTGATGAAGGCATCATGAACGGGAACATGGATATACCGGCGGTACCGATAATGCCGGTAATGCCAAGCGCTGAAATAAAGAACGCTACAAAGGTTTTTCCTTTTTTGGCCAGTAACAGGGCACCCAGGATACCGACATAGCCCAATACGGGAATCAGAATGGTGAGTGGCCAGCGCTGGTAGTTAGCCAGCCATGCACCGGTTTCACGCACCACTTCCTTGGTTAAAGGATCGGGGCTTGCAGCCATGTTGATGGCTGAAGTAATACGGTAGCCATCTATGCCGAAAGCCACCCAGATTCCGGCCAGGGTAAAGCAGACTACGGTAACCAGGCCACTAATGATCATCCATGACTTTGCCCGGGTGTAGATGGGGTCTTCGGTACGGTGCATCAGGTAAACAGAACCGTGGAAAGTGATCATGCCGCTGGCAACGACCCCGCAAAGCAGGGCGAAGGGGTTAAGCAGGGCCCAGAAACTACCTGTGTATGTGGGGTTAAGGATGCTGTCATATTGGAAAGGCACGCCTTGCAGCAGGTTGCCAAAGGCCACGCCAAAAATGACCGGTGGAACGAAGCTGCCTACAAATAGACCCCAGTCCCAGGTTTTACGCCAGGTGGTGTTGGTAAGTTTGCTGCGATAGTCAAAGCCGACCGGACGGAAGAACATTGACCACAAGACAGCCATCATGGCCCAGTAGAACCCTGAGAAGGCGGTTGCGTAAATCATGGGCCAGGCGGCAAAAATGGCACCGCCTGCCGTAATGAACCAAACCTGGTTCCCGTCCCAGTGAGGGGCTACGGTATTGATGACGGCACGGCGTTCATCATCGGTTTTTCCGACAAAAGGTAGCAGTGTGCCTACGCCCATATCATGGCCGTCCATGACGGCAAACCCGACAAGGAGGACGCCAATCAGCAGCCACCAGATGAACTTCAATATTTCATAATCAATGAGGTTTTCCATAATGTGGCTCCTTAGTGTTTGGACTCATGGGCATAACGACCGGTACCCAGGGTGCCGGGACCCTGCCTGGAGAAACGGATCATGAGATATATTTCAACAATCAGCAGAATGGTGTAGAACGCGATGAATCCCGCCAGTGAGCCATACAGGGAACTGGTGCTGAGTGTGGAAACAGACAGGTGAGTTGGCAGAACGCCGTAGACAGTCCAGGGCTGGCGTCCGAATTCGGCCACGAACCAGCCTACCTCGCCTGCGATCCAGGGTAATGGCAGGGAGTACAGGGCTAGTTTGAGCAACCATTTTTTTTCGGTGAAGTTACCTTTGACTGAAGCCCAGAAAGTGGCGATAAAGAGGAACATCATGAAGAAGCCTAGGCCTACCATGGCACGGAATGACCAGAACAGGGGTTTGACGGCAGGAATGGTATCTCTGGCAGCCTGGGCAATCATTTCAGGCGTGGCCTGGGCAACATCGGTTGTGTAGCGTTTAAGCAGCAGGCCAAAACCAAGGTCTTGTTTGTGTTGCAGGAAAGTATCCATGGCTTCCTGGTCATCGCGGTTCGCCCGCAGTTTGTCCAGGGCCACTACGGCTTGCTGGCCAGACTCGATACGGCCGTGGTTTTCCTTGATGATATCGTGAATGCCGGGCATGACTTCAGTGGTGGAGCGGGTGCCAATCAGGCCCATTACCCATGGGATTTGAATTGCCCAGTCATTTTTCATTTCCGCGTCATTGACTGAGGCAATCAGGGTAAAGGGGGCGGGGGCCGGTTCGGTTTCCCACATGCCTTCAATTGCTGCCATTTTGGTTTTTTGAGCCTTGCCAATCGAGTAGCCTGACTCGTCACCCAGGACGATAACGGAAAGGATAGAGGCGAGACCAAAAGCGGCGGCAATGCGAAAACTGCGTTTGGCAAACTCGACATCCTGTTTTTTCAGCAAATACCAGCTGGAAATTGAAAGCACGAACATGGATGCCGTTACATAACCGGCAGAAACCGTATGCACGAATTTGTTTTGGGCTTCGGCGTTGAAAACAATCGTCCAGAAATTGTCCATTTCCATCCGCATGCTTTCAAAGTTGAATTCGGCCCCGATAGGGTTTTGCATCCAGCCATTGGCAACCAGGATCCAAAGGGCGGACAGGTTGGTACCAACGGCCATTAAAATGGTGACCACCAGATGCTGTTTGCGTGACATGCGCTCCCAGCCAAAAAAGAACAGGCCGACAAAGGTTGATTCCAAAAAGAAAGCCATGAGGCCTTCAATAGCCAGTGGGGCGCCGAAAATATCTCCCATGTAGTGGGAGTAGTAAGCCCAGTTGGTGCCAAACTGGAATTCTAGCGTGAGGCCTGTGGTTACGCCAAGGGCGAAGTTGATGCCAAAGAGCTTGCCCCAGAAGCGGGTCATGTCCTTGTAAATAACCTTGCCCGTCATGACATAGGCGGATTCCATAATGACTAGAATCCAGACCATGCCAAGTGTTAGTGGCACGAATAGAAAGTGGTACATGGCTGTCAAGCCAAATTGCAGCCGTGATAGGTCAACTAATTCATCCATTCGGATTTACTCCTTGAAGCTTTTGCTGGAATGAAGGGGTAGGATGGATGTCACAGACCGTGACATTCACCTGTATAAATGCAAAGAGAAATTTCCAGATCAGGAAAAGAGAGGGGGCGCTTGGCTACGGTTGGGTCGCCAGCGGAGAGTACGAATAAGCACTTGCCATTCGTAGGTAACAAGAGTGATGGTTTGACGGATAATGAACCCAAGGAGCAGGAAACAGGCCAGCGTGACAATGGCGGTCTGCAGTTCGGAGAGAATGCAGAATAGGCAGTGGATGTCTGAGGCGTGTGCCGAAGAGTCCTGACCGGGCGAAGTGCCATCGATGATAAGGGTTTTACTGTTCCCGGACGAATCGCAGATGTCGATGGTGAAGGGGGCAATAGGTTCTGTACCCAGAAGGGATGAGACCGAAGGTGAAACCGCTGCCAGGGTCATCGCGATGAGGACGACCCATAAAGCATAGTGGAGAGAGCGGTTTTTGCAGCGGTTCACAATATTGAGTAATAGAACAAGTTAAACAAATTGTAAACACAATGAAAAAAAATTACTTTGCTAAATCTCAAAAAGTTTCTTGATTCAGATTAATTTTCTTCATTGCGCCTTTTTCTCAATTGAAGTGTCGGGATTGTCTTTCGGACATGACATCACAATAAAAAAACCGTACTGAATTGCAAAATTTGCAGGCTGGGGGGAAACTTGGGTAAAAAATTACAAACCCACGTAAAATATAGGCAATTCGGAAATTTGACATAGATCCACTAGGAGAATCTCACATGGCATTAGTTTCAATGCGTCAGTTGCTTGACCATG
>JBBADT010000059.1:0-16243 GCA_041656315.1 Advenella sp.
CGTTCGATATCCATTGAGTCAAGTACCTGCTTGGACATTTCCCGGTCTGCCAGGCCTCCGCAGCGCTGAATCAGGCGATCGGCCAGGGTGGATTTTCCATGATCAATGTGGGCAATAATCGAAAAATTGCGTATATGTTGCATATAAGGCTGAATTAAAGTTTTTGTATGGGACTCATAAAAAAAGGGCGCGATGCGCCCTTTTAGCGTATGTCGTATTGTAGCCTTATTTTGACGGCGTTACAGGCACCCACTGGGTTAAATTTTCACGTCGGATCAATAAAGCGGCCGCTTTGTCTTTAGGCAGCTTGTCAACCGTCTCTTCAAACTGCTTGACATCCTTGATGTCCTGATCATTGACAGCAAGAATAATATCGTCAGTGCGCAGGCCGGCAGACTGTCCCGGACCATCCACTTCGGTAATCTGGACCCCGCCCTTGATACGCAGCTTGGTCATGGTTTCCTGGGATAAATTACCCACGACCAGCCCCAAACGATCAGCCTTGACGGACTTGTCTGCTTCGGCCTGGCTGGCGGCAAGCTCATCGGCCGGACTCGAAGGGACTTCACCCACGGTGATTTTCAGGTTTTGTTTCTTGCCACGACGCCATACTTCGATATTCGATTCGGTATCGGGTTTTGTCTGGCCCACAATACGAGGAAGGTCTGACCATTTCTTGACTTCTGAACCGTCAAATCCAATGATCACGTCACCGGCCTGGATACCCGCCTTGTCAGCAGGACCACCTTGCTCTACGTTGCTAACCAGTGCCCCTGAAGCGTTTGCAAGCCCCAAAGCCTTGGCAACTTCATCGGCCACCTCACCGATTTGCACTCCGATACGACCGCGGGTGACCTTACCATTTTCCTTAAGCTGATCAACCACCTGCATGGCTTCATCAATAGGAATAGACAGGGAAATACCCATAAATCCACCACTTTGGGAAATGATTTGCGAATTCACGCCCACCACCTCTCCGTTCAGGTTAATCAAGGGACCACCCGAGTTACCGGGATTAACCGCCACGTCAGTCTGAATAAAAGGCAGGTACTCACCCGTATCCCGATTGATGGCACTGACAATACCCGAGGTTACCGTGGAATCCAGTCCGAATGGAGAACCGATCGCCAGTACCCACTGACCTTTTTTCAGGGTATCTGAATCGCCAATTTTAAGAGTTGGCAATTTTCCATCACTGTCGATTTTAAGCAAGGCGATATCGGTACGTTGATCGGACCCGATGACCTTGGCGGTATACTCCTTGCCATTGTTCAGGGTAACCAGGATTTTTGAAGCACCCGAAATAACATGGTTATTCGTAATAATATAACCATCATCGGAAATGATGAAACCGGAACCTACGCCACGCGGCACGGTTCTTTCAGGCTGCTCATTACCACGCTGGCGAGGTTGCGGCGTGGCCCGTGGTGGCATGAAATCGGGACCGAAGAAAAAGCGGAACAATTCAGAGGGATCACCACCATATGGATCGTAGCCACCCCGGGCACGGGTTGAGACGGTTTCCATGGTTCGGATATTGACGACCGCATTTTCTGTCTGGTCAACAATAGCGGTGAAATCGGGCAACCCGACAATACTTGCGGATACATTTGCATTTTGCACATCCTGGGCATTGGCAACATCACCACCAACATAAGAAAGCCCAGCATAAGCAGCACTCAGCCCAATCACGGTATACAGTACACTGCGTTTCAATTTATTATGTAATATTTTTTTCATGAGAATCCCTTTCCTAATTCAATTTGGATGATACGGGTGGAATAAATTTAGCCGAAACCGCCATTTCTTCAAGTGTATCCATGGGCACTGCACCAATCACGGTTACCCAATAATCATCCACGCGTTGACGAAAAACATTCAGGGAACCTACTTGTACTGCACCATGAGCCTGCAACGTTTTTTCCGCTTCTGTCACTTTTTGCACAAAAACGGAAATTGAAGAAAGGCCGTCTGAAAGAATTAGGTGCTTAACTCGCTGATTAGTTCCTTTCGGTCGAATAATACTTAATATCGGCACGTACCCCTGAGGGGCACGCAGCTTCCAGCCTTCGCGGGCGAAATCAACTGAAACAAGTTCTTCTTTTTCGACAACCCAATCATTAAGTTTGTAGCCCGATTGCAGCAAGGCGGTATCAACATCCTTACCCATGACCAAACCGGTAAAAGTGATCTGCTCTACCACTTTGTTATCAAGACCGACAGTTTGAGACCTTAATAACAATTTTGTTTTGACATCAACACACAAACGATAACCATAACGATCCAGGGTGCGCGGAGCCAATTCCAGCTGCTGGCACTCGTAACCGGCAACCCTCTCTTTTTTGCCACTAAGCGTGGCAGTGTAGTACTGGTTTAAATGTGTAGCTTCGGTTTGCAAAAAAGCCGGGAAGCGGTCTTTACGGGCCGGCGTCAAAACAATTTTCTTTTGTTCCGGCATAAGGCATTGCACAACGTCATTGGTCCGCAAATACTCCTGAGGATCACCATCAAGCAACTCAAGCCGCTCTTTGACACCTTCGCCATCAACAATATGCGTGACACGTGAAGACATGATCTGCTCGCCTTGCTGATAAGTGAAAACACCACTGTAGTCATTGCTGACCGATGCTTTCTGCACTTGCTCAAGAAATGCGACCAGATCATTGCCCACCAGGGGAGTGGCCGTTTGGGCCATGACAGGTGTCGCAAAAACCGCCCCGAGAAGAACCAGTGACAGCCATTTTGTTTTTGCTTTCCCTGCAACCTTGCTGGATGAATAATGCAACATTAGCGATTAGCTCCGTACTCGTAGGAAACCAGGTGTACGGGACGCGCACCCACCATTTGACGATGGGCATGAATATAATCGTTGTAATCCCGGTTCAGTTCGGTACTGGGTGAGGTTTGCGATGCCACCACGGGTGCGGATACGGGTGGTGCCACCTCATCTTCAGCCATAAATGGCTGAACCACCCACACCACCGATGCCACGGCTGCTGCCACTGCCAGTCCAGACAAACCCTGGCGCAAGCCAAGACGGCGCGCCGGAGCCACGGGTAGCGGCTCGGCATCAATGGCCTTGCTTACCCGTGCATAGAACAGGTCGGAGGGTTTGATGGCCAGCTCATCGCTGCGCATGACATCACCAATCAGGTGATAAGTGTCCCATACTTGCCTGCCATAGGAATTATCCAGGTTTTCCAGGTCAAAACTGATATCTTCACCGTCAATAAGCGCCGATATGGACTCATCCCAATCAAGTGACTGCGATTCATTTAATGTTGAATGTGTTGTGTTCATGTATCAGCTCCTTACCAGCGACGATCGTTATCCTGGCCTAAAACAGGCTTGAGTCGGGTAGCAATCGCTTCCCTGGCTCTGAAAATCCTGGATCTTACGGTTCCAATGGGGCACTCCATGGTTTGTGCAATTTCCTCATAGCTCAAACCTTCTATTTCGCGCAGTACAATGGCCGTCCGCAAATCTTCGGGCAGATCTTCAATAGCCTTATTGACGGTATGGGCAATTTCACTGGAAACCATACGCGACTCAGGTGTATCAATGTCTATAAGATTGTCTGATTGCGAAAAAGTTTCGCCCTCTTTCGTTTCAAAGGTATCTGACACCAGCATTTTTCGCTGGTTGGATGAGAGCCAGTTACGGGCAGTATTAATGGCAATCCGATATAACCAGGTGTAAAAAGCGCTTTCTCCGCGAAACTGGGGCAAGGCGCGATAGGCCTTGATAAACGTTTCCTGGGCAATATCTTCGACTTCAGCCTGGTTATTGAGCATACGTGAAAGCAAACGCATGATTTTTCGCTGGTATTTAAGCACCAGTAAATCAAATGCCCGTTTATCGCCTTTCTGCACACGGGCAACAAGCTCTGCATCGACGTCACGATCACTCATGGCGCCTCCTGTTGAAGGGACCGGTTCCAGCGCATCGCGTGGCAAAGGACCCTAAGTTTACGCCAACCCGTTTTACCAACGGTAAATGGCCAGATGGTGATCAGTTTTCCTGACATTTGCTGATTAAATGGATTTTCAAGCTGCAGGGTAAGCCAGAAAGGTCCCTGCCAGAATTGTCGCAAGACCAGACGCTGTTGTGAGCCATTACCGGAAAGCTCCCATGGCTGGGTTGCATGGATCTTAAGAAAAGATGGAGCAGTCTGTGAGGATTGAACATGAGCCAGAAAAATGGCAGCAAGCCCAAGACCCAAAGAAAATCCGGCAAGACATGCCGTTGCCACAAACAACATGCATGCCTTGCAATAACATTCAAACCTGCCTGGCCGTATTTCAAGCAAAAACGACCAATGAAGATTCAAGTGTGAAGATGACAAATTAAGCCCGTTTCACAACCATTGAACCGTTTGTACCACCAAAACCAAACGAATTGGACAGCGCATATTCTATTTTCATTTCACGAGCCTGGTTGGCGCAGTAATCAAGGTCACAACCGGGATCCTGATTGAAAATATTAATGGTTGGAGGGGAAATCTGATGATGAACCGCCAGTGTCGTGAATACGGCCTCGATACCACCCGCCGCACCCAGCAAGTGCCCGGTCATGGACTTGGTGGAGTTGACCACGGTTTTATAGGCATGGTCACCCAAAGCCAGTTTAAGCGCATTGGTCTCGTTTTGATCGCCCAGCGGTGTTGATGTACCGTGTGCATTCACATAATCAACCTGATCAGGATTGATTTTTGCATTGTTCAGGGCATTCAGAATGCCACGACGCGGGCCATCGCTATCGGGAGCGGTAATATGGTGTGCATCAGAGCTCATGCCATAGCCGGTAAACTCGCCATAGATGCGGGCACCGCGTTTTTTGGCATGTTCGTATTCTTCAAGCACCAGTACGCCAGCACCTTCACCCAACACAAAACCGTCACGATCTGTGTCCCAGGGACGTGAGGCGGTTTCAGGGTCGTCGTTACGGGTTGAAAGTGCGCGCATGGCGGCAAAGCCGCCAATACCCAGCGGTGAAACGGTTGCTTCAGCGCCACCGGCAATCATCACATCGGCATCACCGTATTCGATCAGGCGGGCTGCGTCACCAATGGAATGCAGACCGGTTGTACAGGCAGAAACCACTGCGTAGCTGGGACCTTTCAGGCCCAGCATAATGGTAAGGTGGCCTGAAATAAGGTTAATAAGTGAAGCCGGTACAAAGAATGGGGAAATACGGCGTGGACCTTTGGCCAGGTATTCGGTTTGCGTTTCTTCAATACGGTGAAGGCCACCAATACCCGAACTGACAATCACACCGATTCGTTCGGCATTTTCTTCAGTGACTTCAAGCCCGGAATCGCGCCAGGCATCGATACTGGCCGCAATACCGTAATGGATGAAGGTATCCATTTGTTTGCCTTCTTTGGCAGACATGTATTGGGTCAGGTCAAAATCCTTAACCTCACCGGCAATCTGTGAATTGAAGCCCGAAGCGTCAAATCGGGTAATACGACCGATTCCGGAACGTCCGTTGATAATATTATCCCAGGCTGTATCAATTGAATTTCCTACCGGGGAAACAATACCCAAGCCAGTAATTACGACACGTCTTTTCACAGAAGACTCCTACCTTAATTTATATTTAAATGAATCGAATGATTGCCTTGGCATAATGCCATAAACAAAAAAACGCTTGGGAAAAGCATAATGCAATATAGCCTGAAAACCTTCAGACTACTGACACAACGCTTTCCCAAGCGCTTTTGCATCAACCGGCCATTGACCCGCAAAGGATCAATGGCTGGAACGGCTACATTAAGCTTTATTCTTGTTAATGTACTCAACAGCTTGCAGAACTGTTGTGATTTTTTCTGCTTCTTCGTCTGGAATCTCTGTTTCGAACTCGTCTTCCAGAGCCATTACCAGCTCAACCATATCCAGTGAATCGGCACCTAGGTCGTCAAGAAAAGAAGACTCGTTTTTGATTTCAGCTTCATTAACGCCAAGCTGTTCTGCGACAATCTTCTTGACGCGTTGTTCGATGCTATCCATTTAACTCTCCAAAGGGAATGAATCCCGCGAATTATAGCCAACTGCTTATAAAATGCAAAAGGCTGTTGTGACAAAAAAAATTATTTTAGCAAATAAGTATTAAAAACTTATAAAACCAAAATACCATCCAAAAAGTTAAAATGCGTGTACTGCCAACTGTGCATTTTATTAAAAATTAATCTTTTGTCCTTAAAAAAAGACAAACAGGGCAAATAAATTATTTTCAATGCCCCTTAACGTGCCGGAAATACAGCACTACTGCATATACATTCCGCCATTTACATGCAGGGTTGTACCGGTAATGTAAGCAGCCGCAGGGCTAGCCAGAAACGCCACTGCATTGGCCACATCTTCGGGCTGGCCAAGACGGCCCAGGGGAATCTGGCTTAGCAATGCTGTGGTTTGCGACTCACCCAGGGCACGCGTCATATCGGTATCGATAAAGCCGGGCGCCACACAATTAACGGTAATGTTGCGACTGCCAAGCTCACGGGCCAGTGCCCTGCTCATGCCGGCAACGCCTGCTTTGGCGGCAGCATAATTGGCCTGTCCAGGGTTGCCACTTGAACCAACCACCGACGTTACATTAATGATACGGCCCGAACGTGCTTTCATCATGACCTTGAGAACGCCACGTGACATGCGGAAAACCGAACCCAGATTGGTATCCATGACCGCAGACCAGTCTTCATCTTTCATGCGCATGGCCAGGCCATCGCGCGTAATACCTGCATTATTGACCAGGATATGGGGTGCCCCCTCTTTGGCCAGTTCTGCAAGCAAGGCATCGCAGGAAGCGGCATCGGTAACATCAAGCACCACGCCCCTGCCACCAAAGCCGGCCAAATCGGCGCTAATTCCTTGCGCACCGGACTCTGAGGTTGCTGTCCCAATAACGGTGGCACCACGCTTGGCCAGCTCTAGCGCAATGGCCTTGCCCAGCCCACGTGTTGCACCGGTAACCAGGGCAACCTGACCACTTAACTCTTTTACTTCAGACATTGTTATTCCTTATCCCTTCAAGGTTTCCAGGGCTGCCTGCAAGGACGCGGGATCATAAATGGAGATCCCTGTCATTTCAGGCTCGATTCGTTTAACCAGGCCACTTAACACCTTGCCAGGACCACATTCAACAACATGGGTCACGCCCTGCTGTTTCATGGCACGGATGGTCTCAACCCAACGCACTGGATGCCAGGCCTGGCGCACGAGCGCGTCACGAATGGCTTCTGGTGTTGCAGCCACCGCCACATCAACGTTATTGATCACATCAACGCAAGGCATCGCAATTGTAATGCCTGACAGCGCTTTTTCCAAAACACTGGCGGCTGGCTTGAGCAGGCTGGAATGAAAAGGCGCGGAAACAGGCAACGGCAGGGCACGTTTGGCACCCGCCTGTTTGGCCAGGTCGCAGGCACGTTCTACCGCACCCTTATGACCGGCAATAACAACCTGGGCGGGCGCATTGAAATTAACCGCTTCCACCACTTCAGACTGCGCCGCCTCGGCACAAACCTGACGCACGGTATCATCATCAAGACCAAGGATAGCTGCCATACCACCCGTTCCCACCGGAACGGCAGCCTGCATGGCATCAGCCCTTATCCTTACCAAACGCACGGCATCCTCAAGCGAGAATGAACCTGCCGCCGCCAATGCGGAATACTCACCCAGACTGTGACCAGCCATTAACGCCGGCTGTGGGCCTGCCGCCTGCACGTATGCCTGATAAATGGCATAGCTGGCAGCCAGCATGACAGGCTGGGTATTAGTGGTTAAATTAAGCTGTTCAGCCGGACCTTCGGCAATCAATGCTGCCAGATCCTGGCCAAGCGCTACCGAGGCACGTTCGATAATTTGCGTGACGACCTGGTTTTCTGCCCAGCTATTAAGCATGCCTACGGTTTGTGAACCCTGGCCCGGAAATACAAAAGCAATTTTCATGTTGGTTTGTCTCTTGAAATTAGTTTACAGGCGCACCAGGGCAGAACCCCAGGTAAAACCACCGCCAACGCCTTGCATCAGCACGCAGTCACCCGACTTGAGGCGACCATCTTTACGAGCGGCATCAAAAGCCAGCGGTACACTGGCTGCCGAGGTATTGGCATGCTCGGCAACGGTTGCCACGATTTTTTCAGCGGGCAGGCCCAATTTACGTCCAAGATAATTGATAATGCGGATATTGGCCTGATGGGGAACCATCCAATCTATGGCATCCAGAGATACTCCCGCTTTCTCACAAACCTGACGCGCCGATTTTTCAAGCACGGTTACAGCCTGCTTGAACACAGCCTGGCCATCCATACGCAGGAAGGGATCACCGGTTACCACCCCGTTTTCTATACGCCCGGGGGTATTTAATATCGTATTAAGGGAACCGTCGGCATTAAGCTGGGTGGCAAGAATGCCAGGTTCTTCGGAGGCCTGAAGCAACATGGCACCGGCACCATCACCAAACAGTACGCAGGTACCGCGGTCATTCCAGTCTAAAATACGGGAAAAGGTTTCTGCACCTATCACCAGTGCGCATTTGGCATTGTTCGCCTTGATGAAGCTGTCTGCCGTTGCCAGTGCATAAACAAAACCGCTACATACTGCCTGCACGTCAAAAGCTGCACCGCCCTTGATACCCAGGCGGGATTGTACGATACAAGCCGTGCTTGGAAAGATGAAATCGGGCGTGGAGGTGGCAACAATAATCAGATCAATGTCAGCAGCATCGATACCGGCATCTTCAATGGCACGCTTGGCGGCAATGACAGCCAGATCACTGGTTTTTTCATTATCACTGGCCAGATGACGCTGGCTGATACCGGTCCGGGTCACAATCCATTCATCGGATGTTTCTATGCCTTTTTCTGCCAGCTTGGCGGCCAACTGGTCGTTAGTAACACAGTTTTCCGGCAAATAACTGCCTGAACCTATAATTTTTGCAAAACTCATGACCAACTCCTTGGGCCATGCCTGGATTGAAGGAGCAGGCACAGCGTTTTATATTTTTTATTTCTGTTCGGTGGTACTTTCAGCATTATCCCGGTCTATTCTTTGCGTCATCTGGGTGACTGCCGTTGCGGTTTTCTCTAGCAACCCCCTGACAACTGCACCACGGGCCCGCTCAATGGCCTTGGTATAAGCAAAAACATCTGCCGAACCGTGACTTTTGAAGACAATACCGCGTAAACCCAACAGGGCAGCACCATTATAGTTGCGATTATCAACACGATCACGGAAACGGCTTAGCACCGGCCGGGCAACCATACCTGCCGCCATTGTAAGATAATTTCGGGTAAATTCCTGTTTTAACATGGTACCGATCATTTTGGCCAAGCCTTCAAGCGACTTCAGGACCACATTACCCACAAAGCCGTCACACACCACAATATTGGTGGTTCCCTTGAAAATGTCATCGCCTTCAACGTTGCCATAAAAATTCAGGCCGCTACAGTGCAGCAGGGCCGATGCTTCTTTGACAACCTCATTGCCTTTGATGGCTTCTTCACCAATATTAAGCAAACCAACTGTTGGCTTCTGGATATTGTCGATCGCTTCGCACAGCGCCACACCCATGATGGCGAACTCCAGCAAGTGCTGGGCCGAACAATCGACATTGGCACCCAGATCCAGCATGGTGGTAGCCCCACCTTTCTGGTTGGGTATGGCAGTGGCAATGGCAGGCCTGTCAATGCCTTCCATGGTTTTTAACACATACCGTGAAATAGCCATTAAAGCACCGGTATTACCTGCCGAAACAAGCGCGTCTGCCCTTTTCTCTTTGACCAGGTTGACGCCAACCCGCATGGAAGAGTCTTTTTTACGACGCAAAGCGACCTCAACCGGATCATCCATCGCCACCACTTCAGAAGCGGGAACAATTTCAAAACGGCTGAGGTCGCCTGGATTTGCTTGCCTGAGAGCCTGTTCAATTTGTTCAGGAACGCCGGTTAACAGAAAATGCGTGTCAGGATACTGCCGTGCAATCTGCACAGCAGCAGGAACAGTCACGGGCAGACCGACATCACCGCCCATGCAATCTATAGCAATACGTACCACGATAGTAATAAACAGGCCACGCTTGACAACAGCGCGGCCATATTCTCAACTTAACCGATTATTCGTCGTTTTTTGTTTTCAGAACTTTACGGCCACGATAGATGCCGTTAGGACTGATATGGTGACGCAGGTGCAATTCGCCAGTTGTTGACTCGATTGCTGTAGCAGGTGAGCTCAAAGAATCGTGTGAACGGCGCATATTGCGTCTTGAAGGTGACTTTTTGTTTTGTTGAACAGCCATGATGACTCCAAAAAATGTTGTATTAAATAAGGTAATACAAACTAAAAACTATAAACTGTAAAAATTACCGCTTTTTGAGCTGTTCCAGCACCGCGAATGGCGAAGAAGGCTTTTCGAGCTCATCATCGGGCAGCGCCGCCTGTGAAGGACAACTCTCGTGCCGTGGCACGTAGGGCAGACTTAAAATTAAATCGTCCTCAACCAAATCGAGCACACTCATGTGCCGGGAAGAAAGGATTTTCTCGTCGAGAGATTCCTCTATTTCGCCCGATTCAGTCAAATCACTGTGAAGATCGGCCTCGGAAGTAACCAATTCCAGCACCGACTCATTATTTACATCAAACCTGAATAAACCAAGACAACGCTGGCAGACAAGCTGCGGACTGGCCTGCACATGCAAACGCAACAACCGTTTGCCACGCGCATCTTTTTCACCTTTCAGTGACCAGACAACCATACCGCTTTCATCTGTTAATTGCTCGGGCAAATCTTGTGTAAGCCTTAAAAAGGCACCTAAAGGTGTCTTGCCGTTTACCTCACCGGCGCGGCGCACAAAATCAAGGGAATCAATAAAAAGACCCTTGCCTGAACCCACCTGACTTTTCGCCGCCAGGCTTTCAGCTTGGCTTTTTTCAGCCTGGCCTTTTTCGTTACTCATATCCCTGCCCGTTCCTTATTCCCTGCATTTCTTTATTCAAGGTTTGCACAAATATCGGAAAACATAGGATAATAACCCGTTATTTATCATTTGGTCAATTAAAACAATGACAAACCGTGTTTCCCGTCTTATTCTTGCGTCATCTTCCCGCTACCGAAAAGAAATGCTGGAGAGATTCCGCCTCCCGTTTGAAGCGATCTCCCCTGACATTGACGAAACCCCGCATCCGGGCGAAACACCCGCCCGGCTAGCCTTGCGGCTTTCAGTCGAAAAAGCGCTGGCCATTGCAGCCAACCACCCAAACAGCATCATTATTGGCTCAGACCAGGTCGCCACACTTGATGGCTCGCCCATTGGCAAACCCGGCAACTTTGACGCCGCCAAAAAACAACTGCAGGCACTGTCTGGCCATTGCGTGGAATTTCATAGCGCACTGGCCGTTACCGATGGCAGCAGAACCGAATCGGCCGACATCATTACGCGATGTTATTTCAGGCAACTTAGCGATGCTGAAATTGTACACTACCTTGAAATTGAAAAACCCTTTGACACCGCCGGCAGCGCAAAAGCCGAAGGATTAGGCATCACCCTGATGGAAAAAATGGAAAGCGACGACCCGACCTCTATTATCGGCCTGCCTTTAATTACCCTGTCCCGGATGCTCCGCTCATTTGGCATTAACCCCACCCTGTCTGCCCAGGAAAACCCGCACCATGACTAAAACCCTGCACCTGATACCCGTTGGCCTGGGCGAGGCCCCCACTTCTTCGTGGCTGCCTGCCGATGCCCAGGCACTGGCTTCGCGCCTTACCTGTTATATTGCTGAAAACGCCAAAACCGCCCGCGCTTTCCTGAAACTGATAGGCACCCAAAGCCCCCTGCAGGAAATCACCATTCATACGCTTGGCGCAAAAACAAGCGCGGGCGAAATCAACCAATGGCTGAATGATGCCGGCCCAAACAGCGAAATCGGCCTGGTATCCGAGGCCGGCTGCCCTGCTGTTGCCGACCCGGGCGCCAAGGTTGTCATGGCTGCCCATAAAATGGGCATTCGCGTCATTCCATGGGTCGGACCTTCTTCTATCTTGCTGGGCTTAATGGCCAGCGGCCTTGACGGACAACGTTTTACTTTTCATGGTTACGCCCCCGTTAACCCAACCGAACGCGGTAAACAACTGAAAGCCTGGGAAGCCCAATCAGCCAAACTGCAACAAACCCAGCTATTTATAGAAACCCCCTATCGCAATGCGGCCATGTTTGAGTCTTTGCTTAACGCACTGCGACCCGACACCCGCCTGTGTATTGCACGCTCTGTCACCACCCAGGAAGAATGGATCAAGACCAAAACCATTGCGCAATGGAAAGCCGGCCCGGCACCCGAGCTGGATAAAAAACCCACCCTCTTCCTGTTTTTGGCCAGTTAATGGCGTAACCGGCTAGCTGTCTTCCTGCGCGGCCAAGTCCATTAAAATCGCAGCCGTTTGGAGGTCGGGCTGGCCATCATAGCGCTGCGGGCGGTAGTGCATCTGAAACGCCTGCAGCACCCGGCGAGTTGTCGCTTCAGTCTCAGGCCCAAATTCCACCTCATAACCAATACGCCGCAATTTTTCCTGAAACCACAGCAAATCCGGCACACCCTCCACCGCCAAGCGGGCCTCGTATTGCCGGACACGGTTTTCATCATACCAGCGCCCTATGCCCTGCCTGGCCAACGCTTCCCAGGGAAACACAGGACCAGGATCAATTTTACGCTGCGGAGCAATATCACTATGACCCACAATATGCTTTGCCCTGACCTGATGGCGCTGCGCCAGATCACGTAACAAGGCCGCCAGCAACGCTACCTGTTCGGGCGAATAGGCATCCCACTGCGTTTTTTGCTCGTCCAATGGCCCAAGATTGACCACCTCAATACCAATTGACATGGCATTAAGATTTTTATAGCCATACCACTGGCTGATACCGGCATGCCAGGCCCGGCGATTTTCATCCACCAGACGATACAACACGGGATGCCTTCCAGCTGTTAGCAGATAATGGGCACTAACCCTGTTTTGGGTAAGAATCCGCAATGAATCGGCATTGTTTTCAGAGGTGTAATGCAAAACGATAAAACGAACCCGACTGTCCTGTGCCAACGCGACAAAAGATTCATTTACCGGGTAGTCAGACCGTGAACAAGCCAGCAGCATTAACAGGCCAAATATACCTGACAAGCACCGAAGCCATCTGGCCGCCAAATACATTAAATCTGTTCGCAACATGGCCACGCCCTTCCCTCATGCAAGTATGTCTTTATGACCCGGAAGGCCGACCAGGGCCTTGCGCATTTCCCACCGAATCGACAATGGCCTGCACCTTGCGGCGTACCATTAGCGCATTTACCACACGCCAAAGCAGCAGAAAAGCCATCAGCAGCGTAAACACAACGGGCGCCACCAGGCTTTGCCCTTCTTCGAGCATTTTCCAGAAATGAATAATAACCAGTATGCCCACCCCATACACGGCACGATGCAAACGCTGCCAATTACGTCCCAGTTTGCGAATGGACTTCTGGCGAGAGGTGGCCGCCAGCACGCACATGATGGCAAAAGACAATATGCCCAGCAGAATATATGGGCGATCGGACAGGTCCTGGAGCATGAACGAAAAACTGAGTTTGCGATCTAGCCAGAGCCAGGCAATCATGTGCAAAAAAGCATAAAAGAATGCGTACAAACCCAGCGTTCTGCGCCAGCGCAGCAGGGCCGGCTGCCCCAGAATTTGACGAATGGGCGTGACAGCCAACGCAAGACACAACATGCCCAAGGCCCATTGCCCGCTGGAACGGGCAAAAAACAAGGCGGGCTCAGCCGTCATGCCACCTATACTGTCCAGATAAAACCAGCGCATCACCGGCAACAAACCCAGCAAAAAAACAAAGGGCTGAACGCGGTCAATACTTTCGGCTTTCCAGGTTTTCATTTCGCTTCCTTACCAGGCTCAGGAAAGCGCCTGGCTTCCATTGGTTTTGCAATGCATTTGCAACAGGCCCGCAAGACTGGCAACATCATCAACAATACGGGTAGGCTTGCTTTCATTAAGCTCACGCAGGCTATGCGCACCATAAGTCACTGCAATACTTTCAACGCCGGCATTATGCGCCATCAGGATATCATGGGAGGTATCGCCAATCATGACCGTTTCTTCAGCCGGTATCGCCAGGGTTTCCATAAGTTCATTGAGCATTTGCGGATGGGGTTTACTGAATGTTTCATCAGCCGTGCGGGTGGCGGCAAAATAATGCCCCAGTTTTTTCTGCTCAAGCACCCTGTCCAGCCCAACCCTGCTTTTGCCAGTCGCCACGGCCATCGTGACCCCATTATCACGAAGCGCTTCGAACAGCGTAGAGATCCCGTCAAAAAGACATAAATCGGGATCACGGGTGAAATAATGAAACTTATAGCGTCGAATAAATTCAGGCAACTGTTCGGCCGTTAAGGTTGGCACCACCTTATAAAGGGCACTTTCCAGCGACAGGCCAATGACCCATCTAGCCTGCGCCGCAGGTGGCACTTCCAGACCCAGATCCCGACAGGCCGACTGTATGGCCTGCACGATAGACTGGGTAGAATCAATAACCGTTCCATCCCAATCAAATACAACCAATGAATACCGCATATTACGTTACCAACCTATAAAAGTTAAATCCGCTGTTCTTCCAATTGCCTCAGGACTTGCTGGCAAGCCACTGGCAACGGAGCCTCAAACTCCATGGTTTCACCACTAATGGGGTGTGGCACCTGAAGACGGTGCGCATGCAAAAACATGCGACTGAAACCATGACGTGCAAAATATTCCCGGACATCATCCTTGCCGTATTTCTCATCACCGACAATTGGAAAACCGCTGGCCGCCAAATGCACCCTGATTTGATGAGTCCGGCCGGTGCGCAATTCGGCACCCACCAGCGTATATTTCCCGAACCGTTGCACGCCAGTGATAATGGTATGGGCAAAGCGACCTTCCTTGTCGACCCGCACCCGGCGCTCCCCGCCCGGGGTAAGATATTTGGTGAGTGACAGCTTGACATGCTGCCGGTCATTGACCCAATCTCCGCACACCAGGGCAAGATATTGCTTGCGTCCACGCGATTCTCGCATAATTTCATGCAAGGCAACCAGCGCCGAGCGTTTTTTGGCAATCATGAGCAAACCCGATGTTTCCTTGTCCAGACGGTGCGCCAACTCCAGAAACCGGGCCTCAGGCCGGGCGGCACGCAGTTGTTCAATAACTCCGAATGAGACCCCGCTTCCTCCATGCACGGCCACACCGGCTGGTTTATCTATAACCAGCAGGGCGTCATCTTCATAAACCACAGGAAATTCGGCGCCCGGCACTTTGCGGGGTGCATCGGGTTCGGCCGTGCGCAAGGGTGGAATACGCACCTGGTCTCCCACTTGCAGGCGATACTCGGCCTGGATCCGGCCTTTGTTAACCCGCACCTGTCCACTGCGAATGGCTTTATAAAGATGGCTTTTCGGGACTCCTTTGCACACCCGGATCAGAAAATTATCGATGCGCTGATCGGCAGAATCGACATCAATCTCGACCACTCTTACAGAAAAAGATGAATTATTATCAGAAGTTTGTTTCCACATACACAAAAGAGCTCTATAATTCCCTCACCATATGAAGATCGGTGTGGGAAGATCGGGCGTAGAGAAGCTAAAAAGCTGTTTCCGCCAAATCGTTAAAATCACATTGTACTGCTACTATCAAACAGCCGTACCTGTATTTCTCACCCGCTTCAGAGTTACTGGTCACCAAGCAGGCAACGCTTACTGTTTTGTTATTAATGCGGCAGGAAAATCATCTGCCCACAAAAAAGCCTCTTAGCCTGTTTGCTGTACGAATGAATGAATAAAAAACGCCTAATTTTTATTCCAGACTGGCATCGTCTATGCGCCGTCTGGAATATACACAGAAGTTATTAAAAAATTGAATTTATCAATAAATATCAATTATCTGCAGACCGGGTCCTCTCCTGCTTTCAATCAAGGAACCACACCCGTCAATCAAGCGTATACATGCGCGGAGTACCTGCGCGCGTTCATTTTACCCTTTCATTCGCACCCAAGTAACTCTGTGGTTAATGCATACGATGTCCGTTGCATTAGTTAAACGGAGAATACCTTAAATGAAACGCATGTTATTTAATGCGACGCACCAAGAAGAACTACGCGTCGCGATTGTAGATGGGCAAAAACTCATCGACATCGACATCGAAACAGCAGGCCGGGA
>JBBADT010000060.1:0-15828 GCA_041656315.1 Advenella sp.
AAATATACACGATTAATCAGTAAACGGGCCCCAAGCAGCGCTTGATACGTTTCCGACTGATGGAATACTTGCTTGGAAAGAGCCGTCAGTGTTAACAATGCTTAAGCCTCCGCTTGAAACATAAAGTATTTGCATCCCGTTTGGTGCAAAACTTGGAGAAAGATCATTGGGTCCGGAAGTCAGGGTTTGATCCGAGCCACTTCCAAGCCCTTGCAGGGCGATGGAGTATGAACCTCCTCTTAGACTAGAATATACCAGTTTTGTGCCATCTGGTGAAATTTTTCCAGAGACGTTTTGCGAGCCGTTGAAGGTGATTCGACTGGCGCCACCACCACCCAGGCCAGTGCGATAAATTTGTGCACTGCCGCCACGGTCACTGGTAAAGATGATGCCGCTGCCATTCGGAAAGTAGAAAGGCTCGGTATCGATCTCGGCGGAATCGGTGATTTTACGGGCATTGGAGCCACCTGAGGCACTGATTTGGTAGATGTTTGAAAGAGCATTCATACTAAGCGCCACGGCAAGCTGGCTGCCGTCTGGAGACCATGCCGGGGCACTATTGTTGCCTTTGAAGTTGGCAACAGCCTGGCGTGAACCGGTAGCCAGGTTTTGCACATAAACAACGGGTTTGCCGGTTTCAAAACTGACATAAGCCAGCTTTGAACCATCAGGAGACCAAGCGGGGGAAATGATGGAGCTGGGCGAGTTGACGACGACTTTTCTGTTTTCACCATCGGCATCGGCTACGACCAATTGTTGCCCTGTTGCATAGGCGACTCGTGTTGCGAAAATGCCACGAACCCCCGTCATTTTTTCGTAAATTGCATCGGCAATTTTATGGGCCAGGCGACGCATTTGGGGTTCTGTAATGTTTTTAGCCTCTAACGGTGCTTTCAGGGCCGTGTCAGTCAGCTGGTAATTGGCGGTTGTACCGCTGATTGAACCATAGGCAACTGTTGTTGCACCCAGTGTGGAAAGGGCGGCCCAGTTAGGGGTGCCACTTGAGTCGATGGTAAGGGCCTGGGTACGGGTAACCTCAAACTGTCCGGAGCGGATCAGATCGGCACTGATGATATCGGCAATTTCTTTGCCATTGGGGCCGGCAAAATCGGCAATGACGACAGGAAATTTATTGGAAGTACCTGAACCTTGCAGGGCGACCTGAACCTGGGCTTGGGCAAAATTGCCCAGTTGCAGGAAGCATGCAAAAACAAGGAACAGAAAAAAACGGTGCATGAATGCGAGCCGGCCCTGGCCGGTATTCCGCATGCTGCGATTATCAAGGGTTGCAGTCATAGCACATCTCCTTAGTCAGACAAAAAAGTAAGAGTTATCGTGGTGTGTAGGTATAGGGACCTGTCACAAATGTATTTCCTGATGGTGGCTTTGGAAATGGATCGCATGCCATCAGGGCTTTTTGTACAGCGGCATCAAACGCGGGATTGCCTGAACGTTTGGTTATTTTGGCTGATTTTGGCTTGAATGAGGCGTCAAAATCAACACGATAGGTTAATTCCAGTTTGGCATTGCCGTTAAAACGCAAGCGGGGCTGCACGCATTGTTGTACTTGCCTGGCGTAGGCTGAATTGCCGCCACCGCCGCCGATCTGGTTTCGGTTGCTGGCTCCGCCCTTGATACCCGCGGCACTGGCAATATCGCCACGCATGGCCGCACGCAAGGCGTCACCTTGTGATTCGGCTTTTTGCTTGGCTTGTGCCGCTTTTTTGGCATCGGCTTTTGCTTTAGCCAATGCTTTTTCTTTTTCCTGTTTGGCTTTGGCTTCTGCCAATGCCTTGGTCTTTTTCTCGGCTTCTTCCTTGGCTTTGGCCTCGGCCAGTGCCTTGGCTTTATTTGCAGCCTCTTCCTTGGCCTTGGCTTCTGCCAGTGCTTTGGCCTTGGCTTCTGCCAGCGCCTTGGCTTTTTTCTCGGCCTCTAGTTTGGCCGCTTTTGCCTCAGCCAGCGCTTTCACGCGGGCAGCTTCAAGGGCTCGTGTTTCAGCCAGTGCTTTTTCGCGGGCTTCTTTGGCTGCTTTGGCGTCTGCCAATGCTTTTTGGCGCTGTTCCTCCTGTGCCTGCTGACGCTTCTTTTCTATGGCAATTTCAGGGTCTTCCTGTTGCTGGGCGTTGGCTACTGGCTGCCGGGGGGAGGGAGGAGGTTCGGGTGCCTGTGCTGCTGCTTCGGGTTCGGCCTGTGGCTCCTGGACTTCCGGCTCTTCAGCGGGTGGATCAATATCTTCATCGCTTGTGGTATCTTCTTCTGCCAGTTCCGGAGATTGTGTTTGTGCTGGGGCCTTAAGTACCTGTTCCGTACCTTCTGTCCATAATTCCAATTGTATGGGGCCGGTAGGGGCCTCGGGAGAGGCCAGCAGACTGACAATAAGTGCGATCACTAACAGGCTATGAAGCGTCAGGGCACCGATAAGCCCCTTGCGGTCATCGGACTGCTCATAGAACTCGTTAGGATTTTCAGTGTGTTTCATGAAAATAGGGTCGTGTTAATCGGGCAATCTTAGTTTGAGGAGCTTTCGCCGTTTTGGTTCACCAATAAACCAAGTCGGGTTAGGCCATTGCTACGCAGGGTATCCATGACTTTGACGACATCTTCATAGGGCACTTTTCCATCGGCGGCAATAATGACGGGTGTGTCCGCCTGAACCAGTGCCTGTACCTCAGAGAGCAAATTGTCTTTTTCAATTTTCTGGAAGGTATTGCCAGCTTCGCGCAGGCGAATGGAAACGTCGCCGTTTTCGGCAAGCTCGATTTCAACCGGTGTTGACGGAACCGTTGCTGCCTGGCCAACCGATGGCAGGTTGATCAGGCCTGGTGTAATCATGGGGGCGGTTACCATGAAAATAACCAGCAATACCAGCATGACGTCGATATAGGGAACCACGTTCATTTCATTTTTCATTCGACGGCCGCGTCGATGGCTATTTCTTCTGGAAGACATGATTAGCGTACCTGACGTTGCAAAATATTCAGAAACTCATCAATGAAGCTGTCAAAACGGCTGGCAAGTTTGTCAATGTCGTTTGAAAAGTGGTTGTAGGCAATGACAGCGGGAATGGCGGCAAACAGGCCGATGGCCGTGGCGATAAGTGCCTCGGCAATGCCTGGGGCAACCGCGGCAAGGGTTGCCTGTTGAGCGGTTGAAAGCCCGATGAAAGAGTGCATGATGCCCCAAACAGTGCCTAACAGGCCGATATATGGGCTGACCGAACCGGCCGAAGCCAGAAAGTTGAGACGTGAATCGAGCAGGTCCAGTTCGCGCTGGTAGGTAGCTCGCATGGCGCGGTTGGGGCCGTCCATGAGCGCATTGATATCGGTGTTGCCGGTACGGCGGGCTTTCATGAATTCGCTCATGCCAGCTTCGAAAATACGGGCCAGTGCACCATGCTCATCGGTGTTGCGAGTGATGGACTGGTGTAAAGAAGACAGGTCGCCGCCTTTCCAGAAAGCATTTTCAAATTCACGTGTTTGTGATAGCGTACGTTTTAAGGTTAGCCGTTTGCTAATGATGTAAGTCCAGGAGACCACCGAAATGGCCAGCAGGATAAGCATAACGATTTGTACGGGGATGCTCGCATTGACTATCAGCGAGAAAATTGACATCTCATCTTGAACGGGTTGCATAATAAAGTATTAGTCCTGCACGGAAATTAATAAGGTTCTGACTGATGGAGGTATGGCCGCAGGCCGGAAAGTTTGATTGTTGACGCAACATATTTTAATGGTGCTTTCAACCAGTAGCTGGGAGTCTCGCTCTGCCCATTGTACGAAGGTGGCAGAAGCATCGCCGACTTTGGTGATTTTGCTTTTAATAAAAATCATGTCATCAAGCCGGGCGGGTTTTTTGTAGTTCAGCTGGGTGTTGACAACCACAAAAATGCGGTTGTCGCTGCTGGCCAGCACTGATTGATTAACACCCAGATGGCGTAGCCATTCGGTGCGGGCCCGCTCAAAAAATTTTAAATAGTTGGCGTAAAAAACAACACCTCCGGCATCCGTGTCTTCGTAGTAAACACGGATGGGGAGCGTAAATTGCCTGTTGTCTTGTTTTTCAGACATTTAAAACCCTGATAAATCAGTCAATTATAGCGTATTTTTAAGGTTTTCAAACAAGGATAAAACGTAAGCGTTTACTTCTGTCACAGGGACTTTGACTGCCTCTGCCTTGCTGCGTTCCTGTACCTCGATAACGCCGTCCTTGAGTCCGCGATCGCCAATGGTAACCCTGATTGGCACGCCAATCAGTTCCCACTCCGAGAACATGACACCAGGGCGAGCATCACGATCGTCAAGTATAACGTCTATCTTGTTTTGTTTCAGTGTTTCGTAAAGTGCAGTGGCTTCATTGCGAATTGTTTCGCTTTTTCCCCAGCCTACCGGGCAAATGACAACCTCGAAGGGGGCCATGGCGATTGGCCAGATAATGCCTTTTTCATCATGGTTTTGCTCAATCGCGGCGGCCGTGATACGGCTGATACCAATACCGTAGCAGCCCATTTGTAAGGTTTCGGGCTTGCCGTTTTCGTTCAGGAAAGTGGCTTTCAGTCCTGATGAGTATTTGTCACCCAGGAAAAATACATGTCCCACCTCAATGCCACGCTGGATCGCCAGGTTGCCGGGCTCTCCAATGGCCGGGTCTCCTGCAATTACGTTACGCAAATCGGCCACCTCGGGTTCGGGCAGGTCACGACCCCAGTTGATACCGGTGATGTGGTAGGGCGCTTTATTGGCACCACAAATAAAGTCGGACATATTGGCAACTGTGGTGTCAACAATGATGTTGACGGGTTTGACGGTATTGAGCGGGCCAAGATAACCGGGCTCAGAGCCAAAATGTTCAAGAATTTCTTCTTCAGTGGCCAGACGGAAGCCGTTTTTGAATGCCGGTAACTTGCCGACCTTGATTTCATTGACTTCATGGTCGCCACGCACCATGAGCAGCCATACCTTGGCAGGCCCCTCTTCGGGCGTGGTTACAAAGACCACCGATTTAACGGTTTTGTCCAGGCCAACGCCCAGTTGCTGGGCAACCAGTTCGCATTTATTAGCGTTGGGCGTTTCAACTTCCTGCAGCGCCTGGGTTGGCGCTTCGCGTTGTGCAATCAGGCAGGGCGCTTCGGCCAATTCTATGTTGGCCGCATAGTCGGAATCGGGGTTGTACACAATAAGGTCTTCGCCAGTCTCGGCAATGACCTGAAATTCATGGCTGCGTGAGCCGCCAATAGAGCCTGTATCGGCAGCCACGGCCCGGAAAGTCAGTCCAAGACGCTTGAAAATGCGCATGTAAGCGTTAAACATAATGTCGTAACTGGCCAGGGCGCCGGCTTCATCGCGATCGAAAGAGTAGGCGTCTTTCATGGTGAATTCACGGCCACGCATCAGGCCGAAGCGGGGGCGCCGTTCGTCACGAAACTTGGTTTGGATATGGTAAAAATTAACGGGCAGTTGCCGGTAACTGTGAATTTCATTACGGGCAATGTCGGTAATCACTTCTTCAGAGGTGGGTTGCAGCACAAAGTCGCGCTGATGGCGATCCTTGATGCGCAGCAGTTCAGGACCGTATTCTTCCCAGCGGCCGGATTCAATCCAAAGTTCTGCGGGCTGTACAACAGGCATAAGCAGCTCAATCGCGCCGGCGTTGTTCATTTCCTCACGGACAATCGCCTCTACTTTGCGCATGATTTTCAGACCCAATGGCATGTAGGTATAAATGCCGCCAGCGTGTTTGCGAATCATGCCGGCACGGGTCATTAATTGATGACTGGCGATTTCGGCTTCTGTTGGGGCTTCTTTTAAGGTATTTAAGTGAAATTTGGATGCTAACATGGTTACAGACTCAATAGATACGTATAATCAACTAAATTGTATTTGAAAATGGGGGTGGCCGCATGCTAGATCGCGAAGGCTACCGTCCTAATGTTGGTATTATCCTTGTTAATCAGAAGAATGAGGTGTTCTGGGGTAAAAGAATTCGAGAGCATTCATGGCAGTTTCCGCAAGGTGGCATTAATCATGGTGAAAGCCCTGTGCAGGCCATGTTCCGTGAACTTCATGAAGAAGTTGGTCTGAAACCAGAGCATGTACGAATATTGGGACGAACACGTAATTGGTTACGGTACAACGTACCGGATAATTTTGTGCGACGCGAGTCGCGAGGATATTATAAGGGGCAAAAGCAGATTTGGTTTTTATTACGTTTGGTGGGTAAAGATTCTGATGTCAGTTTGCGGGCAACCAATCATCCGGAATTTGATGCCTGGCGCTGGAGCCGGTACTGGGTTCCTCTTGATGCGGTAATAGAATTCAAGCGTGAAGTATATATGCAGGCACTGAATGAGTTGTCGAAAATCATTTTTCGCAACCCGTCGGAAACCCGCCTTTCAAGACCTCGACAGTTCTACGGGCGTAAATCCCAGGCTGGGCGTGGCAAAAAAACAGATACAAGCAATATCCAAAAAACGGAGAAAGCAAAAATCCCGTTGGGTGTTGAATAGCAGGTAATTTGTTTATCACTAACCGGCTGGTGCGGCTCAAATGGCATCAGCCGGTTTTTTTATTGTGATGGTTAAAATGTTGTTTTATTGCATTGAAAACAACAGAAAAGAAAAAATCATAAAATAACCAGAAATAAGGCTTGTGTTTTTTTATGATGAGATTATAATTTCATCTTCTTCGCGAAACGCAGTAAAAAGCAAATCGCAAGTAAGTGCCCAGGTGGCGGAATTGGTAGACGCACTAGGTTCAGGTCCTAGCGGGAGCAATCCTGTGGAAGTTCGAGTCTTCTCCTGGGCACCATTAATTGTATTTAAATAAAAAAACAATTAATGTAAATCTCATATTTTTCACTGTCAAAAATTTTATACAGCAATAGCTGGTTGTCAGCTATTGCATTGTCGCGTTCATTTGCCTTATATATCCCAGGCCTTGGCCACCAGTTCACTGTAATGCACGGGCGTGTGTCCAATCAGGGCCTCAAAATCAGCGCAGCTGTCTTCATTGTTCGTGGCTAGCATGGTCATGGTTTCGGTGCACCACGGAACGCCGGGAATCAGGTCTCCCAGACGGGCGCTTAGAGTGCTTAGGCTGTCTGGCAAAGGAAGAACGCTGGCCGGGCGTCGGCCACATTGTTGCCGCAGGCTGGCAATGAAGTCACTCATGAGCACCGGTTCTGCCCCTGTGCAGCTGATAATTCCCTGTTGAACAAAAGAGGGGCCCAGCAAGGCGACAATGGCTTCAGCCAGATTCAGCACGGAAACCGGCTGGACTCGTGCACGCAATACCGGTTTGGGCAAAACCAGAAAAGGCAGCCTGGCCAAATTCATGAATAGTGCGCTGCTGGCACCACCTTTGCCAAATACAATACTGGGACGCAATATGTTGTGGCTTATTTTGCCGCTGTCAGCCAGAGCCATAAGATGATGGTCGGCGGCCCGTTTGGTCCGGGCGTATTGCGTTTGGCTGGTTTCGGCGCCAAGGGCTGAAATTTGTATGACTTTTTTAATATTTGCCTGAACGCAGGCATCCCATAAGGCGATGGGGGTGTGTTGATGCACAGCCTCTATAGGACGCGCACTTGATGTGCGCAACACGCCAACCGCATTGATGACGGCATCTACATTGTCAAGCCGGGGTAACCAGGCCTGGGCGGTGGTGTCTTTGGCGTAGTCAATAACCACGCTGTTGGGCAAGGCGTCTGCATGGCGTGACGAGACGCCAGCAATCACTTCATGCCCCGCCTGTTTTAGTGCGCGGGAAATGTTTCCGCCAATAAAGCCTTTTGCACCACATACAAGCACTTTCATAATGATTCTCCAGTTTGTTTGTGATTGATTATGACTAAAGTGATGATAAATATTCTTAATTTTAAGGTCAATATCTAATTATATTTCCATTAATGGAAATATATTTGCAACAATCGCTATTTTTCTATCACGTTTACCGCTTCATAATAAACCCATCAAATCAACTTTCCCGAAATTTAACAAATCGGTTTGAAACTTGATTTTTATTGAAAGTCATTAATATTTTGGAGTTTATTATGAAAAACATCATTAAAGCCGCCCTTATTGCCACTACTCTTGCCGCAGGTGCTGTACATGCCGCAGCCTTGAGTGAGTCTGATTATCCGTTTGTGCCCAATGCAGCAAGTATTGATGCAGGACAAAAAGTTGAACAGCGCATGACTAAAGAGTCTTCTTCTCCGGCGGTTGTGGTAAACAGCACAAAAACCCGTGAGGCGGTTATGCACGAGCTGGTTGAGTACAAACAGAACCAAGGTGATGATTTTATTTCACACTAATCAGCCAGCGGTGTGTTGAATAAATAGTAAAAAAGTCGTGCCGTTTTAGTGTGGCACGACTTTTTTTGAAAAAACAATGCTTATTGTGGTTTCAGGCGGGAAATGAGGCTGGAGGTATCCCACCGGTGGCCACCTTTTTGTTGGACTTCAGCATAAAACTGGTCGACCAAAGCCGTTACCGGTAGCAGTGCGCCATTACGGTTGGCTTCATCCAGTACCAGGCCCAGGTCTTTGCGCATCCAGTCTACGGCAAAGCCAAAATCAAATTTATTTTCAATCATGGTTTTACCACGGTTATCCATTTGCCAGCTTTGGGCTGCGCCTTTGCCAATTACATCGAGCACGGCATACATATCAAGACCTGCCCGCTCTCCGAAGGCAATGGCTTCCGACAGGCCCTGAACCAGGCCGGCAATGCAAATCTGGTTGACCATTTTGGCCAATTGGCCAGCTCCGGGTTCGCCCAAAAGGGTAATTGCACGTGAATAGGACTTTGCAACAGTCTGAATTTTGTTGAAAACAGCGGCTTCCCCACCACACATAACGGTAAGCGCACCGTTGACAGCCCCCGCTTGCCCGCCGGAAACGGGGGCATCAATAAACTCAAGCTGTTTCTCTTTGGCTAATTGGTATAGTTCGCGTGCGACATCGGCAGAGGCCGTAGTGTGATCAACAAAAACAGCGCCTGGTTTCATGCCACTGAAAGCACCCGTTTCGCCCAGGACAACGCTACGCAAATCATCATCATTGCCCACGCAACAAAAAACAATATCCGCGTTTTTGCTGGCTTGTGCCGGAGTAGGGGCCCATGATCCGCCAAACTCGCCAGCCCAGCTTTCGGCTTTGGCGGTGGTGCGGTTGTAGACACAAACCTTGTGACCGGCCTTGGCCAGGTGACCAGCCATGGGAAAGCCCATAACGCCTAAACCTATAAAAGCCACATTGATGGAAGGGGTCGTTTCGTAAGATTTTTCGGTAATTGATGGCATGGCAATCCTGTTGATGTCAAAATGGATAAAAATACTTGAAAGATTAATATACCTTAATATTAAAAAATCCGGTTTGTGGTTTTGAATACAGGGTAAAATCAAGTTCTCCTTATTTTTAATTCAGTGCGTTTACCTGTAAATGCGCCTTTTGTATTGAATACGATATCACTATGTTGCAAGACTTAGATCAAGTTGCTGCTCGTGTCGGGCAAGTGGTTCAATTATCACGCAGTTTAATGGCTGAACGTCAGTCCATTGCCGCACGTCTGGCATTGGCTGAAAAGGCCCGTGACTCATTCCGCGATCAATTTCAGGCCCGAGAGGACGAGTTCAAGAGCATTATTCAACGCCTGGATAATCATGAACAGGAAGTCGGTGAAATCCGTGCCAAGGCGCAGCATGAAAATGTTCAGTTAAAATCTGAGCTCGAAAGTGCGCAACAGGAAATTACCCGGCTGCAGGCTGACCTGGCCAAGGCACAAAGTGAGTTGGCTGCTTTCCGCGAAGGGGCCATGAAAGCCCGTGATCGTGTTGAGCACGTGCTTGCCAATTTGCCGGGTGCTGTTACTGAAGGAGCTAAATAATGGAACGGGTCAACGTATCAATTTTGGGGCGCGAGCTTTCTCTTGCCTGTGCTTCTGAAGAGCGGCATAAGCTGGTAGAGGCCGTCAAGCATGCAGACCAGCTTATGCTTAAAATCAAAGGCTCTGGTAATGCATCGGTTAGCAATGAGCGCATTGCGATCATGGCATGTATTCAGATGGCGTCAGATCTTTTGTCAGTGAAGGCTGTTGATGGGCCTTTTGCCGGTGTACAATATGGTGACTTCAAGAAAAAAATTGATGAACTCAATGCATTGCTTGATGATGGAATCAATGAGTTAAAAGGCCTGTAAAATTCAGGCCACAAAATCTGGTTTTAGTGTATTATAAATTTACACGAAAGGTTGTCCCTGCGGTATTCGTGACTTGGCTTATCATCTCTTACCTATGCTTATGGCATCAGGTTATCGGATTATGAAGTGGGTGTGAGCGTCTCTTGTCAGACGAACCCGAAGCTTTATTGATGGTGACCAATCTTGAACTTTAGGGTTCGAGGTGCCGGCCTAGACGGTACATGCGGGGCATTTAATGAAAAGCGGATCTTGTGTTTCAAGATCCGCTTTTTTGCTTGGTACAGGCTTTTTCTTATTGGTCAGTTTGTTTTTTTTGCGCTGCTTATATACAACCAGATGCCTGCCAGAATCATGGGAATCGACAGCCACTGTCCCATACTAAACCCCAGTGCCAGGAAGCCCAGGTAACTGTCGGGTTCACGCGTATATTCGGCAATAAAACGAAAAATGCCATATCCCATCAGGAAGACGGCACTCACTTGCCCCACCGGTCTTTTCTTGCCTGAAAAAAACCACAGTATGATAAATAACAGAATACCTTCAAGCAGCATCTGGTAAAGCTGCGAAGGGTGGCGGGGGATGGTGCCGGCACCCGGAAAAATCATGGCCCAGGGTACATCGGCAGGACGTCCCCATAGTTCTCCGTTGATGAAGTTACCCAGACGTCCGCAAGCCAAGCCAAGCGGTACCAGTGGGGCAATGAAATCGGCGACTTCGAAAAAAGTTTTGCCTTCTTTGCGTCCGAACAGATACATGGCTAGCAAGACGCCAAGAAGCCCGCCATGAAAAGACATGCCACCGTCCCAGATTGAGAAAATTTCCAATGGGTGTGACAAATAAAAAGCCGGCTGGTAAAACAGGATGTAGCCAAGGCGGCCGCCCAAGATGACCCCCAGTACGCCATAAAAGATCAGGTCTTCAAAGCGCTGTTGAGTAAGGTCAATCATGCCTTTTTTAATACGATATCTGCCCAGTATCCATACCAGGGCAAAGGCAAGCAAGTACATCAGGCCATACCAATGGACTTTTAATGGGCCAATTTCTATGGCAACAGGATTGATTTCGGGGAATGGGATCATGTGTTCGGTTCTGTTGTGTAGGAATGATAAATAATTGGTCCAGTCAATTTTCTGGATACAATAGCATTATTGCAGTTAAAGAAGTATAAAGTGTAGTCGCGAATGTTCTGGAAGTTGTCGTGTAAATACATTTAATTGTTTAAATATTAATCATGTTTGGGTTGGATATGTTGCGTTCGGTTGGCAGATGGGGCTTTTTATTAATGGTTTGCGTGTCACCGGCCGTTTATGCTTCTGCGCAGGTTGATGGGGCAAAACTGGCGCAGGAGAAAGTTTGCATGGGCTGTCATCAGATAGAAAAGGCCCGGGTAGGGCCTCCGTTCAAAGCGATTGCCCAGCGCTACCAGCAAGCCGGTGACGACATTGAAACCTACCTGGTTCATGCAATTCGCCAGGGGGGGCGAGGTCGGTGGGGTGTTATTCCCATGCCGGCCCAGCCGCAAATCAGTGACGAAGACGCATTGACGATTGCCCGATGGATTCGGAGTTTGAGCTTGACAGGTGCTGATAATGAATAATGAATTAAGAGAGATAGCGGTATTTGGGGGTGGTTGCTTCTGGTGTACCGAGGCCGTTTTTTTACGTTTGCGAGGCGTGTTGCGGGTGCAGTCGGGTTATTGCGGTGGTCATGTCGATAACCCAAGCTACGAGCAGGTATGTGAAAAAAACACCGGTCATATCGAGGTGGTGGAAATTGAGTTTAATCCACAGGAAATCAGTTTTGACGATTTGCTAATGGTGTTTTTTGAAACGCATGACCCCACTACGCCTGATCGTCAGGGTAATGATGTGGGGCCGCAATATGCGTCAGCCATTTTCTTTCAGAATCCCGAACAGGAAGCCATTGCCCGTTTACATATAGAACGGTTGCAAGAGCATCTTGCTTCGCCAGTGGTTACCAAGTTGTTGCCCAAGGCACAATTTTGGCCGGCCGAAACCTATCATGACAATTATTTTGAGCGTAATCCCAATCAGCCTTATTGCGCTTTTGTGGTGTCTGAAAAAGTAAACAAATTCATGAAACGTTTTCCAGACAAATTGAAGGCTTTATATTAATGAAATGGCAATTGACCACATAATCACACCGGTGCCTATATCCAGTATTTGCCAGGCTCTTGCCCTTTTGAACAAAGGTTGCAGCAAACGGGCACCATAGCCCAATGAAAAGAAAAACAAAAGGGATGCCAGGCTGGCGCCAAGAAAAAAGTTCAGACCCTGGCCGGGGTAGCGGGTAGAAACAGAGCCAATTAAAAGCAGAGTATCCAGATACACATGAGGATTCAGCCAGGTAAAGGCCAGGCAAATTAATAGTGTTTTTTTCAGGCTGTTAGGTGTGTTGACCTGGCTTGCATTCAAGCTGCTTTGCCCTTTGAAGGCGGAAATGAAATTCATGAGCCCATAAAAAAACAGGAAAGCGGCACCGGCATAGCGGATGGTGGTCAGCCAGAAACTGGATTGGGACAAAACCATGCTAAAACCGGCAACGCCTATGCCAATAAGCGTTGCATCAGAGATGGCGCAAATCAGGCAAACCCAGAAAACATGTTCAGCCTTAAGGCCCTGACGAAGAATAAAGGCGTTTTGCGAGCCAATGGCCATAATCAGTGAAAAGGAAAGCAGGAATCCTGCCAAGAGAGCGGTCATGGGAATAAACAGTTCAAAAATGGTTTAAGGGCATAAAGTATGCAATGGAATCGTGAATATTTAAATATAATTTAATTTAATTTATATATATTAAATATTATTTAAGGTATCCCGATGATTCAGGATTTTGATCCACGGCAGACAATGGCATTCATGGCTATTTTGGAAACGGGTAGTTTTGAGGCAGCGGCGCAAAAACTGAATATTACCCCGGCGGCCGTATCACAACGTATGCGGGCGCTTGAAAATGCCTTGGGGGCACCGTTGGTTCAGAGGGTCAGGCCTTGTGTCGCAACCAGGCAAGGCATGAAGCTGGCTCATTTTGTCAGGAAGAGAGAGTTATTGCTCAAAGATTTTCAACGGGAGTTTGTGCCATCAGAAAATCAATTTCTTGAATTAAGCATTTCACTTAATAATGATTCAATCGGCTCGTGGTTCATGCCTGCAATTTCAGCATTTATCATTAAAAACCGGATTTTGTTGAACATTCAGCTCATTGATCAGGATTTGACGCACCGGCATATGGAAGAGGGGCGAGTCGTTGCGGCCCTATCGTCCAACCAGCAGGCAATGAGGGGTTGTTCCAGTCGTTTTTTGGGGAATTTGCGTTACTTCATGATGGCAAGCCAAGATTTCATGCAACGCTGGTTTTCAAGTGGCTTTTGCAGGGAAGCCGCCAAGCGGGCGCCAACCCTGGTTTTTGATCGGCATGATTTGTTGCAGGAAAAATTCCTGCAGAAATATTTGGGGATGTCTCAAAATGAATGCTACTGTCATCACATTCCGGCTTCAGAGCCATTTACCGATGCGATCCGTCTAGGTTTGGGTTATGGCATGGTGCCGCATACCATGTTGAAGCAAGCTGATCAGTCTGAGTTGCTGAATGTCTTGCCAAATGCATATATTGATGTGCCTTTGTATTGGCACCAGTGGGATCAGGAATCCTGGATACTTTCAGCCCTGGGCAAAGAGGTTGTTGCCAAGGCTGAAAGTCTCCTTATTCAATAATGGCCTGTTTCTGTATTAAGCCGGTTTGAGTACGCCCCGGCGCATTTGGTCCAGCTCAATAGATTCAAAAAGCGCCTTGAAGTTGCCTTCACCAAAACCCTCATTGCCTTTGCGTTGGATAATCTCAAAGAAAATCGGACCAATCTGGTTTTCTGTAAAGATTTGCAGCAGCAGGTCGTTGCTGGGGCCTCCATCCAGCAGGATCCGGTTTTGCTTCAGGCGGGCAAGGTCTTCATTATGGTTAGGCAAGCGTTGGTTGAGCATCTCATAATAAGTATCAGGCGTATCCAGGAACGTTAGCTTGTTTTTCCTTAAGGCCTCTACCGTTTCATAAATATTGTTAGTGCCCAGTGCAATGTGCTGAATCCCTTCACCATGATATAAATCCAGATATTCCTGGATTTGTCCTTTCTCTTCAGTGCCTTCCTCATTAATGGGAATACGGATTTTTCCACAGGGTGAAGTCATGGCCTTGGATTTGACGCCGGTTACTTTTCCTTCAATGTCAAAGTAACGGATTTCCTTGAAGTTAAACAGGCGCTCATAGAATTCTGCCCACTCCTGCATGCGACCCTTATGTACATTGTGGGTAAGGTGGTCAATAATTTCCAGGCCAGCGCCTTTGTGGTGCAGGTCTTCGCTGGCAGTTTCGTAATTAATGGGTTCGAAGTCGACATCATAAATACTAATGTCACCAATTCCACAGTGCCCGTCTTTGCCTTTCCAGCGATCAACCAGATAAATCAGTGAATCACCAATACCTTTAATGGCGGGAATGTTCAGTTCCATTGGTCCGCTTTGTGAGTCAAAGCCCCAGGCACCTAATTTCAATGCGCGTTTATAGGCTTTGGCAGCATCCTGGACGCGAAATGCAATCGCGCAGATAGAGGGGCCATGCTGGCGGGCAAATCGCTGGGCAAAAGAGTCCGCTTCTGCATTAATGAGGAAATTGATTTCACCTTGGCGGTAAAGGGTGACATTCTTGGTGCGATGCTTGGCAATGGCTTTAAAGCCCAAAGACGTAAATACCTTTCCCAGTGCCTCGGGGTCGGGGGCGGTATATTCAATGAATTCAAAACCGGCTGTGCCCATTGGGTTTTCCCATGGGGTGAATGTTTCAGTGCTCATTGTTATCTCCTATAGTATTAATTCATTGTTAAGCATTTAGCGCAAAATATATTCTAATGAAAAATGAATAAATAAAAATTGCGAATAGTTCTTGTAAGGAGGTGTTTTTAAATTATTATTCTAATTAATCTAAGATTTAGGAAATTAAATGCCAATAAATGAACTGGACAGGATAGACAAGCAGATCATTAATGAATTACAGCGCGACGGAAAGCTAAGTAACCTGGAATTGGCTGACCGGGTGGCGTTGTCGCCAAGCCCTTGCTTGCGTCGTGTAAAGCGTTTGGAAGATGAGGGATATATAACAGGATACACCGCCATTGTAGATCCAGATAAGATAGGTTGCGGATTGATTGCTTATGTATCTATTCATTTGAATAAAGTCAGTGGCAGCAGCCATGCGCCCATGGAGGCATTTGCCCGGGATGTGCAGAAGTGGCCTGAAGTAGTGGAGTGTTACGCCCTGTCTGGTGAAATGGATTACATATTAAGAGTGCAGGTAAAAGACCTGGCTGCTTTTTCGGCATTCTCCATGAATGTATTAATGAAGCATCCTTCGGTTATAGATATGCGGTCCAGTTTTGCGTTGCAAAAAATCAAAGAAAGCAAAATGCTTTATGTTAAATAGAAGAAGGGGCATGCTGTCATGTTGTAAAAAAAGAACGGGAGATAGTTATAGTAATAACAATGCCTGCGGAAATTAAATGAAGTTGTTTGGTGGGTTCTCGTTCAGGATCTAGATAAATGCGTTGGCTTTACTTGCCTGTTATATGGGCGC
>JBBADT010000061.1:0-15553 GCA_041656315.1 Advenella sp.
TATAATTTAAGTGCTTTTGAAAGCCGCTTAAACGGACCTAGCTGCTTTTACTGTAATAAATGAAATTTGATATATAGAAATGTACACCATACAAAGGGTCTTTTAAAGTTAAATTTTCATGTATGGCAGCAGGGTGAAGGGAAAACACTTGTTTTGCCAGTATTAATACCTAGGCGTATTGAACACTGGCGTTGTTTTGAATTCTTTATTGTTTTTTTATGATGTCCCCCAGTTTGACGGTGTCATCATTCAAGATGAGTGCTGGAACAGCCTTGCGGATTTCGGGTTCGTCATGCAGAGGGTTGGCTTGCCGGTCAAACAGAAAGTAATTGGACAGGGCTGTTAAACTGGCGTTTTCACTGCTGGCCAGTGCCCAGCGTTCAGATCTTTTGCCAGTGGTGTTAACGATATAACCCATTGCCAGCAGGGGATCAAGTACCTCTGGCAACTCATCCTGGTTGATTTTAAGTGAAGAAGCAAGAAAGGCGGTACTTCTGCCTGGCGGGTTGTCATCACGGTTGGCATGAAGCAGGCGCAAAACACGTATGGCTGCCATAAACCGGGTGCCCGGCAAAGTGTTGTGTTGGAAGCTGCCAAGTCGGATCTGTGGGGCAATGGCCGTTACCGAGGCGCCAAACAGCACAACCAGCCACGACAGGTAGATCCATAATAAAAAAAGTGGGATAGTGGCAAATGTGCCATAAATAAGCGTGTAGGAAGGAAAACGGGTGATGTAGTAGGTAAATCCGGCTTTCATTATTTCCAGCAAAATGGCCGTGGTTAAGCCGCCAATCAGGGCGTCTTTTAAGGCAACCTTGCCATTGGGGGCGACCAAATACAACAAGGTAAAGCCAATTACTGATAGCAGAATGGGTATCAGTGATACCAGGATACTGCTTAACAGCGAAAGATCATCGGTAAGGCCGAATTTTTCACGGGCCAGGAATGCGGTTGCCCACAGGCTGGCACCCAGCATGATGGGGCCCAGTGACAAGATGGCCCAATAAACCAGGATACGTTGCGAAATCGGTCGTTGTCGCCGGATATGCCATATTTTGTTAAGTGCCTCGTCTATCGTCATCATAAGCATGATGGAAGTAACAATCAGGAAACCCACCCCGATGGTGGTTAGCCGGTTTGCTTGTTGGGCAAACGTATTAAGGTAACTCATGATGTTTTCCGACATCGAGGGGGGCATTAGGTTGTTGGTCAGGAAAGTGTCAAGCGATGCTTTGAAGTCGGTGAATAGCGGAAAGGCAGTGAAAAGGGACAAGATAACCGCAAGCAGGGGAACAATGGCCAGTACGGTGGTAAACGTAAGACTGGAAGCGACTTGTGTGAGATTGTCACGCATCAGCCGCGTAAAGGCAAACAGAACGGCATCCCTGTAAAACAGCAGACGGGATTGATTGGTAAACCTGGAAAGCTGCTCTTGTTCTTCTTGTGCCTCTTGGGCTTCCTGCTTTTGCTCCAGGTGCTCTTCCTGGTCCAGATAGTTTTGTTTGTCTTCGGTTTTCATGAAAAAGTTGGGGAGATGGCCATTTTAAAGGCAGTATAACAAGATTATCCCCGTGTTTTAAGTCAGGCTGCGCTTATAATATAGTCATTAACGTCAACATGATGATTGAGTATTTTTGTGCCTGAACCTGTAATTGCTTCTCCCGATCCGGAAAATCCCGTTTATTCTGTCAACCATCCCATGACAGTCACGCTTAATCCGGTCTACCGTTATATCTGTTTTGCCAGTCTGTTGGCTTTGTTGCTCCTTTGTGTTCTATGGGAGCTGGTTCTGGATCCACTGGTTCCGGGGGGTAGTATCTATGTCCTGAAAGCATTGCCGCTTATTTTTCCCTTGTATGGTGTTTACAAAGGCAATTTATACACCATGCAATGGTCTTCCATGCTGGTCCTGCTTTACATGATGGAGGGTACCGTGCGTTGGTATTCAGACTTAAGTGCTACTTCAATGTATCTGGCAATGGCTGAAACCCTGCTTTCACTGGTGGTTTTTGTGAGCGCCATTTTGTATGTTCGCCCGGCCAAGAAAGTGGCGCGTGCTACCAAAAAACAGGGTAAATAAAATGCTTGCCCATCTGTCTGTCAGTAACAGCTTTGCCCAACTGTCTCCCGAGTTTTACACCCGATTGCAGCCTCGTGGCCTGAATAACCCATCCCTGTTGCATGTTAACAGTGATGTTGCAAGTTTGCTGGGTCTTGGCAAAACGCAAACAGAAAGCGATGAGTTTTTGCAAATCATGTCTGGCAATGCACCGTTGCCAGGCGGAGTGACCTTATCTGCCGTTTACAGCGGCCATCAGTTTGGTGTTTGGGCCGGGCAGCTGGGTGATGGCAGGGCGCATTTGCTGGGGGCTGTGGCAGGGCACGATAGCATTGGTAAGCCCTGTGACTGGGAGCTGCAATTAAAGGGTGCCGGTCTCACCCCTTATTCCCGCATGGGAGACGGCCGCGCCGTTTTGCGTTCTTCGGTGCGCGAATACTTGGCCAGTGCGGCCATGGTTGGCTTGGGTATTCCCACAACGCTGGCGTTATGCATTACCCAGTCAGATGACCCGGTTTACCGGGAAACCACCGAAACAGCGGCTATTGTAACGCGAGTGGCGCCCAGTTTTATTCGTTTTGGTTCTTTCGAACACTGGTATGCCAACCGTCGGCCAGACCTGCTGCGCGAGTTGCTTGATTATGTCGTTGGTCATTTTTTTGCCGACGAAGTCAAGGTCGCCCAAAACGATGCAGAAGTGCCGGCGATGGTTTGTGGGTTTCTGGATAGCGTCATAAGGCGTACTGCTTTGTTAATGGCTGATTGGCAATGCGTGGGTTTTTGTCACGGTGTGATGAATACCGATAATATGTCCATTCTGGGCTTGACGATTGATTATGGTCCGTATGGTTTCATGGATGGTTTTCAGGCCAATCATATTTGCAACCATTCTGATACCGAAGGCCGTTATGCCTGGAATCAGCAGGCATCTATAGGATTGTGGAATTTGTACCGTTTAGCCAATTGCTTTATTTCATTAGGCGTAACCCAAGATGCCTTGGTCCAGTGTTTGGATCGCTACGAACCCATTTTTACCGAGGCATTTCGCGAGAAAATGATACGCAAAATGGGTTTGGTGCAGTGGCAAGACGGTGATGAGCAACTCATTGACCAATGGTGGCAATTGCTGCACGCCCAGAAAGCCGATTTTACCTTAAGTTTCAGGTATTTGTCCGAGGTCATGCACGATGATTCCCGCTTCCTTGCGCTTTTTACAGACCGGCCTGCGGCAGAACAATGGTTGCGCCAATACAAAGCGCGCATTGCCCTGATGGAAGGAAACGGGCAAGAGCGGGTGGATGGCATGAATGCGGTCAATCCCTTGTATGTCTTGCGCAATTATCTGGCTGAAAGGGCCATTTGGGATGCCAAGCTTAAAAATCCGTCAACAATAGAGAAATTGTTAACGGTATTAAGAAACCCGTTCGTGGAGCAGGCTGGCATGGAGCAGTTTGCCGCCTTGCCACCCGAGTGGGCCAATGAGATCGCGGTAAGTTGTTCTTCTTAGCAAGATACATAAACAGCATAAATAAAAACGAGATGGGTAAGAGAAAAAATGTCAGGTAATACATTAGGAAAAATTTTTACGGTCAGCAATTTCGGTGAGTCACACGGGCCGGCCATTGGTTGTGTTATTGATGGCTGCCCGGCCGGCATGGAACTGTCTGCTGAAGATATCCAGCTGGAACTGGACAGACGCAGGCCCGGTACCTCGCGGCATGTTACCCAACGCCAGGAACCTGACCAGGTGGAAATCCTGTCGGGTGTCTACGAAGGTAAAACCACCGGCACCCCCATAGGGTTGCTTATCCGCAACCAGGACCAGCGCAGCAAAGATTACTCGGCCATTTCGGAAACATTCCGTCCCGGTCATGCAGACGTTACTTACTGGAAAAAGTACGGTATTCGCGACCCGCGGGGTGGCGGACGTTCTTCGGCTCGCTTGACCGCACCTACGGTGGCTGCCGGTGCAGTGGCCAAAAAATGGCTTAAACAAGAGTTCGGCACTATTATCCGTGGCTATATGAGCCAGTTGGGTCCTATCGAAATTCCTTTCATTTCCTGGGATCACGTCGCCAATAACCCGTTTTTTGCGGCTAACCAAAGTCTGGTTCCCGAACTGGAAAATTACATGGATGAGTTAAGAAGGGACGGCGATTCTATTGGGGCACGCATAGAGGTGGTGGCCCAAAATTTGCCAGCAGGCTGGGGGGAGCCTATTTATGATCGCCTTGATGCCGATATTGCACACGCTATGATGGGTCTTAATGCCGTGAAGGGGGTTTCAATTGGGGCAGGTTTCGAGTCTGTGGCCCAACGTGGCTCTGAGCATGGTGACGAATTAACGCCCGATGGCTATTTAAGCAACCATGCGGGCGGTATATTAGGGGGTATTTCTACCGGTCAGGATATTACGGTGTCTCTGGCCATCAAGCCAACCTCCAGTATCCGCATTGAACGCAAATCGCTTAACAAGGCTGGCGAGGCGGTCATGGTGCAAACCCTGGGCAGACACGATCCTTGTGTGGGAATTCGTGCCACCCCTATTGCAGAGGCCTTGCTGGCGCTGGTTTTGATAGATCACGCACTTAGGCAGCGGGCTTATCGCTGCTAATTAAAGCATAAGTGCCCAGCAACAAAAAAAGGACGGTTTAGGAGCCGTCCTTTTTATGCTAAATGCAAATGCCTAGAATAATGCTTTTAGCACGGTTCCGGAAACAGAGCCCAGGCTGATGTCGGGATAACCTTCTTTGCGGCAAACGCCTTTGATAATGATTTCATCACCATCTTCCAGGAAGGTGCGTTTTTCACCCCAAGGCAGTTCAATGGGTTTTTTGCCCCCTACGCTCATTTCCAGTAATGAGCCAGCCTCTTCAGGTTTGGGGCCAGACAGGGTGCCTGAACCCAGCAGGTCTCCGGGTTGCAGATTGCAGCCGTTAACAGTGTGGTGTGTAACCATTTGCGCAATGGTCCAGTAGGCATCCTTGAAGTTGCTGCTGGCAAGATGTGCCGGTTGCTGATTGCTGTTGCGTGATTGTTCGGTGCTGAGTAAAACGTCCAGTTTAAGGTCATAGGCGCCGGCCTTGCTGTTTTCTTCAGAACTCAGGTACTCAAGGGGCTGAGGGTCTTCGGCGGGATGAGAGAAGGCGGTCTGGAAGGGAGCCAGGGCTTCGGTGGTAACAACCCACGGAGAAATTGTGCTGGCAAAATTCTTGGCCAGGAATGGGCCAAGAGGTTGGTATTCCCAGGCCTGCAAGTCGCGGGCAGACCAGTCATTCAGGATACACAGGCCAAAAATGTGTTTGGGAGCATCTTCAATTTTAATGCGATGACCCAGTTCGTTGCCGCTGCCAATGAAAACGCCTAATTCAAGTTCATAATCAAGACGTTTGCATGGGCTTAATTCCGGTTTTCCGTCCTCGGTGGCAGGACGCAACTGCCCAACCGGACGATGAAATTTCTGGCCCGATACGCCAATGCTGGAGGCGCGGCCATGGTAGCCAATGGGAATCCATTTGTAATTGGATAGCAGCGGGTTGTCGGGGCGGAACTGTTTGCCGACGGCGGTGGCATGGTGGACCGAAATATAAAAGTCGGTATAGTCCCCAATTCTTGCGGCTGTGGTGTATTCGGCGTTGGCTTGGGGTACCAGCAAAGGCTGAATGCTGGCTTGCAGTTCGGAACCACTTTTTAGTGCATGTGACAAGGCCAGACGCAAAGCAGACCAGTACTCTTGGCCAAGTGCCATGAGTTCGTTCAGGTGGGTGCCACGGCAGGCATTAAGGGCCTCTTGGGCTTTGCCCTTGAACAGGTTCAGGTTTGCCAGTGCGGCCAGATCAACGATTTGATCACCAATGGCAACACCAGGGCGGAAGGATTCTTGCGAGCCCGCTTTGCGAAAAGAGGCAAAAGGCAAATTCTGGATAGGAAAACCGTTACCCGGTACGTTAGCGGATTCTATCCAGCTTTGCAGTTGGGGATTATGTGTCTCGTTCAGTGTTGTCATGCGTTTGAATAATTTAAAAAAGAGTTTTCAATTATAGTTGAAAGCGCAACTATTATAAGGGCGTCTACGGGTTTAAAACCAACGCAGGTTTACCAGCATGGTACTGCGTTTTGTTGCCCGGTTTTGCGTAACGGATAAAACCGTAACAAATGATACTATACCTTATAAGCAAAAAAACAGCCAGAGGTAAGTCTGGCTGTGGCTGCAAAAGTCTTGTCTGAAGTTTTGTTTGCTATTTTTAAAGTCTCAATCCACTTGTTTCAGGACATTGCCAAGCACATTGAATATATGCTCGATTTGCTCTTCATTAATAATTAATGGGGGGGAGATGGCAATAATATCGCTGGTGTAACGTAGCAAGACACCTTGTTCGTAGCATTTCTGGAACACTTCGGCGGCACGGGCGCCAGGTGCACCGGTTCTGGGTTTTAGCTCGACACCGGCCACCAAGCCAAGGTTGCGTATGTCCAGAACGTGAGGGAAGCCCTTCAATGCGTGTGCGGCCTGTTCAAACACGCCACTCATTGCTTTGGCATTTTCAAAAATATGCGCTTTTTTGTACAGTTCCAGGGTTGCTTTGACGGCTGCGGCAGACAGGGGGTGTCCCGAGTAAGTGTAACCATGAAAGAGTTCAATCCCGCCAGCAGAGCCATTGACAATTGTGTTGTAAATGCTTTCCTGGGCAGCGACAGCACCCACTGGTACAGCAGCATTGCTAAGACCTTTTGCCAGGGTAATGAGGTCGGGCGTGATGCCAAAATACTCACTGGCTGTTGCGGTACCCAGACGTCCAAAACCGGTAATGACCTCATCAAAAATGAGCAAAATGCCGTGTTTACGGGTAATTTCACGCAATCGTTCCAGATAGCCTTTGGGCGGTATCAGCACACCTGTAGAACCGGCAATGGGTTCTACAATAACCGCCGCAATGGTGGAGGCGTCATGTAGGGCGATGATGTTTTCAAGTTCATCAGCAAGGTGCGCTCCCCAGGCAGGCTGTCCCTTGCTATAGGCATTATGTTCAAGATTATGGGTATGCGGCAGGTGATCTACCTGGGGCAGCAGGCTATTGGAAAAGGTTTTACGGTTGGGGCTGATGCCGCCCACCGAAATGCCCCCAAAACCAACGCCATGGTACCCGCGTTCACGGCCAATCAAGCGAGAGCGGGTGGGTTCTCCGTTAGCCCGATGATAGGCCAGGGCGATTTTCAGGGCCGTATCCACAGACTCCGACCCGGAATTGGTAAAGAATATTTTGTTGATTCCGTTTGGCATGAATTCGGCCACAGCCTGGGCCGCTTCAAATGCAATGGGATGCCCCATCTGGAAACCGGGGGCGTAATCCAGCATATGTATTTGTTCAATCATGGCACGGGTTATTTCCTCACGGCCATGCCCGGCATTCACGCACCATAAACCGGCGCAGCCATCCAGTATCTGCCGATCGTCGGTAGACGTGTAATACATGCCTTTAGCTGCCTTTAGCAGGCGAGGAGCAGCCTTGAAATTTTTGTTGGCGGTAAAGGGCATCCAAAAATGGGAAAGATCGGGTGTCTGGCGCATGGCTTTACTCCGAAAAATGCGTGATTGAGGAAGTTGGTTTTGTCTTATATGAAAAAAAATTTATTATCTGCAATTAACCCGTGCATTATGACATGTTGTCAACATTGAAAGACAGGCGGGTTTTACCTATGAAATTTGACAATATGATTGTTTTGCAAAAATTTGATGGGTTGAAACAGTTGAAAAGGCAAGGCCTGCTGCCTTTCTTTTGAACGATTAACGCTTTTTATAGTAGTACCAGTACTAGTATAAAAAATGGGCTTGTTAAGCACCGACAATCAGCGATAATTATTGCATTGTTGACAAAAAGGTTTTTGTCAACCCAACAAAACTATTCATTTAGTTGTGCGGAGAAAAAAATGGCGCAAACACTTTACGATAAACTCTGGGATGCCCACGTCGTAGACCAGGGAGAAGACGGTACCTGTTTATTGTACATAGACCGTCAATTGTTGCATGAAGTAACCAGTCCACAGGCCTTCGAAGGCCTGACCCTTGCCGGACGCAAGCCATGGCGTTTAAGCGCCAACCTGGCAGTGGCCGATCACAACGTGCCCACTAAAGACAGGGCAGAAGGTATTGCAGACCCTGTCTCCAGGCTGCAGGTTGATACCCTGGACAAAAACTGTGAAAGCTTTGGCATTACCGAGTTCCGTATGAATGACATGCGCCAGGGTATCGTGCACGTGATTGGTCCTGAACAGGGTGCAACCTTACCCGGCATGACTGTTGTTTGTGGCGACTCGCATACCAGTACACATGGTGCGATGGGTGCCTTGGCTTTTGGTATTGGCACATCTGAGGTAGAGCACGTTTTGGCCACCCAGACACTGCTAATGAAGAAGAACAAAAATATGCTCATCAAGGTAGAAGGAGAGCTGCCTTTCGGTTGTACGGCGAAAGACGTGGTATTACATATTATTGGTGTGATTGGCACTGCTGGTGGTACAGGTCATGCCATAGAATTTGCCGGCAGCACCATTCGTTCCTTGTCAGTTGAAGGTCGCATGACCGTGTGTAATATGGCCATCGAGGCAGGTGCCCGTTCAGGTATGGTGGCCGTTGATGAAAAAACAATTGAATACTTCCGTGGCCGTCCTTATTCACCAACCGGCATTTTGTGGGATGAAGCCGTCAAGTACTGGAAAACATTGCACTCTGATGAAGGTGCAAAGTTTGATACGGTAGTGGAAATCAATGCCAAAGACATCAAGCCACAGGTTACCTGGGGTACCTCACCTGAAATGGTGCTTTCCATTGAAGACCGCATTCCCGACCCTGACAAGGAAAAAGATGATGTGCGTCGCAGTGGTATGGAACGGGCACTTGAATATATGGGCCTGAAACCCAACACGCCTATCCAGGATATTCGTATCGACCGTGTTTTCATTGGTTCCTGTACCAACTCCCGTATTGAAGATTTGCGTGCCGCTGCCAAGGTAGCCCGTGGCAAACATGTGGCTTCAAATGTTATCCAGGCCATGGTGGTACCTGGCTCTGGTCTGGTCAAGAAACAGGCCGAACAGGAAGGCCTGGATAAAATCTTTATTGAGGCCGGTTTTGAGTGGCGTGAGCCAGGCTGCTCCATGTGCCTGGCCATGAATGCAGACCGTCTTGAAGCCGGTGAACGTTGTGCTTCAACCTCAAACCGCAACTTTGAAGGCCGTCAGGGACAGGGTGGGCGTACCCATCTGGTTAGCCCTGCCATGGCCGCTGCCGCCGCAATTGCCGGTCATTTTGTTGATGTCAGAAAATTAGGATAACTGAAATGGAAGCTTTTACAACACATGAAGGCCTTGTAGCCCCCCTGGACCGTGAGAATGTGGACACAGACCTGATTATTCCCAAGCAGTTTCTGAAATCCATCAAACGTACCGGTTTTGGTCCTAACCTGTTTGACGAATTGCGTTATCTGGATCACGGCGAGCCAGGCATGGATAACAGCAAACGCCCGCTGAATCCCGATTTCGTCTTGAACCAGCCCCGCTATCAGGGTGCCTCAATTTTGCTCGCCCGCAAAAACTTTGGTTGCGGCTCAAGCCGTGAACATGCTCCCTGGGCGCTTACCCAATACGGTTTCAAGGCTATTATTGCCCCTTCTTTCGCTGATATTTTCTTTAATAACAGCTTCAAGAATGGTTTGTTGCCCATTGTGCTTTCAGAACTGGAAGTGTCTCGCCTGTTTGATGAGGTGAAGGGTTTTGCCGGTTATAAACTGCGCATTGATCTGGAGCGTCAGGTTGTGATTGCGGCCGATGGCCGTGAAATGTCCTTCCAGATTGACGGATTCCGCAAATATTGTCTGCTGAACGGGTTTGATGATATCAGCCTTACCTTGCAAAAGTCAGACAAGATCAGGGCTTTTGAGGCAGAACGCCTGGCCCGTCATCCATGGCTTGAAGGCAATGCCGGCTTGGTTAAATAACAGGATACTTACATGACATATAAAATTGCAGTATTGCCAGGTGATGGCATTGGAAAAGAAATTGTTGATCAGGCTGTGCGCGTCTTAACCGCGCTTAAGCTGGATATTGCCCTTGAAGAAGCGCCGGTTGGTGGTGCTGCTTACGATCAATTGGGGCATCCTTTGCCACCCTCAACACTGGAACTGGCTAAAAATTCAAATGCCATCCTGTTTGGTGCGGTGGGTGACTGGAAATATGACTCCTTGCCACGTGAGCATCGTCCCGAACAGGCGATTCTGGGTTTGCGTAAAAACATGGGCTTGTTTGCCAACCTGCGTCCCGCCATTCTATATCCGCAGCTGGCTAATGCCTCTTCCCTTAAACCTGAAGTGGTTTCCGGTCTGGATATCCTGATTGTCCGTGAACTGACCGGAGATATTTATTTCGGTACGCCACGTGGTGTCCGTACCGCCGAAGACGGTGCTTTCAAGGGTGAGCAGGAAGGTTTTGACACCATGCGTTACGCCGAAACCGAGGTGCGCCGGATTGCCAAGATCGCCTTCGAAGCAGCCCGCAAGCGTAATGGCAAATTATGCAGTGTTGACAAGGCCAATGTGCTGGAAACTTCCCAATTCTGGCGTGACATCATGATTGACGTTTCTAAACAGTATCCTGATGTCGCCCTGTCTCATATGTATGTCGACAACGCCGCCATGCAATTGGTACGTGCGCCTAAAGAGTTTGATGTTATCGTGACGGGTAACCTGTTTGGCGATATTCTGTCTGATGAAGCCGCCATGTTGACCGGTTCTATCGGCATGTTGCCGTCAGCTTCCCTGAACGCTTCCAACCAGGGCCTGTATGAACCCAGTCATGGTTCCGCTCCGGATATTGCCGGCAAGAACATCGCCAATCCGCTGGCGACCATTTTGTCTGCTGCCATGATGTTGCGTTATTCACTTAATGAATCGGCAGCGGCAGACAAAGTTGAAGAGGCCGTACGACAGGTACTGGCACAAGGGTTGCGTACAGCCGACATTTATGAAGAGGGAACAGAAAAAGTTTCAACTTCTCAAATGGGTGATGCTGTATTGAAAGCATTAAGCTGATATAGTGTTGTAATATAAGCACTTAACAGTAAAGAGGGGCTTGTTGCGTAGGCAGGAATCTGCCAGCGTGACAGTGTCCCTTTTGTTGTCTGAATTTTTTGTAATTTGAAATTTTGTGAGTTAAAAATGACACAATCTGTCGGTTTGGTCGGTTGGCGCGGGATGGTAGGCTCTGTTCTCATGCAGCGTATGCGTGATGAAGGAGATTTCAACCTTATTAATCCTGTCTTTTTCTCTACCAGTAATGCAGGTGGTTCTGCGCCAGCTTGGGCGCAAGGTGCCGGTCCGCTGCAAAATGCCTACGATATAGAGGCGCTTAAGAAGCTGCCTATTATTCTGACGGCACAAGGCGGAGACTACACGACAGAAGTATTTCCCAAGTTGCGCGCTGCCGGCTGGGATGGCATCTGGATTGATGCCGCCAGTTCATTGCGTATGAAAGACGATGCCATTATTGTACTTGACCCTGTTAATCGTGGCGTGATTGATGCCGCGCTTGCCAAAGGCGTTAAAAACTTCATTGGTGGTAACTGCACGGTTAGCTGCATGCTAATGGGGCTGGCCGGTTTGTTCCAGCAAGACCTTATTGAATGGATGACCAGCATGACTTATCAGGCGGCTTCCGGTGGTGGTGCCAAGCATATGCGCGAACTCATCACGCAATTCGGCTTGCTGAATGCCTCGGTCAAACCCTTGTTGGACGATCCCGCCTCAGCTATTCTGGAAATTGATCGTCAACTGCTGGCTGCCCAGAAAGATGATGCTTTGCCCCATGAAAATTTTGGCGTGCCATTGGCTGGTAACCTGATTCCCTGGATTGACAAAGACCTTGAAAATGGGCAGTCCCGTGAAGAGTGGAAAGCCGAAGCCGAGACCAATAAAATTCTTGGCCGTGGAGAGGGTTTTGGCAGTGATCCCGTGCGTATTGATGGATTGTGCGTTCGTATTGGTGCCATGCGCTGCCACAGCCAGGCATTAACCATCAAGCTCAAACGTGATGTGCCCCTGGATGAAATTACCGATATCCTTAAGCAGGGCACACAGTGGGCCAAAGTGGTTCCCAATACCAAAGAAGCTTCCATGGAATGGTTAACACCGGTTGCAACAACTGGTACTTTGGATATCCCTGTTGGCAGACTGCGTAAAATGTCCATGGGCCCTGAATATCTAAGCGCCTTTACCGTGGGTGACCAATTGTTGTGGGGTGCCGCCGAACCTTTGCGCCGCATGCTGCGCATCGCCATTGGTGAGCTGTAAGCATGAGTTTGCCCGCCTGGCTTGCCAATGAAACGGCTGTGTTGATTATTGCGGTTTGTCTTGTCATGCTCATCGTTCCTGCGGTGGCGATTGCGGTTCTTAAAAAAAAGGCCGCACAACAGCCACGAATGATGTCTGATGAGGAATTGAAGGCAAAACTGGAAAAAATCAATCTTGATCTTGATTCTCCAGAGAGCAAGTAAGCCTGTTTATGGATATTCAAACCGAATTGCCATTAAAAAGAATCGCCTTGGGGGTTGCCTATAACGGCACCCCTTACTATGGCTGGCAAACCCAGCCAAATGGCCAAACGGTACAAGATAAACTTGAAGCGGCTTTGCGGCAGTTTACAACGCAGGCAACACCCACTATTTGTGCCGGACGCACTGATACCGGCGTGCATGCGCTTTCTCAGGTCGTGCACATAGATACGCAAGCTGAACGTCGCAACGAATCCTGGGTAAGAGGGCTGAATGCCTTGTTGCCCAGTAGTATTTCAGTGCGCTGGGCTAAAGAAATTGCCCAGGATTTCAATGCGCGTTTTTCCGCCCGTTCCAGAACTTATGTGTATGTGCTCAGGAATGAACGCATCATGTCACCGCATTGGGTGGGCAGGGCCGGCTGGGATTTTCATCCATTAAACCTTGAAGCTATGTGCAAGGCAGCTGAATACTTGGTGGGTACGCATGATTTCAGCAGCTTTCGTTCCTCCCAGTGCCAGGCAGCGAGCCCGGTCAGAACCATGGAATTGCTAAGAATAGAAAAGCAGGGTACTTTTATTGTTTTTACATTAAAAGCCAATGCTTTTTTACACCATATGGTGCGCAATATTATCGGTTCTTTGGTGTATGTGGGTAAAGGGCGTTTCCCAAGTGAGTGGGTGGCGTCGTTGCTTCAGGAAAAAGATCGAAAATTTGCAGCCCCCACCTTCATGTCTGACGGCTTGTATTTGGCCCACGTTGATTACCCCGAAGAATATGGCCTGAATTCATTCAGTCAGTTCAATATTGACCAGCCCTTACATTCCCTGCTTCAGGCCTAAGGAAACGTGAGCGCGGTGTAAATCTGTCTGGATAAATCCCATGCTAATTCTGGTTTGTCAAACTAAAATTGCATCAAGGGTTAATCTCAGCTTACAAAATGTGGCTAATCAGTTATCATCTTGCATCTCGGAATATATCCGTATCATTCAGATAAAAAAATATATTCAGCGGACATCCTTTATTCGGCGTGTCCAGGCCTGAATATCAATGGGTTTATGTTTTACTATTGAGAGCTTCATGGGTTTTTTACTTTCCATTTCACGGCTGATAGACTCGCTCAATACCTTTACAGGCAAGTTTGTTACCTGGTTAACGCTTGTTGTGGTGGTGATTAGTGCCGGAAATGCCGTTTTTCGCAAAGTGTTTCATATCAGCTCCAATGCCTGGCTTGAAATCCAGTGGTATTTGTTTGGAGCAATTTTCCTGCTTGCCGCCGGTTATACATTCCTGAAAAACGAACATGTACGTGTTGATATTCTTTCACAGCGCATGTCCGAGCGTACGCAGGTCAAAATTGACCTCGTTTGCGTGTTGCTATTCATGCTTCCGGTCTGCGGCTTGATCATTTATCTGTCATGGCCTTTTTTCATGCTGTCTTATGAAACCCTGGAGCAGTCTTCCAATACCGGTGGTCTGGTTCGCTGGCCGATAAAATTGTTAATTCCGCTTGGTTTCCTGTTGCTGGCATTATCCGGTATCTCCCACATTATAAAATGCACGGCTTTCCTTACCGGACAAGGGACTAATCCATTGGCTCGCCAAAGCACTAAATCATCGGAAGAATTACTGGCAGAAGAAATTGCCCGTGAAGCGGCGCAGCGTGAACAGCAGGCAGGAGTGAAATAAGCATGGAACTCATTATCAATAACATGCCACCGCTCATGTTCCTGACCCTGATCGGCTTCTTGCTGTTAGGTTTTCCAGTTGCATTTTCCTTGGCCGCAAACGGTATCCTGTACTGTTTGTTGGGTATTTTCATGGGGGAATTTACTTTTGCATTCCTTCAGGCTTTGCCAGAACGTATTTTTGGTATAGTGCAAAATGACTCCCTGCTGGCGGTGCCGTTCTTTACTTTAATGGGGCTTGTGCTGGAACGATCGGGGATGGCCGAAGATCTGCTTGAAACAATTGGCCAATTGTTTGGTCCTATTCGTGGTGGTCTTGCCATTGCCGTTGTGGTGGTAGGCGCCATGCTGGCTGCCACCACCGGGGTGGTTTCCGCATCGGTGATTTCAATGGGGCTTATTTCCCTGCCCATCATGTTGCGTTATGGCTATGACCGCAAGCTGGCAACCGGGGTCATTGCCGCCTCGGGCACCCTGTCGCAAATCATTCCACCGTCTTTGGTGCTTATCGTTCTGGCCGATCAGCTTGGTCGTTCTATTGGTGATATGTACCGCGGTGCCATTGTGCCTGGCTTCTTGTTAACAGGCACATATATTTTATATATTATTGTTTCATCCATTGTTAAACCCTCATCGGCACCCGCTTTGCCAGAAGAGGCGCGTGTTTATAATGAGCCTAATGGCAGCCGGGGGCTTAAATCCCTGCTGGTGGTTACACTGATTGCCGCTGCTGCCGCTTATTATCTTGACAGTATTCTGGTGAGTGAGAGTGCGCCTGTCGATGAAAAAGTGGTGGTATCCCTGTTGTTATGGGGTGTGATTGCTTTTATTATTGCCCTGGCTAATAAATTTCTTCGTTTGGGTTTGCTGTCACGTATTGCTGAACGGGTGATATTTGTTATGGTGCCCCCCATGTTCCTGATTTTCCTGGTGCTTGGAACCATCTTTATTGGGGTGGCCACGCCAACAGAGGGTGGTGCGATGGGCGCGGTTGGTTCCATACTGCTGGCAATGTCGCGTGGCAGGCTAAATCTGGATCTCTTGAAACAGGCGATGGATACCACCACCAAAATCACCAGTTTCGTGGTATTTATTTTGGTAGGCTCTACCATCTTTACCCTTACTTTTACCGGGTTTGGTGGTCAGGTTTGGGTTCATAATCTGTTTGAATCACTTCCGGGGGGGCAGTTTGGCTTTTTGGTTGTTGTCAGTCTTGCCGTTTTCTTCCTGGCATTTTTCCTGGACTTCTTCGAGCTGGCCTTCATT
>JBBADT010000062.1:0-15261 GCA_041656315.1 Advenella sp.
TGGATTTCCAGGTTGAGCTGATGCGCGCCATTCAGGACAATCCGATGCTGGAGTTAGTAGATGATAACCAGATATCGTCTGAAACACCAAATTCCGAGCCGTCTTATGCTGAGGTTTTACAACAGGATTGGGATCAGCGTAAGCCTGCCACTGCCAATCCTGATGACGATGATTTTTATCCTGAAACCGCAACCAGCGTCAGCCTGGAAGAATATTTGCGCAGCCAGCTGGGTACGACGCGTGCGTTGGAACGTGACATGCTTCTGGTTGATGTCCTGATTGATGAGCTGGACGAAAATGGATACTTGCATACCCCGCTGGAAGAGGTTGCCGGTTTTTTTGAGGCAGAGCATGAGGTAACCGAAGAGGAGTTGACGGTTGCGCTGCGTTTATTGCAGTCGTTTGATCCTCCGGGCATTGCCGCCCGCAGCCTGTCCGAGTGCCTGTTATTGCAGCTTTCTCGTGAAATGAGTCCTGAACCCCAGAGCGAAGTATTGGCCTGTGCCAAAAAAATTTGTGCCAATGCCCTGGATGCGCTAGCAGCGGCTGATATGGGGATCCTGCAAGCGGTAACCGGTGCCGATATTTCCCTGATTCGCCAGGCCCATAGTCTTATCAAAGGCCTTGACCCACGTCCTGGCAAAGCCTGGAGTACGCCAGCTGCCGATTATGCGGTACCCGATGTGCTGGTGCGAAAAATCAATCATGAATGGGTTTTATCGCTTAACCAGGGCATTTTGCCAAAGGTTCGGATAAATGTCGAATACGAAAGCATGATCCGGACCTTGGGTAAAAAGGAGGATACCGGTTTAAGTGAACAGTTAAACCATGCAAAAGGTTTTTTAAAACAGGTCAATCACCGTTTTAGCACTATTCTGGATGTTTCCCGGGTCATTATGAAATACCAAACGGCTTTCCTTGAGGAAGGCATGTCTGCCATGCAGCCCCTTACCTTAAAAGAGGTGGCGCAAGAGCTGGATATTCACGAATCAACCGTATCCCGAGCCACCACGCAAAAATTCATTGCCACCCCACACGGGGTATTTGAACTGAAACATTTTTTTGGTTCGGGCGTGGCTACCGAGTCTGGTGAGCAAACCTCGGCCAAGTCAATTCAATTGAAAATCAAGGCGCTGGTTGATGTCGAAGATGCCAAAAAACCTTTATCTGACAGTAAGTTATGTGATTTATTGATGGCAGATGGTTTGTTAATTGCCCGCAGAACCGTGGCCAAATATCGTGAAGCCATTGGTATTCCCCCTGCTTCCAGAAGAAAAGCCCAGGCCTTTCTGAAGGGTTGATATTTGTTTAATAAAAACCAGAAAAAAATATTGCGAAAAAAATAAAAATAGATGATAATGATTCGCATGTATATTTGTATTTGTAATGCCATCACAGAAAAAACTGTTATTGAGGCAGTCAATAACGGAGCGTCAACCCTTGGTGATTTACAGGCCGAGTTAGGTGTTGCATCGTGCTGTGGTTGCTGTGCTCAAACTGCTAGCGAATATCTTCCGCAAGATTCAGCCTCTAATGCAGCGGCTCAAGAGTATGTCAGTGAACCACGCAGCCGTAAGGCAATTGTGTCCACGGCACTCTGGTAGGCAAAGCATATAGAAAAGCCTGGCGTTTTCGCATCAGCTTCTTCTTTGTCAGGAAGAGGGGCCGTTGTGCCATTCATTTGGGTAAATCTGTTTCGTAACCGCTTCCAATATATAATGGTGGCCTAGGGGTCGGTGTTGTCGTTGTATGCCGGAGTCCCGTTGAGCAAACTTGAAAAAGGAAGGGTTATGAAAGGCGATAAAGAGGTTCTTAAATACCTGAACAAGCAATTGACCAATGAATTAACGGCAATTAATCAGTACTTCCTGCATGCCCGTATGTTGAAAAACTGGGGCTTTAATGTTTTGGGCAAGCATGAGTATGAAGAGTCCATCGAAGAGATGAAGCATGCCGATGCCTTGATAGAGCGTATTTTTTTGCTGGAGGGATTACCCAATTTGCAAGACCTGCACAAGTTACGCATTGGTGAGGACGTGCCGGAAATCCTGTCTTGTGACTTGCACCTTGAGGTAACCGCTCATGGTACGCTTACTGAAGCGATTGCCCATTGCGAAAAAGTGCGTGACTACGTTTCCCGTGATTTGTTTCGCCGTATTCTTGATGATACTGAAGAACATATCGACTGGTTGGAAACCCAAATTGAACTGGTTGACAAAGTAGGCTTGCAAAATTACCTGCAAAGCCAGATGGGTGAAGAATAAATCGCGTTAGCAAAGTCAGTTAAATTGGTTTGAAAGCAGGTAACTGATTTAAGTTAAGTAACAAAAAAATGGTCTGGGAGGTATTTTCCAGGCCATTTTTTTTGTTCTAACGCTCGGGGCAGTCTTTCACTTTACCCCAGGCATTGTTGGCACCACAGTATTGCTCGCGGACTTTGCCAAGGCAAGTGGGGCGCTCAAAAAAGCCCAGGGTGCGGCAGTGGGCAACGGCACGATGAAAGGCGGGCTCCCAGGCATAGCCGCCTGCTGAGGTACCCGGTACTTGTGTGGGGCGGGTAATGGGGGTGGCCTGAATAGGGGCGGCGTCTATTCGGCCGCTTGCCGTACCAATGGTGATATTGGCATTCGGATTGTATTGGCTGCTGGATGCAGTCAGGATGTCTGATTTTTGTGAGGCTTCTATGGCCCAGTCTATACCGGCGGGTTTTTCAGGGACCCCCTGGGCGCCACTCATAAGGGGTTGTTGGGGCTGACGCAGCACGGGACGTCCGAACTGATCAACCTGTGGGGGAGGATCAAACTCGGAAACGTTGGGTATGTTGGCTGTGGTAGGCGTATGGGCAATGAGCCACTCGCCCGCCTGGATGCCACCCCATGTGGCCAGTCCGGCAAATATCAGTAAAGAAATGAATAAAAAACGCCAAGACATTAATAAATTACCCTTCATTGATGTGTGGTTCATTTTAGCTGTTTTCCTAGAACACCTGACCGGCATGTTCACGCATTGCATGAAAATTAATTTCAGGATTCAGTTCCTGGGCAACACGAAGCTGGGCAGGGGAGGTAATCAGGAAAGCTAGCGCATCAACCACATCATAAGCGATATGGGCAGCGTTGCTGTCCATGAATTTGCGCAGTGCTTTTGGATTGTCACTGGTTACCCAGCGTGCCATCGTATATCTAGAGGGCATTAAACGCGCTTCCACCCCATATTCGGTTTTCAGGCGGTGAGCAACCACTTCAAATTGTAATTGGCCAATGGCACCCAGCAACAGGGCACCGCCGGCCGCTTCCGGACGAAATACCTGAATGGCGCCTTCCTCACCCAATTGGGTAAGGCCGGTACGCAGCTGCTTGGTACGTAAAGGATCTTTGACTTCGACACCCTGGAAGAGTTCGGGGGCAAAGAACGGCAGTCCGGTAAATTGCAGGGTTTCGCCTTCGGTCAGGACATCACCCAAGTGCAGGACACCGTGGTTGGGAATACCAATCACATCACCGGCATAGGCCTCGTCAAGCAGGTCGCGGCGCTGGGACAGGAACGAAACCACGTTGTTGGGACGGATTTCCTTGCCGGTACGGCTGACTTTCAGGCGCATGCCGCGTTCAAACTTGCCCGAACTGACTCGCACAAAGGCCACGCGGTCGCGGTGGGCCGGATCCATATTGGCCTGTACCTTGAAGACGACACCGGAAAATTTGGGCTCATCGGGCTGCACGATGCGTTCCAGCGCCTGGCGAGGTCCCGGTTTGGGCGCCCATTTAACCAGGGCGTCAAGCACCTCTTGTACGCCAAAGTTGTTAACCGCCGAGCCGAAAAAAACCGGTGTTTGTTTGCCAGCCAGAAAGGCTTCGTGGTCAAAATCGGGGGTGGCTTCCTTGATGAGGGATATTTCTTCATGAGCCTTGTCGAAGGCAGAGCCGAATTTTTCTTGGATCAGGGGGTTGTCGAGGCCTTCGATAAAATCATCGTGGCCGCGTCGTTCCTGGCCGGGGCGGAACAGTCGCATGCGGTCTAGTTGCAGGTCATAAACGCCACCAAATGATTTGCCCATGCCAATCGGCCAGGTAAACGGGATGGTGTCCATGCCCAGGTGTGATTCAATTTCACCAAGCAGGTCCAGCGGTTCACGGACTTCGCGGTCAAGTTTGTTGATGAAGGTGAGAATGGGGGTGTTGCGAGCCCGGCAAACCTGCAACAGGCGAATGGTTTGCGGTTCGATACCGTTAGCGGCATCAACCACCATGATGGCCGCATCTACCGCGGTCAGTACCCGATAGGTGTCTTCTGAAAAGTCCTGGTGTCCGGGGGTATCCAGCAGATTGATGACACAGTCCTTATATTCCATTTGCATGACGGATGAAGCAACCGAAATTCCCCGTTGCTTTTCAATTTCCATCCAGTCGGAAGAGGCATGGCGGCTTGCCTTTCTTGCTTTTACGCTACCGGCGATCTGAATCGCGCCTGCAAACAGGAGCAGTTTCTCGGTAAGGGTGGTTTTACCTGCATCGGGGTGGGAAATAATGGCAAAGGTACGGCGACGGGCCACTTCCTGCTTGATTGATAAGTGTGACATTAATTAAAAACGGTATATAGTCACCCGGGATGGGATGATAAGGCAACAGATTGATGGATGATTCGGGGATTCGTGCAAAAACATTGGTAGAATGCCAGAAAACGTTGTTTATTATAATCTTTATCGGTTTTTTTTGTGAAAGAAAAGGGTTGCAAAGGCTAAGTCATTATGGCAAACAGGAAAATTAAAATACAGGACTTTCTTTCCAATGTCCCATTGTTCAGTGAGCTGGAACCGGCCGAGCTGGATTCCATCGCGTTGGGAACCACCGAGATGCAGGTCAGGCGCGGCGAAATTGTGTTTCAGCGTGGCGAGCCTTGTCTGGGGCTGCATGTGCTTATCTATGGCCAGATCAAACTGTCAGTGGTTTCATCACCCGGCAATGAAAAAGTGGTCAAGATCATTCATGCCGGTGACAGCTTTGGTGAGGCGCTCATGTTTATGGGCAAGAACTATATCGTGACGGCACAGGCACTGGAAGACTGTCTGGTGCTGCATGTCAGTCGCAATGTCATCAACGCTGAATTGGCCAAAAGCCAGAACCTTACCTTCAATATGCTCAAGGGGCTTAGCCAGCGGCTGTATGGCCTGATGGAAGACGTCGAGTCGTACTCCCTGCGTTCAGGCGCACAGCGGGTGATTGGGTATTTGCTTAAGCACGATCATTGTGAAAACGGGGAAACCATTACCTTAAGCACCAGCAAAGCCATTATTGCTTCGCGCCTTAACATTACCCCAGAACACTTTTCGCGTATTTTGCTGGATTTAAGCACGCACGGCCTGATCAAGGTAAAGGGAAAAGAAATTACCATTCTGGATATGCAGGGGCTTATTGATTTTTAAGCGGTTTTTTATACTGTTTGGCAAGCCGGCGGTAGATGCTGACGGCACTCAGCAGATTAAAAAACAGCATGCCTGCCGATACCAGCAGTAACAGTGCCGCCAGGCTGGCAAAGCCGGGAACCTGCCAGGCTGCCGCCAGCATGGCAGGTACGGTAAGCAGTTGCATCCAAAACTGGCGAATGGCACGGGCTTCAGGCAAAATATCTTTGATTTTGGGTACGGCGCCCGAACGGAACGGGACGATTTCCTGGCTGTGCAGCAGTACCAGAAAAGGCACAATTTTGTACAGCATGCCATTAATGGCGGAATAGGCGCAGCCTAAAATAAACAAGATGCCCAGCGACAGTTCCAGTTGCGGCAAGCTAAACAGTTGCAGCAGCGGTAACAGGATACTGCTGCCAAGCAAGCTGGCCAGTGACAGCCGCCAGAACAGGGTGGTGACATCGGGTTCAGGGCGTTTGCGGCCTTTAAGTAAAATGCCGGTCTGGATAGTGAAAATAATGGCCAGCAGGGCCAGCACAAAAACCAGGGCGGTTTGAAATATACCCGTATGCAGGCCAAACCATTCAGAGAAAACAGTCCAGAGTAGCAATACCACAAAAAGAACCGGCAACAGGCGTTGTGTCATGCCGGCGGGATAAATCTCAGTAACCTGAAACAGGGGGATAACCTGAAAGCTGATGCCCATCAGCAAAATGGCGACCCAGCCGGCCAGGCCCCACAAGGCATGCAGGTTGGTAAGCGCTACCAAAGACAGGCCCAAGGGGTGAGTAAATGCATAGATCAGGGTCAAACCAAGAATAACTGTGATGGTCAGGCTGGCTACGCTATATCGTATTGCCAGAATGGAAGCCCTGGCTTTTTCTGCCTGCTGTTTGCGTGACAGCCAAAACCCAAGATTAAGCGCAAAAATGAAAATGCCCAGGCCTGCTCCCAGCAGGATGGCTGCTGTGATGAAAAGCAGGTTGGACGGGGTAAGGAAGGCGACAGCCAAAGATAAGGTGCCTGTTGCCAGAAGGAGAAATACAATCAGTCCCAGTGGGTTGGGATAGGGTATTTGAATACGGAAGGCAACCGGCAGGAGTTGGATTAAAGAACCTGCCATGCTCATGGTAAGAATGCCCAGCGTGAAAAGATGGGTAACACTTAGCATGACCGGCGACCAGCGGCTTGACCAGGCATCGGGGCCGAAAAACAGCAATACCAAGGCTGCCAGCATGGCAAACAGCGGGGCGGCCAGAAAAAAACGCACCGGCGCTATCAGGCCGGGCATGCTGTCGAACGTTAAAGCACGTTGCATTAAGCCTTTTTCCAGATGATTACTTCATAAGAGTAATCAGGCTGCTTGCGGATACTGTATTCGAACTGCTCGCTTTCAAGAATGCGAAACAGGGGAAGGGGTTCGCGGTCTATCAGCATGCGCAGGCGTTTCTCACCATTATTGATTTGGGGTAATAATTCCAGGACCCGTTCCATGGGTTCAGGAGGGGGTAAACCACGTACGTCCAGCTGAATATCATTATTCATGTTTAATCCGTAAATAGGGCAGTTGGTGAGCCTGGCAGGGCAAGCGTTAACCGTGCTGACAGGCGTTATGTAGATACATATCAATATATTATCAAATTAATATTGATGCCTTGCTTTTTCTTGATCTTGCTCAAGGTTATGCGAGGATCGTGGTTGTTATATTCAATCATTATTCTTTTGCTTAAGTTCAAGCCTCAACAAAATTCAAGTTTAAACTAATATGTCAAGTTTTTTGTCAGTTAACGGTAACGGCCAACCAGATTCAGGGCAGCCTGTTATAGAGTTGGTGTGTCCGGCCGGCAGCCTGCCCGCCCTGAAAAATGCTGTCGATAACGGCGCAGACTGTGTCTATCTGGGGTTTCGGGATGCCACCAATGCCCGCAATTTTGCCGGGCTTAATTTTGATAACGCCGCCATACGAGAGGGGATCAATTACGCGCATGCACGCGGGTGCCGGGTGTTTGTTGCGCTGAATACTTATCCCCAGCCCGGCAGTGCCGGCTTATGGACGCAATCCATCGACCAGGCGGCCAGCATGGGGGTAGATGCCCTTATTATGGGCGATTTGGGTTTAATGGCTTATGCGGCCGATAAATACCCTGATTTGCACCGTCATTTGTCGGTACAGGGCTCGGCCACCAATTACGAGGCGATTGCCTTTTACCAGCAACAGTTTGGCATTACGCGGGTTATTTTGCCTCGGGTGCTTTCGTTGGCCCAGGTAGAACAGGTGGCAGAAAAAACCACGGTTGAAATAGAGGTATTTGGTTTTGGCAGCCTGTGTGTCATGGTAGAAGGGCGTTGTGCCCTGTCTTCTTATGTGACCGGTGAATCGCCCAATACGCATGGTGTGTGCTCACCGGCCAAGTCGGTGCGCTGGCAGCAAACGCCCAAGGGGCTTGAGTCACGTCTTAACGGTGTTTTGATTGACCGCTATGATGATAATGAAAACGCCGGTTATCCCACCCTGTGCAAGGGTCGTTTTGATGTTGAAGATGAAAATTATTATGCAATAGAAGAACCCACCAGCCTGAATACGCTGGAAATTTTGCCACGGCTGGTTCAGCTGGGCGTGCGTGGCATCAAGATTGAAGGGCGCCAGCGCAGTCCGGCCTATGTTGGCCAGGTCACCAAGGTGTGGCGCCAGGCTATTGATAATTGCCTGTCTCAGGAGCAACGCTATTCGGTCAAGCCCGAATGGATGGCCAGCCTGAATAAAGTGGCCGAAGGTCAGCAGCATACGCTGGGTGCCTATAGCCGCCCCTGGAAATAGTTCAATCATCAAATATATTTGCATAAAGGTATTCTTGTGAAAATCGCACTGGGACCCATACAGTATTACTGGTCACGTAATGAAGTCGTGACTTTTTACGGAAAAATGGCCGAAAGCGCCGCACAAATCGTGTATCTTGGGGAAACGGTCTGTTCACGCCGCCATGAGCTGCGCCTGCCCGACTGGCTGGATATTGCGAAAGACCTGAAGGCGTGTGGAAAAGAAGTGGTTCTGTCTACGCAAACCTTGCTGGAAGCCGAAAGTGATCTTAAAACCCTAAGAAAAATTGCCGCCAATGAAGCGTTCACGGTGGAAGCCAATGACATGGGGGCCGTGCATTGCCTGCAAGGGCAAAATTTTGTGGCTGGCCCTTTTTTAAACTTGTTCAGTACGCCTTCCCTTGAATTGCTGGTTAAGCAGGGAGCCAGGCGCTGGGTGATGCCGCTGGAAATGGGGCAGGCAGGTTTGGCTAGCATACTGGCCGAAAAACAGTTTCCGGTAGAAACCGAAGTGTTTGCCTATGGCCGTTTGCCATTGGCCTTTTCGGCCCGCTGCTTTACCGCCCGCAACCGCAACCTGCCCAAAGATAATTGCCAGTACGTGTGCATGGAGCACCCCGATGGCCTTATGATGAAAACCCGAGAAAGCCAGCCTTTTCTGGTGCTTAACGGCATCCAAACCCAGTCGGCCCTGGTTTATAACCTGCTGGCTGAACTGGATAGCATGCGTGAAACGGGCGTGGATATTGTCCGGATCAGCCCGCAATGGCGCGATACCGACAAAATTGTTGAACTGTACGATGCCGTTATTAATCACCGCATGAGTGTAGCCGATGCCATGGCACACATTGAACCCTTAATGCCTGAAAAAGGCTGCAATGGCTACTGGCATGGCAAGCCAGGCCTTGAACAGGTGGCGGCGTAAGCTATCTTTGGAGAAATAATATGGACAAACCTTTTTTGCTTCCCCCGTTTGTAAAAACGGTTTTTTCAAAACTGCCGTCTTATCCTGGCACGTTTTTCTTTGTTAACGGACTTAACCTTCTATTGAAAAAGCACTTGCCCGAAGATGTGCTGACCCGTCTTGAGGATAAAAAACTGCGTCTGGTGGTGAAGGATGCCGGCATTTGCTTTGACTATAGCTGGCGCAACCATGCTTTTGTGGCCTGTGCCGGGCATGCTGAAGAACCTGACCTGATCATTTCTTCAAGTGTCTATGATTATTGGCAGATGATACAGCGCAAGGAAGACCCGGATACGCTGTTTTTCAGTCGTCGCATGATGATCGAAGGTGACACCGAGCTGGGCCTGATGGTTAAAAACACGCTGGATGGCATCGATCTATCGGTGCTGTCGCCCGAACAGGTTTTAAAAAACCTGCCTGGCATGCAGATCATTGGCAGGCTGGTCAAGCCCGCCAATGATCATGATGCTAGGCATTCTTCCTTAACGTAAAACGTGGAAACATGGCCGATACCTGGCTGACTAAAGTTTCAGACGGGTATCCGGCCAGGTTGGCACTGTTCAGGGTGGCATCGTTGCATCCCTGGTCACGAAACAGCTGCCATACATAATTATTCACTTTCATTTTGGCCAGGCTGTTGGCCAGTTCCAGAAGGTCTTCTTCGGGCAGCAGCTGGGGATGCAGGGTGGTGCGCAGTTCATAGTCAACGCCACTGGCCAGCACAGCCTGAAGGCAGGCCAGCGCCTGGTCTCCACTGCCTGCAAATTGCGTGATGTGGGCATATTTATTAAAGCTTGCCTTGATATCCAGGCCAATCCAGTCCAGCAAGGGCAGTACTTCTTTAAGCCGTCTTGGGTAAATGCCCGCACAATGCAGGCCAATTTTGTAACCCAATGATTTTACCTGCTGCATGGCATCTTCCAGGGCAGGGTCTATGGTGGGTTCGCCACCACTAAAAACGACCGCGTCAATCAGGCCGGCACGCCGTCTGAGGAACTTTATGATGTCGCCCCAATCCAGCGGGTTGCTGGTACCCCGTTCCTGCAAGTGCGGGTTATGGCAGTAGCCACAACGCCAGGGGCAGCCCTGCACAAAAAGTACGGCTGCCATCTGGCCGGGGTAATCCGATGTACTGAAGGGGGTCATCCCCCCAACCCTTAGCGAAGCATGTGCTGCGTCAGGAATCAAAGGCGGGCCTCTTTTTCGCTAAAGTATTTTCTTTCATGAAACTCGCCTTTTTTGCCGATATTAAAGGAAGACATAGGTCGGTGGTAGCCCATGACACGGGTCCAGATTTCGCAAGGTTGGCGCTCGTCGTCGCTCAGGGTAATATTGGTTTGTTTGTTCATGTTGGTGTTTTGCATTTTTATTCCTTTAAAGTTAAGTTGAATCAGGCGGCTTCTTTCAGTTTTTTCTGAATCAGTTCATCATCACATTTCGGACAGAACTTGTGGCTTCCGCCCAGGTAGCCATGTTTGGGGCAAATAGAGAATGTTGGCGTGACAGTGATGTAAGGCAAATGAAAGCGGCTTAAGGCACGCTTGACCAATGTGCGGCAGGCATCCGCGGTGGAAAGCGGATCGGTCATGTACAGGTGCAGCACGGTGCCCCCGGTGTATTTGCGTTGCAGGTCATCTTGCCGCTCCAGTGCTTCAAAGGGATCATCAGTGAAGCCTACAGGCAGCTGGGATGAGTTGGTGTAATAGGGCATGTCTTGCGTACCCGCTTGCAAAATGTCCGGAAAGCGCTTGCGGTCTTCTTTGGCAAAACGGTAGGTGGTGCCCTCGGCAGGGGTGGCCTCAAGGTTATACATATGGCCGGTTTCTTCCTGAAAAACCAGCATTTTCGCGCGGATATGATCCAGCAGGCGAATGGCAAAATCATGACCCCATTCCGAGGTAATGTCATGTTCGTCATGGGTGAAGTTGCGGATCATTTCATTAATGCCGTTCACACCCAGGGTTGAAAAGTGGTTGCGCAGGGTGCCCAGGTAACGCTTGGTGTAGGGGAACAGGCCGTTATCCATGTGTTTCTGGATTTCCGTGCGCTTCAGTTCCAGGCTGGTTTTGCCCAGTTCCATCAATTCATCCAGCCGTGCAAACAGGGCGGCTTCATCACCGGCATATTGGTAGCCAAGGCGGGCGCAGTTAATGGTAACCACCCCCAGGGAACCGGTTTGTTCTGCCGAGCCGAACAGGCCATTGCCGCGTTTAAGCAGTTCGCGCAAGTCCAGTTGCAGGCGGCAGCACATGGAACGGATCATGTTGGGCTTGAGCTCGGAATTAATGAAATTCTGGAAATACGGCAGGCCGTATTTAGCGGTCATTTCAAACATCAGCTCGGCGTTGGGGCTGTGCCAGTCGAAGTCTTCGGTAATGTTATAGGTGGGAATCGGAAAGGTGAACACCCGGCCTTTTTCATCGCCCTGCATCATGATTTCAATGTAGGCGCGGTTAATCATATCCATTTCTTCCTGCAGGTCGCCATAGTAAAACGGCATTTCCTTGCCAGCGATAACGGGCGTTTGTTCGCGCAGGTCTTCGGGGCAGATCCAGTCAAAAGTCAGGTTGGTAAAAGGCGTTTGCGTGCCCCAGCGTGAAGGCACGTTCAGGTTGTAAATGAGCTCTTGCATGTATTGCTTGACGGTGGTGTAGTCCAGCTTGTCTACCCGAATATAGGGTGCCATGTAGGTGTCGAAAGAGCTGAAAGCCTGGGCGCCAGCCCATTCGTTTTGCAGGGTGCCCAAAAAATTCACAATTTGCCCGATCGCGCTAGACATGTGTTTGGGCGGGGAAGACTCCACTTTACCAGGCACGCCATTCAGCCCTTCATTCAGCAGGGTACGCAGTGACCAGCCGGCGCAGTAACCGGAAAGCATGTCCAGGTCATGGATGTGCAAGTCAGCATCACGGTGGGCCTGGCCAACTTCGGGTGGATAAATGTGGTTAAGCCAGTAGGTGGCAATCATTTTGCCGGAAATGTTCAGAATCAGGCCGCCCAGCGAGTAACCCTGGTTGGCATTGGCGTTAACACGCCAGTCGGCTTGACTAAGATATTCATCAATGCTGGTTTGTGCATTGATCAGGCTTTCCTGTGACATGAATTAATCCTTAAAAACTATATGTAGTGTTTGTTTGGATATTAAACACAATATATAGTTGATTCAAGGGTGATTTTGTCGAAAAGGAAGATTGCTTGATCTAGATTAATTTTCCGTGAAAGAAAGAAGATTGCTCTCGCGATTCAAGGAGTTTGTTAAAAAATTAGTATTTCAAATTATGGAATTGAAATAAATATTTAATGCTGGCTTGGGGAATAGTGAAAGTGCGATGAACAAAGTATCAAAATATATATTGATTAGCCTGTGGTTAATTTTATTTCCCGTGTTGTTTTCAGTTATGTGGTTAAGGATTCCCTCTCTTTGGTTTATCAATTTGCCCGAGTCTGCATGGAATTTTTTAGCAGCTACTTTTGGAGTTTCATGCTGCGAAGGTACAGCGAATCTTGAGATTTTTGTTGGTCTTGCGATAGGATTCGTGCTTGCACTTTGTGTTCTTCTGCTGGTTTTACTGTTCAGAAGGTGGCGAGTTAAATCTGCTGTACGTTTTTAGCTGATATTGCTGTAATCCTATTGCAGGTGTTGTTCAGGGAACGCAAAAAAAGCTAATGAGCTTCAGTTAACTGCATTTCAAATTTGAAATTTGTGGGGCATTAAACTCCGAAAAAATCAGGATAATTTTTGTCCCATTCCTGCCATAAACAGGGCAGCGGCAATAAACAGCAGGCCAAAGAACTTGTTCATTCTGGCGGCATGGTGCGGGTTGCGCATGACATGCATGACTTTTGAGGCCAACCCTGTATAAACGGCCATGACTGCCAGGTCTACGGCGCACAGGGTGGCGGCAATTATCACATACTGGATTAGCAAGGGTTTGGACAGGTCAAGGAACTGCGGAATAACCGCCAGCAGGAAGATGGCCCCCTTGGGGTTCATGATATTAACCAGAATACCCTGCATGACTAGCTTATGAATGGGGGTGTCCCGGGCGGCATTTTCTTCAAGCCTGATCATCGCAACCGGGGAGCGGTACTGCTTGTAGCCCAGGTAAATCAGGTACAGGACACCGGCCCACTTCACAATATTGAATGCCGTTTCAGAGGTGGCCAGCAAGGCACCAACGCCAATCACGCTAATCACGAACTGGATGGCCAAGCCAATAGCCAGCCCAATGGCATTCCAGTAACCATGCCGGAAGCCAAAACGCAACCCCGATGACATGGAAGCCACGGCACCGGGGCCCGGGGAAATGGAAATGGCCCAGCAGGCGGCGAATAGGGTAAGCCAGACGGAAAGAGACATGATGGGTCGGTGAGCTAGAAACTATAAGTATACGGTAGGGTTTTACGTTTTTTTGCATTATTTAACCTGATTGCCCGTGTTGCGCCGTTTTTTTGCAACGGCATTCAGGCCTTGGCAAGCTATAATCCCCCGAGCGGGTTTGTTTGGCCCTGGTTACTATCCATGTTTAAAAGAGAAACCATGAAACGAATTTTTTCCCTTATTAGTGTCTTTCTGTTGTCAACGGTACTGGCCGGTTGTGGCTATAACGAGATCCAGACGCTGGATGAAGGTGTCAAGGCTTCTTGGTCCGAGACCCTTAACCAGTACCAGCGCCGTGCAGATCTGGTGCCACAGCTGGTGTCCAGCGTTAATGCTTATATGATTAATGAGCGCGAGGTGCTGACCGAAGTGACCAATGCCCGTTCAAGGGTGGGATCAGTACAGGTGTCGGCCGATAAACTGCCCACTGGTGAAGAACTGGCCCAGTTCCAGGCTGCCCAGGGGCAGCTTACTTCGGCACTGTCCCGTTTGATTGCCGTGTCAGAAAACTACCCGCAACTGAAAGCAGACGCCCTGTTCCGCGATCTTAACGTGCAGCTGGAAGGCACTGAAAACCGGATTGCCACCGCGCGTGGCCGCTATATCAAGGAAGTGCAAAGTTACAATACCCTGATTCGCACCTTCCCCACCTTGATTACCGCCAAAATTTTTGGCTATGATGTCAAACCCAATTTCGGGGTAGAAAACCAAGCGGAAATCATGCGTGTGCCCGAAGTGAAATTTGATATTTCGCCCAAGGTGAACCAACCTGCAGCGGCGCAGTGATGTTCGATTCACGTAATTATTCTGCTTATATGGCACGCTATTTGCTGTCATTGCTTTTCATGCTATTCGCCTTGGCCGGGTTTCAGGCCAAGGCCCAGGAGCTGGTGCCCGTACCCAACTTGCAGGCGCGGGTAACAGACCTTACCGGCACCCTTTCTGCCACTCAGCAGACCGAGATTGAGCAAAAACTGGAGGCTCTTGAAAAAACCAAGGGTGCCCAGGTGTTTGTGCTTATGGTGCCCACGGTGCAACCCGATACGGTTGAAACCTATTCCCGTCGGGTTTTTGATGAATGGAAAGTGGGCCGTGCCAAGGTTGACGATGGCATTTTGTTCCTGATTGCCAAGGATGACCGCCGCATGCGGCTGGAAGTGGGCTATGGCCTGGAAGGTGCCGTGCCTGATGTCTTGGCCGCGCGAATTATCAATGATCATGTGGCACCGCATTTCAAGATGGATGACTATGCCGGTGGTGTACAAGCTGGCGTTGATGCGCTGGTAGGCCTGATTGAAACTGAAGAATTGCCCCCACCGGTTAATGATTGGCAGCAGTCATCCGACTTTGATGAAGGTGATTGGCCGTTTTTTATTTTTCTGGTGTTTTTTATTTCCATGTGGCCAGCCATTTTGGCGGCGGTTATTGCCGGGGTGGTTATTTTTGGTGTAACGGGCAGTTTCGGTTTTGCCCTGTTGGGTTCCGTGGGCGGGTTTTTAATCAGCTTTATTGCCCATAAGTTCATGCCCGAACGCAAGATTAGCAGTGCTAGCCGTGGCCGTGGCAGACGCGACGGTTTTGGTGGTGGCTTTGGTGGCGGCGGCTTTGGCGGTGGTGGTTTTGGTGGCGGCGGTGGCTTCGGCGGCGGTGGCGGCGGAAGCAGTGGCGGTGGAGGAGCATCCGGTGGCTGGTAAA
>JBBADT010000063.1:0-15048 GCA_041656315.1 Advenella sp.
GGCAGGGCATGCCGTGTTGGCCTGTGGAGGAACGGTGCGGTCAGACCGTCCAGCGAAGCAGGAACCCGCCGAAGCGGCTAAGCAGGCGTTCTCTTTTGCTTAGCGCCGTAGGAATCGCCTTCCTTCAAGTGGGCGAGGACGTCAACTTAAAACCTAAAAAAAATCCCTGCTGTTACGCAGGGACAAAGTCTACTCCACTAGAGATCGTTCAAATTAAAATCTGTTTTTAGCTACCCTTAGACCAGGGCTTCAATCACTTCCTGGTTCTGCAAGTTCCATACGTAATCAATCAGGTGCTTGATGGTTTCGACAGAAGCGGCGTTTTCATATTGGCCCAGGCGCATGACCTTGTCTTCAATTTCAGGGCGGCTTAGGGTGTTGCCCGGATCGCCTTTGGGTTCATCTACGCGGCCTTTGAAGACACGGCCATCGGTAGTGGTCACGGTAACCTTGCCAATCCAGCGGTTGGGGTAAGCCGTATCCACTTCTTCGTCCAGTTCCATGGTGACTTTTTCACGGAAAGCGGCAACCTGTTCATCGCGCAGTGCGGCGTCAAACTCGGCCAGGCCGGCAAAGTTCTGGATGGCGATCAGGGCCAATACCGTACCCATGGAGAATTTGGACTGGTGCACGGTTTCCGGTTTGACCACGGCACCCAATACGTCAATGGCACCTTGGTGAACATGGGTTACCACGCTGGCGATATCATTGGCAGACAGATTGTTTTCTTTCATGACCAGTTGCAGGGCATCAGCGGCCGGATGGGTATGGCGGCATGATGCATGGTATTTGAAAGAGGTTTCGGGCAATGCCCAGCGGGTACCCAGGCCGTCAACCAGCTTGCGCGGATCGGCATCGGTAGACATGCCTGCACCCATGCCTTGGGCACCTTCCAGAATCTGTTTGGCACCGGTAAAACCGTCTTTGGCCAGGTAGGCGGCAATCAGGCCATTGGCGGCTGCCTTGCCGGTATGCAGCTGTTTGGAGTCGGCGGCGGTGCGCAGAAACTCCCACAAACCGGCCGCCTGGGTGCCGGCTGAACCAATGGCATCCAGCATTTGTTCAGGATTCAGTTTCAGCAAACGGCCCACGGTGACGGCAGCGGCAATGGTGCCCGCCGTGCCGGTGGTGTGGAAAATCTTATAGTGAGAGCGGCCCAGGAATTCACCAACGCGAATACCGACTTCATAACCAGCCACGCAGGCAGTTAGCAGTTCTTTGCCGGAGGCACCGATTTCCTGTGCCACTGCCAGGGCAGGGGGAAACACAACCGCAGCAGGGTGAAACACCGAACCGTTATGCACGTCATCCTGTTCAACCATATGGGCTGCCGCAGCGTTGACCATGGAAGCAAACAGGGCCGTGGTATTGCGTACATTGCCCAGTACCTGGCATTTGCCTGTGGCGGGGCCTTGCAGTTTGGCAAAGGCGTCAATGGTTTTTACCGGGCGGGCGGTAGAGCCGGCCAGAATGGAGCCAAGTGTATCCAGCAGCAAGTCTTCGCAGCGGGCAATGACAGGTGCAGGGATATCGTTGAATTTCAGGTTGGCGGCAAAGTTGGCCAACTGTTCACTTTGTGTGGTCATGGTCGCAATAAAATTCAAGGTAAATGTGAAATAACCGGCCGCCTGGGCAATGTCCGGTTTTCGGCGTTCGCACGGTGCGCCGGCTGGGAAGCCGGCACCTTACCGTTATTAGAATGAACGTGGCAGGCCCAATACGTGTTCGGCCACGAACGAGTAGATCAGGTTGGTAGAGATTGGCGCTACCTGATACAGGCGGGTTTCGCGGAATTTGCGCTCTACGTCGTACTCGTTGGCAAAGCCAAAACCACCGTGGAATTGCAGGCAAGCGTTAGCCGCTTCCCATGAAGCTTCAGAGGCCAGCAGTTTGGCCATATTGGCCTGGGTACCGCAAGGCTGGTGGGCATCAAAGCGACGGGCAGCTTCGTAACGCATCAGGCTGGCGGCTTCAATATTGATAAATGCCTTGGCAATCGGGAACTGTACACCCTGGTTCTGGCCAATCGGGCGACCGAAAACGATACGTTCCTTGACATAGGCGCTGACCTTGTCGATAAACCAGTAGCCATCACCAATACATTCGGCGGCAATCAGGGTACGTTCAGCGTTCAGGCCATCCAGAATATACTTGAAGCCTTTACCCTCTTCCCCAATCAGGTTCTCTTCGGGAATCTCAAGGTTGTCGAAGAACAACTCATTGGTTTCATGATTGACCATGTTGGGAATCGGACGAACTGTCATGCCATTTTTCATGGCTTCGGCGATGTCAACGATAAAGATGGACATGCCTTCAGATTTTTTGGTGACCTGTTCGATAGGCGTGGTGCGGGCCAGCAGAATCATCAGGTCGGAATGCTGGATGCGGGAGATCCATACTTTCTGGCCATTCACCACGTAGCGGCCGTCTTTCTTGACAGCGGTTGTCTTGATTTTGGTGGTGTCTGTGCCGGTGGTTGGCTCGGTGACCGCCATGGATTGCAGGCGCAGTTCGCCTGTGGCAATTTTGGGCAGGTATTTCTGTTTCTGTGCCAAAGAGCCATGGCGCAGTACTGTGCCCATGTTATACATTTGTCCGTGGCAGGCACCTGAATTGCCCCCGTTGCGGTTGATTTCCTCCATAATAACGGAGGCCTCGGTCAGACTCAGGCCTGAACCGCCGTATTCCTGGGGAATCAATGCGGCGAGCCAGCCAGCTTCGGTCAGGGCGTTGACGAATTCTTCAGGGTAGGCGCGTTCTTCGTCAACCTTCCTGAAGTATTCCGCCGGGAATTGTGAACATAGGTCACGGATGGCGTCGCGAATATCCTGATAAGCATCGGCTTGGTGTTGCATAGTAGATCTTTCCTAGATAACGGTAATAACGGTAAATGGATATATTCAATGATGTAAATGTGCCTGAGTTCAGGTGCTTTGACTATTGATGTTTTATTAAGTATGGCTTTGCAATTTATTAAGGAGCTGAAAAATGGCAATGCATTTTGACCTGACGGATATGCAGTTGATGGTGAATATCAGTGAGGTTAATAGCCTGACAAAAGGCGCAGAACGATCCTTTCTGTCATTGCCGGCAGCCAGTAACCGGATCAAGAATCTGGAAAACAGTTTGGGTACGGCCTTGCTTTACCGGAATAGCCAGGGCGTAACGCTTACGCCATCGGGTGAGGCATTCGTGCGTCATGCGCACATTGTCATGCGCCAACTTGAGCACCTGCGGGGCGACATTAGCGAATTTGCGCAAGGCATCAAGGGCAAGGTCAGGGTGTATGCCAATACCACGGCCATGAACGAATTCATGCCCGCCATTCTGGGCAAATACCTGGCGCGTCACCCCGATGTCAGTATTGAGCTGCGCGAGCGCTTAAGTTACCGTATCGTACAGGCGGTGGCCGAAGGCATGGCCGATGTTGGTGTAGTGGCCGGCGTGGAACCTTCTGAAAATACGGTGGCCGATGGGCTGACCTTTATGCCTTACCGTTCTGATAATCTGGTACTGGTTACGCACCAGAACCATCCGCTGGCCGGACTTGACCAGATCGCCTTTGCTGATACCCTGTCTTATGATTATGTGGGGCTGTCCGAATGGAGCGCTATCCATGCATTTTTGCGTAATGCCGCCGATATGCTGGGTGTGCCCCTGAAATTCCGGGTGGAAGTGGGCGGCTTTGAGGCGGTCTGCAGGATGGTGGCGGCCCAGGTGGGCATTGGCGTGATTCCTGAAACCGCAGCGTTCCGCTATGCGGTTACCATGCCGGTTAAAATCATTCACCTGACCGATGCCTGGGCGTTTCGCCAGCTGCATGTATGTGTGCGTAATCTTGAAAAATTACCGCCCTTTGCCCAGGATCTGGTGCAACTGATGCGCGAAGATGTTGATGAAGAGAACAGCAAAACCGCTAAAGCCGCAGGGTAAGGCGAATTAACCTTAGCTGGCGTAATCTGGCGCAAACTGCCTTATCTTTCGGAAAACCCCCCTTTTCGGTTTTAAGAATTCACATTTTTGTATTTCTGGGGCATGCTTGGTGCTTACTGATATTTAAAAGTGTAAATGTGAGACCAAAATGAGTAATGAACAGAACGGTGTGAATTTGAATGATTGGCTAGGCCGTCAGGAAAGTTATGGCGAGTTTATCAACCCGGCCCATGTCAAGAAAATTGCCCTTAGCCTGAATGCACCGGTGCCTGAAAATGGCCAGCCTTTACCGCATTTGTGGCAGTGGGCACTGTTCGTGGATCCATTGCCATTGGATGAGCTGGGTGTTGATGGACATCCTCAGCGGGGTGGCTTCTTGCCACCCGCTGATAACCGCAACCGCATGTGGGCCGGTGGCCGGGTGCAGTTTATCAAGCCACTGCTGGTGGGCCAGGACGCAACCCGTACCTCTACCATTACGGCGATCAAGGAAAAAAGCGGTTCAACCGGCAAGCTGCTGTTTGTCACGGTCAAGCACGATTACACCCAGAATAATGAATTGTGCATTTCCGAAGAGCAGGATATTGTTTACCGCGAACCCAGCCCCCCAAAACTGTCAGGTACGCCTGAAGCCGAAGCGGCCCAGTGGTCTAGTGAAATTGTGCCCACCAGTACCATGCTGTTCAGGTATTCAGCGGTTACGTTCAATGGCCACCGCATTCATTATGATTACCCCTACGTTACCGAAGTTGAAGGTTATCCAGGCCTGGTAGTGCATGGCCCCTTGATAGCCACTTGCGTGTTGCGTTCATTTACCGATGCTAATCCTGATAAAACCGTGACTGGCTTTTCTTATCGTGGTGCCCGTCCATTAATCAGCCCTGCTCCGTTCAGGGCAGAAGGGCTTATTAAGGAAGACGGCAAGGCCGCCGTATGGGCACAGCAGGATGGGACGGTTGCCCAGCTTGGCGAAGTGCTTTTCAAATAAATAAAATTATTCAAGGAATAAAGAAATGAGTGTCAGACCTCTTGAGGGTATCACCGTATTAAGTTTTGAGCATGCCATTGCGGCGCCATTTTGTACCCGCCAGCTGGCGGATCTGGGCGCGCGCGTTATTAAGGTAGAGCGTCCGGGTGTGGGTGATTTTGCCCGTAATTATGATGAGCGGGTCCGGGGCATGGCTTCCCACTTCGTCTGGACCAACCGTTCAAAAGAAAGCCTTACGCTAGATTTGAAGGACGAGGCCGCGCAAGACGTACTGGAAAAACTGTTGCCGCAGGTGGATGTGCTGGTGCAAAACCTGGCCCCCGGTGCGGCTGCCCGCCTGGGCATGTCATTTGAGGCCCTGCATGAAAAATATCCACAATTGATTGTGTGCGATATTTCAGGCTACGGAGAAGGCGGTCCTTACGAAAAGAAAAAGGCCTATGACCTGCTGATTCAAAGCGAAAGCGGTTTTGTGTCAGTTACCGGCAGCAAAGATGACATGGCCAAGGCCGGTTGTTCTATTGCCGATATTGCCGCTGGCATGTATGCCTATACCAATATTCTGTCTGCCTTGTTGCTGCGCGGTAAAACAGGCAAGGGCAGCCGTATTGACGTTTCCATGCTGGAGAGTATGGTTGAGTGGATGAACTTTCCGCTGTACTACGCGTTTGAAGGCCAGGAACCGCCAGTGCGTGCGGGGGCGGCACACGCCGTTATTTATCCTTACGGCCCTTTCCCCACCGGGGGCGACCAAACCATTATGCTGGGCTTGCAAAATGAGCGTGAATGGAAAGTATTTTGCGAACAGGTGCTGGGTAATCCCGAACTGGCTTCTGATGAACGATTTGCCAACAATACCTTGCGCACTGCCAACCGTGAGGCCCTGAAGCAAATTATTGTGGATACCTTTGCCACCATGAGCAAAGACCAGGTCATTGAGCTGCTGGAAACCGCCAAGATCGCCAATGCCTCTGTGAATGACATGAAAGGGGTGTGGGAGCATGAGCAATTGAAGTCACGCAATCGCTGGCGTGAAATGGACAGTCCGGTGGGTAAACTGCCAACGCTGTTGCCACCTGGCGTGAATAATGCCTATGAATACCGCATTGATGCAGTGCCAGGCCTGGGCGAGCATTCTGAAAAAATCCTGGGCGAACTGGGTTATGACGCCCAAACCATCGCTGGCTGGCGTGAACAGGGAGTAGTGTAATGAGTTTGTTAAGATCTGCATTGTTTGTACCCGCAACACGGGTTGACCGTATCCCCAAGGCGCTGCAAAGTGGTGCCGATTGCGTGATTGTCGACCTTGAAGATGCGGTTGAGTTCAGCGCCAAGGACAGCGCCCGGGAAAACCTTGAGGCGTTTGCCAGTGCCAACCCGGAAACCCGTTTCCTGGTTCGTGTGAATGATGCCAAAGCGGAATGGTTTGATGCGGATATTGCCATGTGCGGCCGGGTTGACAATATCACCGGTGTCATGCTGCCCAAAGCCGAAAACTCACGCCAGATTGAATTGGCGGCCCGCGCGGACAAACCGGTTTATCCCATTGTTGAAAGTGCCCTGGGAATCGCCAATCTGGCTGAATTATGCCGTACCCCCGGCGTGGCAAGAGTGTCATTTGGTGCCCTTGACCTGGCACTGGACCTGAATATGGATGACGACTCTGAGGGGGCCCGCGCTTTGCTGGATCATGTGCGTTGCCAGATTTCCATCCAAAGCCGTGCGGCGGGTATTTTGCCACCTTTGGACGGCGTATTTCCGGATATTGCCAATACCCAGGGTCTGGCCAAGTCGGTTTCTTTTGCCAAGGGCATGGGCTATGCCGGTGTATTGTGTATTCATCCTTCCCAAGTGGCTATTATTCACGAGGTTTTTGAGCCTACTGAAGAAGAAAAGTCCTGGGCCGCACGCGTACTGGAAATGGCCAAAGAAACGGGTCTTGCCGCTTTCAAGCTAGATGGCAAGATGGTGGATATGCCCGTCATTGAAAAGGCTAAACAGATTCTTCGGATTCGTCCTGGGGCAAATTAATAATAAAAGTTGACCCATGGCCAGGCTCACTTTCAACGTGGATCTGGCCACCATGGCGCTGGATGACGGTGTTGACAAAAGCCAGCCCCAGGCCTACCCCGTTTACCTGACTGTCAGGGCCTGATACGCGGAAAAATGAGTTGAAAATGGTGGTCTGGTTTTTTTTGGCAATGCCAATGCCCTGATCCTTGATCCGGACTTGCCAATACGTGCTCTGGCGATGGATGGAGCAATGGATTGTGGTGTTGTCCGGACTGTATTTGAAGGCGTTATCAATTAAATTGACAAAGCAGCGTGACAAAAGGACATGGTCTCCTTGGATAAAGGCAAGATCGTTACCAAAGTCGCTGGTCATATTGATATGGCGTTTTTGGCTGATTCCCCAGTATTCACTGATGATATGTTCCAGCAATTCAGTCAGGTTGACGGGCACCAGGTTCAGTTCCATGGATTCGGCGCGCGTCAATTGCAGGAAGTCGTCAACCAGTTTCAGGGTTCGACCGGAAAGATTGTTGATGCGTTGATAAAACTGTTCATCGGGTAAGGCGGACTGAGGATTTTTTTGCAGCTCAATGAGGGCCTGGATGGCACTTTGTGGGGCACGCATATCATGTGAAAGAAAACGTAGTGTTTCTTCCCGCTTGCGCTCGGCCTGACGGATGGGGGTAATGTTATTCAGGCTCAGGATATAGCCAATATGCTCACCGCTGCCGGAATACGTGTTGACATATTTCAGCAGCAGGTTCTGTTCAATGCAATCTTTAACTTCAACACCGTTTCCCCTGAGTTCCTCCAGCAGGCTGGTTTGCCGCTCTTCGGGGGTGTTGATTTTATTAATATCCGCAAGAATTTCGGCTCGTTGTTCGGTGTCTGAGATAACGGGTATCAGAAATTGCACCAGGTCCTGGTCTTTTTCGGGTAGGCGGGCCCCTACCTTTTGCATATAATTTTTGGTGGTATCGGTAGTGAATCGCAGTTTATGATCCAGACTGAAAACGGCAATGGCATCAGGCATGCGATTGATGCCATCCATAATGAATTGTCGCAAACTGCGAACCTGCTCCATAATTCCCCTGAATTCCGAAAGCCGGTCATTAAGGGATTTGCTGTAATTGACAGTCTGCCAGTTTTTAATCTCTGTTTTAAACAGGGGTTCTTTTTCGTTAAGCTCGGCAATTTCACGGTGCATCTGATAAAGCGCCATTTCCTGGGTACGCCAGCTCCAGAGCGGATATAACAGCAAGATTCCCAGTATGGAAGGTAGGGGGTTATACCATAAGCCAAACTTATACATCATGAAACCATGCGTCAGGACAATAAGGGCAATTGTCAGGAGACTAAGCAGCAGGGTGGTGCGTGGTGATGATCTTTTCATGAAAAAACATAACACAAGCACCGGTAGCAGGCAGCACAGCAAGGAAAAAGTAGGGCTTGCTCTTTTGATCCAGGTTTGCTCAAGGTTTGCCTGCAAGCTGTTGGCCAGTATTTCCACGCCGGACATATTCAGGTTTTTGGATGAGGTTGGGGTGGGGAACTGGTCACCCAGCCCGCTGCCCCAGACCCCGATTAAAACGTATTTGTCCTTGAAAAAGGAAGCGGGAATGCGTTTATGCAAGACATCTGAATAAGACACCATTTGAAAATTACCGGGTATGCCGGTAAACGGAATACCCAGATCCGGGTCTTTTTTTTGTTGCAGGATTTGTTTAATCAAGTCTTGCTCATCGGCAACACTTAACATGGCCAGGGTCAGATGGTTAGCCATTGTTCCACCTGCCTGCTCTTTTTGCAGGAACATGCGTCGCACTAGTCCATCGGGGTCAATGGTGATGTTTATATATCCCAAGTCGCGGGCTGCTTCTACGAGTTCGGGCTCTGGGTTGTTGGGAGTGTTAGTTGAATCAGGGAAATAATTGGCCAGAATCACGCGTCCATGATTGCGAATCGCATCGGCAAAAATAGCATTGTCTGCTTCATATTCAGGTGGTGTGTCCATGAAGTAGATATCGAAGGCGACTGCTTTGCTTTGTTGCAGTGAGTCAAGCAGGTTGGCATGCCTGGAGCGTCGCCAAGGCCAAGCCCCGAGATCGGCAATGCTTTTATCATCAATAGCAATAATAACGATTTCGTCGGAGGCTGGTTTGTCTTGGGTAAGTCGTATGGAAAAATCGTAAATGCGATTATAGACCAGGGGAAAGCCTTTGTTAATTGAAAGAAAGGCGGTGGTGGCCAACACAAAAAGACTGATTAGTAGCCATTCATAGCTATAACGCTTTTTTATGTGTTTCATATTCAATAACGGAGTCGCTAGTATTGCATTTGCAGCAAGGGGCCAGATTGTGTGCCAATGGAAACACCGTGTTCTGTCATGAGGCCGGTGGCTGTAATGGTGAAGGGCTGGACGGCATCGGCGCCTGCAAGTTGGTTGCTGTCAATCGAGCGGACTGAAACATAATAGGTACCTTTGCCCGGGCCGGTAACCCTGGCCTCGGGTTTGTTGACGGTCTCGGTAAACAGGACGTCGTAGCCCGAAATATCATTTGAAACACGCACCAGATAGGCGATAGCGCCAGAAACCGGCTGGATGTCCACCTTGAATTCGAATGGACTGGCTTGATTGAGTCTGATGTCTGGTGGAGGTAATAATTCAATGACATCACCGGCTTCGCCTTTGCTTGTTGCGGTAATGCCCTGGTTAGCGCCCAATGGTACCTGTTGATGGCGGGACGAACTGGCAATGAAAGCGGCTTTGCCTTGCAGCAGTTCGCTTGATGAACCTGCGCTTTGGGTAGCCTCTGCCCGGACTACGGTGCCACGTACGCCAGTAATGCTGACCGGAGTGCGAATTTCGAAACGGCCTACCCCCGTTTGGTTGGGAGAGGCATGAGCGGCCAGTTTGCCATTTTCAATATTAAAAATGGAATCAATCAGGCCGGTACCACGAAATTTACGCAAACGCTCGACAAGCACAATACTGTCGGGCGGTATTTGTACCTTGCTTTGATCCGAAAGCTCAAGGGTGATATTGCTTTGTGCACCGGTGGTAATGATGTCTTTCTCGGAGATAAGGTGGTTTTTACTAATCGGTTCGTTATTGAGTAGGACATTCCCGGTAAGGTAGATGATTTTTGCCTGGTCAGGCACTTCGTCAATAAGATTGAACGGGATCTTGAGTGTCGTGCCGGTGGGGATTTTGCGGGCATTGGCAATACGGTTGGCTTTTTTGATGGCTTGCCAGTTGGACGGGTTGGTGGTAAAGGTTTCAGACAGGGAAGAAAGGGTTTCGCCCTGTTTGATTTGATACAGAAAATTATCCTCATGAGCGCCGGCAGGTTGTGCAGAAGCATTGTGCATACATAATGACGCTATGTTTAATAGCAGGATGCTGATAAAGGCTTTGATTTTCATAAAGGAATTCTGTAATTTATGCTTCGGAGGCCAGTGTATGGTCAGATGTCTTATTGATTAATTCCATCCGATAGCCCAGGGCATACGATGAAACGATGCGAACGCCATTCTCCGGATTGATTTGCAGTTTCTGGCGAATGTTTGACAGATGCGTGTCGAGTGTGCGGGACGTTGCCGGTATTTCGCGGTTCCAGATGGCGGCGCTGATGGCATCGCGGGAAAAAAGCCGTCCGATATTGCTGAAAAAAAGATAGGCAAGGTCAAACTCTTTGGGCGCCAGTTGGACAGGTTCCCCGTGCAGGGTAATTTCGCGCTTTTGCGGGTTTAACAGGTAGGGCTCCAGTTTGAGGATGTTTAAGGTGTTTCCTGCATTATTCCTGCGCAGCAGGGCCCTGATACGGGCGATCAATTCGGGAGCTTTGAAGGGTTTGGCAAGATAGTCATCGGCACCGGCATTCAGTCCATGAACCAGATCATGGTCCTGGTTGCGGTTGGTCAGGAGCATCACAGGCAACTGGTTTCCCAGATTGGCGCGTATCCATACGACAATGTCTTTACCGGAAATGTCGGGCAATTCCCAATCCAGCAGCAGCAAATCAAATTCTTCCGATTTTTTCAGGGCAACCAGTAAATCTTTGCCGGTAGCAAAATGTTTGCTCTTGAATCCGGCCTCAGCTAAGGTATATGCGATGTATTGTGCCTGGACTGGATCGTCTTCTATTGAGGCAATGATCATTAAATGTCAATCTCTCGTAAAATATTTACACAATATCAATTATTTACAATAATGCTTATGAATTTTATATGAATTGTATCAATATAAATAATGACTATATTTGTCAAGGCTAAGATAACAGGAAACAAATTGGTAATCAATTTAACAAAATATCATTAACAATTATTGACATTATGCAATTTGTTTTTCGCAAAATCCTATCGTTCACCAAAAATACAATGAGTTTTGTTTTTCTTGACTTTTTTTTGTTAAATGTGGTATCGTGACGGGCTAATTGGTCTAAACCCATTTTATTTTGGGTGTAAACTGGTTGGTAAATGGTTAGTTGTTTGGTTTAATTCTTAAACTTTAACAAGACCATGGTCAATTTATCGCTCTTTGTGGTTGCTTATCTGCAGGTTGTTAAAATTTGCGGGCAAGTTGGCTATTCGGGTGATAAAACAACAAATCCTAGCTTAGAATAGTCTTGATCTGCAATCACGCATGTCAAATCTCTCTAAAGCCTGGCGTACATTAAAGTCAGTACGTTAAACAGACGATATATATAAATCCAGTACATTTTTGTACATTAATAGGACAAGCAAGGTCATGCCTACCATTAGTCAACTCGTGCGCAAGGCGCGCGAAACTAGCCGCGTGAACAGTAAAAGCCCAGCGCTTGAAAACTGTCCACAACGCCGTGGTGTTTGTACCCGTGTTTACACAACAACACCTAAAAAACCAAACTCAGCTATGCGTAAAGTAGCTAAAGTTCGCTTAACCAACGGTTTCGAAGTCATTTCGTACATCGGTGGTGAAGGCCACAACCTGCAAGAGCACTCTGTCGTGCTGGTGCGCGGCGGTCGTGTAAAAGACTTGCCAGGTGTGCGTTATCACATTGTTCGCGGTTCCCTTGACTTGCAAGGTGTTAAAGATCGCAAACAGTCTCGTTCCAAATACGGTGCCAAGCGTCCTAAAAAAGCTTAAGCTGGTTTGAATCAATGCTTCCTGCCAAAAGGTGGTAAGCGTGCAGCCGCAGCTGCGTGAGAAAAATTTACTGCGGTATGTAAGGGGCTGAGTTCTAAATAGCCAGCCACGGCCACGAAAGTGGTTCAACTGAAACAGTCACAAAGGAAGTAAGATGCCTCGTCGTCGCGAAGTTCCCAAACGTGAGATCCTGCCAGATCCAAAATTCGGCAGTGTAGATCTCGCCAAATTCATGAACGTTGTTATGCTTTCAGGCAAGAAAGCAGTTGCTGAGCGTATTATTTATGGTGCGCTTGACCAGGTTCAGGCCAAAACAGGCAAAGAACCCATCGAGGTTTTCAACCTGGCAATTAACAACATTAAACCTATTGTCGAAGTTAAAAGCCGTCGCGTGGGCGGAGCCAACTATCAGGTTCCTGTCGAAGTGCGTCCGGTTCGCCGTTTGGCGCTTGCTATGCGCTGGTTGCGCGAAGCCGCCAAAAAACGTGGTGAAAAATCCATGGATTTGCGTTTGGCCGGTGAATTGATGGACGCTGCAGAAGGTCGCGGCGCTGCAATGAAAAAACGTGAAGACACTCACAGAATGGCAGAGGCCAACAAAGCCTTCTCTCATTTCCGCTGGTAATTTAAGGACACTACAATGGCCCGCAAAACCCCCATCGAACGTTACCGTAATATTGGTATTTCCGCTCACATTGACGCTGGTAAAACAACGACCTCAGAGCGTATTCTGTTTTATACCGGTGTTAACCATAAAATTGGTGAAACCCACGAGGGTACTGCCACCATGGACTGGATGGAACAGGAGCAGGAACGCGGTATTACTATTACGTCTGCTGCTACAACAGCATTCTGGCGTGGCATGGCCGGCAACTATCCAGAGCACCGTATTAACGTCATTGACACCCCCGGACACGTTGACTTTACCATCGAGGTAGAGCGTTCAATGCGTGTTCTTGACGGTGCATGCATGGTTTATTGCGCTGTGGGTGGTGTGCAGCCGCAGTCTGAAACCGTATGGCGTCAGGCAAATAAATATCAGGTTCCTCGTTTGGCATTCGTCAACAAGATGGACCGTACCGGTGCAAACTTTTTTAAAGTGTATGATCAATTAAAAACCCGTTTGCGTGCGCATCCCGTACCTGTCGTTATCCCGATTGGTGCAGAAGATGAATTCAAGGGCGTGGTTGACCTGATCAAAATGAAAGGGATCATCTGGGACGAAGCTAGTCAGGGTACCAAGTTTGACTATATCGACATTCCTGAAAACCTGGTTGACCAGGCTAATGAATGGCGTGAAAACCTGCTTGAAACTGCTGCAGAAGCTTCTGAAGAGCTCATGAACAAATACCTTGAAGAAGGTGACCTGAGCGAAGAAGATATCATCAAGGCTATCCGTATCCGTACCATTGCCTGCGAAATCCAGCCAATGTTGTGTGGTACCGCCTTTAAAAACAAAGGCGTGCAGCGCATGCTTGACGCTGTGGTTGATTTCCTGCCATCTCCCGTTGATATCCCTCCAGTTCAGGGTGAAGACGATGAAGGCAATATCATCCATCGCAAAGCCGATGACAAAGAGAAATTCTCTGCACTGGCATTCAAACTGATGACAGACCCGTTTGTTGGTCAGCTGACTTTCGTTCGCGTTTATTCAGGTGTCCTGAATGCAGGTGAAAGCGTCTTCAACTCGGTTAAAGGCAAAAAAGAACGCGTTGGCCGTATTCTGCAAATGCATGCGAACAACCGTGAAGAAATCAAGGAAGTTCTGGCTGGTGACATCGCGGCTGTGGTTGGCCTTAAAGATGTAACGACCGGTGAAACCCTGTGTGACGTGGGTGATCATATCGTGCTTGAACGCATGGTATTCCCCGAGCCTGTTATTTCTCAGGCTGTTGAGCCAAAAACCAAGGCTGACCAAGAGAAAATGGGTATTGCCCTGTCTCGTCTGGCCCAGGAAGATCCTTCATTCCGCGTTCGCAGTGATGAAGAATCAGGCCAAACCATTATTTCAGGTATGGGCGAGCTCCACCTTGAGGTTCTGGTTGACCGCATGAAGCGTGAGTTCAACGTTGAGGCTAACGTTGGCAAGCCACAGGTTGCTTACCGTGAAACCATTCGCAAGGTTTGCGAAGAAGTGGAAGGCAAGTTCGTCAAACAGTCAGGCGGTCGTGGTCAGTATGGTCACGTTGTACTGAAACTTGAGCCGCTGGAACCCGGTGGTGCAGGCTATGAATTCGTTGACGCCATTAAAGGTGGTGTGGTTCCACGTGAATTCATTCCTGCCGTAGACAAAGGTATTCAGGAAACCCTGAGTGCTGGTGTGGTTGCCGGTTACCCCGTCGTTGACGTTAAAGTAACACTGTTCTTCGGTTCATACCACGACGTTGACTCTAACGAAAACGCGTTCCGTATGGCCGGTTCAATGGCTTTCAAGGAAGGTATGCGCAAGGCACAGCCTGTGCTGCTTGAACCCATGATGGCCGTTGAAGTGGAAACACCTGAAGATTATGCTGGTACCGTAATGGGTGACTTGTCATCACGTCGTGGTATGGTTCAGGGGATGGACGATATTATCGGTGGCGGTAAAGTCATCAAGGCAGAAGTGCCTTTGGCTGAAATGTTTGGTTATGCAACCAGCTTGCGTTCACAGACACAAGGTCGCGCAACCTATACAATGGAATTCAAGCAGTACGCTGAAGCTCCTAAAAACGTTGCTGATGAAGTTATCAGCGCACGTTCCAAGTAGTAATTTAATTCAAGCGTCCGGCACTCAGCAATCATATGGGGCCGGACAATTTAATCTCATTCAAATATAGTTTATTGGATAATAGATCATGGCAAAAGGTAAGTTTGAACGTACCAAACCGCACGTAAACGTAGGTACGATCGGTCACGTGGATCACGGTAAAACAACATTGACAGCAGCAATTTGTACCGTTCTGTCAAAAGAGTTCGGCGGTGAAGCGAAAGACTACTCACAAATTGA
>JBBADT010000064.1:0-14631 GCA_041656315.1 Advenella sp.
CTCTGGTTGGCGCTATCGTCAGTTTTCTGGTTACTCTGCCTATTTATTTCGGGTTTGATTCATCAACGGCCAATATGCAGTTCGTTGAGAATATTTCCTGGATTGCGGCATTCAACGCTTCCTATCATTTAGGGGTTGATGGCATTTCCATCTGGTTTGTGCTGCTGACCGCTTTCATCACCATCATTGTGGTGCTGGCTGGCTGGGAAGTTATTACCAATCGTGTTGCCCAATACATGGCCGCCTTCCTGATTTTGTCAGGTCTGATGGTGGGTGTGTTTGTGGCGCTTGACGGTTTGCTGTTCTACGTGTTCTTCGAGGCCACCCTGATCCCGATGTATATCATTATTGGTGTCTGGGGGGGACCAAACCGCGTATATGCCGCTTTCAAGTTCTTCCTGTACACCTTGCTGGGTTCATTGCTGACCCTGATTGCGTTCATCTATCTGTATACCGTTACCGGTACATTTGATATTGCCGCCTGGCAGGCTGCTAAACTGGGTTACACACCGCAGGTGCTTATCTTTATTGCCCTGTTTGCCGCTTTTGCCGTGAAGGTACCCATGTGGCCGGTTCATACCTGGTTGCCCGATGCTCACGTCGAAGCACCTACCGGTGGTTCTATCGTGCTGGCGGCCATCATGCTGAAGCTGGGTGCTTACGGTTTCCTGCGCTTTTCCTTGCCAATTGCCCCTGATGCCTCACAAAGCCTGTCTGGCATCATGATTGCCCTGTCCCTGATTGCGGTGATCTATATTGGTCTGGTTGCGATTGTTCAGGACGACATGAAAAAACTGGTGGCTTATTCATCGGTTGCCCACATGGGTTTTGTAACTCTGGGTTTTTTCATGTTCAACGTTACCGGCCTTGAAGGTGCGGTGGTGCAGATGATTTCCCACGGTTTTGTTTCTGGTGCCATGTTTATGTGTATCGGGGTGCTGTATGACCGCGTCCATAGCCGCCAGATTTCCGATTACGGTGGTGTGGTCAATGTGATGCCCAAATTCGTGACCTTCTTTGTGCTGTTTTCCATGGCGAATGCCGGTCTGCCAGCCACGAGCGGTTTTATTGGTGAGTTCCTGGTTATCCTGGGTGCCGTTGAATACAACTTCTGGATTGGTTTGCTAACCGCAACCGCGCTGTTATGGGGTGCATCTTACTCCCTCTGGATGGTCAAGCGTGTGGCTTATGGCGAAATCAAACATGACCATGTCCGTGAACTGAAAGACATCAATTGCCGCGAATTCCTGATTCTGGGCTTGCTGGCTGTTTTTGTGCTGTACATGGGTATTCATCCGAAACCCTTCACCGATGTGATGCACGTTTCTCTCCAACAATTGTTGGAGCATGTTGCAATTTCTAAACTGTAAGTCTGGACAATGATGGAAAATCAATTTAATTTTGCACTCGCCTTGCCGGAGATTACATTAAGTGTTCTGGCAACGCTGATCCTGCTTGTGGATGTGTTCATTCCTTCCAAAAACAGGTCACTTACCTATATTCTCTCGCTGGGCGCACTGGTCATTGTCACTTTGGTGTCGCTGTACCAGTGGAATGCCGGTGTGGCTGGCCATACTTTCTATGGTCACTACGTTACCGATCCCCTTGCTCACCTCATGAAAGTGGCTTCATACCTGGCGGTCATGGTGACACTGATTTACAGCCGTCAATACGTGATTGATCGTGACATGGTCAAGGGTGGCGAGCTTTACTCGCTTACCCTGTTTGCCCTGGTGGGTCAAATGGTCATGATTTCAGCTTCCAGCATGCTTACCATTTATCTGGGTCTTGAGCTGATGTCGCTGGCGCTGTATGCACTGGTTGCCGTGCGCCGTGATTCACTCGTTGCGGTTGAATCCGCCATGAAATACTTCGTGTTGGGTTCCCTGGCATCCGGTTTCATGTTGTATGGTATTTCCATGGTTTACGGTGCAACCGGTCATATCGATCTGGCAGGTGTTGCCGAGGTCATCAAGGCTGGTAATGTCAGCTACATGGCCATGGTACTGGGTACGGTGTTTGTGGTTTGCGGCCTGGCGTTCAAGCTGGGTGCCGTGCCATTCCACATGTGGCTCCCCGATGTCTACATGGGTGCACCTACCGCGATTACCTTAACCATTGGTGCCGCACCCAAGCTGGCAGCGCTGGCCATGGTGTTCCGCTTCCTGGTTGAGGGTTTGCACGGTGTTGCCGAAAGCTGGCAGCAAATGCTGGTGATCCTGGCTGTGCTGTCACTGGCCATTGGTAACCTGACGGCCATTATGCAAACCAACTTCAAGCGTATGCTGGCTTATTCAACCATTTCACACGTGGGTTTTGTGCTGCTGGGTCTGTTGTCTGGCGTGAATGCGAATGGCTCTCTGGCGATTGGCGCTTACGGTTCAGCCCTGTTTTACATGATTACCTATGTGTTAACCACGCTGGCCAGCTTTGGCATTATCCTGCTGCTCAGTCGTCAGGGTTTTGAGTGCGAGGAAATCAGTGACCTGAAAGGTCTTAACCGTCGCAGTCCAATGATGGCGTTTGGGGTGCTTGTCCTGATGTTCTCACTGGCAGGTATTCCTCCGCTGGTTGGCTTTTATGCAAAACTGGTTGTCTTGCAGTCAGCCATTGCCGCCGGTCACTTGTATCTGGCTGTCATTGCCATCCTGTTCTCGTTAATTGGCGCGTTCTATTACCTGCGTGTGGTCAAGGTCATGTACTTTGACGAACCCGCAGCCGATGCACCGGTTATTGGCAATCAACTGACTTTCCGTAGTGGTGTCATGTCTGTAAACGGCTTGCTTATTATTCTGTTGGGTATTTTACCTGGTGGTTTAATGACCTTGTGTGTACAGGTTATTGACGCTTCACTGAAATTCTAGGGTTTTACATATGTTTCCTGCTTCTTCCATCTGGTTATTGATTCTTCTGGCTTTTGCCACGGCATTGTTGCCATTTCTGACTGAAAGGGCTTTTGCTTTCGTACCGTGGAAGCAGCAGGGTGAGCCAGATAAAAATGGCCTGTATTACTTCTTGCGGGCCTTGTTGGCTTATGTGGCAGTAGGGGCGGGTTGTTATTTGCTGTCACGACCTGCTTCAGATACCCTGATGCTGGCAGCAGGAGCAGCCTTGATACTGTTTAGCGTTTATCTGCCGGGGCAGGTTATGGCCCAAAGTCTTAAGGTGAAAACCTTTGTAAACCGGCTTATTGAAGTGGTCGTGTTTTTCTTTGTGGTGGCTGCGGTAGGTTTTGCGCTAGAGGCTTACTATACCAACCCGATTGTTCAGGGCTGGGAGTTTTGGGCTATTTTTGCCTGTTTGTATGTCGTAATGGCATACCCGGGGTTTGTGTTTCGGCATTTATTAAAACATCCGAAAAAACATAAACATGCCTAGTTATTTATAAATATAAATAAAAAAACCGGTTATTGAAAAATAACCGGTTTTTTTTGTTTCATTTTCAGATAAAAACGTTTGTTTGATGCGCGTCAATAGTCATGTTTATTGTTGTGCAAGGTTGGAAAAATGGTAAGCAGCCGGTAAAGTCACCTTTTCAAGTCGCTCATAAAATATGAACATACTTGTCCACTATCGCTGAACTGCGCCCAAAAAGTTGGACATTTATTAGTTTAGCTAAGGAGCGAAAATGAATAAATTTTCAATTGCTTTCAAACAGAAAGTAGCCGAGACATATTTGAGTGATGAACTGAGCTTAGTTTCGGTTGCAAGAATGTATAACATCAGTTCGAGCGCTGTAAGGAAATGGGCTTATATTTATCGGGAACACGGGATCGAAACGCTTTCTGGTGCCAGAGGGAATCACTCTGCGGATTTTAAACTTAAGGTTGTAAAAGACATCCTGGAAAATCAACTTTCTGTTAGAGAGGCAGCCATAAAGCATAAAATGAGTGCCTTCTATACGGTATCAGTATGGCTTGAAAAATATAAAAAATTCGGTGAACATGCTTTTCTCCGTAAAAATAAGAGAAGGAGTAGCATGCATAAAAACAATCCCCCTACGCCAGCACTACATTCAGCACCTCTAACCATGAATGAACGGGTAGAGCTTGAGCAATTACGTGTTGAGAATGCATATCTAAAAAAGCTCGAAGCCTTAGCGCAGAAAAAATCACACTCAACACAAAAGAAAAAGTAAGTATCGTGAATGAGCTAAGGCAGATCTGGTCACTATCCAGGCTATTAAAGGCTGCGGGCTTACCACGCAGCACCTATTATTATCAGACTAAACGCATCGGTGCGCCAGACCGATACCAGCGAGTAAGAACGCTGATCCTTAAGCTGTATCATCAACATAAGGGGCGGTATGGTTACAGGCGCTTGCGATTGGCATGTCGCAATGAAGGGGTTCTGCTCAATGGCAAGACTGTTCGCAAACAAATGAAATTATTAGGTATCAGCTCTATTATTCGGATAAAAAAATATCAATCCTACCGGGGAGAACAAGGGAAAATCTGCGTTAACTTATTAAAGCGTCAGTTTTATGCAGACAGACCAAATCAGAAGTGGGTTACTGACGTCACCGAATTTAAAGTTCAGGGACAAAAATTATACCTATCCCCGATCATGGATTTGTATAATCGTGAAATCATTGCATATAAATTAGCACAGCGTCCCTTAGCTGCCATGGTAAAAAGCATGCTGGACGATGCAGTAAAAAACCTATCGACGCAGGAGCACCCGCTGCTTCACAGTGATCAAGGTTGGCAATACCAGATGCCACGGTGGCAACGATGGTTGAATGAGAAAAATATCACTCAAAGTATGTCACGTAAAGGAAACTGCCTTGACAATGCAGCAATGGAAAGTTTTTTCGGGATACTTAAGTCAGAATGCTTTTATCTGAATGAGTATAATAATCTGGATGAGCTAAAGCAGGATATTGCCGCTTATATTGAATACTACAACCATCAGAGACTCAAAGAAAATCTAGATGGATTAAGTCCCGTACAATATCGACTTAAAAATGCAGTATAGAGAGTCTAAGTTTTGGGGCGCAGTTCAAAGGTAGTGGACACCATCTTGACGGACTAACCGGGGAGCTTCAAGGTGTGTTGGCTGACCGCTTACCTTGCTTTGAAAAATCAACATAATGAGCCAGTCCCTGCTGGATCAAGGCTGAGATACCTCCTATGTAAACCAGCGTACCCATACGGTTAATGGAAGCGATTGCTCCTTGCCAGTCTATGGGTACTCCTTCGCGTGCTAAAACGCCTCTGGATAAAAGTTTTAATTTTTTTGATTTGACAGCATTATCCAAGGAGTGCTTGCTCACGCCTTGCTCAAGTAACCATTGTCTGGTTACGAATTGACCGAAATAAACAGTTGAAAGCCAATGAGAACTTGAATGTTGTGGCATAGTTTAGATTATCTTTAATATACGGCGATTATCACCGTTAAAATTAATATATTTAAACTATAACAGATATTGGAATAAGTTTAATAAAGTTACTTTTCACGGCGAAAAGCGCCGTAAAAATAAGAGAATATAAATAAAAGATGTTTTTAATGCAAAATGGAATAGGTAGTGGGCCACCATCATAATGGAATCAGGGTGAGTCCAAAATCTGGTTGGTGGCTTCGTGATAAAACGGGATAGGCTTGGATTGGGATAATAGCTTCCTTAAATAAGTTCCAGCGCGGAAAGTGCGGTCCGGCGCAGCGACTTCGGCCCGAAGAGGCGTCGGAGCAAGGCGGACTGCACTTTCTGCGCTCCTAATCGCAGCCCAACAACGCCTGAAACCAAACAAGCCTTAATGCTAAAAAACCTAAAAGCCATTCAAACTAACCCCTGAACCCATCAGGCAGCCTATCAAGCCTCGTGCTTGAAATAATTCAGCACCGCATCCAGCCCCGAATAATTAATGCTGAAAGCCGCCTGTGCCTGCACTACAGGCTTGGCCCGGTAAGCAACCGAATAGGCAGCATTGCCCATCATGATCAGGTCATTGGCACCATCGCCCATGGCAATGCATTGCTCGGGCAGGGCGTTTTCTTTTTCTGCCAGCGCTTTTAGGAAATTTGCCTTGGCCTGGCCATCTACAATATCCCCCAGCACACGACCGGTTAACAGGCCGTTTTCAATTTCCAGCGTATTGGCATGAATTTCATCAAGCCCCAGTCGCGCTTGCAGCCTTTCAGTAAAAAAGGTGAATCCACCGGAAACCAGTAATACTTTCAGGCCGGCTTCCTGGGCACCCTGAACCAGTTTTTCTGCCCCGGGATTCAGGCGCAGGCGTTCTTCATACACTTTTTCAAGTGCCGTAGCGGGTACGCCTTTCAGCAAGGCAACCCGGCGACGCAGGCTTTCTGCGAAATCTTTGATTTCTCCTCGCATGGCGGCTTCGGTAATCGCTGACACCTGTTGCTTGCGTCCAGCCATATCGGCAATTTCGTCAATGCATTCAATGTTGATCAAAGTGGAATCCATATCCATGGCCAACACTTTCATCTCTGAAAGGGGTTTGTATTCATTAATAAATGCCGTATCAACCCGGTTGCTGGCTGCCCATTGCATGATTTCTTCCCGGCTGGCTGGGTCTACGTCTATCAGGCGGGCGGCGCAGCTGTTAATGTGATGAATGCTGTTGGCGCTTGATATGGCGGCGGCATGTTCTATCAAGTTGCCAAGAATGCTTGAGGTTTGCAATATAAGGTGTGTGGTCATAGTTTTATTGGTTTATGCTTGAATAATATTTTGGATAAGTAATTAGTCAGGATAAGGATTTAAGCAGCTGGCGTACCGCATTCACGCGCTGGTTGATATCGGGCATTTTAGCCAGTTCCATACGCAGTTTGTCGGCACCGCTGAAACGGATGTGCTTTTGTTTCTGCACCAGCTCTATCATGCGCAACGGGTCTATATTGGCTTTGGGACCAAAATTCAGTACGGCCTGCTCATCGCTAATATCAAGGCGGGTAATACCCAGGGGTTCGGCCAGAATGCGCAACCGGTGGGTGGTTATCAGCATGACGGCCGGTTCGGGCAGTTTGCCAAAACGGTCAATCAGTTCTTCCTGTATGGTTAGCAGTTCGTCTTCGTTCTTGGCATGTGACATGCGTTTGTAAATGGATAGGCGGGCATGGACATCACCACAGTAGTCCGAAGGCAGCAGGGCGGAAGTATGCAGCTTGACTTCACAGACCGGCGCAAAGGGCGAATCCAGATCTGGTTCTTCACCGGCTTTCAGGGCGCGTACCGCTTCGTTCAGCATGTCGGTATACATGGAAAAGCCAATTTCATGGATATTGCCTGATTGTGATTCGCCCAGCACTTCACCGGTACCGCGAATTTCCAGGTCATGCATGGCCAGGAAAAAGCCTGAACCCAGTTCTTCCATGGACTGGATCGCTTCAAGGCGTTTTTTTGCATTGTTGGTAATGGCGTCTTCGCCCGGGGTTAACAAATAGGCATAGGCCTGGTGGTGTGAGCGGCCAACCCGGCCGCGCAGCTGGTGCAGCTGGGCCAGGCCCAGGCGGTCGGCACGATGAATAATAATCGTGTTGGCACTGGGTACGTCAATCCCGGTTTCAATAATGGTGGTGCACAGCAGTACATTAAAACGCTGCTGGTAGAAGCCTTTCATGACCTCTTCCAGTTCGCGCTCGGGCATTTGGCCATGAGCTACGGCAATACGGGCTTCGGGCACCAGTTCTTGCAGGCGTGCCTTGCGGTTGTTGATGGTTTCCACTTCGTTGTGCAAAAAGTAAACCTGTCCGCCACGCTTGAGTTCACGCAGCACGGCTTCCCGGATGGTGCTGCCGTCTTCACGGCGTACAAAGGTTTTGATGGCCAGTCGTTTTTGCGGCGCGGTAGCGATGACCGAAAAGTCGCGAATGCCTTCCAGCGACATCCCCAGGGTACGGGGAATCGGGGTTGCGGTAAGTGTTAATACATCCACTTCGGCCCGTAGTGCTTTCAGGGCCTCTTTCTGGCGCACGCCAAAGCGGTGTTCTTCATCAATAATCACCAGGCCCAGTTCCTTGAACTGCACGTCTTTGGACAGGATTTTGTGGGTGCCAATCACAATGTCTACTGTGCCTTTGGCAATGCCTTCAATGGTAGCGGATACTTCTTTGCCAGACCTGAAACGGGATAGCTCGGCGACGTTAACGGGCCAGTCGGCAAAGCGGTCGGCAAAGGTTTGGGCGTGCTGCTCGGCCAATAGGGTGGTGGGGCACAGCAAGGCCACCTGTTTGCCATTGGCCACGCTCAGGAAAGCGGCGCGCAGGGCCACTTCGGTTTTGCCAAAGCCCACATCGCCACATACCAGGCGGTCCATGGGCTTGCCCGATGTCATGTCGTGGATGACGGCTTCAATCGCGGCGGCCTGGTCGGCGGTTTCTTCAAAACCAAAGCCTTCCACAAAGCTTTGGTAGTCGCTAAAGGGCAGCTTGAATGAGTAGCCCTGGCGTGCAGCCCGCTGTGCATAAAGGTTAAGCAGCTCGGCAGCGGCATCACGGATTTGTTTGGCGGCTTTTTTGCGGGCCTTGTCCCATTGGCCCGAGCCCAGCTGGTGCAAGGGGGCCTGTTCGGGGTCGGCACCGCTATAGCGGGCAATAACGTGTAATTGTGACACCGGCACGTAAAGTGTGCTTTTGTTGGCGTATTCCAGATGCAGCAGTTCTACATTGCCTTCACCCAGGTCCATATTGACCAGACCATGGTAGCGACCAATGCCGTACTGCACATGCACCACCGGGTCACCTTCACGCAGTTCTGACAGGTCGCGCACCATGGCGTCAACATCGCTGCTGCGTTCCTGCTGCTTGCGGCGGCGTTGGGTGTAGCTGGCCGTGCCAGGGTACAGGTCGTTTTCTGTGAGCAGGGCAAAGTTAAGGTGCTTAACCAGAAAACCGGTATTGATGGGGGCCACCACCATGCCAAAGCGGGCATCGGATTCAATGAATGCGTGAATGGTTTCCAGATGGGTGTCGGGTGCCAGCTTGTGTTCTTGCAGCATTTGCAACAGGGTTTCCCGGCGACCGGCAGAATCGGCGCACAGCAGGATTTTATGTTGCTGCTCACCCACCATTTGCTGCAGTTTGGCAAAAGGTTGTTCGGCACGGCGGGCAACGGCTACATTGGGCGCAGGGGTAATTTCCTCTGAGGCCTGTTTGTTGTCCAGGTTAAGGCGGGCAAAATTTTTGAACTGGCTGTAAATCTGGTCTCGCGACAGGAATAGTTCTTCGGGCGGCAACACGGGCCGTTCGCGGTCTGATTTGATGAAGTTGTAGCGATTGTTGGTGTCGCTGTGAAAGCGCGTAATCGCATCCTCCAGATCACCCAGGGTAACCGTGATGGTTTCAGGCTTCAAGTAATTGAACAGGGTGGCGGTTTCATCAAAAAACAGCGGCAGGTAGTATTCAATTCCTGCAAAGGCAATGCCGTTACCCACGTCTTTATAGGGCAGGCAGCGCGAAGGGTCGCCTTCAAACACTTCCCGAAAGCGCGAGCGGAACCGGGTGCGGGCGTCTTCATCCATGGGGAATTCACGGCCGGGCAACAGTTGTATGTCATTAACCGGGTACAGGCTGCGTTGGGTGTCGATGTCAAAACTGCGGATGGAGTCTATTTCATCATCAAAAAGGTCTATCCGGTAAGGCACCACTGAACCCATGGGGAACAGGTCGATTAAGCTGCCCCGGATGCAGAACTCGCCGGCGGCGGTGACCTGTGTAACATGGGTGTAGTTGGCCAGCATGAGCTGTTCACGCAGGGCAGACTCATTAACACGATCGCCTTTTTTGAATGAAAAAGTGTAGGCAGCCAGAAAAGAGGGGGGCGGTAAGCGGTACAGCGCGGTAGTGACCGGCACGGTAAGGATATTCACCTCTTCAAGCATGAGGGCATGCAGGGTTTTCAGGCGTTCTGAAATAAGGTCCTGGTGTGGTGAAAAGCCGTCATAGGGCAGGGTTTCCCAATCGGGAAGCTGGCGTGCCTTTACCTGCGGGTTGAAGCGTTTGGTTTCTTCGGCCAGCCGCTGCGCCTGTAAAGGGTCGGCACACAGCACAACAATGGTTTTTTGGGTGGCCCGGGCCAGTTCAGCCAATAGCCAGGCATCTCCCGAGCCGGCCGGGCACGGATGGTTGAATCGTTGGCCGGGCTTCAGGCTGGAAAGCAGTTTAGGTATTGAAGGTAAAGACACAGCAGTCGGAAAAGGGGGTTCAAAGCGTTTATTTTACCAGCGATGTTGCGTGCTTTTAGGGTGAATGCGGTTCGCCGGTTTTTTAGCTGCAGGTGCACTTCCGGGCAAACTCAGGGCATGAGTGGGGGAAGCCTGTTTGGTTTTTAGCCAAGGCAAGGGTGCGGTCATGCAAGTGGTCTTGCGTGTGCAATAATGCTGTTTTTGTGTATTGACGGGTTTTCCTGCATTAACAATTATGGATGAAAAAATAATCGCCCTTATTCCTGCCGGTGGTATTGGTGCGCGTGCCCAGGGGGGCGGGCATTCTGGCCCCAAGCAGTATCGGGCAATTAGTGGCGTGCCCATGCTGGTGCATACGGTGAGGGCATTGTTAAGCCATGGCGATATCAGTCAGGTGCATATTGGGGTGGCGCCCAATGATGCCTATATTACCGATTGTGTGATGCCAGAGTCAGCGCGGGTCCGTATTCATCGCAGTGGTGGAGCCAGCCGGGCCGATACGGTGCTTAATACCTTGCTGGCCAGCAAGGCTGCTGATAACGATTGGGTGCTGGTGCACGATGCGGCCCGTCCGGGTTTGCGTGTCGATTCCCTGGCGGCGCTGATTCAAACCTGCCTGTTGCATGACCGGGGCGGTATTCTGGCAACGCCCGTTCCGGATACGGTTAAAAGGGCGGTGGTGGATAATGGTTTGGATGTGATTGAAAGCACGGTGCCGCGAGACGGCCTGTGGCTGGCACAAACCCCGCAGATGTTCAGGGTTGGTATGTTGCGTGATGCACTCTTGAAGGCCAAAGCGCAGGGTTTTGAGGTTACCGATGAGGCCTCGGCCATGGAGTATTGCGGGTATTCGCCTTTGCTGGTGAAGGGTAGTCCAGAGAACATGAAAGTGACCTGGCCTGGTGATTTTGACATGATGGCGCATTGGCTATAATGCATGACGGGCGGGCGGCTTTATTGAAGGTGTCGCTTGGCCGGAAGGTCCGACTTGGTTTGGTATGGACGGGTCTGGCGAAGTGGTCTGATGCCGGGAAATAGTTTGAATATAAAGTAAAAGATTGAACAGGAAAAGAAATGACAGTACCTTTCAGAGTGGGTCAGGGGTTTGATGTGCATGCGCTGGTTGAGGGCAGGCCTTTGATTCTGGGCGGTGTAACCATACCGCACACGCACGGGCTTAAGGGGCACTCTGATGCCGATGCCCTGTTGCACGCAATTACCGATGCCTTGCTGGGTGCAGCGGGGCTGGGCGATATTGGCCGTCACTTTCCTGATACCGACCTTGCTTATAAAGGGGCAGACAGTCGAGTATTGCTAAGGGCTGCTTATGCAAAGGTGCGGGAATCGGGTTGGCAGGCGGTAAACGTGGATGCCACGATTCATGCCCAGGCACCCAAGATCATGCCGTATGCAGCGGGCATGGTGGCCAATATTGCCACTGATTTGGGCTTGCCAGAAGATTGTGTGAATGTAAAAGGCAAAACCAATGAGCATTTGGGGTATTTGGGTAGAAAAGAAGGAATTGCGGCGACGGTAGTGGTGTTGTTGGCGAAGGGGTGATGGGAAGAACGTCTGCTGGGTGATAGGCAACTCATAAGCGGCGGCGCGGTGTTTACTGTCCTGCTCAAACGCCCTTCGGGCAGAATCGCAGGTCAGGAAACACCGCACTGCTTGAATACATACGGGTTGGTATGCATTTCCATGCATGAGCATGGAAACGAACAAATATATTTAAGGCTGAGCGGTTTTTACAGTGTGCTTCCGCCGGTTTCACGGCTACAGGGGCAGAGTTCGTCGGTTTGCAGGCCGTCCAGGATGCGCAGGACTTCTTCGGGGTTACGCCCAACGTTCAGGTTGTTCACTGAAACATGCTGGATGATATTGTCGGGGTCTACAATAAACGTTGCCCGCAGGGCGACGCCGGCCGATTTGTCACGGATGCCGAGTTGGTCTATTAATGAGCCGGTCGAGTCGGCAAATGAATAATGTCCCAGCTTGTCCAGTTCGGCATTCTCGCGGCGCCAGGCCAATTTGCAAAATTCGTTATCAACCGAGCCGCCCATGAGAACCGCATCACGGTTGGCAAATTCTTGCACCAGATTGTTGAAGCCGACAATTTCCGTGGGACAGACGAAGGTGAAGTCTTTGGGGTAAAAATAGATGATTTTCCACTTGCCCGGGAAAGAACTTTCGGTAATGTCTTCAAATGCAGAAACACCGTTTTCTTCGTGTTTGTTGAAGCCAGGCTTGACGCCGATCACTTTAAACGCTTCCAGTTTGTCACCAATGGTTTTCATGTTTTTTCCTTATTCCTCAAGGTTTCCAGATCCGGATCAGTATAACGCTAACGCTTTCAGATGTCTGCCTGATTGTTTGCCTGCCTGGCTTTGGGTATCTCTATATGGCCGGTCAGGCCTGTGGGCTTGTGGGGCAAGAGCTGGAGCGAGCCGCCTACGTGCTTAAGCAGCCGCTCGACAATCGAAAGGCCAAGGCCTGCGCCGCTTACGCCGGTACGGGCAACTTCACCGCGGGAAAAGGGGCGAAGCAGGCGCTCTATGTCTTTGCTCTGTATGCCAGGCCCCAGGTCGCTGATGTCAATATGAATCAAGCAACCTGCTTCCCGCGCAGTAACGGTGATGTGCACCATACCATCCGCGGATTTGCCGTAACGGCGGGCGTTTTCGATCAGGTTGCTGACGATGCGTTTAAGATTCAATTCGCCGATTTTGGCGTAGAGCCCTGGTGCCACATCAAATTTCAGTGTGCCGGCCAGGGATTCAGTATAGTTTTTTTCGCGTTGGCAAAGCATGGTCAATACTTCGGAAACATCAATGGCGGTATCGGGAATGACGCCGGCAGGCCGGGCATATTCCATGAGCTGGCCAATACTATGGTCAATCTGGGCCAGGTCTCCGTCAATGGCAGCGCGGGCTTCATCACTGACATTGCTCAGTTCAATTTCAAGTCGCATGCGTGCCAGGGGAGTGCGCAGGTCATGAGAAATGCCAGCCAGCATCAGTTCCTTGTCGGCTTCGGTCTGGCGCAAATCACGTGCCATGCGATTGAATGCAAGATTAAGGTCGCGAATTTCAAGCGGGCCTTCGTTGGTAGGCAGGGGGGCCGGGTTTTCACCGCGGGCGACTTGCTGCACGGCTTTGGACAGGCGCGAAAGGGGGATGTTGACAAACCGGACGCTTATGGCAGCGCCGGTTACCGCTAATATAAGGGCAATAATACCCCAGCCCAGCCATTCATTGATCAGGGATATTTCTGAAGAGTCGTTTTTTAACAAAAGCCAGTACAGGTCATCATTTGCCGAAAAGCTGATCCAGATCCCTATCTCGCCGTTCATGTTGGCAGCTACCAAAGTGTTGGGGTCTTTGGTTTCCAGCTTGATATGTTGAATGAAGGTGTTCCAGAAAAAGGTGTTGGGCAAGGCAAGGGTGGTGTCATCCAGCTGGCGCGGGAAAAACTGGATATCACTGTCAGTGGCCAGGTCGATCACCAAGGCGTTACGTTCTGAGGAGGGAACATAAAGCAGGGATTTTTGAGTGATTTTAAGGGCGGTAATGACCCGCTGGGCCAATTGAATGGCACGGGGTTCTTCCTGCATGCTGAAAAAGACGGCAAGCCAGGTACCCAGGCTGACAATCAGCAAGGCGGCCAGCAGTAAAAAAGACCGGCTGAATAAACTCAGCCGGGCCTTGAATAACGTTTTTTGAAATAAACCTTTTAAGTGGTTTTTATCTTCCAGCATTTAGCATAAGGGGTATCAGTTTCCGCCATCGGGCACGAAAACATAACCCAGCCCCCATACGGTTTGAATGAAAACCGGTTTGGCAGGATTGGGTTCGATTAACTTGCGAAGACGGGAAATTTGAACGTCCAGGCTTCGATCGAAGGCTTCGTATTCGCGTCCGCGTGCCAGTTCCATGAGTTTGTCACGGGACAGGGGCACTTTGGGGTGACGTGCAAATACTTTAAGGACTGAAAATTCACCCGTGGTGATTGGGATAACCTCATCGTTTTTGCTAAGGGTACGGGTTGACAGGTTCAGGGTGTAGGGACCAAAAATAATGGACTCATTTTCCTGGCTGGGCGCTCCAGGGTGTTCATCGGAGCCGCGACGGCGCAAAATGGCATTGACCCTTGCCAGCAGTTCGCGGGGGTTGAAGGGTTTGGACAGGTAGTCATCGGCGCCCATTTCAAGGCCAAGGATGCGGTCGATTTCTTCCGCTTTGGCCGTTAGCATGATAATGGGGGTATTGTCACCAGCGCCACGCAGGCGACGGCATATTGACAGGCCATCTTCGCCTGGCAGCATGAGGTCGAGAACCAGCAGGTCGAAGTGTTCGCGTTGCCAGAGCTTGGACATTTCTTTGCCATCTTCGGCTACAAAAACATTGAACCCTTGTTCAGACAGGTAGCGACGCAGTAGATCACGCAGGCGTTGATCGTCGTCTACAACCAGTATTTTTCGAGG
>JBBADT010000065.1:0-14471 GCA_041656315.1 Advenella sp.
GCCATGCTCGCGACAAATATCGGTCACTTTCATGCTTTGCTCAGCCAATTTCAAAATAGCCACAATCTGAGTTTCTGTAAATTTAGATCGCTTCATGATTTCCTCCATCAAAGATGATAATGGCAGAAATCTCTGGTTTTGGCTTGTGCCTTTTTAGGGTAAGTTTACGTTTTCTTATTCTTAATCACAACCCTTCCTCAAAATAAGCGCATCAACCAGACAGTTACAAAAAACGAAAGTTTATCAAGTACTTATAACTTCTGATAAACCGCAATGGTTTCCTGCGCACACCGCTCCCATGAAAAACCGGCTGATTGCTGCAATCCTTGTGTCACAGCCTGCGTTCTCCAGATGTTATCTTCCAATCCCTTAAGAAGATACATGGTTAACGTTTCTACATCCATGGATGCACACATTAGTGCAGCAGAACCCACCACCTCTGGCAAAGAGGAACTGTCAGAACAGACAACAGGCACACCTGAACTCATTGCTTCCAGCACAGGCAATCCAAACCCTTCATATAGGGAAGGAAAAGCAAATAACCTTGCCCCCGCATATAAACCCGGTAAATCTTCTGCTGGCAAAAAGCCCAAATATCGGGCCCACCCTTGTCTTTCAGCGTCTTTAATCCGTGCATGAATGGCCTCACTTTGCCATCCCTGATAACCTGTCAGAATCAAAGGCCATTGACGCCTAACGCTGACAGGCAAACGCGCATAAGCATCCAATAATGTCACGATATTTTTACGTGGTTCAATCGTGCCCACAAAAAGACTATATCCCTGGTACTCAAGCTGATAGCGCTTTAGCAGGGGTTGTAAAGTAGCCTCAGGATAAGGCTGAAACTCGGGTGCACTGGCCAACGGAACCGCATGTATCTTATCCATTGCCAAACCTGAAAACTCCGCCAACTCACAGCGCGTAAACTCTGAATCAGTGATTAAGCGATCCGCCCTGTTAAGTGTCGTACGAAGTTCTTTCTGCAAATAACGTACTTTTACCGGATCGTGACACTCAGACCAGGTAAACGGTGAAAGGTCATGGAAAGTGGCCACCTTCCTGCCTGGAAAAACAGGAAGAAAAAAGTTGGGGCTGTGATAAATATAATCGCCATGCTTGCGCAAGGCTTTGGAACGAAGCCAGGGCATCAATAAACGATATGCCTCCATGGCCAGATAGCTCTTTTGAACCATCCGTTTAAGCCCATGTACAGGATTATCTTTCAAGTCGGATTGCGGCAGTTCCTGCAAAAAACGAGTTGCTGAAAACAATTTCAGCTCATCAATACAGGAGGATGTGCGCAACGCTTTAGCCAGCTCATAAGTGTAACGACCAATCCCGGTTAATGGAAAACGTATAGGCTCGACATTAAGTATAACTTTCATGCTTAACCGTCAGAAAACGCGACCACCAAGAATTTCTTCAAGGAACAAAGTGGCATTCCCCCCAAAATTCTGAAGCCGTTGAACACCACTGGCATCATCAACCAGACATTGAATCATCACTCCCCGCACACGCAGTGTCTGGTAGAAGTCACTGTGCATTGTCTGTACAGATTGTGGTACGTCCAAAACAAAAAATATATCACCCACGGCAAACTCAATGGGCTCGTCCTGCAAACAATGCTCGGGACAACCCATCAGGCCCGCCGAAAAATGTCGTGCATACCGATACTCATTTTCACCTGAGGCATAAACGGGCTCGATCCGGTAGTTATCAGGAGGATTTATCAGCCACTCCCTGATCGTGTTTCGTATCACTGTGTGTTCACTATTCCCAATCAATCCACTCACATCAAGCAACAATTGTTTTTTTTGGGGCCGTAAAGGAAAACAATCCGCAAGATGGCTTGAAAGAGCGATTAATTCCGTATCTGGTTGAGCGGTTGCTGATTTTTTTGCAATAGCAGGCAAGAGACCTGGCAAACCATTTTGTGCTGACTTATAAAAGTTTTCAATGGCATCCTGGTATTGTCCCGCGCAATATCGGGGGTCATGATCCTCAAGGATGACTTCCCTTGCCCGTTTCCCCAGGGACTGCCGCTTATCGCCATCTTGCCAAAGTGTTTCCAATGCGGTGATAAGCTCTTCATCGGAAAATTCGTCTGACAACATCCAGACAGCCTGCTCGTTCAAATCCGCCATACTGCCATTAGCATTGACGATCGTCGCCAGACTGTGGCACATACAGTCAAGAACCGTCCCTGAGGTTTCCCCTCGTGACAAGGTGCGTAATTGAACTCCCATATCAGCGGCAGCAAGATAATTTCGGAAAAGATCCAGATCTGCCCAGCCCGTGATACGAATGTTTTTTTCAGCACGATGGTTCCGAATGATCTCGAGCAACTCTACCCCATAAGTGCCAGGATGATTCTCACCGACAAAGACAAGATGACAATTTTTGTCTGCACCCAACCGTGAATTCAACCATGCTTCCAACAGGCGGTGATTTAATTTTGTGGGGCCAAGCATACCGAAGGAACACACAACGAAGTCATCCACTCCCAAACCCAATGCCTGACGAGCCAATACCCTGTCTTTATTGACATGAGGATCACGCATATGAGGAATCACTGCCCAGTTCTCACCGTTATCACCATACCACCGCTTGGCCAAACGCAACGAGTTCTGGGAATGGGCAATCACACCCAAACTGTTCTGCACCACACTCAGGCTGCACGGATACTTCCAGATAACATCCACTTCATCCTTGCTATGATATCTGTCATAAAATGCGGCATAACCATGCGCATGGTATAACTCTTTTGTCCAGAAAGCGGGTTCAATGGCATGCGCTTCCATGTAATGGGATATGCCCGACAAATAAAAATCATGAAGAACGACAACCCCCGGGTGAGTACCGAGCAATTCAAACATATGCTGATGAAAAGCCGAATTGCCAAACTGATACAACACCCGATCATAACTGCTGGCGTTGTCTCTAAAGTATTGAACCGTACGTATTGGACAATTGGCATTGATCCATTCATCCGTAACATTATCCTGTACAACCACAACCTCAATATCATAGTGCCTGGCCAACTCTGGCAACAGTTCAGCACTGTAATCGGCAATACCTGATCGCTCGGGAGGTAAGGGTGAAATGTAGGCCAGTTTAAGGCGGCGGTCTGGAACGCTATTCGTTGAATGGCTTTTCTGATGGGCAACAAGACGCTCCATCTGCACAATTGCACGGCGAGCACTCTCTGCCCATGAAAATTTCATTGCCTGATGCTTGCCATGCTTCACAAGTCGAGCGCGAAAATCCTCATCGTTCAGGGCCCGCTCCATCAGCCGGGCAAAATCATCATCTGAATGGGGGTCAAATAAAGCTTCTGGCAAGCCAATGACCTCTGGCAAGCTGGACGTATTGGCCCCAATGACCGGCGCACCACAACGCATGGCTTCCAAAGCCGGTAAGCCGAACCCCTCATGCCATGAAGGAAAGACAAAAAGATGACAAAGATTATAAAGCCTGACGAGGTCTTCTTCGGATACAAAACCGGTAAGGATCAGCTCATCTTCTTCAAGACCACATTTGCGGGCCAAAGCCTCAAGATTGCGTCTGTTTTCAGCCTGAATGCTGCAGACAATGGCCAATTGGTGCGATGCACGCAAATTTTGGGGTAATTTGGCATAAGAACGAATTAAACCTTCAATATTCTTGCGATGATCAATACCCCCGGTGTACATCACAAAAGGATGATACAAACCATATTTTTTCCGCAATTCACTTTCCGCTTCGGCAGAAACAGGCACCTTACGGAAATGCCCATCAGCATCTGTTGAAATATTGGCAGACCAATCCTTTGACAAGTCCAAATGGGAAATGCCCTCTTGGCGTGAGGATTCTGAAATGGCCAACCAGAGGTCAGCCTGACGCAAAAAATTCAATTTTCTCGGAATAGTAGGCTTTTACGACAGGATTTTCAAGATAGATCTCATGATGGATGAGCGGAATCAGGTCATACAAAATCACAGCCGTCGGAAAATCACGTGTGAATTGAGCGATGCTGGTTACAGCATTATCCGTCAGCCCTTCAAACAGACTGGACACAAGCACCACATCAGGCTTCAGACTGGCCAGGAAAGCTTCCCTAAGAAGTTCACCGGCGTGTCGTCGCCAGTCATTGTCCGTTTCAGCCTTGGCTGTAGGCGTGACGGTATTCCAGATCTGAATATTTTCCGGTGGCAACAGCTTATCAAAAGCCGTGCGTATTGGCTCTATGGAGTCAGAGAAATAGCCATTTACGGCAAGAATAACTTCGTGATCCCCCCGATTACGTACAATCTCTTGCACCAATGCCATTGTGTAACGCCCGATCCCACGATGACGCGATCCCGTGGATTGAGCCCCTTGCATATCTATCACAATGCGCATTAATCGTTCCCCTTATTATTCTGTTCCATGGCAATTTTAAGGTCACGATAAATATGACGTGCCCGTGGTGTAAGTTGTATTAATTTTGTGGGTACATATTGAGCCGGAACCAGCATCATACCGATGGTGCCTGCCGTTAAACGGGATATTCGAGCCTTGAGTCCCGGACAACGATTCAGGATGTAAAGTGCCATTCGTTTGAGCCGGGGTCGCCTGAGAATATAATGCGCCGTTTTGCCCACAAAAATCTTGATCCTGTTCCGGATACTTTTTGATTTAAAGCGTTTTATCTGCTCACCCGTATAACGTAATGGTGCTGTTATTTTCCAGGAAGTACTCCCAAGTAAAGTCTGGACATAAGCCTCTTTCTCTGCGATCCTGTTTTCCAACTCTTTTGCCCTTGCCTCTGCCTTAATGACAGCTGCCTCTGCCTTAATCGCCCTCGATTCAATCTGCTTGCGCATTCCCAACACATTTTTGCATAAAAAATTGGAAGCGGTTCCACTCAAAACAGCCTGATCAAAAACATTAGGAGGCGCGCCAAAAGCCTCAAGCAGGTTTTCATGTGATTCATGCACATAAAAACGATTCAGCCCATCAAAATACGCAAATATATAGCCTTTCTTCAGTACTATGTCCTCCCAGTCCTGGAAATTAACCTCTGCTAAAGAAGGTCTTGTACTTTCAATAACTAAAATCCATGGGCGTGCCGGTGCATCTGCCCAGCTTTCAAGGACTTCCTTTTCCAGTCCTTCGACATCAATCTTAAGCCAATGAATTTCATGCTCATCATACTGCTCAAGAAGCGCACTTAAAGGTATGACGTCTACCCTCGTCTCTGTAAAAGAAAAGCCATCTTTTCTATGTTGCTCGGCAACCTCACGTTTTACCGTTGATAAACCCGTACCTTCAATTTCATAAAATATGATCGATCCGGACTGCATGCCGATAGCAACTTGTTCTACATGCTCATCAGGCCTTGAAGAACGTAATTTATCGGAATATTGCGGTGTTGGTTCAACATGAACCCCTCTCCAGCCATGCTCATAAAAAGCAAGACTGACAGAATCAACAACAGGGTCATTGGCGCCAATATCAATGTAAAACCCGTTTTCAATATGACGCAATGCCCGCCAAAGCATAACATCTTCAAAATTCTGTGCGTAAGACAAGATTCCCATTACACCACCACCTCAATTTCAGGCTCTATCCATGCAGAACCGGCAAAAAGTATTCGGGACGTATTTACCACATCAAATATCAGTGCCAAATCCCGCCACTCATAGTTCTGCTCCAGATGAGTTACGCCCCCCGTCAAGGCAAGCTGAACGGAATAAGTACCAGGTCCCAGATTCGCCGGGAATTTGATATTAAAAACACATTGTTTACCCGCTTCAAGATTTTCCAGGATTTGTTGGGTATGATGCGTGTTTGTTCCATACATGACCTGACCCAACCGGTCTTTAATACCATAACCCAACACCAACCTGGAAACCGGCTTATGAACTGTCGTCGTCACTTGCAAAACAACGTTCTGGCCTACTTCAATCGCCTCAACAGCCTGTCCCGCCTCGTTTAGCAACAGAACTTCCGTAACGGTAACCTCCCCGGTACCTGAGACGGTCTGAATTTTTCCATTTTTCTGGATTTTTTGCTCAACTTTAGTACCTTCTTTATCGGCAAGCAATGCATTGTAATAATCCATCACTGCCTCTGGTTTCCCTTCCATTGCCATTCGTCCCGCGTTTAAGAGTATCGCTTTATCACAAATACTCTGAATGGCCGCTTTATCATGACTGACAATCAGCAAGGTTGTGCCCTGCCCATTAAATTCACGAATCCGATCAAAACTCTTGTGCTGAAAGTAGGCATCCCCCACCGACAAGGCCTCATCAATAATCAAGATATCAGGTCGCTTCGCGGTAGCAACACTGAATGCCAGACGCATTTGCATGCCACTGCTGTAAACCCGAACCGGCATGTCAATATAATCACCAATCTCGGCAAAAGCCTCTATGGCCGGCATCAAACTGGAAATTTCCTCTACGGAATACCCGATTAATTGCCCGGCCATATATACATTTTGCCGTCCGGTAAAATCTGGATGAAACCCAATGCCAAGTTCCAGCAAAGCTGCCACACGCCCGGCAATATTAATACTGCCCGTAGTAGGTTGAGTGGTGCCGGTAATCATCTTTAGCAATGTACTTTTACCTGCACCGTTAATACCGATTATCCCAACCGCTTCACCCGCCCCAACATTAAAACTAATGTCTCGCAGCACCCATTTCAGGTCATGATATTTACGTTTTCCCGGCAGCACCCATTCTGCCAATCTGGACCAGCGCGTTTTATATTGTTTATAAGCCTTGCCAAGATTATTTACTGTGATTGTTCCCATTACAGTTCGTCCACCATGTCACCGGCGTGTTTACGGAATAAGTTCAATCCCATAAAACACAAAATCAACGCCTCAACTCCCACTAACCACAACGAACCCCAGTCAGGCCATTGAGCATGAACCAGGATTGTTTGAAAAGCTTGCACAATTGGCGTCATCGGGTTGAGTTGCAAATAATTCTGCGCCCACTGTGGCAAGATATTGGCGACATACACAATAGGTGTAAGCCAAAACCAGAACTGCAAAACAATTCCAAAGAACTGACCCACATCACGAAAGAAAACATTCAAGACACCAACCGTCATACCCAAGCCAATGGCAAATAGCACCAGCAGCAGCAAAACAGGAAATACACCCAAAAAATAAATTCCCGGAAATTGTCCTGTAATCAGAAGAAAAGCCGTAAAAAGGGTGAACACGATAGTGAAGTTAAGCACAGCGTTCACAATCACAATAACCGGCAGGCATAACCTCGGAAAACTCAACTTTTTCAATAAACCCGCATTATCCAAAAATACATTTTGTGAACGGCTGACTATTTCAGAAAATAGTCCCCAGGTTAGGACACCTGCACATAAATAAATACTGTATGCATAAGGAAAATCCACGCCGGGCAAGCGGGCACGCATAATCTGGGAAAAGATGACGGTATAGACAATAATCATTGCCAGCGGATTCAATACCATCCATGCCGCACCTAAAAGTGAATTCCTGTATTTGGACTGGAATTCCCGTTTCACGCTCCCCTTGATGAAACCCCTGTAGTTCCATACGGCGTGTATCATTTGTGTAAAGACCACAATTAATTCCTTAGGTTATTCTCTATTTTGAATCTCAGAACGCGGCAAACCCTGCATCAAGACATTTTTATATAGTTCAGCATAACGTTGCATCATGCGCTCTGCCGTATAATAGCGCTCATAACGCTGTTGCGCATGATGCCCATATTGCCTTGCCAACTCTGGTGCATTCCACAACTGTTCCATGGCACTTGCAAATGCATCAGGGTCTTGTGGCGGTACAACTATGCCAGTTTCTTTATCCTGATTGATATATGTAGTACCCGTACCGATTTCACAGGTAATCATGGGCTTGCCATACATAGAGGCCTCAACCAATACAATACCGTAGGCTTCGGTACGGGTAAAAGATGGGAAAACAAAACAGTAACTCAAGTATAACAAGGCATATTTGTCATTTTCAGAAACCGGTCCAACAAACATTACATTTGACAGCCCTTTCTTTTGTACAGCCTCTTTCAAGCGAACCTCTTCTGAACCGGCTCCAGCGATAACTATTGGGTAAGAAACTTTGGCAGCCGCTTCTACCAAGGTATCCAGCCCCTTGTAATAACGCAAGGCACCGATAAACAGAAAAAATGGTCCCGCAAGCACTTTTTCCCAGTGCCTTATTCTTTCCCAAATTTCATCAGTAAGTGCTACAGGTGCAATACCTATAGGGATAGTGGATAACTTATTGGGAAACTCTCTTAACACTGCACTGCTTTTCGCATAATTGGGAGAGGTCGCGACAATGGCCTGCACACTTTTCAAAAACCGCTGCTGAACGGGTTTATAAAGTTGCAACAGAAATTTCTGTTTAATAATGTCGGAATGATAGGTCACAACAGACGGTTTTCCATGCCCCCCGGAAAAATGCAGTAAGTCCATGACAGGCCAGGGGAAATGGTAATGAATAACGTCAAAATCCCTGGCGACTTTACGGAATTGCCTAAAGGCGGACAGAGAGAATGTGGTTGATGCAAACTCAAAATCCTGCTTGACCCGATGCACGCGATGACCGTCATACATATCATCAGCCGGTACCGATACATTTTTACTTACCGTAAATACTTCGGCCTGTATACCATACTGTGCACTATGTGTAGCCAGTTGGTAAATCACTTCCTCAATGCCACCATATGTATCAGGATAGTATGTTTTAAAAACATGAAGAACTTTCAATACAGGCTCACTATTCTTGTGATGATGCCGCATCACCCGCCAGCATCCAGGCCAGGGTGTGCTTGATGTCTGTGGGTTGCCAATCTGGAATCAAAGAGTGCAACAACTGGGCGTTTCCAGTTAATGTTTTAACTTCATTTTCCCGTATAAAAGCAGGGTTAACTTTGACTGTCAAAGTGTGACCTGTAATAGCCTCACAAATACGGATGATATCGCCCAGCGAAGTGGCTTTCCCTGTACTGACGTTTATTGTTTTACCAATAGCGGCCGGTACTTCAAGCAATTGCCTGTACGCCTTTGCCACCGCCCGCACATCGCCAAAATCACGCCAGACCTCTGTATTGCCCAACTCAAGTTCAGCTTTGCGTTCACGAAAATGCGAAACAATTTTGGGAATGACAAAGTATGGCTCCTGCCCTATTCCCGTATAGTTAAATGGGCGAGTGATGATAATTGGCAACTTTTTGCGGTAAGTTCTGGCCATGAACTCCATGGCCAGCTTGCTCACTGCATAATCATTAACCGGGTCAGGAGGGGCCTGTTCAGACAAACTACCTGCGGACGAATTACCATAAACATTGGCGCTACTGGCCAGTAACACGGACTTTACGTTTTGCCCTGGAGCACTAAGTGCCTGAAGCAAATACCGGGTGCCTACCAAATTGACATCATAAAAAGCCCTGACATCACCATGCCCAACAAAGGCAATAGCAGCCAGGTGTATGACGTAATCGGGTTTAATATCTGTAATTATTTTGCTTAACTGTTCATAATCAAGCAAATCAACCTGATAATAATTCTCTCGCGAAACGGTTTTAGAGCCCAACTCGATGACCTGATATCCCGCGGATTTCAGCTCACGAACCACATATTGCCCGGTAAACCCTGAAGCACCTGTTACTAAAACCTTAGTCGGCTGATATGATTTCATGGCATGATCAGAATGAAAAACCCTGCTGGTTACGGCGCAGATCCTCTTTGACCATCATTTCACACAATGATTCAAGTGAAGTTTTTGGCTCCCAACCCAATATAGCCTTGGCTTTGGAAGGATCACCAATTAACAGATCCACCTCTGCCGGACGATAGAATCGCGGATTTACTTTCATCACTACTTTGCCATCAGCAACATTAACGGCAGTTTCGTTTTCATCTTTTCCTGAAAACTCCAGGTCGATATCAACGGCCTTAAACGCCAGACGAACAAAGTCACGAACGGTTTCGGTTCGGTTAGTCGCCAACACAAATGTATCTGGTTGATCGGCCTGCAAAATACGCCACATGCCCTCAACATATTCCTTGGCATACCCCCAGTCACGCTTGGCATCCAGATTACCCAATTCCAGGATATCCAGCTTGCCCAGCTTGATTTTGGCAACGCTGTCGGTAATTTTCCGGGTCACGAATTCACGCCCACGCAAGGGACTTTCATGATTGAAAAGAATGCCGCTACTGCCAAAAATATCGTAACTTTCACGATAGTTAACTGTCATCCAATGCGCAAACAGCTTGGAGACGCCATAAGGACTGCGCGGATAGAACGGGGTATTTTCATTCTGGGGAATGGTCTGTACTTTACCAAACATCTCAGACGTACTTGCCTGGTAATAGCGGATTTTAGTATTGATCAGACGAATGGCCTCAAGAAGATTCAAGGCCCCCAATCCTGAGATTTGAGCTGTCGTTGTGGGTTGATCAAAACTGACACCTACAAAGCTTTGTGCGGCAAGATTATAGATTTCGTCTGGCTGATATTTCTGAACCAGAGAAATACTGGCACCCAAATCTGTCAGGTCGTATTCCACCAAATGAAAATTTGGATGATTCTGGATACCCAGCTCTTCTATACGCCAGAAATTAACAGAACTGGTTCGACGATAAGTACCATATACGGTATAACCTTTTTCAAGCAGAATTTGACTCAAATAAGCGCCATCCTGACCTGTAACACCCGTAATAATAGCCTTTTTCATTTTATTAAATATCCCTTATAAATTTGATTTTACAACTAACAGGTGATTGTAAAAATATCATTGTTCAACACGACCATATACATCCTGAAAGCGAACAATGTCATCTTCTCCGAGATATTCTCCGCTTTGAACTTCAATTAAAACCAGGTTTATCACACCAGGGTTTTCCAGACGATGCCTGTGCCCGGCAGGAATGTACGTAGATTCATTGATATTCACCAGCAGCTCTTGCTCACCATTGACGACCTTTGCCATTCCGCTCACCACAATCCAGTGTTCACTACGATGATGGTGCATTTGCAAACTCAGGCGGCCACCCGGTTTAACTTCCAGACGCTTGATTTTGAAACGGTCACTGTTTTCCAGAACAGTATAGCTGCCCCATGGACGGTAAACGGTACGATGCCATTTATAAAGCTCATTATCATTCTTTTTTAATGTCGTATATATTTTCTTCACATCCTGGCTGTACTGCTTATTGGCGACCAGCAGCGCATCAGGTGTATCCACAATAACCAGGTTTTCCAGTCCAATGGCACCCACAAAACGTTCTTCACTTTTGATATAGCAGTTTTTTACATTTTCCAGCAAAGCTTCAGCTTCAACCCGATTACCATTTTCATCGGACTCACCCACCGCACTTAAGGCCGCCCAGGAACCAATATCGCTCCAGCCAATATCACAAGGCACTACAGATACTACATTTGATTTTTCCATCACTGCATAGTCAATGGAAATATCCGGTACAAGACGGAATGTATCCGCATCAAGGCTAAGCTGTTTTTGCTTTTCTCCTGAAAGCTCCTTGGAAGCCCCCAAACAAACCTGGACTGACGACACAACATCCGGACAATGAGTTTCAAGTTCTCGCAAAATGGCATCCACACGGAAACAGAACATACCGGAATTCCAATAAAAACGGCCGGAGTCCATGTATTCCTGAGCCACTTGCGCCTCTGGCTTCTCAACGAATCGGACAACATCAGAGCCGTTCGCCTCTATATAACCGTACCCGGTTTCAGGATGAGTTGGCTTAATTCCAAAAGTCACCAAACGACCACTTTCGGCCAGTTTGACCGCTTTGTCTACGGCAGCCCGAAACGCATCTTGATCTGAAATAAGATGATCGGCAGCCAAAACCAGCAAAATAGCCTCATCCCCAAATTCCTGTTTCACGTACATGGCAGCACTTACAATGGCTGCGGCAGTATTACGACCAAATGGCTCAAGGATATAGTTACTGCGAATATTCTTGAGCTTCAACTCTGCCAATTCATCTTCGGTCTGAAAAAACAGTTCCCGATTGGTTACGGTAAGAATATCGTTGACACCGTTTATTGAAAATCCTCGAAGAAAAGATTTTTGCAGCAAACTTTGATTATCGGCCAAACGAATAAAGGGCTTGGGATGCCCTTCTCGGGAAACAGGCCAAAGTCGTGAACCAGCACCACCACATAAGACTGTCGGTATTAATTTAGAGCTCATTACACTATTTCCATATTTTCAAGAGACCGAAACATCAAACTTTACCATAATGTAACCGACTCATTCCAATTACCTAGTTTTTATATATTCCCAACATATTTCCCATACATTCAAACCGTATTTAATAAATGCGCAAATATATACTAAATTGATAACAATAAATCAGATTGACTTTCAATAATGTCAATTAGCGTAAATATATATAACTGACTTTACACTAATACTGATCCTTTTCAAACAGACCTATTAATTGGAAAACGTGTTTTAACAAAAATGCCCTGCTTTTTAGCAGAGCATTTTATATTTTTAAATCACCAAAACTGTTTACACCCCAGCCGCATGCGCCTGCTGATCCGCATGGTAAGAAGACCTTACCATCGCGCCCACTGCAGCATGGGTAAAGCCCATTTTATACGCCTCTTCCTCAAACATTTTAAAGGTGTCGGGGTGCACATAACGCGTCACAGGCAAGTGATGCTCGGAAGGCTGCAAGTACTGGCCAATAGTCAGCATTTCAATATCATGCTCACGCATGTCACGCATAACCTGTAGAATTTCCTCATCGGTTTCACCCAGGCCAACCATTAAGCCTGATTTGGTGGGTACATCCGGGTGGCGGGCCTTGAAGTCTTTCAGCAGTTTTAACGAATGCATGTAATCGGCCCCCGGGCGAGACTGCTTGTATAAACGGGGTACGGTTTCCAGGTTGTGGTTCATGACATCAGGTACGCCTTGGGCAAAAATGTCCAAAGCTTTTTCCAGCCGACCACGAAAATCGGGTACCAGGACTTCAATGGTGGTTAGGGGCGAACGTTCGCGCACTTCGTTAATGCATTCAACAAAATGGCCAGCGCCACCGTCCAGCAGGTCATCGCGGTCGACCGATGTAATCACCACGTATTTCAGGCGCATTTGCGCAATGGATTTGGCCAGGTTGGCCGGTTCGTTAACATCCAGCGGATCTGGGCGGCCATGACCCACATCACAAAAGGGGCAGCGGCGGGTACATTTATCACCCATAATCATGAAGGTGGCCGTGCCCTTGCCAAAGCATTCACCTATGTTCGGGCAGGAGGCTTCTTCACACACGGTAAACATATCGTTTTCGCGCAGAATACGCTTGATGTCGTTAAATTGCGAGTTGGGTGCGGCGGCCTTTACACGAATCCAGTCGGGTTTTTTTAAACGCTCGGCAGGAATGATCTTGATAGGAATACGCGACGTTTTTTCAAATGATTTTTGTTTTTTGGTGGCGTCGTAATTGGCGTTTTTTGAAGCGGGTGTTACGGCTGAATCGGTACTCATGATATGTCTTACCTTGCAGTTTATCTGGCGCATGCCCGGTTTTACCGGGCAGAATTGTTCATTTTAACGTTATTCAATCCGCAATACTTGAAAACCCTTGAGTCCTTACGCGTTTAACTTGTCAGCTTTAAGCCTGTTTGCCGGACACTTGACTGTCTTTCCGGGCGGCAGAAAGCAGCAAGAATACCGCCACCATGAAGGTATAGAAAGAAAGCGTGCGCATACCGCGGAACATGAGCTCGGTCATGCTGTACATCGCAAAGCCCAAACAAACAGCGGCCCCCATGGCGGCAAAACTGCGAATGGCCAGCTGGTTGGATTGAACCAGGCGTTTTACAAATACCAACGCAGGGGCAAAATATAAAAACAACAAACCTAATACCCCCAATGGACCAAAGCTGCTTAATGCCTGCAAATAATCGTTATGCGGTTCCCCAAAATCATTGGCGGTGGTTGGCGAGGCCAAGCCCTTGGGAACACTATGATTTTGCAATTCTTTACTGAATTGCGCATTGCTGCCCGTACCGGTTAAGGGGTTGCGCTTCCATATATCAATGGCGGTGTTCCACAATTGCAAACGAATACAGATAGACTCGTCGGCAATAGGATTAACATGAAGACATTGCAAAAATTCATTTTTAGCTTCTTCCACCCGGTTTTGTACCATTGGAATGGTAAACAACAGGGCAAAGATAACGGTAATGCTGACCAGGTAGCCAACCACAATTTTGATCCGAGATTTATCTTTCCAGGCTAACAAAATGCCCAGCAGTAAATATACCGGCAAAACCAGCAAGCCGGTTCGGGTTTGCGTTACCATGAAGCCAGCCATGCCAAGCAGGCCTATGAGGATTTTGGCGTTTTTTTCCAAACGGGGTTTACTGGTTAATGGTACCCCAATGGAGTATAAGGTAATACTGCTTAACAACAGGGTAATTACACCATAGCCCACTGCGTTGTAAA
>JBBADT010000066.1:0-14453 GCA_041656315.1 Advenella sp.
TGACAACGTTGCGGCCGGCTGGCTGGCGCAGGGCGGTTCCCAAATAGGACACAGAGGCCTCGTTCAGCTTGCCTGGCACCGTGCTGAGTATGTTTTGTTCATACTCGCGCAGGGCATGGCCGGTATGGGAGCTGGCATGTTGCATGATCTCGGCGGGAGAGCCCTGGGCCACAATCTGGCCACCGGCTTCACCCCCTTCGGGACCCAGATCAATGATCCAGTCGGCCGCCCTGATCACATCCAGATTATGTTCAATAATCAACAGGGAATGGCCGGCAGCCAGCAGCTTGCGGAAGGCGCGCATCAGGCGGGCCACATCATCAAAATGCAGCCCGGTGGTGGGTTCGTCAAACAGGAAGAGGCTGCCTTTTTTGGCCACCTTGGCACTTGAAATGCCACTGCGGGCGGCCGTGGCCAGGTGACCGGCCAGTTTAAGGCGCTGGGCCTCTCCACCCGACAGGGTGGGCACGGGCTGGCCCAGTGTGAGGTACTCCAGCCCCACATCCGAAAGCGGCATCAGGCTGGTTTGCACGTCGCGCAAGCCCTTGAAGAACTCCAGGGCTTCGTGCACGGTCATGGCCAGCACCTGGTCAATGGAGGCCTTGCGTCCCAGGTGTTCAATCGTGACTTCCAATATTTCAGGCCTGAAACGTTTGCCATCGCAATCGGGGCAACGCAGATAGACATCTGACAGGAACTGCATCTCCACATGCTCGAAACCTGTGCCGCCACAGGTGGGGCAGCGTCCGTCACCGCTATTGAAACTGAACGTGCCTGCCGTGTAACCACGCTCGCGGGAGACCACCGCCTGGGCAAACAGTTTGCGGATGGCATCAAAAGCCCCGACGTAACTGGCCGGGTTGGAGCGGGCGGTTTTGCCTATGGGAGACTGGTCCACCATGACGACATCGGCCAGTTGCTCGGCGCCCAGCAGGCGGGTAAACGGCCCGGGGGCTTCGGTGGGTTTGCCAAAATGCTTGAGCAGGGCCGGATGCAGCACATCCTGGATCAGGGTGGATTTACCGGAACCGGATACTCCGGTAATGCAGACCAGTCGGCCCAGTGGAAATGACACATCGCAGTGCTTGAGGTTATTGGCTGTCACGCCTTCAAGAATCAGCCGGGGCGTATTGCCACTGACCGGCATGGGACGGGGTGACTCCACTTTCAGTTTGCCGCCCAGGTATTGGCCGGTCAGCGAAGAGGCCGAGCGCAATTGCCCGGGAGTACCGTCAAAAATGATTTCACCGCCCCGTTCGCCCGGGCCCGGGCCAATATCCAGAATCCGGTCGGCCGCCACCATCACTTGCGGGTCGTGTTCAACCACCACCAGGGTATTGCCGGCATCGCGCAGGCGCAGCATGACCTCGATAATGCGGTGCATGTCACGCGGATGCAGGCCAATGGAGGGTTCATCCAGCACAAACAGCGTATTCACCAGCGAAGTACCCAGGGCCGTGGTCAGGTTGATGCGCTGCACTTCGCCACCCGACAGGGTGCGGCTTTGACGGTCCAGGCTTAAATAACCCAGCCCGACATCGCACAGGAATTTCAGGCGCGTGCGGATTTCGGTCAGTACCAGGGTCATCGCGGCATCGTTGTCTGTCCCCAGCTCCAGTTGCTGGAACAGGGCATGTACCCGTTCGATAGGTAGCTGCATCAGGTCATGAATGGCCAGGCCGCCCAGCTGGTTCAGTTGTGCTTCGCGCCAGGTGGCTCCTACTGGCTTGAAGCGTTTGTAATTGCCAGTAATCGGGTCGTTCTGGCGGGTATTGCCCAGGCGCCACAGGTTGGCATCGGGTTTCAGGCGTGAGCCATGGCAGGCCGGGCAGGGCGTGTAGCTGCGGTACTTGGACAGCAGCACGCGCACGTGCATTTTGTAGGACTTGGTTTCCAGCCAGTCAAAAAACCGTTGCACCCCGTACCACTGGTGTTTCCAGGCCGAGGCGCCGCCCTTCCATTCGGGGTCGCCATACAGGACCCAGTTTTTTTCGGCCTGGTTGAGGCTGTTCCAGGGAGTTGCCGTGCGGATGCCAATTTTTTTTGCATATTGCATCATTTCGGTTTGGCATTCTTTGTAGCTGGGCGTTTGCCAGGGTTTGACAGCACCTTCTTCCAGGGACTTGCTTTCATCGGGAATCACCAGGCCAAAATCAATCCCCATGGCCCGGCCAAAGCCCCTGCAGGTTTCGCAGGCTCCCAGGGGGGAGTTGAATGAAAACGTGCTGGGCAAGGGGGCGGAGTAGCTGATATCGCAGTGGGCGCAATGCAGCTGGTCACTGAATTTCCAGGTATGCAGGGGGGTGTTTTCAGTGTCAAGCACGTAAACCGAACAGTGTCCGTTGCCATATTTCAGACAGGCCTCAAGCGCCTCCATCACGCGGGATTTTTCCGCATTTGAAAAGCGCAGCCGGTCTTGCACCACATACAGTACGCGCTGGGTTTCAGAAACCGGCTTTTCTTTCTTTTTCTTGTCTTTCACCAGGCGGGTGACCGTGCGGGTTTCCTCGACATGAATTCGCGTGTAGCCCTGTTGCTCAAGATAGCTTTTGATTTCTTCTTCGGAGTAATTAAGGGGCACAATCACCGGGAAGGTAATAATCAAACGGGGATCAGCAGTGGCGGACAGGCTGGCCAGTGATTGGTAGATGCTTTCCGGATTGTCTTTTTTGACTTCACGCGCGCAACAGCGGCAGTACAGGCGGGCGGCACGGGCATACAGCAGTTTCAGATGGTCGTTCAACTCGGTCATGGTGCCTACCGAGCTGCGCGAATTGCGGACCGGATTGGTCTGGTCAATCGCAATGGCGGGCAAAATGCCTTCGATGCGTTCCACCTGGGGCTTGTCCATGCGGTCCAGGAACTGGCGCGCGTAAGGGGAAAAGGTTTCCACATACTTGCGTTGGCCTTCGGCATAAAGGGTATCAAACGCCAGGGAGCTTTTGCCGGACCCGGACACCCCGGTAATGACCGTGAACTCACCGGTGTTGAAAGTGACATCGAGGTTTTTAAGGTTGTTTTGTCGGGCGCCGACGATCTTGATTTGAGAGCTCATGTGTATGGATACCGTTATGCTTGAAGGCTTTTGGACGGGTGGAAAAAAATAAGGGGAAAGGGGAATACTGTTCAAACATCCAGATTCATTATATGACGGCTTTGCCACCAAAGCCATGAAACCCTGCCATTAATAGGTGTGAATTTGTGCCTGAATGGCAGGGCTGAACTGTTAAACTTGGAAGACGGAAATCTTATTAATATGTAATACTGGCAATCTTGTTTATTGGAAGGGCGGAGTATGTCAGGCGAATCATTACAACAGGCGGCTTTGCCGCTGGGCATTACCATGGGGGATGCGGCCGGCATTGGCCCCGAACTGGTTGTGAAACTGTTTGCAAACGGCTTGCCGGCACCGGCGGTGGTGTATGGTGATACGGGCAGTCTGGTCAGGGCGGCGGGTTTTCTGGCACTGTCGCAGGTGCATATCCGGGAATTTGCCAGCATGAATAATTATCTTCAGGAAAGTCTGACGGGACATGTTGCAACGCCAGCCACATCGGATGCTGTTGTTATTCCTGTCATTAACTGCGCACCGCCCATTCCGGCCAGCCTGCCTCTGGGGCAGGTTAGCAAAGAAGCCGGGCAGGGGGCTTATGCCTATCTTTGCCAGGCTATTGATGATGCCATGGCGGGGCAAATTGTCGCCATTGTGACCGCACCCTTGCACAAGGTTTCTTTGAAAATGGCGGGGGTGGATCATCCCGGCCATACTGAAATCCTGGCGCAACGTTCGGGTGCGGGGCAGGTGGGCATGATGCTGTTAAACGACGAATTGCGGGTGTTGCTGGTGACGATTCATATCCCGTTGTCGGCGGTGCCGCAACAGGTTACGTATGAAAATGAATGCACGGCCATCCGGCTGGCACACCAGGCCTGTCGCCAGCTGGGCATTGAGCATCCGCGTGTTGCCGTGGCAGGTTTAAACCCGCATGCCGGTGAAGAAGGGCGTTTTGGGCTGGAAGATGTCAATATTATTGCCCCCGCCATTGAGTATATGCGTGAACAGGGCGTGAACGTCAGCGGCCCTTATCCCGGCGACACCATATTCATGCGCGCCCGCAAGGGAGAGTTTGATATTGTCGTGGCCCAATATCATGACCAGGGCTTGATACCCGTGAAATACCTGGGCGTGGACAATGGCGTTAACGTAACTGTTGGCTTGCCTTTCATCCGCACCAGCGTTGACCATGGCACTGCTTTTGACATTGCCGGGCAGGGGGTTGCCGACGAATCTTCTTTGCGGGTGGCGTTTGAGCTGGCCATGAAAATGAGGGTGGTCCCTGAGTAAACAAGTGGGGCTGCGTGAGAATGCATGGAGATTTATTTAATTTCTGCATGATGGGCTATCGATTGATAAGCAGGCATATTTCAAGTACACTAACGGGCTAACCAATTTATTATCTGGAGAATCTCATGGCTGAAATCAAGCGCGTACGTCGCAATACTCTTGAGCGCCGTTGCTTGGGTAAAGCTTTCAAACGTTTGTTTGTTAGCTCACCAAAAGGCGTGTTCAAAATGCTGGAAAAAGTGAAACGTGTTTAATGCCGTCATGGCATTAACCGTGCTTTGCCCGTATGGCAAAAATTTAAGGCCGTTGTCCCAGACAGCGGCCTTTTTCATGTAAAGCTCTGGCTTTTAATGTCAATTACGCATTTTACGATTCACTACATGTTAAGCATTATTAACATGGCAAACTAACCATGTTGTTTGTGGGTTCAGCGGCCATTAATAAAGCAAAATCGTTATTTACTTTCAGCCATGACAGATAATCAGTTTTCTTTTACTGTATTGACTCCGACTTATAACCGTGCACATACCTTGTTGCGCGCTTATGAGTCGTTGTGCAATCAGCAATTCAGCGATTTTGAGTGGCTCATTATTGATGACGGCTCTACCGACAACACCCGTGAGTTGATAGAGAAATGGCAAGAGGACTCTCCCTTTCCCATTCGTTATGTCTGGCAAAGAAACCAGCACAAAAAAACGGCCTTCAATAATGGTGTGAATAATGCCTGGGGGCGCTTGCTGGTTGTCCTTGATAGCGATGATACGCTGACCCCGGATGCCCTTAACCAGATGTGGGCCTGCTGGCGCTCCATTCCTGCCGAGCAGCGTGAAGGCTATATCGCCGTAACCGGTCTGTGTGCCCGTCCTGATGGCAGTATCGTTGGCGATAAATATCCCGAAGATGTCATGGATATGACGTCCATGGATATGACTTTCCGGCATTCGGTCAAAGGTGAAAAATTTGGCTGTATGCAAACGGAAGTGCTGAAGTACTTTCCATTCCCCGAGAATATAGATGGGTTTGTACCGGAAAGCCTTGTTTGGCGTGCCATTGCCCGAGAAGGATATTTAACGCGTTTCGTAAATCAGGTGTTTCGGGTTTATCATGAAACCGAAGGGTCCTTGTCCGAAGAAGGAGCGCAAACAGGAAGAAAACATGCGTTGGGCTTATTGTTGCTGGCACGGGATACCGTAGTGGAATGCCTGCCATGGTTCAGGTTCCAGCCAGTGTCTTTTTTAATGGCTGCCGCACGTTATACCCGTTTTCGTCTGCATTTGCGGGCAAGGGGCGTTAAGCTGCCCGGACTGGCTCAATTGCGCGGGTTGATGCCAACCCTGTTGGTGGCATCCATGTATCCCGTGGGTTTATTGCTTTATCTGCGCGATAAAAAACAGCATTAGTGCAGGGTTGGGGGTGGAGGTGTGATGTCGGGTTCGTCATCATCACCATCCTCATCATCCCAAATCTCTTCATCGTTGGATAAGGCTTCATCGTTAATCGCAAACGGCAGCATTTCTTCCAGTGTTTCAGTCCATTGCACTTCTTCGCCCGTATAGTCAATACGAATAAAACGGATGTTGTCCTGGTCGGTTAGCTGGATGCCCCACAGAAACTCACAGGCATAAACCTCTTTTTGTCCATCATCAAGGCCACCGGCATTGCCCAGCAAGCGTGCGGATGGGCCACCCATCTGGATGTGAACGATCTCTTCATCCCCGGCTTCATCGTTGATGTCCAGTGGAATGCCGAACATCACCCATTCAAAGCCGTCTTCAGAGGTATCCACTTCGGCCAGAACCGGCTTGCCCATATAGGCACTAAGGGCATCGGCAGTTTTTCCAAGGAGTTCCAGTTCGTGTTCAGTAAAGGTAAGCATGTTTATCACTATAGGGTAAGCGTAGAGTCAATCGTTTGATTGTACTGGATTTTTAATGTGTGCCCGAGTGCCTGCCCAATTCCACAAACGGACAATACGGCAGGAAATGGCTACAATGAGTCCTTTTCATATTTACACATATAAAAATGGCCCAATACGTATATACCATGAACCGAGTCGGTAAAATCGTGCCCCCCAAGCGGCAGATTTTGCGTGATATTTCCCTGTCTTTTTTTCCGGGCGCAAAAATTGGCGTCCTTGGCCTGAACGGCTCTGGCAAATCAACCCTGCTTAAAATCATGGCCGGTGTTGATAAGGATATCGAAGGCGAAGCCATTCCCATGCCTGGGCTGAATATTGGCTATTTGCCGCAAGAACCCCAGCTGAATCCCGGGCACACCGTGCGTGAGTCGGTGGAAGAAGGCCTGGGCGAGGTGTTTACCGCCCGTAAACGCCTTGATGAGGTGTATGCTGAATATGCCGAGCCTGATGCCGACTTTGACAAACTGGCAGCTGAACAGGCCGAGCTGGAAGCGATTATCGCGGCAGCGGCAACCAGTGGTGCCGATGATATCGAGCATCAGATGGAGATCGCGGCCGATGCGTTGCGTTTACCTGCCTGGGATGCCATGGTTGGCCATTTGTCAGGTGGTGAAAAACGCCGTGTTGCGTTGTGTCGCCTGTTGCTGTCCAAGCCCGATATGCTTTTGCTTGATGAGCCGACCAACCATCTGGATGCGGAAAGTGTGGAGTGGCTGGAACAGTTCCTGCAGAAATTCCCCGGCACCGTTGTGGCCGTTACCCACGACCGTTATTTTCTGGATAACGCTGCGGAATGGATTCTGGAGCTTGACCGTGGTCATGGCATTCCGTGGAAAGGCAACTACAGCTCCTGGCTGGAACAAAAAGGCAATCGCCTGCAGCAGGAAGAAGCCGCCGAGTCCGCTCGTCAGAAAACCATTAAAAAAGAACTGGAATGGGTACGTCAGAATCCCAAGGGACGTCAGGCAAAATCCAAGGCACGTCTGGCCCGTTTCGAGGAATTGTCGTCGCATGAATACCAGAAACGCAATGAAACCCAGGAAATCTTTATTCCCGTGGCAGAGCGTTTGGGCAACGAGGTGATTGAATTTGTAAATGTCAGTAAGGCATTTGGTGATCGATTGCTGATTGATGACCTGAGCTTTAAAGTGCCGCCCGGTGCCATTGTGGGTATCATTGGTCCTAACGGGGCCGGTAAATCCACCCTGTTCCGCATGATTGCCGGGCAGGAGCAGCCCGACTCCGGAGAGGTCAAGATTGGCCAGACTGCCAATATTTCTTTTGTGGATCAGTCGCGCGAAGCCCTGAGCAATGATAAAAACGTATTCGACTTTATCTCCAATGGTGCCGACTTGCTAACGGTTGGAAAATTTGAAATGCCGGCCCGTGCCTATCTGGGACGTTTCAATTTCAAGGGTTCAGACCAGAACAAAATGGTTGGACAACTGTCGGGTGGTGAACGCGGACGTTTGCATCTGGCGGCCACGCTGATTAAAGGTGGCAATGTTCTGTTGCTTGACGAGCCCTCCAACGATCTTGACGTGGAAACGTTGCGTGCCCTGGAGGATGCTTTACTGGAATTTGCCGGCAGTATCATGGTGATCAGTCATGACCGTTGGTTCCTGGATCGTATTGCCACTCATATTCTGGCGTTTGAAGGGGATTCACAAGTCGTGTTTTTTGATGGCAACTATCAGGAGTATGAGGCCGATAAAAAACGTCGTTTGGGTGAAGAAGGTGCCAAACCCAAACGGATTCGCTACAAAGCCTTGAAGTAAGTTTCAGTGGATGTCAGAAAGCCTGTATATTTGAATTATTGATACAATTTAAATCGTAAATATATAGCCAAATGAGTGGTATTTTGAGAACCTGTCAGTAACAGGATAATGTTTTAATTGTTGAATCTCTGGCCAATGCCTGAAGGAGTTTAAAATGAAGGTACAAAACGTAAGCAAGGTAATGTTGGTTGCCGTTGTGGCCGCTGCATTAACCGGTTGTGGCAACATGAGCACACGTGATAAAAGCACAATTGGTGGCGCAGCCATTGGTGGTGTGGCAGGTGCCGTGTTAACGGGTGGCAGCGGCTGGGGTACTGTTGGTGGTGCTGCCGTCGGTGGTGTTATTGGTAACCAGGTTGGTAAATAAACGTCCATAAGTGCCCGATGAACAGAACAGGTCAGTTTTGACTTGCCTGTTTCAAATCAGAAACCCGAACATTGATCAATGTTCGGGTTTTTTATGGAAATTTGTTTTGAATAATGTTGTTGATTTATCAAAAATGTTAAGAATTGATAAAAAATTGATATTTTTGTGTAAATAAACAAGTGTATTCGCCTAAAAAAATAACGATATTTAACATTTTTCTTGCGATCTCTTCCTGTTTATTACCTATTGGGTAGGTAATTTTCATTAAATTGGTTTATATAAAAATATTTTTATATTTAACAAAAACAATATAGGTGAAATCAAACGATTATTAAGTGTTAAATTGTAAATAATCTCAAATTGAATAATGTTTTTATATTTAATACATTTGATCCCCAGGCAATGCCGGTAACAGTTTGTTTTCATTAAGAAAGTGCTTCCGGAGCGAGTTGCTAGACAGTCAAGGTGCTGGCTTTTCTTGGGTTTGTGTTTAACTGAAAGATGACTTGCAGTTTTAAGCAACCAATCACCGCCGGCAGATACATCTATTTGAAAGGATCGGTTGTGAATCGTATATATAAAAGCATATGGAATGAACAAACAGGAACTTATGTCGCTGTCTCAGAAAATGTAAAAGCAAAAGGCAAGCGAAGTGGGTCATCAGTATTGGCAAGCGCAATTCTGGCGATTACCGTCGGTGTCTCTGCCCAGGCGCAAACTGTGACTGTGGGCAATGGGTTCAATGTAGAGGATCTGCATAAATTCAGTGGGGACACTATTACCATAGCAGGCGCGGTGGGTGCCCCAGTAACATTGATTACTAATAACAATGTTCAGGTGGGTTCTGATGTGAACCTGAATACTACAGGTTTGGTTATTACAGGCGGTCCCAGTGTGACTCAGTCTGGCATTAATGCAGGGAATAAGAAAATCACCAACGTTGCGGCAGGAGCGCTTAATGCCGGCAGTACAGACGCTGTCAATGGTGCCCAGTTGAATGCAACAAACCAAAACGTAACCACAGCACAAAATGCAGCCAATGCCGCACAGAATACAGCCAATAAAGGTTTAATTGTCCGTGCAAACTCTGGCGCTACAGATACGCTGGCATTGGGTGATACTTTAACGTTCGTTAATGGTACCAATACCACGGTCGCCTATGATGCTGCCAGTAATACGTTTCGAACCAATCTAAATTCAAATCTTACTGGTCTGACAGGCGTAAATACGGCCAGTTTAAATGTCACTAATAATGCAACGGTTGGTGGCACCTTAAATGTGACAGGAAGCAGTACCTTAAGTGGTGGTGCCAATTTGGGTAATAAAAAAATTACCAATCTGGCAGATGGCGCGGTTGAAGCCGGTTCAAAAGATGCCGTAACAGGTGGCCAGATTTTTGATCAATTATTTGGTGATGAGGCAGAAGGTATTAAATACTTCCGTGTAACTTCAGAAAAGGCTGATGCAAAGGCTGAGGGCGTAGACAGTATTGCAATCGGCCCAGAGGCGAACTCTGAGGGCGTAAATAGTATCGCAATTGGTCTTAAGTCTGAAGCATTGGCAAATAACAGTTTCGCAGCGGGTAATGACGCTGTGGTAACTGAAGAAGGCGAAAGTGCGATCGCTTTGGGGAATGGTGCGACTGCCGGTGGTGGAGCGCCAGGAGCTGGCGGTACGGCTGCCATTGCTATTGGACGTGACAGTGCAGCCAGCGGTAGCAGCTCGGTCGCCTTGGGTGATGCTTCAGTGGCATCCGCTTCTAAGGCGACGGCACTCGGCGCAGACTCTCAGGCCACTGCTGCGAATGCAATTGCTATCGGTGGTGGGTCCGCTAACGCAACGGGTTCTTTTGCTGCTGGCTTAGGAGCCACAGTGGCTGCTGGTTCAAACAATAGTATTTCTTTGGGTACTGGTGCCGGTGCTGGAATTAACCCTGGAGATGCTGATGACAGAATCGATCTCATCGCTATTGGTACCAACGCAGGGAGAAATGTAGGTGGTTCTCAAAATATCGCTATTGGTGCCGGTTCTGGTAGTGATGTATCCGGTTATTTCAACTTGGCACTTGGTCAAAATAGCGGGACTGGCTTAGGAGTTGGGAGTGATTCGGTTGTATCAATCGGTCGGGAAGCCAATTACAATGTTGGTAAAACACTTCAACATGCGGTTGCCATTGGCAGTTATACAAAAGCAGCAACGAATGCGGTGTCTATTGGCCATCAGTCCGATGCATTAGCAGCTGGAGTTGCCATTGGCTATGCTGCAGATGCAGCTGAAAATGCTGTTGCTTTAGGTACAAATGCAGATGCGGTTAGTGGAAGCGTTGCTTTAGGTCTAAATTCAGCTGCCAGCGCATTGGATTGGGCAGGGGCGTCCTATCTGACAAATCAGGCAACGCCTGGTTCAGTAGTGTCTGTTGGAAATCGCAACGAAGGTGGTGGTGACGCTACATTACGTCGTATTGTTAACGTTGCCGATGGTGCCGCAACAAGTGATGCAGCAACAGTAGGCCAGTTACAAAAAGCACAGACAGAAGTTGCTGGTTTGATAGGTGGAGGGGTATCAGTCAATGCGGATGGTTCTTTTTCCGATTTTACAGTAAAAGACAAAGCAGGTAATTCGCATACGTTTGGTTCAGTTGCTGAAGGTTTTGCCTTGTTAGCTAATGGTACTATCGAGCTTTTACCTGCGACTGCGGTTACTTTTGTAAGTGACACCGATAAAAGAATTGCTGGCGTTGCTGCCGGTATTAATAACGAAGATGTTGTTAATGTAGGGCAACTGAAGCAAGAGCTTGCTGCAAATAAAGTCCAGTACTTTCATGTTAACTCTAGCATAGATACCAATAAAGTTAGCAATGGTGCGAAAGGTGAAAATGCGATGGCGATTGGTCCTGATGCTGTTGCGGAGGGAGATTCCTCAATTGCATTGGGACATGGAGTGAGTACAGCTGCAGAACAGAGTATTGCTATTGGCAATGGTGTAAATGCAACTGGTGTGCGATCGACGGTCATTGGTAACTCAGGCACAATGGCTACCCATGAGGGCGGGGTTGCCATTGGTGAGAATGCACATAGTTATGGTGAAAACTCTATTGTTATTGGCACGGGAGCACGATCTCACTTGGCAGATTCTGTTGTGCCCAATCACAATACCGTTGTTATCGGTACGAGCGCAGAGGCTACAGCCGATAACGGTACTGCGATCGGTATGGATGCTGTGGCTACTGATGAACGCGCAGTGGCACTCGGGACGACAGCACAAGCTCGTGGTGAAGACTCAATGGCCTTTGGTAGCAATGCGATAGCCACCGGCGTAAGTTCACAGGCCAGCGGTACCAATGCTAATGCCAGTGGTTTAAATGCACAGGCCAGTGGTACAGGTGCCAGCGCCAGCGGCTACAACGCTGTTGCCACGGGTACAGGAGCAGTAGGTTATGCCACGGATGGTATTGCTATGGGTACAGGAGCGGTATCGGGCTTTAGTGATCCGTTCAATACAGACGCTGAGCGTAATACCGCCGGAATCGCAATCGGTAATCAATCATTGGCTGATCAAGAGCATGCCTTGGCATTGGGTGTTGAAGCAGAAGCGCGTGCCAAGTCATCTGCTGCCATTGGTGATAACGCAGAAGCGACAGCAGCTGCTGAAAATGGTTTTGCTGCAGGTACTAATGCCCTTGTTTCCGCTCAAAATGCAACCGCTGTTGGTGCGAACACAGACGCAACCGGTGTTAACGCTTCAGCCTTTGGTAACGGAGCACAAGCTACCGCCGGCAGTGCTTTGGCTCTAGGCGACGGTGCAGTAGCAGAGGGACTTAATTCTACGGCTATGGGTACCGGTGCCAATGCGCAGAAGGCTAACTCCATGGCTTTAGGTACGAATGCAACTGCCTATCACGAAGGTTCTGTTGCCTTGGGTAGTGGTTCTGTTACCGGTACTGTTAATGTGACACGTACGCCCGATGCCACCGTAGATGGTGTTAAGTATGACTTTGCCGGTGCGCAAACAAGCGTGACATCTACAGTCAGTGTAGGATCTGTGGGTAATGAGCGTACGATTAGTAACGTGGCTGCGGGTCAATTGAACGACAATAGCACTGACGCTATTAATGGCAGCCAGTTGCACGCTACAAATAAAGCGGTAACCGCTTTGGGTAATAATCTGGATACTTTTGGTGATTCGGTTGCCGGTGCATTGGGCGGAACATCTAAATATGATCCTGAAACACATACTGTTACAGCTGGTTTGTCAGTGAATGGTAATGATTACAGCAATGTCAATGATGCACTTCAATATGTAGGCCAAGGTTGGGATGTTTCCGGTTCTGGCGCGGACAAAGTTAACATTGGGCCTGGTGGTGCAGTTGACTTCAAAGGCGACAACAATATTAGCGTAGCTCAGACTGGCGAAAAAGATGCAGGTGTGATTGCAATCAACCTGGCGAAAGATGTCGATCTTGGTGCAGACGGTAGCCTGACAACCGGTAACACTAAAGTTAACAATACGGGTGTAACCGTAGGTAGTGGTGGGTTCGCCCCAACTACGACAGTAGAAGCGGGCAAGATTGTGGTCACTTCAGCGGGTGGAACAGGTAATAACAAGAGTATTGTGCTGGATACGTCACCGACCAAGGCAGAGATTACAGGCTTGACCAATACCACCTGGAATCCGGCAGGCACTTACAATGCTGGCCGTGCAGCAACAGAAGAGCAGCTGAAAATGGTTTCCGATGTGGCGCAAAACGCCAACCAGGGCTGGAATGTCACCACCAATGCAGATGACGCGACTTCTGAAAACGTGGCACCGGGTGCAACGGTTGACTTTGATAATACCGATGGCAATATCGTGATTGGTCAAACTGGTACCAAGCTGACCTTTGATCTGGCAGACAACTTGTCAGTCGGTGGTGATGGTGTGGATGGTAAAGTGGGTGTCAAGGGTGCCGACGGTAAAGATGGCGTCAGCATTAATCCTGATGCGATTGTCTTCCATGGTATTGATGGTGTTGACGGTAAAAACGGCAGTATCACAATGACTCAGGGCGCTTCAGGAGTGGATGGAAAGGATGGTATTACCCGTATCCAGTACACCGATCCTGATGGTAAGGATTACGAAGTGGCAACACTGGATGATGGCCTGAGCTTTGTAGGTGACGATGGAACCGTTGTTTCCCGCAAACTTAATGACACCTTGGGTCTGACGGGCGGTGCAGCTGCGGCTGATCTCGCCGGTAAAGGCAATATTGGTGTGGTGGCAGACGGTACTGGCGCCCTTAGCGTTCAGTTGGCTAAAGACATTGATCTGACTGAAGACGGAAGTCTGACAGTGGGTGATACGGTTGTTGATACAACAGGTCTTGCCATAACCGGTGCCAGCGCAAATGATCCAAGCACCAAGGTTGAGGCTGGCAGGATTGAACTGTTTGCCAACCCGCTGACTGGTTCAGCCAACACTATTGTGATTGATGCCGGTAAAGGTACTATCGAAGGCTTGAGCAACCGTAATCTGGAAGCTGCTGATTTTGCAACAGCAGGTCGTGCAGCGACAGAAGAACAGCTCAAGTTGATGGGTAGTGATCTTACTAAAGAAGGTTTGAATTTTGCTGGTAACCAGGGTGCTGACATCCATAAAGATCTGGGTGATACCCTGAGTATTGTGGGTGGTCTGGCCAATGATGCCAGTGCTTCCGATGCCAATATCCGTGTAGACAGTGAAGATGGTGAACTGCGCATCAAGCTGGCCACCAAACTGACTGATCTGGAAGACATCCAGGTAGGCAAGGATGGCGTTGATGGTGTTGACGGCACGATTGGCGTGAATGGCAAGAACGGTTCCTCAGTGGTACTGAACGGTGAAGATGGCTCTATTGGCCTGACCGGTCCAAGAGGCGCAGATGGTAGCGATGGTGCCAGCACCAACATCAGCGTGAAAGATGGTGCACCCGGTGTTAATGGTGCCCCCGGTGAAACCACTACACGTATTGTGTACACCGATGAAAAAGGTGATCCGCAAGAAGTGGCCAACCTGAATGACGGCCTGAAG
>JBBADT010000067.1:0-14149 GCA_041656315.1 Advenella sp.
GGCACGAACCGGCAAAGCGGCACATGTGGCGCTGCTGTTCACCGGTAGGTGTTAACTCGAATTTAAAGGCTTGCAAGCGTTTCATGAAACCCGTTTTACTATATATTTATACAGTTATTATAAACCGCTTTTAGCGGTTGCGCTATCCTTCCCCTACCAAGTTCGATGGCTTCGCCTAAAGGTTGCTACGCAACCCAATCACTTGGACGAGGTTTGCCGCGCATCCTGATCAGTTGCCCAACTTCACGCCGAATGTGCGCTGGGTGCCTTGCAAGATGCCGGGCTGGAACTCAAAGATGTTGACGGATATTTTTGTGCCAGTGACGTTCCGGGTGGCAGCCCGATTTCCATGGCTGAATACCTGAATCTGAACCTGAGCTGGCTGGACGGCACGGAAATTGGCGGATGTTCTTATATTGCCCATGTAGAACGTGCGTCGCAGGCCATTGCCCCAGGCAAATGTAAGGTTGCACTAATTACCCTGGCAGGCAAGCCCAAAAGTACCGGTGTGGCGACCGGCACCGCCACCCGGATATTGGGCCCGGAACGCCCCGAGACCCCATGGGATTTGCCCTATAAGCCAACCATTACGGGCATTTACGGCATGATTACCCAACGGCACATGCACGAATATGGCACGACTGCCGAACAGCTGGCCGCCATTAAAGTTGCCGCCTCACATCATGCCCAATACAATGAGCATGCCCTGCTTAAAAAAGTGGTCACTGTTGAAGATGTTATCAACTCCCCCATTATTGCGCCCCCTTTGCACCGGCTGGACTGCTGCGTGATTACCGATGGCGGTGGCGCACTGGTTGTCACTACGCCTGAAATTGCTAAATCACTTAAGCGCCCACTGGTAAAAGTCATGGGTGCCAGCCAAACCATTAAATCCAGTCATGGCGGCTATATTGCCCTTTAATTTCAGGAACCGGCAAACTCCCCTGGAATACCGATGGCGGCGGCTTGTGCAATAACCATCCATCCAACCGTGGCGGCATTACCAAAGTGATCGAAGCGGTACGCCAACTACGCGAAGAAGCACACCCGGCCGTACAAGTAAAAAATTGTGATCTGGCACTGGCTGCCGGTCCTGACCTGGTGGTGGGTGAAGGCCATGCCCATGCCACCCTTATTTTAGGAAGAGAATAAACATGGATAATCTTGATCATAAAAATCAAGACTTTCTTTCCGATGCCTATGCCAATGCCTACCCGGAAACCAGGCCTTTCTGGGAGGCAGCGGAAAAAGATGAACTCTTGCTGAAAACTTGCCATGATTGCGGCAAGCCACATTGGTACCCACGCATGGTTTGTCCCTTGTGTGGCAGTGCAAATACAGGCTGGTTAAAAGCAAGCGGCCAAGGCACGCTTTACGCCTTCAGCCATATTGAAAAAGCAGACCCACCTTACACGCTTGCCTATGTCCAGCTTGATGAAGGCCCGATCATCATGAGCAATATCATTCACGAAGATGTTAGCCAACTAAAGATTGGGGCACGCGTTACGATTGCCTTTCAACGCACCAAGGAAGGCCGGAAAATGCCCGTTTTCAGCTTGAATGAATAGGAACGCTTTCCTGCACCCATAAAGACGTCTTAAGCTAGACGTCTTTAAACATCAATGAACCCCGGATCTTCAAAGCCAGCGACTCGGTAATCCGCTTCAAGGCAGCCGAATATAGGGCAGCAGATCTCCAGGCTAGCCTTCGGTGTTCACAATGGCTCCAACCGGGACATGTTCCGTACCAGAATCTTGTAAATTTCACGGGAAAAATCCTGCTTTTCCCGTAATAGTGTTTGGTTGAGTTCTTCGTTGTCATGAGCCGTCCCCAGATATTGCCAATGCCAAAATACATGCTTCAGATTGTTTTCAGGTAAAACGGCATAATCCCTAAACGGCCACTCATCAATCTCACCCATACTTTTAGCCCGCCTGGGCGGTTTGTTTTTCTCCGGTTGATATTGCTCAATCAGTCTTTCTTCAGTTAACAACGCATCCAGTTCACCCGCACACTCAATATAACCCACTCGCATCACGCGATCAGAAAATGATTTTTCTACAGGCAAGGCCCGATCTTTGGCAAAAAAAGACAGCACCCGATTGCGAAGCTTGTTGCCTTTGCCAACAAAAAGAAGCTGGTCATTGTCTCCATAAAGCAGATACACGCCAAGCCGATTGGGGATGGATTCAATATCTTCCGGGTCAATATGTTCAGGCAGATGAGGAATAGTCATTAATTCTTTCACTGCCTGTTGCAAATAAGCGGTATCAAACTGCTGGTTGACCAATTGCCAGAATTGCAATAATACATGCGCATCGCCATACGCCCTGTGCCGGTGGATTATTTGAAGCTGGTGCCGCTGAACCAGGTAATCAAGCCCATGCCTTTCATAGGCAGGAAATAGCTTGCGGGAAAGCTTGACCGTGCACAATTTGGGCGCTTTGAAATCAATGCCGATTCGCTTGAATTCGCTTTTGATGAAACTGTAGTCAAACCGCACATTGTGAGCAACAAAAACATGACCCTCAAGCCATTCTCGAATTTGTTCGGCCACTTCAGAAAAAAGCGGTGCTTGTGCCACCATCTCGTTACTGATACCCGTCAGGTTTGCAATGAAACTGGAGATATGACAGGTTGGATTAATCAAGGTCTGGTAAGTGGATACGTCATTACCGTCATAACGGATAATGGCAATTTCAGTCAGACGGTCTTGCCCGATCACGCCACCCGTTGTTTCCACATCTACGAAGGCAAAAGGTTTTTCATAGGTAAAAGTCATAACATTAACAAAAATTATAATTGGCTTCCGGCTTCAGGCCTGCGGGCAGGCCATCCCTGCTCTTTCTTAAACAGAATAAGGAACCCTGCCAATTACAGGATGCCCGGGATCATTGTAGCCGGGCGTAGAACAATGACCTGTTACCACCAGCTCATCCACTAACGCTTCATCTTCTGCCGTTAGTTGATAGTCCAGGGCATTCTGGTATGCCAACCATTGCTCATAAGTACGGGGCCCCACAATAACAGAACTGACCAGTTGATTATTAAGCACCCATGCCAGGGAAAAATCAGCGGCGGAAATACCCTTTGCTTCGGCATGTTGCCTGATACGCTGTGCAACCAGCAATGATTCACGGCGCCATTCCGTTTGCATGATGCGACGATCATTGCGGCCGGCACGTGAATCAGCCGGTGGAGCGGTATCGGGATCATACTTTCCGGTTAACACACCACGTGCCAAGGGGCTATATGAAACAACACCAATGCCGTAATAGGCTGCGGCAGGCAACTGTTCAACTTCGGCCACACGGGAAACCAGATTATACAAAGGTTGACTGGCTACCGGCCGGTCAATACCCGCCTGATCAGCCAGCCTGACCGTTTCGGCAATACGCCATCCCCTGAAATTTGAAACACCAAAATAGCGGATTTTCCCTTGCCTGATCAGATCGGCAAGCGCCCTGATGGCTTCCTCCAGTGGTGCATCGGGTATTTCCCGATGCAAATACAGAATGTCAAGATAATCGGTCCCCAACCGTTTCAGGCTGGCTTCAACCGCCTGAAAAATCCATTTGCGTGAAATGCCACGCTGGTTAATCCCTTCACCAAACACATTACCCAGTTTGGTGGCCAGAACCCAATCATCCCGGTTGCTGGCAATGGCCCGTCCTACCACCGCTTCAGACTCACCATCATTATAAATATCGGCAGTATCAATGAAATTGATGCCCCGTTCTTTGGCATCGGCAATAATCCGATATGATTCCGCTTCGCTGGTTTGTCCGCCAAACATCATCGTCCCCAATACAAGAGGGGATACTTTTAAACCACTTTTGCCAAGATTCCGGTATTTCATGACTGCTCCACATTTAATTTTGATTTGAAATAAATTTGAATTTAGCCACTTCAAGTACCCGCGTCAAGCTGAAGTTTTTTTAACTTTGCATCAAGACTAAAAAATATCAGCAACGAGTGTCCGGCTTAAACAATGAAACACCACGAAATGATTTTAAGAAAGATGGGTTTGCGTTTACCACAGGCCTTCGGTATTATTTAGTCCCTACTGGTTTTCAGGTTGCTGGACAGCTTTACGGCACACCTGTCAAGCATGCCCGGTAAAGATTTTCCTAAGGAAATACATGCGTTTAATTATTGCTTTACTCTTGCCTTGGCTGACTTTTTTCACCATTGGTCGCCCTATTGCCGGCATTATCTGCCTGATATTGCAACTCACCATTCTTGGCTGGATACCAGCCACGATCTGGGCGGTTTATGCCCTTAGCCAGTACAAGACTGATCAAAAAATCAAAGAAGCCCTTGGCTCTAGGCAAATCTAAAAAAACTGCACCATATGAATCAGACTTAATCCCCTGATTCCTTGGTGCAGTTGAATAACTAAACAGCCCTACTACTATATTTCTTCCTCATGCATCGTTAATCGGCTCTGTCAGGAACTGGCATACCCAACCAGTTTTTATAAAACGACTCAATATCCGGTTCAAAGTCATGAATAACCGGATACCAGGGTGTAGGGGCTTCCACATCATGTAATACCCCACATTCCGGACAATAATACTCACGATAGACCTGCCAGTCCGTATCGGGAGCCATCAACTCAGGATAAATTTCCTGCATGGCCTCGGGTGTGTCCCGTACATAAATGGCCGCTTCCATTTTCCAGTTGTGGCGATAATCACCGAACTCATGACCACAGCTGCACTTGTTGACCCATTGGCCGGTTGCCAGGGACTGTGCAATATAAAGATGAGGCCCTAAAGGTAGTATGATCCTGTCTTTCCACGAAACCTTGTCTTGCAAAACGCTCACGTACAGTTCAAAACGTTCCTTATCCTTGGGCGTTTGCAACATGCGCAGGGTGGTATCCCAATCAAGCTTGCCATCAACCAGATTATTAACCTGTTCTCTTGTAAATACTGACATAATTTATCTCCATAATCTTTTTATTCCGTGGCCTTGCAATGTGCAAGGCCACGATCATGCTTTATTCATCAACCAGAACCACCGTACTGACTCCCGGCATTTCTGAAATGTCGTTGCGATAGGTTGAACCAAATGAAGGAACACCCAGTTCGGACTCCGGCAAAGACCATCCTTCAGGCAGGTCCCAGAATTGCCTGAATTCATTGGTGAATTTTTCACTTAAGGCAAAACTGGTCGAGTACATATGCCGTACCTGAACCGAAGCGCTCTTGGTCAGGATCCGCTCACGCTCTTCCTTCATCCATTCACGGGTAGGCACGGCCCGCTGCAAGCGTTCCTTGCGAATTTCAGCACGCCTTACCGTTGTTTTTTCAGAGTCAACCACCCAATTTCCCTCGGCATTTTTTTCAATAACCGCGCCATAAACCTTCCGGGCAAATTCTGGCAATACAAAGCGGTTATTCAGATCCCGGGCAATAGCGGCCGGTTCACGGTCCAGCGGATCGCCAAAACCCGGACCGCCACGAATATAGTTCAGGTACAGGTCATGATCCTCAAAAATGGTTTCGGTTGTCATGCACTGTTTATCACGCTTGACCTCAGCGGTTGCACTGATATGACGCTCATAGTCCGGTTCGTTGGGATTGCTGTCTGCCCCTAATGGAATGGACAGATTCTGTTCAATCCGGGCTTTAAGATCCGTTTTGTGTGCCTCGAAGCGGTAACCGGTAGCCGCCGGATAACCACCCATCAGGCCCCAGTCACTGTTCATATAACCATTACCCGAGAAGAACATCGTCCAGTCCTGGGCATGCCAAACCATCCGCAAGGTTTCCAGTCCACATCCACCACGGTATTTGCCATAACCTCCCGAGTTGGCTTTAACGTTGCGTCCCATGAACAACAAGGGCTCGGCCATTTCCCAGATTTCAATATCCCCCATATCGCCTTCCGGATTCCACACGGCTGCGGCATGGTTCAGGCCATCCTTGACTGCGCAGGCACCGGTACCGGTTGCCGCCGTTTCAAAGCTGTTGACCGCATGGATTTCGCCATCCTGGTTGATACCGCCACCCTGTAACCAGTTACTGGTGTTGCCGTTACCGGCGTTCACTTCTTCCAGATAGCCGCGGCTGAAGTAAGACTGGCTCATTGCACGCCACATGCCTGTCCAGGCAGACACCAGATAGTGCCAGGCGTCCGAATGGGCCGTGCGGCGGTCATCCGGATTCATCCAGGTACCCTTGGGAATATTGAACTCTGTTGCATAGTAAGCACCATCATTAATCCGTTGGGTAGGTACCAGGGTTTGCGTTAGCATGACCCAAATACCACTGGTGAAAGCCACCTGATTAGCATTGAAACTATGCCAGCACCAACGGCTTCCCCCCTCAAAGTTCATGCGCCAGCTGGCATCAGGACGAATGGTCAGCTCGGTAGGCGCATGCATGATGGTATTCATCTTGGCATAAGAAGCCGTTAACTGGACATCTTCATGGTTATAAGGCACGTCCACAAAAGCGACTTTACGGTAAACACCCGGAATGGTCATATCCTTCAGGCGTGACTGCAGGCCACGGCGACCTTCCTCAATAATTTCATAGGCAAATTTTTCAAATGCCTCTACCCCTTCGGACTCCACCACTTCCTCAACCAGTTGGCGAATCATGTGACAGCCGGCAATCCGGGTACGCTCATCAAGAATCAGGTATTTAGGTGTACGGGTTGAGCGTTGGCTTTCATGCAACCAGTCACGCAAGGGTTCGTCGTTAACCCCTGTTTTACGGCAGGTTGTCATGTAGCCGTCACCAAAGCGGGAAGTTTGACCGGTAGACATGGAACCCGGAGAAATGGCCCCCGTGTCAATCACGTGGGTTACCCCCCCTACCCAGCCAATAAGCTTGCCTTCCCAGAAAATAGGTACGATAGTCGCTATATCGCACGGGTGCACGTTACCGATAGAGCAATCATTATTGGTAAACATGTCTCCCGGGTTGATACCTGGATTGGTTTCCCAATCGTTTTCTATCATGTACTTAATGGCCGCACCCATGGTACCCACGTGGATGATAATGCCAGTAGAAGTCAGGATACAATCACCGGCAGCGTTATAGAGGGTAAAACACAATTCCCCCTCTTGCTCCACAATCGGAGAAGCGGCAATTTTCTTGGCAGTTTCACGGGCATGCACCAATCCGCCACGCAACCTTGAAAACATTTTTTCATAACTGATCGGATCGCTTTCCTTGAACTCCAGCCTTTCAAGCGCATTGTAATAACCGCTTTCTTTGGTTCTGGCCAGGACGCCGTCACGGTGTGCTTTAAGTGTCAAGCCGTTGCCCAGCAACCGTCCAAGCCCAACTTGTTTCATTGACATCATATTCATGTTTTGTCTCCTTAGCTTTATTTATTTCACTTCTTTCAAATGAAACAGGCGATGCTTATCTAGCGTAGTTTCAAACCCTTTGGGAACCACAAAAGTGGTGGCATCGGATTCAATCACGGCAGGACCGACAATATGGTTGCCTGCTTTCAAGGCTTCCATTGACCAGACATCGGCGTCATGCCATTTTTTGTTCCGGTAGAAAGGACGTTTGCCGATATGTGCCTCTTTGGGAGGTTCTTTACCCGACAACTCTTCCTCTGGCAACTCGGGTTTTTGCGAAATAACACTGCCACGCATGATTACTTTGGTAACGCCAAAACCAAGCTCTGGTGAACTGGCAGATGTCGCATATACCCGAGCATAAGTCTCGTCAAAAGCGGCCACCATTTTTTCCCAATCCTCAACCGTTGAGGCGGCACTGATCGGAGAGTCAATTTCAAGGTCATTGAGCTGGCCCAGGAATTGCATGCTGTATGCCGGGCGCAGCATCACATCTTCTGGCTTGAAACCGTTAATGACAAACTCTTCAATCACTTTTTCAGCCAATACTTCCCAACCCTTTGTCAGGGTAATGCCTGCCTGCTCCTTGACTTCATCGGAAGCACCGGGTGGTACGGCAATATCCACACTCATGTCATAGCGATACTCATATTCGGCACAGGCACAGCCAAAAGCAGAGAAACCGGCAGCCCAAGCTGGTACCACCACATCTTCAAATCCCAGTCCTTCGGTATAACCATAAGTATGTACAGGACCGGCACCACCATAAGAGAAGCAGACGAAATCAGCCGGGTTATAACCTTTGGCACTAATCGTGGAACGCATGTACTCACGCAATTGCAGATCAAGCAGCTCGATAACCCCTGCCGCAGCATCCTCAACAGATAACCCCAGAGGATCCGCAATTTGCACTTTAAGGTAATGGCGTGCCCTTTCCACATCCAGCTTGATTGCACCGCCCAGGAAATTCTCGGTATTCAGGTAACCCAACACAACGTGGCAATCAGAAACGGAAACCGTATCCAGTCCGCTTTCAGGCCAGCACATGCCCACCCGGTAACCCGCACTGTCCGGTCCCAGCTTGATGGAGCCACTGTAAGGATCGATACGAATAAAACTACCTGCACCAGCGCCCACCGAATCCATGGCAACCAATGGCAGTGACAGGACCAGTCGAGCCATATCAGGATCTGACTTGATGGCGAAATTTCCCTTGGTAATCATCGCCATATCAAAACTGGTACCGCCAATATCACTACAGGCAATATTGTCGTAACCCAGCAATTCGCCCAAAAATTTGGAACCAATCACCCCCCCGATGGGACCCGAAACAATGGTACGCGCCAACTCTTTGGCCTTCCAGCCAATCGTGCCACCATGGGTAGCCATCACGCGCAGGTCAAATTTTCCACCATGTTTCTTGAACCGGTCACTAACCCCTTTAAGCGTTTTGCGTGAAGGCTCGGCCGCATATGCTTCCAGGACCGTCGTATTGGTACGGTGACTTTCCTTACGGGAAGGATAGTAATCGACCGTCGCAAATACCGGAATTTCCGAACCCAGTTTTTTAAGTTCTTCCAGACAAATATCCCTGGCCCTGCGTTCATTGTCTCCATTCTTATGCGACTGCAATAAGCTGATGACGATGGCCTGGGAACCTTTTTCAACCAGCTCGCGGGTTGCCTTGCGTACATCATCTTCATTCAAGGGAATCACCACTTTGCCCTGCACATCAGTGCGCTCGGTAACGCCACGGGTACGGGACAATGGCACCAGGGGCTCATCATAACGGTGCGTATTCAAATGAATACGGTCTTCCAGTGCGTAGCCCAGATAACTTTGCAAAGCGCGGCCCATTGAATGCACGTCTTCAAACCCCTTGTTGCACATCAATCCCACATCCAGCCCTTTACGCTGTACAACCCGGTTCAGCATGGCCGTACCGGAATAAACACACGTCAACAGTTCGGGATAGACATCCTCAACACTACGGTTCCATGCCGCCAGCGCGTCATTGGAAGAATCGTAAATCGCCTGGGCCTCGTCAGCCGGATTACTTTGCGCCTTGCCAACAACAAACTTACCATCACTGCTGACAAAGAATGTATCGGTCATCGTACCGCCTGCATCAATACCCATAACCTGTACGGGAGTGGATTCAGTCCGCATAACACATCTCCTGAATAATTATTAGCTTTTATATTGGAGTTCCTTGCATTGCTAATACAGGAACTCCGCTCCTTTGATAACAGAACCATCTGTCACATTGATATATAAGCAAAACCCGTGCCAAGTCTTCACTTTAAAACGCAAGCATTTGATTTGTATGTTAAAAAAAACAAAAAACCCTCTAACAAAAAACAATTTATTTCATTAAAATGAAATTCGTACGTTCGATTTCCGGACACTCATACTCATTTTGAACAATATCCGGACAATAGGGTAAATACTGAATATGATTAATATCATCGTGAATAAATGAATAACCTCCCCTTTAATAAAACTCCCAGGTTGCGCCAGAAGTTGGAAAAAGTTATAGTCGAAGGAGAATTAAAAACGATGCGCAATGTGGATTTTTTCAAGTCAAAACAAGCAGCACTTCCAAGACAATAAAATCAAAATCGCATCATTGAGCTGTAACTAACTATCAAGCATATAGAATCAAGTTCAGCCGGAGACAATATGACAGGCTCAATCAAAAGTCAGCGTTTATCTAACCCTGACAACGATAATCGTGTGATTTCCGCATGGGAAAGTGTGATGAATGGTCATACTCCTGCACCCAATGCCCTAAGACGCTTAATTAATGACTCCTGGAGACGGTGTCTTGATGCCAGAATTGATCCTGTGCACCTACAGCCACCTTCGATGTTAGAAGATGATCAACTACTAATACTTCAGCAACGGCATTCAGAACTGGTCACCGCCAGCCAACCAGTCATGATGATGGCCAGGGATTTTTTAGCTGAAACCGGCAGCGTAATGATTTTGACTGATCCGGAAGGAGTCATTTTATCCATTGAAGGTGATCCTCGTGGTCTTGATGCTGCTGCATCCATCCAGCTAACCACTGGCTACAACTGGAATGAATTGCGTACCGGAACCAATGCCATTGGCACGGCTCTTATGACAGGACAAGCCGTACAGGTCCATGCCGCCGAACATTTCTGTTCCGGTGTTCGGGAGTGGACTTGCACAGCCTCTATCATTCGAGATCCCTATGATGGGCAAACGCTGGGGGCCATTGATATTTCCGGCCTGAAAAGTACATTCAGCCCTCATAGTCTGGCCTTGGTGGCTACTACTGCCAGCCGTATCGAAAGCATGCTGGCCAAAAGAGAGCTTAGGTTCCGTTATCAATTACTGGAGCAAAGTATTGCCAGATTCACGAGCAGCAATGACGGTATTATCATTTGTGACCGAAGAGGCCGCCCGATTAAACTGAATGAACAAGTCAACTCAGCCTTGCTGGCACAAAACATCAAACTTGATCTGAATAAATCCGAATCTCTTTTTGCCCTGGACTTGAATCAAATCAGCAATGGTCATCCAACACATAAACCAGAATGGCTACAAGCAGACTGGATCGAACCCGTTATCAATGAAGGTGAACGGATAGGTACTGTCCTGACCATTCCCAGTCTCGCTCGAAGCAAAAAACCAGGAGTTCCATACAGGCAACCTTCGCCCCATTATTCTGACAAACGTCCAGAAGTCAGAGGGTTTAACCAAATCATAGGCCAATCGCCTCTATTAAAAAAGGCCATAGAAAAAGCACACTTATTGGCAAAAACCAATGTACCTGTCTTAATTCATGGTGAAACAGGTGTGGGCAAAGAAAATTTCGTGAGGGGGATGCATCAGGTTAGCGATTTGGAAACTGCAGATAACAGGCCTTTTGTTGCCCTGAATTGTGGTGGTTTAACACCAGAATTACTGGCCAGCGAGCTATTTGGATACTGTGAAGGTGCTTTTACCGGCGCCCGAAAAGGAGGCATGATTGGTAAAGTCGAAGCGGCCAATGGTGGCACTTTATTTTTAGATGAAATAGGTGAAATGCCCCTTGATTTACAACCACATTTTTTAAGGGTATTGGAAGAAGGTGAAATTTATAGAATTGGTGAAAACAAACCCAGAAAAATCAACTTCAAATTAATCACAGCCACTAACCGGGATTTACGAGAAGAAGTATCCGAAGGGCATTTTCGCATGGATCTTTATTACCGCATTTCTGTCACAAGTATTCATATACCGGTTTTACGTGAAATCAAAGAAGACATCCCTCTTTTGGTTGATTATTTCCTGGGCACCTTACAACACAAATATGGACATGGACAAAAAAAAATAACCCCTGAAGCCTTAAGAATACTAGATCAATATGCTTGGCCAGGCAATATCAGAGAACTCAGGAACACCATTGAAAACATGTACCTGATGAGTCAAACCAATGACTTATTACCGGCAGATATTCCTGAACAGATCATCTCATCCATTAGAAAAACTCCTGCCCCTCCTTCTTATGCAGCACCTTCACCAGACACAGGACTGCTTCAACATTCAGAACTCATATCAATTGAAAAAGCACTGGCACTGCATCATGGAAACATGACATCGGCCGCAAAATATTTGGGTATCGCCAAAAGTACTTTATATATGAAAATCAAAAAATATGGTATTGAAACAAAAATTGCACAAATCAGGAATGATGTTATGTAATGCATAACATCATTCCCAAGAGGCTGCTATTGTCCTTTAACGTTCATCTGAATAAGACTCAGGTAAAACGTATGTGATCAAAATCAAGCCTTTCAACCAACTCTCTGGCCAGTTCGTCAGAGATTTTCTTTTGCCGGGCCAATTGATAAATACTGGAACGGGCACGATCAATCAAAGCCAAACGCAAAGTACGCTCTGCCTGGTATTTATTGAATTCAAGGTTTTGTTCATCGGTCTCTAGCTGAAACCCATTTACGAAATCAGCAAGCAGTCTGGTTTTAACATCTTCGTAAAACTGGGCATCAAAGTTATCATTTTTCTCAAGGCCATCAATTATGAATTCAAGATGGTCTGCCGCTTGTTTACTGGCAATATGGATAGCCATTTTCTTTTGATTTGAGTGACTGACATGAAATTCTTTGTTGGGTGATAAACCTTTAAGTAACAAAGGCAAAGCGATACTGGCAGCTAAAAGAGAGATAATAATGACTGAAGCCGCCAAAAAGACAGCCAGATCACGTCCAGGAAACTCTGATTGGTCGGGCAATAAAAAAGGAAGCGTCATTACACCTGCCAATGTGACAGCACCACGTACACCAGCAAAAGACAAAATAAAAATATGACGCCATTTCGGCAAGATGAAAGAACTTCCATTTCTTAACAAAAAACGTGGTACATAAACACAAATGGTAACCCAAATAAATCGAAAAGCAATCAAGGACAGGGAAATTACCAGCGCATATATCAATAACCACCAGGGATTATGATGCCCTGTTTGATTCACCAGATCAATTGCCTCATTAAAAATAGTAGGCAATTGTTCCCCTAATAAAATGAACATGAACCCGTTCAGCGTAAACTGTAAAAGATCCCACATGGCAGTACGCCGCATTCGGGTCATGGGCGAAATACGACCCGATAATTCAAAGTTACTCATGGCCAAACCGGCTGCCACGGCTGACAGAATACCCGAACCTCCTATTGCTTCTGCAAGCACATAAGCAGCAAAAGGAGTTAACAGGCTTAAAAGAATTTCAGCGCCCTGCTCTTCGCCCAATAATCGATTAATACGTTGGTGTATTACTGAAAGTAACCAGGTAGTTACCAGACCAGTCGAAATGCCAGCTACAGCCACCCAAACAAATGAGGTCACTATCTGGGTAATTGAAAACACACCAGTCATCGCTGCCAAAACTGCCATCCGGAAAGCCACCAGGCCACTAGCGTCATTAAAGAGTGCCTCTCCTTCGAGTATTGACATTAAACGTCTGGGAACAGGTAAACGTCGGGTAATACCTTGGACAGCAACGGGATCAGTTGGCGAAACAATTGCCGCCAGAGCAAATGCAACAGACAAAGGCATTACAGGAATCATCCAATGGATGATATAGCCTAAGCCGAATACTGTAAGAATAACCAATCCAAAAGCCAGTTGGAAAATCCCACCCTTATCGCGCCTTAATTCATCTTTAGGTATCCGCCAGCCATCAAGAAATAAAAGAGGAGGTATTAAGAGCAAGAAAAAAACTTCAGGATTTAAAAGAATACCCTCATCAAAGACACCAGAAATGATAAAGCCAAAACCTATTTGTATCAAAGGTAAAGGAAGACCCCACGGCAAGACTCTACCAATTAAACCACTGACAAGAATAGCAACGAGTATGGTAAATACCAGCTCTATGCTTTCCATAATAATCTCCAGGTAAATATAAATTCTTGGGAGTTTACAACAATAGATAACTTTTTGAAAAAAATATAAGTATTTATTTACTTTTGTATTCTTTTCACTGGATATTTAAATGGAAGCCTGTAACAACTTGGTGATAATGAAGGAGACATGAAGAGCACGAAGCGAATTCACGGTGTTATACCATAATGAACATTCAATCTGAACGCTCCATAAAAAAACCCCTTATGCGTTATGCGTAAGGGGTTTTTCGTAATAAAGAGCCTGACGATGACCTACTTTCACGGATGTCCATCCACTATCATCGGCGCGAAGGCGTTTCACTGTCCTGTTCGGGAAGGGAAGGAGTGGGCCCACCTTGCTATGGTCGTCAAGCGTAAGCTGGTATGGCTTACTGCTGTGTATGCAGTTAGCAA
>JBBADT010000068.1:0-13266 GCA_041656315.1 Advenella sp.
CTTAATCGTTATGTGCGCTGGGCTTGTCGCTGCGCTTTTATCTCCCCTAAAAATTTTTACCTGCGCGAAAAATGTTCGGATTTTTAAGAAGTTATCTGTCAACAGATATGGCTATTGACCTGGGTACCGCCAATACCCTGATTTACGTACGTGGAAAAGGCATTGTGCTGGATGAGCCTTCGGTGGTTGCGATTCGCCACGAAGGCGGTCCCAATGGACGTAAAATCATTCAGGCCGTTGGTCATGCCGCCAAGCAAATGCTGGGCCGTGTACCCGGTAATATTGAAGCCATTCGCCCCATGAAAGACGGCGTGATTGCTGACTTCACCGTTACCGAGCAAATGATCAAGCAGTTTATCCGCATTATCCACCCCCGCAGCATGTTTGCGCCTAGCCCGCGCATTATCGTGTGTGTTCCTTGCGGATCCACCCAGGTAGAGCGTCGTGCCATTCGCGAGGCGGCCATGGGTGCCGGCGCAAGCCAGGTTTACCTTATCGAAGAACCCATGGCAGCCGCCCTGGGAGCCGGCCTTAATGTTTCGGACGCCAGCGGTTCCATGATTGTGGATATTGGCGGTGGCACAACCGAAGTGGCCATTATTTCGCTGGGTGGCATGGTTTACAAGGGCTCCGTTCGCGTGGGTGGAGATAAATTCGACGAAGCCATCATCAATTACATTCGCCGCAACCATGGCATGCTCATTGGTGAACCCACTGCCGAACTGATTAAGAAAGAAATCGGATCGGCCTTCCCAGGTACTGAAGTCCGTGAGATGGAAGTCAAGGGCAGGAATTTGTCCGAAGGTGTGCCGCGCAGTTTTACCGTTTCATCCAACGAGATTCTCGAGTCCCTGTCCGATACCTTGAACCAGATTGTATCCGCGGTTAAAATCGCCCTTGAGCAAACACCACCTGAACTGGGTGCCGATATTACCGAAAAGGGCATCGCATTAACAGGCGGTGGCGCCTTGCTGAAAGACCTCGACAGGTTGCTGCAAGAGGAAACCGGCTTGCCGGTAGTGGTGGCCGATGATCCCCTTACCTGCGTTGTCAAAGGGTGCGGAGAGGCACTTGAGCACCTGGAAAAACTGGGCCCTATCTTTATTAATGACTAAACTCCCTAGCAACTGAAATTTTCATCGGGCCATGCCTGTACGGAATGGCTCGTTCCATGTTGTTGTTCTTCTTCCCACGGTTGTTTTATGCAGCAGAACAGATCGATCCGCTTATTCAAACATGGGCCGGCTGCAGAGGTAAGACTGTTTTTCCTGGTCTTGTTATGTTTTGGGTTGATGATTACCGATTCCGGCTGGCGGGTACTTGATCCCATTCGGCAGGCTACCGCAGTTATCCTGTATCCATTTCAGAAAGCAGCCTTGTGGCCACGTGATGCCGTGGCCAAATTCAATGATTGGTCCAACATTGTGGCGATTGCCAAACAGGAAAGCGAGGCCGTACAGCGTCAGCGCATAGAGCTGGCGCAAATTTCGGCTCATGCGGCACAGATGGCAGCTGAAAATATTCAGTTGCGCCGCTTGCTGGGTATTAAAAATACCGCCCAGACACCATCGGTGGCCGTAGAGATTCTGTACACGGCCCCTAACCCCCTGAATCAGACCATGGTGCTTACCAAAGGCAGTAACCATGGGATAGAACCCGGCATGCCGGTTATTGGTGAAGGCGGGGTGGTGGGGCAAATTCGCAGGGTAACCGCCATGACATCGGAAGCCGCCTTGATTACCGATGAAAAAGTTTCCATTCCGGCCATGGTCTTGCGCAATGGCCTGCGGGTCATTGTGTTTGGTTCCGGGCAGGGCGGCAAGCTTGAGGTCAGGTATTTGTCCATGGATGCCGATATCAGGGTGGGCGATAGCCTGACAACCAGTGGGATTGGCGGTATTTATCCGGCGGGGCTGTCTATTGGTACCGTGACTTCCATCGAAGCCAATTCGGCGGAAGGGTTTGTCCGTGCCATTGCCGAGCCTTCGGCGCACCCCGAACGCTACCGTCATTTTCTGGTGTTGCTGGTGCCGACTGATGAGGTTCCGGGAAAGGACGAACTTGATATTTTGGCCAAGGCGCCAATCACTAAAAAATATGGCAAGAATTGATTCATGGCGAATAAAAACCTGAAATCGCTGCAACCGCTGCAATCCACCCAGTACTCCTACATGGTCAATCCTGTGTACGGCTGGGGAACGATTATATTTGTCTGGATGGCATCCATGCTCCCCTGGCGCAGCTGGGAGGGTTCTCCTGATTTGCTGATTCTTATTCTGGCATTCTGGTGTGCGCATGAAGTAAAGGGGGTAGGCCTGCTTGCCGCCTTTTGCTTTGGCTTCCTGATGGATGTCCATGACATGAATATCCTGGGTGAACATGCCCTGACTTATGTTTTGGTTATCTATGGAACCTTGACGATTCGCAAACGTATGATGCGGTTTGGGGTCATCAGCCAGCTCATTCACATGTTTCCGATTTTTTTCCTCGCGCCCATCCCCAGTCGCCTGATGCAGGCGTGGTTTGCCGGCGTCTGGCCTGGCTGGGTCTGGGTCTGGTCTGGCGTGATTACCGGGCTGTTGTGGCTGGCTGCCGATCTTATCCTGAAACTGCCGTTGCGTCCGGTAGAGGACGATGATGCAACGATCTAGCTTTAGGGCAGGAAAGGTCTATGTTTGAGTTCAGGAAGCAGGCATTGGTACAGCGAAGGCAGCTGATCACCCGGGTGGTGGTGGCGGTGCTGTTTGTACTATTGTGTTTTGGTATTCTGGTTAACCGTTTGTGGGTCTTGCAGGTTGAGCGCTACCAGGGCCTGTCGGAGCGGGCCGAAAGAAACCGTATTACCCTGGTCCCCATCACGCCTCGTCGCGGTGATATTGTTGATCGCAACGGAGTCGTTCTGGCGCGCAGTCATCGCGACTATACCCTTGAGATGGTGCGCGGGCAGGTTGGGGATATTCCGAAAATGCTCGAACAGCTTGAGCAGATCATTCATTTGTCCCCGCTTGAGCTAAGACGCTTCAAACGCCGATTGGGCAGCTCAAACCGCTTTGCCTCGGTTCTGCTTAAAAGTAACCTGACCGACGACGAGGCGGCAACTTTTGCCGCGCATTCCTACAAGTTCAAGGGGGTCAGCCTGAAGGCACGCTGGGTACGGGAGTACCCCGAGGGCGAGTCGGCAGCCCACGTAATTGGCTATGTGGGCCGGATTTCCGAGCGGGACCAGGAGCTGCTTGAGGAAAAAGGGCTGGAGGGCAATTACCGGGGTACCGAAGTCATCGGCAAGAAAGGTATTGAAGCCAGCTATGAAGAACGGCTGCACGGAAAAACCGGTTGGGAGGAAGTGGAAATTGCCGCTTCCGGCAAGCCGGTCCGGGTGTTGAAAAGAACCGACCCCATTCCCGGTGACAACCTGCGCCTGTCGCTGGACATGGGTTTGCAAAAACTGGTTGAGGGTATTTATAACGATCCGAAAAATCCCCAGCGTGGTGCCCTGGTGGCGATTGATCCGCGTAACGGGCAGGTGCTGGCCTATGTATCGGCACCTTCTTATGATCCCAATTTGTTCGTTGATGGTATTGACGTTGAAAACTGGCGCCGTCTGTCGGACTCCCCTGATCATCCTTTGATTGACCGGCCCATTTACGGTACCTTTCCCATTGGTTCCACCTACAAGCCTTTTGTTGCCCTGGCTGCCTTGAAGCTGGGTGTGCGCGACCCCAATGCCAAAATTCCCGATCCCGGTTATTTCGAATATGGCGGCCAGCGCTTTCGCAATGCAGGAGGGGCTGCCTACGGGCCAACCAATATGCATAAAGCCATTGTGGTGTCATCGGATACGTATTTTTTTAGCCTGGGTCCCCTGATTGGGGTTGATGCCTTGCATGATTTTGCCCAGCAATTTGGTTTTGGCAAGAAAACCGGCATTGACTTAATGCACGAGAAAAAAGGGATTCTGCCTTCCCGGGAATGGAAGAAAAATTCATTCAAGAATCCGGCCCAGCAAAAATGGATTCCGGGCGATACCATTTCGGTTTCGGTTGGACAGGGTTATAACTCGCTGACGATTACCCAGCTTGCGCAGGCTACGGCAACCTTGGCGGCTAATGGGGTGTATACCAAACCGCATCTGGTTAACTGGATAGAAAACCCGGTTCTGAAAAAAGTTGAACAAACCGTCTCGGAACCTGAGTACAGGGTGGATGTGGCGCAAGAACATATCGACCTGGTGAAGTCGGCATTGGCCGAGGTAAATGCCAAAGGCACGGCCAGAAGAATTTTTGCCGGTACCAATTATGATTCTGCCGGTAAAACCGGTACGGCCCAGGTGTTTAGCCTGAAAGGTACCAAATACAAGGCAGAGGCGCTTAACAAACGCTTGCATGACCATGCCCTGTATATGGGGTTTGCGCCGGTTGAAAACCCCCAGATTGCCGTTGCCCTGATTGTTGAAAATGGTGGCTGGGGATCCAGTGTGGCAGCGCCTATTGCCCGCAAGGTTTTTGATTACTGGCTGGCACCCGAACGGGCCAATATTCCCGAGTACATCCCCAATTTTGAAGATATGGAACAACAGGAAGAGATTTCACCCGATCTGGTGCTGCCGGAAGACATTCCCGCCAACCCGGATGACAAGGCTCCGGGGCATACACCTGAAATTCTGGCGCCCGTTGAGATAAACAGGAATGGCAGGGAAGGCACACAAAATGATGAGGCAGGTGCACGATGAACCGGATAATGAATTGGATTCTGGGTTCGCTGCGCTGCATAGACTGGCCGTTATTGCTGATCCTGGCTTTGTTGTCCGGCCTGGGTATGACGGTCATGCATTCGGCAGTGGGGGACACTGACTGGCGCTTTGCTGATCAGGGGCGCAACTTCCTGGTGGCTTTTGCCGTTATGTGGGTGGTAGCCATGATACCCATTTCCAGAATGATGAAAATGGCCATTCCATTCTACCTCTCGGGGGTAGTGCTGTTGCTGGGCGTGGAATTTTTTGGCATTACCAACAAGGGCGCGACCCGGTGGCTGGATGTGGGCATTACCGTCGTTCAGCCTTCTGAAATGATGAAGCTGGTGGTTCCCATGATGCTGGCCTGGTATTTTGACAAGCACAGGGCCAAGCTGCGCGTTATTGATTTTTTGGCGGCAGGTGTGTTGCTGCTGGTGCCATTTGCCCTTATCGTTAAGCAGCCCGATTTGGGAACTGCCTTGCTGGTGTTTGCCACCGGTTTTTTTGTCATTTATTTTGCCGGGCTGTCTTTCAAGTTGTTGGCACCGCTGTTTGTCCTTGGGGTGACTGCACTGGTTCTGATTCTGTACTATGAACAAACGCTTTGTGCACCCGGGTTTGACTGGGTTGTGCTGCATGAGTACCAGAAACATAGGGTGTGCACCTTGCTAGACCCCAGTACCGATCCCCTAGGCAAGGGTTTTCATACCATTCAGGGGATGATCGCGATTGGTTCTGGCGGTATTTACGGTAAGGGTTACATGCAGGGTACGCAAACCCATCTGGACTTCATTCCGGAACGCACAACCGACTTTATTTTTGCCGTGTTTGCTGAAGAGTTCGGACTGTATGGCGGAATACTGCTATTGATTCTGTATTCCTTGTTGTTGTTGCGCGGTTTTTTCATTTCCCTTAAGGCAAGAACCCAATTTGGCCGTTTGTTGGCCGGTGCCCTCACCATGATGTTCTTTGTTTATGTTTTTGTGAATATGGGCATGGTCATGGGTATTTTGCCGATTGTCGGGGTGCCTCTGCCGTTCATGAGTTATGGCGGAACGGCCCTGGTGACCTTGGGTTTTGCCTGCGGGCTGTTAATGAGTATTTCAAATTACGAGCCCAGTAAATCTCCGGTACCTGAAAACTGATGCACGCCTTGCAGCAGTTTCAGGATGGGGGCAGGCAGGGCTGTGGTTTCAAGTTGGTCCAGGGGCAACCATTGGTGCCTGTTGGGGTTGTTGCCATTTTCTTCCCTTAACGGAAGATGGCTGCATTTAAGCCAGTACGGTTGTATATGTAATCTGAAATGGGTGAATACATGTTCGAAAGCCGCCAGTTTAATGGCGGTTTGCTGTGCCTGTTGCCAGTCGTTTTGCAGGCTTTGCAGCGCTTGTTCATCATGAAATTCGGGCAATGACCACAGTCCCCCCCAGATGCCCTGTTCGGGGCGTTGCTGAATAAGGACGCGGTCCTGGTGCTGCAAGACCAGCATGCTCACCGAGCGCACCGGAACGGCTTTTCTTGTTTTTGGGGTTGGCAGTTCTGCCTGCCTGTTTTCACGATAGGCATAACAGGATGCCTGCAACGGGCAGGCATCACATTTGGGTTTGCTGCGGGAGCACACCGTGGCGCCCAGGTCCATTTGACCTTGGGTGTAAGCGGGCATATCCAGGTTTTTGTCTGCCTGCTCAATGTTTTCCTGGGCTTGCTCCCACAGCAGGTTTTCAATTTCCCGTTTGTTGGTTTGACCTTCAATCCCGTAGTAACGGGTAAAAATCCTTTTGACATTGCCATCCATGATGGGCGTTTTTGCGCCAAAGCAAAAAGCGGCAATTGCATGGGCGGTGGATTTGCCAATGCCGGGCAGACTCATGATGTCTTCGGCTTGTCGGGGGAACTCGCCCTGCCATTGTGTCACGACGGCTTGGGCGCATTTATGCAAATTCCGGGCGCGGGCATAGTAGCCCAGGCCTGCCCATAGTGCCAGTACCTCATCCTGGGAGGCCATAGCCAGGCTGTGGATCGTGGGGAAAGCGGCCAGAAAACGCTCATAGTACGGAATCACCGTGGCTACCTGGGTTTGTTGCAGCATGATTTCAGATAACCATACTTTATAGGCGTCTTGCGTGTTCTGCCATGGCAGATGGTGTCTGCCATGGCTTTTTTGCCAGGCAACGATAAGATCGGCAAATTGCATGTGTTTAGAAATGTGAGTGACGGGTTACCGACCAGCGGGCCGCAGTGGCGGCAATGAGCATGACCAGCGCAATGGTAAGCGCCAGCCATGAAGCGGCGGGCAGGGTAACATTGAATGGTATGCCATAGCTGTTGGAAAGCAGGGTAATGGCCTGATTTAAAAAGCCCAGGGTAATGCTGGTGAGCACGACAGCCAGCAAACCTGCCGTCAGGCCCGTGATGGCACCAAAATACAGGAAGGGGCGCCGCACAAAGGATTCGGTGGCTCCGACCAGGCGGGCAACCGCAATTTCATCACGCTGAACCAGTGCCTGCATGCGGACGGTATTGAAAATAGTGGTAATGACGATAAGGGCCACCCCGGCGGCCAGTAGCCCCAGCACAATCCGTATGAAAGAAAGAATGGCTTCCAGTTTTTGCACCCAGGCGCTGTCAAATTGCAGCACGTCCACGTCGGGCAGCTTACTCCATACCTCTGCCTGCTGTTCGGCCTTTTCGGTGGGGCTGGCCTCATCGGAAAGGGTGATGATAATGGAATGGGGCAAGGGGTTTTGTGGCAGAACCTTAAGTGCGTCTGACCAGGCTTTAGAAGCCTTCAGTGACTGCAGGGCATCGGCCTTGTCGACCACTTCCAGTGTCAGAATTGACTGGCTGTGTTCGTTTTTCAGCTGGCTGGCTACTGCACGGGTCTGTTCAATCGTGGTTGCTTCTTTCATGAACAGGGAAATGGCCGGATTGACGGAGATATTGCGGGCAATGGGTTGCATGGAAACCAGCATGGCACTTGCCAGCAGTGGCAAGGTTAATACCAGTGCAATCACTATGATATTGCTTAGTGATGAAAAGGGAGTTCCCAGCAGCCGGCGTGCTGCAATGCGAATCGCGTAGAGGTGATGTCGAAGCCAGGTGCTCATTCAGTGTTTTCCCAAGTCTTTGAAACGGCCGGGCTCCAGCAGCAGGGTCCGGTTGGCATGGCGTTGGAGCAGGGGCATGTCATGGGAGGCAATCAGGGTAGTTACACCCACGCGGTTGAAATCCCGGAATACTTCAAGAATTCGGCTGGCATTGTCCTGGTCCAGGTTGGCGGTGGGTTCATCGGCAATCAGGATGGCAGGACGGTTGACAATGGCGCGGGCAATGGCCAGGCGTTGCTGTTCACCCCCGGACAGTGCGATCGGGTTGAGTTTTTCCTTGCCTGAAAGCCCTACTTTGGCAATCGCGGCACGTGCGCGTGAAACTGCTTTCTTGTGATCCAGGTTCATCACGGCCAGAGGGAGCATGACATTTTCGAAGGCGTTGCGGTCATACAGCAGGTGTGTATCCTGCAAAATGATGCCAACCGCACGGCGCAGGTAGGGCCGTGCCCGTGCTGGCATGCTATCCAGGCTCTGGCCGTTAACCATGATGGATCCACGGGTTGGGTGTTCAAGCCCCCCGATCAGCTTGAGCAGGGTGGATTTGCCGGCACCCGACGGGCCAGACACAAAAACAAATTCACCACGTGAAATGTTGAAGTTGATATCAGCCAGGATATTGGCACTTTGGCCATACGACTTGAAGACGTGCTTGAATTCAATCATGTTTGTTCAGGTAAGGGCGGGCAGATAAATCCACATAATGCCAGCATTTTATTGTATTTAGGGCATTTTTTCATGAAACCCCCGATTGTGAAGCTTATTTCGGGCAAATCGCCCGGGATATTTGAAAAAGTTGAAGGAGGGGGCGTTATTGCGGGGTAATTTCAAGTTTGAATTTTTTATTGGGCAGTATTTATGCGGTGTTGCAACATCAGTATATACGTGTTTTCAGGGTATGTACGCATGTTAATCACAAGGGCATGTAATTACGATAAACAATGCGGATGTTTCAGTCAGTACCTATTAATTACAAGGAATGAAGATGAAAATATCACATATATTTACAGCCGGAATAGCTGCCTGCCTGATGTCTATCGGTACGGCAAATGCAGGGGCCACCTTTGATGCCGTGAAGGCCAAAGGGTTTGTCCAGTGTGGAGTCAGTACGGGTATCCCTGGCTTTTCCATTACCGATAGCAAAGGGGAGGCCACGGGTATCGATATTGATATGTGCAAAGCGATAGCCACAGCGGTTTTTGGCGATCCGGCAAAATTCAAGCTTACTCCCTTAAGCACGCAGCAGCGCTTTACGGCCTTGCAGTCCGGTGAGGTTGATGTGCTTACCCGCAACACGACTTTGACGCTGACACGTGACAGCACGTTGGGCTTGGTGGGAGCCGGGGTAAATTTCTATGATAGCCAGGGCATTATGGTACGTGCCGACCAAGGTATCAAAAGTGCCATGGAGTTAGGTGGGGCGACCATTTGCGTACAGCCTGGAACCACGACTGAACTTAACCTGACTGACTGGTTTCGTGCCAATAAGCTGGAGTTCAAGCCGGTTGTGATTGATAAATTTGATGAGGTGATTCGTACGTTTACATCGGGACGCTGTGATGCATTTACAACTGACAAATCACAATTGGCCTCAGTTCGTACAACCCTGGAAAATCCGGATAATTATACTATTCTTCCTGAAAACTTTTCCAAGGAGCCCTTGGGGCCCATGGTGCGCCAGGGTGATGACCAATGGTTCAATGTGGTGCGTTGGACGTTAAATGCCATGCTTGAGGCCGAGGAGTACGGCATCAACTCAAAAAATGTGGATGAACAGCTCAAAAGCACGAATCCGAATATCCAGCGGATCCTGGGTGTCACGCCAGGTATGGGTAAAAACCTTGGACTTGATGATAAGTGGGCCTATAACGTCATAAAACTGATTGGCAACTACGGCGAAACCTTTGAGCGTAATGTGGGCAAGGAGAGTCCCATGAAGCTCGAGCGTGGGCTGAACAATATTTATACCAATGGTGGCATTCTTTATGGATGGCCTGTTCGCTAAAGGGTAAAACCGGCCTGCTGTACAGTAGTAGGCCGGTATTTTTCCTTAAAGGCTATACAAACAGGTAATGTTTGGGTTACAAATATTCATTGGTTTGTAAAGTAAATGCTTATGGCTTCCAAAAAAACAAATAAAACACGTCTTTCCTGGAATGATCCGGCATTCCGCTCCATCGTTTATCAAATTGCAGTGTTGGGTATTGTGTCCTATGTTGCCTGGTATTTGGTTTCCAATACCTTGCATAACCTTTCCATCCGCAATATTACCACCGGGTTTGATTTTCTCGATCGCGAGGCGGGGTTTGCCATTGGCGAGTCGTCTATCGCCTATACGCCTGCTGATACCTATAAGCGCGCCATTATGGTAGGGATTGTGAATACCCTGCAGGTTTCCGCCCTGGGTATCATTCTGTCAACCTTGCTGGGTACCATTATCGGTGTGGCCAGGCTGTCTACGAACTGGCTGGTTGGCAGGCTGTCTACCGTTTATATTGAAGTCATCCGGAATGTACCCTTGCTGATCCAGTTGTTTTTCTGGTATGCCCTGATTACTGAAAACCTGCCCGGCCCCAGGCAGGCCCTGAATCCGGTTGACGGTGTTTTCCTTTCCAATCGCGGGCTCAAGTTTCCTGCCCTTGAGGGGGCCTCCTTAAGCTGGATATTATATGCCCTGCTGCTGGCCGTGCTCTGTACCTTTGCCTTGTATTACTGGTCGCGCAGGCGGCAGGATAAAACCGGGAAAATGTTTCCGGTCTTCCGTGCCGGCCTGGGCATGCTCCTGGCTTTTCCATTACTGGGTTATTTGATGGGTGGGGCTTCGCTGGCACTAAGTTATCCCGAGCTCAGGGGGTTTAATTTTATCGGTGGCCTGTCTATCTCTCCAGAGCTTTCGGCTTTGCTGGCCGGCCTGGTTATTTATACCTCTGCATTTGTGGCGGAAATTGTCCGGTCCGGTATTCAAAGTATCGGCAGGGGCCAATGGGAGGCCGCCGGTTCTATCGGCTTGGGCAAAAGCAAGGTGTTGCGTCTGGTTATTTTGCCTCAGGCTTTGCGGGTCATGATTCCGCCCATGACCAGTACCTACCTAAACCTGACCAAAAACAGTTCGCTGGCGGTGGCGATTGGCTATCCGGACATTGTCTCGGTGGTCAATACCACCCTGAACCAAACCGGCCAGGCCATTGAGGGGGTTTTAATCATCATGGCGGCCTATCTCACGGTCAGCCTTTCCATTTCGGTATTCATGAACTGGTATAACCGGCATATTGCCCTGGTAGAGCGCTAAGATGAGTGAACATACATTGCCCATTGATCCCGTCCAGCCAGGAGGTCGTCCACCGCCAAAAAATGAAAGCGGTATTTTGGCCTGGATTCGCCGGAATCTTTTTTCTTCGCCCCTAAGCATCCTGATCACTGCCCTGATTCTCTGGTTTTTGTTAATGACTGCGCCGTTGCTGCTTGAGTGGGTCTGGCTCAAGGCAAACTTCACTGCAGGCAGTGGCACCGAGTGCCGGGGTACCGAAGGCGCATGCTGGGCTTTTATCAAGGAAAAATACCGGCTTATCCTGTTTGGTACTTATCCATATGCCGAGCAGTGGCGTCCCTTGTTGGCCGTGCTTATTCTGGTGGCCGTGATCGTTTGCAGTGCCATTCGGACTTTCTGGAATAAATGGCTGCTGCTGATCTGGGTTGTTGGCCTGGGTTCGGTGGCCATCCTGATGTGGGGCGGAGTGCTGGGCTTAAGCCCAATTGAAAACAGCCGTTGGGGCGGATTGCCGCTTACGCTTATTTTGGCTACTTTCGGCATTGGTTTTGCTTTTCCTTTCGGAGTTTTGCTTGCCCTGGGCAGGCGTTCCAGCATGCCCGCGATCAAGGCATTGTGCGTGGTCTATATTGAAATCATCCGGGGGGTGCCCCTGATCAGTCTGCTGTTCATGTCATCGGTCATGTTGCCCCTGTTCCTGCCTGAAGGGGTGACCTTTGACAAACTGCTGCGCGCGCAAATTGCCATTATCATGTTCACTGCCGCCTATGTGGCCGAAACCGTACGGGGTGGCCTGCAGGCCATTCCCAAGGGACAGCTGGAGGGAGCCGAGTCCCTCGGACTGACCTACTGGCAGCAAATGTATAAAATTGTCCTGCCCCAGGCCCTGAAAATCGTGATTCCTCCCATGGTGAGCATTTTCATTGCCTTGTTCAAGGATACCTCGCTGGTAGTGGTCATCGGCATTTATGACCTGACACTGTCGGCCAAGGCCGCCTTGGCCGACCCGCTCTGGCGCGGTTTCAGCGTCGAGGCTTATCTGTTTATTTCACTTATTTATTTTGTTTTCTGTTTTGCCATGTCCCGCTATGCCAAAAATCTTGAGGCTCGCCTGGATACGGGATACAAGCGTTAAAAGGAGCCAGCTGTGTCAGATATGATTGTCCGTATGGAAAATGTGAACAAGTGGTACGGAAAATTCCATGTGCTCAGGGATATCAACCTGTCGGTGGCCGCTGGCGAACGCATTGTTATTTGCGGGCCGTCGGGCTCGGGCAAATCCACGCTGATCCGCTGCATTAATCGCCTGGAAGAGCACCAGGAGGGCCGTATTGTTGTGGATGGTGTCGAGTTAAGCAATAACCTGAAAAATATCGAGCAGGTACGCCGCAATGTGGGCATGGTGTTTCAGCACTTTAATCTGTTTCCTCACTTGACCGTGCTTGAGAACCTGACGCTAGGACCCATTTGGGTCTTGAAAATGCCCAAATCCCAGGCCGAGGCGGTGGCCATGAAATATCTTGAGCGGGTCCGGATTCCCGAGCAGGCACACAAATATCCCGGCCAATTATCAGGAGGGCAGCAGCAGCGGGTGGCCATTGCCCGCTCATTGTGCATGAGTCCCAAGGTCATGCTGTTTGATGAGCCAACCTCGGCGCTTGATCCTGAAATGGTCAAGGAAGTGCTGGATGTCATGATTACCCTGGCTGAAGAGTCGGGCATGACCATGCTGTGTGTGACCCATGAAATGGGCTTTGCCAAAAAAGTGGCCGACCGGGTGGTTTTTATGGATGAGGGGCAAATTGTGGAAGAAAATACCCCGGATACGTTTTTTGATCATCCGGTTCACGAGCGTACCAAACTGTTTTTAAGCCAGATTTTGCACTAACGGTTTGCCTGTTTTTTTTTGCGTAAAATGAAAAAACATCCTGAAACCGGGTTTCTGCCCAAGAAGTGCAGTAAACTTTCATTTTCAGTTTATTTTTGTGTAAGTGATCATGGCACAACATTACGAATCGGCTATTACTCAATTTATCAAAGCGTACAAAACCAGTCACCCTGATACCGAAAAGCGTCAGCTTGAAGGGCGTTCGCTTTTGTGGGACAAGCAGCAGGATACCGAGCAGCTCGAGCAATTCAAGGCCGCCCGTGTTCCCCAG
>JBBADT010000069.1:0-13165 GCA_041656315.1 Advenella sp.
TGGTTCTGCCAGGCGATAACGTCTCTATGGACGTTGAGCTGATTGCGCCGATCGCGATGGAAGAAGGTCTGCGTTTTGCGATTCGTGAAGGCGGCCGTACTGTTGGCGCCGGTGTTGTTGCTAAAATCGCTGCGTAATGCATTATCTCGCGTGTGGTATTAAGTAATTAATGCTACAATGCTCAATTGCCTTGTCCTGTGGGCAAGGCAATTTGTTCTTTATATTGTTCTTTGGGAAATACAATGAAAAACCAAAAAATCCGTATCCGTTTGAAAGCTTTCGACTACAAACTGATCGATCAATCTGCAGCTGAAATTGTTGATACAGCCAAGCGCACAGGCGCGGTTGTACGTGGTCCAGTTCCACTGCCAACACGTATCAAACGTTATGACGTACTGCGTTCTCCACACGTGAACAAAACTTCCCGTGACCAGTTCGAGATTCGCACTCATCAACGCTTGATGGATATTGTAGATCCAACAGACAAAACAGTTGATGCATTAATGCGACTAGACTTGCCTGCAGGTGTTGACGTAGAAATCGCATTGCAATAAAATACTCGCTTTCCTAGCGAACAAAGTTTACTAGATGGGTGCTTAGCTCAGTTGGTAGAGCGGCGCCCTTACAAGGCGTAGGTCACAGGTTCGACCCCTGTAGCACCCACCATCAGTAAGATATCAAAAAATACCGTGCCTGTGGCGCGGTATTTTTTTGTCTTTTTTTCAGCTTACCGTGCTTGAAATACACTTGTCGTTGACGGCGAAATGATTAACATGATGCTTGAAAACCGTTATATTATCGGATCCGGTGGCGAGTAATGCCTGTGATTAATTTATCGCGTTGAATGGGTGTTTTTATAACCATAAAAAATAAGCAAATGAAAACAAATATGGAATGGTCATATAAAATAGCCCTCACAAGAACGTACATTATTGAGAAATGCGTTGATCCGCTTAGAGAATATTCATAAAACCTACACAACAAAAGATAAAACCCTTCATGCTTTGTCGGGCATCGATCTGCAAATTGAAAAGGGCAAGATTTTTGGTATTATCGGCCGCTCCGGGGCCGGTAAAAGCACGCTTATCCGAATGCTGAATTTGCTTGAAAAACCGACTCAGGGCAGGGTGTTCATCAATGAGAGGGATATTACCGCCATTTCAGAAGCTGAACTAAGAAAAGTACGCCAGAAAATCGGCATGGTGTTTCAGCACTTTAATCTGCTGACATCCAGAACCGTGCTGGATAATGTCTGCTTTCCCCTGCGACTTGCCGGCATGCCCAAAAAAGAACGGCATGACAGGGCCATTGAATTGTTGAACCTGGTGGGCTTGACTGACCATATACACAAATATCCCCGTCAATTGTCGGGTGGCCAACAGCAAAGGGTGGGCATCGCCAGGGCGCTTGCCAATAAGCCGGAACTGTTGCTATGCGATGAAGCAACCAGTGCCCTGGATCCTGAAACGACGCAGTCCATACTGGGATTGCTGGCTGATATCAATAAACGCCTCGGTATTACGATTGTGCTTATTACCCATGGCATGGATGTCATCCGTTCCATTTGTGATCAGGTGGCTATTATCGATGGCGGTAAAATTGCTGAAATGGGTGAGGTGCTGGATGTTTTTCTGCATCCGCAGCATGAAACCACGACGGCTTTGCTCTCGGAAAGTGGGGTTGATGCCAACAGCTGGCGGGAGTTGGTAGGGGGTGTCCAGGGGCGTATTATCCGCCTTACCTACCGGGGTATCGCAACGGCTCAGCCCCTGTTAAGCCAGGTTAGCCGTGAATTGAATGTCAACCTGAGCATTCTGCAGGGCGCGGTTGGCAAAATCAAGGACACGCCGTATGGCCAACTGGTGCTGGCGGTGGACAGCGATGAAAAACAATATGCGCCATTGGCGGCCTTTTTCAAACGGCAAAATGTTGAATATGAGGTATTGAAACCATGAACTGGGATAGAGTAGATTGGCCATTGATTGGTGAAGCCACTATTGATACCCTGCTGATGACTGGATGGTCTTTGTTGTGGACGGTTATTATTGGCTTGCCACTGGGTGTGTATCTGTACCTGAGTAGCGAACGCCAGTTGCTTGAAAACAAGGTGGTGTATCAGGTGTTGTCCCTGGTTGTGAATGTACTGCGCTCGGTGCCATTTTTAATTCTGCTAATTGTGCTGATACCGTTTACCCGTTTTATCATGGGCAGTGCCTTGGGGGTGAGTGGCGCGATTCCGCCATTGGTGGTTGGTGCAGCCCCGTTTTTTGCCCGGCTGGTGGAAAATGTCCTGCGTGAAATAGATCCGGGCATTAATGAGGCCTGCAATGCCATGGGTGCCAATTCACGGCAAACGGTCATGTGGGCTTTATTGCCCGAGGCGACAACCGGGATCATTAGCGCTATTGTGGTCACCGCGATTACGCTGATTGGTTATTCGGCCATGTCTGGTGTGATTGGTGGTGGTGGACTGGGTGATGTGGCCATTCGTTTTGGGTACCAACGTTACCAGTCCGAGGTCATGATTGTAACGGTGGTTGTTTTGATAGTGATGGTTCAGCTGGTTCAGATGCTGGGCGATCGATTGGTAGTTAAATTTAACAGAAAATAGTATGGGAGCATCTTATGCAACTTAAAAAAATCCTGGCAGGTCTGGTATTGGCATCAAGTGTGGTGGGGCTTAATGCTGCTGCCAATGAAAAATTAAGTATTGCGGCAACCCCGGTTCCGCATGCCGAAATTCTGGAGCATATCAAACCGGCATTGGCCAAGGAAGGTATTGATCTTGAAATCAAGGTTTTTACCGATTACGTGCAGCCGAACCAGCAGGTTGCCGATAAACAGCTGGATGCCAATTTTTTTCAGCACAAACCCTATCTGGATACCTTCAATAAAGAGAAAGGTACCAATCTTGTATCGGTTGGCCTGGTCCACGTAGAGCCTTTCGGTGCCTACTCTAAAAAAATCAAGGCCACCAGTGAGCTTAAAGACGGCGCCTTGGTTGCCATTCCCAACGATCCTTCCAATGGTGCACGTGCCTTGTTGCTGCTACAGCAGCAGGATTTGATCAAACTGAAAGACCCCAGCAATTTATTGGCTACCTCACGTGATATTGTAGAGAACCCCAAAAACCTGAAGTTCAAGGAACTGGAAGCAGCCACCTTACCTCGTGTGCTGGAAGACGTGGATATTGCCCTGATCAATACCAATTATGCACTGGAAGCGGGCTTGAATCCGACTGCTGATGCACTGTTTATTGAAAATGCCGAATCGCCTTATGCCAACCTGGTGGCCACCATTCCTGAAAAAGAAAAGTCAGACGAAATTGGCAAGCTGATGAAAGCCCTGCAAAGCGAAGACGTGAAAGCATTTATCGCTGAAAAATATAAAGGTTCAATTGTTCCTGCTTTTTAATTGACATTATTGACGTAATGGCCGGCATATTAGTCAATATGCCGGCCATTTTTTTGTGTAGTACCCGGTTATTACCGAATCCAGACAATTAAACGCCATAATTGAACAGTCTGATTATGTTAAGAGGTTTAAGAAAATGGCAAAAATTATTCACGTTATGATCCGTTGCAAGGATCTTGAGGCGTCCAAGGCATTTTATAAGACTGCGTTTGGGCTGGTGCCTTCCCACGAGCTGGATTTTCCCACTTTTACCCTGTGCTACTTGCGAGGCACGGAAAACGACATGGAAATTGAACTGACTTATAACAAGGACCGTGAAGAACCCTACACCCATGGTGATGGTTATGGCCATGTTGCCATCTGTGTTGATGATCTTGAAGCGGAGCATGCCCGTTTTACCGCGGCGGGATTGAATCCCCTTGAGATCAAGACCTTCAGGGATGGTGATACGGTGCTGGCCCAGTTCTTTTTCGTCCAGGATCCTGATGGTTACAAAATTGAAGTGCTAAAAAAATTGGGACATTACCAATAAGTCCTGGTCTGGATATAATGAAAAGGCCGGTTGCTACCGGCCAAAAGCTTGCCATCGGATTCTTGAGCCCGCAAAAGACAGTAACAATAAGGCAGCTTTTATTCATCACGGAGACAACTATGTGCAGCATTTATTCACAGACAGACCCGATCATGTATGAAAGTCGCAGTCGTTCTGTCCGGATTGCCAGGGTGGTAACCAGTATCCGGCTTGAAAACATGTTCTGGGAAACGCTGGCCGAGCTGGCCGAGAATGATGGCGTCACCACCAATCAGCTAATTGCCCAGTTATACGATGAGGTCTACGCCTATCGGGGTGAGGCTACCAATTTCACTTCTTTCCTGCGTGTAACCTGTATGCGTTACCAGGCCGTGCGTCATATTGCTGGCAAGGCAGAGCGGTTCCTGAATGAAATGAAATTGATGGCTGGTAAAGACCCGGTCTTGCCTGCCAGACAAGTTCGAGAAAAAGTGGCTATCGCCAGATAAGACCCTTGAAAGCACCCTGCGCATTTAGGGAAAACCTTGAAGGATTGTAGTACGTGGATATTACCCGCTTGCTTCAGAAGGGTTGATAATCAATTAACAATAAAAAAAACAGGCAGATTCAGTCTGGAACCAATCATTCACAAAGGAAAGACGATGGAAACAAACATTACGGTTCACAGGCAGGCTGGCGCATTGACCCGGCGCCGCTTCCTGAAAGGCTCGGCAATCCTGACCGGCATGCTGGCCTCGGGGTCTATCCTGGCAACGCTGGCACCTTCAAGAGTCTGGGCACTTGAGCTTAAGCATCTTAACCAGTTGCAGGCCGATAGCATTCTGGCAATGGGCAAGGCCCTGTATCCGCACAAAGGTTTGCCTGACGCAGTGTATGCCCTGCTGGTCAAGGATATTGATGCATCGGCACAGGATGCCGCCGGTGCGGAACTGGTTAAAGTGGGCGTGGAAAAGCTGAATGCAGCGGCAGGTGGCGAGTTTGCCAAACTGCCTGTAGAAAAGCAGACTGATGTGCTCAAAACGATGGAAAGCCAGGGTGATCCGTTTTTCCGCAAGGTACGGAGCCAGTGCATCACGTCTTTGTACGACAACGACATGGCGTACAAGCATTTTGGTTATGAAGGCGAGGTCTTTTCCCGTGGTGGTTACCTGAAAAACGGTTTCGATGACCTCAAGTGGTTGCCCGAGCCACCGGCAGATGCCAGTCCGCCTATGCCCTCCTGAGTCCGGGAGCGAAGAATACAGGCAGGAGTCTGTTGGTGACATAAGGCCGGCCAGACTCATAACGAGGCGATACAAAAGGGCTCCGCTCACTGGCAGGGGTTCTTCATTAACGACTTATAAATAAAAAATAGCGGAGACAGGACATGACGACATTCAATCAGAAAGACGACAGTGTAGTAGTCATTATCGGCTCGGGTGCCGGTGGTGGAACGCTGGCCAACGAGCTATGCCAGAAGGGCATCAAGGTGGTGCTGTTTGAGGCGGGCGCCCGGCAGAGTACAGAGACCTTTATCCAGGACGAGTGGAAATCATTCCAGCAATTGGCCTGGCTGGATAACCGGACTACATCAGGCAGTTTTCGCCTGGTACGGGATTTTCCAAATTTGCCAACGTGGATCTGTAAAACGGTAGGCGGCACAACCACTCACTGGGCAGGCGCTTCATTGCGCTTGCAGGATCATGAATTCAGGGCCCGAACGCATTATGGTGACATCAAGGATGCCAATTTGCTGGACTGGCCAATTACCCTGCAAGAGCTGGAACCTTATTATACAAGGGCGGAAGACAAGCTGGGGGTGACCAGAACGCATGATATTCCGGGACTGCCAGGCAATAACAATTTCAAGATCCTTTACAACGGTGCCACCAAACTGGGCTATAAGAAAGTGAGTACGGGGCATATGGCGATTAACAGCCGTACCCGTGATGGCAGGGGAGTTTGTATTCAGCAGGGTTTCTGTTTTCAGGGTTGCAAGGTGGGTGCGAAATGGTCCACGCTGTATACCGAAATTCCAGCGGCTGAAAAAACCGGTAACCTGGAGTTGCGCGATCAATGCCATGTGGCACAGATTGAGCATGACGATAGCGGCAAGGTGACGGGCATTGTTTATTTTGACAAAGAGGGCAAAACGCAGCGTCAGGCGGCCCGGGTAGTTTGCGTGGCGGGCAATTCGATTGAAACACCACGTTTGTTGCTGATGTCGGCTTCTTCCAGATTCAAGGATGGATTGGCCAACAGTTCCGGACAGGTGGGGCGCAATTATATGCGTCATACCACCGGATCGGTATATGCGGTTTTTGACGAACCGGTGCATATGTACCGGGGTACCACCATGGCGGGTATTGTGCAGGATGAAGCCGGACATAATGAAAAAAGGGGGTTTGTAGGGGGATATGAACTGGAAACCCTGGCTCTGGGCCTGCCGTTTTACGCCGCATTCTTTGACCCGGGTAGTTGGGGTACCGATTTTGCCTCGTATATGGATGCCTATGACTACACGGCCGGTTTGTGGATTGTAGGCGAGGACATGCCACGCACCAGTAATCGCATTACCTTGAATACCGATGAGAAAGATGCCAATGGCCTGCCCATCCCCAATGTGCATTTCGATGACCACCCCAACGATGAGGCCATGAGGGACCATGCGTACAAGCAAAGTATTGCGCTGTATGAGGCCGTGGGCGCGAAAAAGGCGTTTCGCACGCCACCGTATCCTTCGACCCATAATCTGGGCACCTGTCGCATGAGCGAAAAGGCCGAAGAGGGCGTGTGCAACAAGTATGGCCAGACGCATGATATTGCCAATCTGTTCATTTCCGACGGGAGCCAGTTTACCACCGGAGGTGCTGAAAATCCGACCCTGACGATTGTGTCGCTGGCTATCCGGCAAGCGGAATATATCGCCGACCAGATGATGAAAAAACAGCTGTAATGGGTGAAAGCAAAGGCCAAGCCCTGCGCCAACCTGGCTGGGCTTGCGCTTTTGTCTAATTGAGTGGGCATTTGGTATAAGATTGTGTTTTGCGGACATAATCTTAAAGCATGAACGAATTTATCCAGATCCTGGGTTCTTCTCCCCAGATGTGGCTTGCCGCGTTGGCAGGCAGTGTTTTTGGCACTTTGTTGTGTGCCCTTTTCATGTATTCCCGGCAAGCTGGCAATCGTGCCCGTATTGCCGTACTTGAACAGGCGCTGCTTGACCGTACTGCAGCGCAGGAATTGCAGGCGCAGCAGTACGATGAGTTGCAGGATGACTACCGTATTCTGGATGGACGAAAGGATGTTCTGGGTAATGAGCTGGCCGCTGCCCTGGCGGAAAAAAACCATCTACTGGCATTGGCTGGTGATTTGCGCCAGCAGTTGCAAATACGGGAATCCCAACAGCAGACCTTACAGGCCACGTTGGCCGAACTGGAAAAAAAACTGGCCACCCAGCAGGCTGAAATGCAGCACAAACAACAAAGCCTGGATGAGTTGCGCCAGGGTTTTGCCCAGTCCAAGACACAATTGGCGATTGAATTCCAGAACCTGGCCGACCGTATATTTACGGAAAAGGAACAGGCTTTTTCACGCAATAGCCAGGTTTCCATGGAAAGCCTGCTGAAGCCGTTTCGTGAACAGATAGACCGTTTTCAAAGCCGGATTAACGAAGTGCATGACCAGTCGGTGCAGGGGCAATCGCTGTTGCAGTCGCAAATCAGGCAGATGTTTGATGTGGGCATGAAAATGACCCAGGATGCGGATGCCCTGGCCCGTGCCCTGAAAGGGGATAAAAAAACCCTTGGTAACTGGGGTGAGATGCAGCTTGAGCGGGCACTGGAAATGGCGGGCCTGGTCAAGGGCGATCACTTTCAGGCCCAGGCCCATTTCCGTAACGAGGCGGGCCAAAGCCAGTTGCCCGATTTTGTGCTTTACCTGCCCGATGGCAAGCATATGGTGATTGACAGCAAGGTCTCCCTGAACGACTATCAGCAGGCGGTTCATGCAACGCAAGATGGCGTCATGCGGTCTTTCCTGGATGCGCATGCCAAAGCGGTCAGGAATCATATAGACCAGTTGTCCGACAAGAACTACAGTAATTTACAAGGTATGCACAGCCCGGGTTTTGTGCTGATGTTCATGCCGGTTGAAGCGGCCTACATAGAAGCCCTGCGGCATCCGTCCAATTTGTTTCAGTATGGCTATGAGAAAGGGGTGGTGCTGGTTTCGCACACAACCCTGATGCCTGTTTTACGAACGGTTTCCTATTTGTGGATGATGGCACGCAGCAACGAGCAGGCCGCCCAGATCGGGGACCGTGCCGTAGATATTTACAATCAGGTGACCCGGGTGGCCGAGCACCTGTCCCGGCTGGGAGGAACACTTAACACGGTGGGTACGCATTACAATGCTGTGGTGGGTTCGTTGGCCGGCCGGCAAGGCTTGATTGGCAAGGTTGAGCGATTTAATGAGTTGTCGGCCAAGGCCAGCCGGAAAATGGTTGAGCCCGAACCGATCCATCCGGATTTTGATGTCAGCCGGCTGGATGCCTTGGCGAGCAATGGCAAGCCTCAATAACGGTCAAGCGCTTTTCTGAAACGGGTAACGCCTTCGGTGATTTGTGCCTCATTGCTCATGGCAAATGAAAGGCGAAATGCGTTTTCATTGGGGTTGTCAGCATAAAAGCTGCTGCCGGGCACGAACATGACCTTTTCGTCAATGGCCAGGGGCAGGAGCCTGGTTGCATTGATGTCAGCGGGTAGGTATCCCCAAATAAACATGCCGCCTTCGGGCCTGACCAGTTTAAGCTGGCCATCAAAGTCGGCTGAAAAAGCGTTTAGCATGCACTGTGCCCGCTGCCGGTAGGTGTTGATAATATAAGGCAGGTGCTGCACATAACGACCCGAGTTCAGGTAATGGGCAGCGACCGCCTGCATGAAAGGGGCCGAACACATATCATCCACCTGTTTGGCCAGCACGCAGCGGCGTAAAATTTCGGGGTGGGCAACCATCCAGCCAATGCGCAGGCCCGGTGCCACGGTTTTGGACAGGCTGGACAGGTAAATGACCTGATCTTGTGCCGGCGTTGAACGGGACAGCTCTGCCAGGGTGGGCAAAGACTCTCCGCTAAAGCGCAACTGGCCATAAGGGTCATCTTCAATCAGCAGGCAATCGGTGGTGGCCAGCAGCGTCAGCAGTTTCTTGCGTTTTTCCAATGACAGCGTAATACCGCTGGGATTGGCAAAAGTGGGCACACAGTAAAAAAACTTGGGCTGGTGCTGCTGCAGTGCCCGGGCCAGTTCCTCAAGATTGGTGCCGTCCTCGTCCACCCCCACGGTGACAATATTGGCACCGGCCAGCCGCAGGCCCTGAATGGCGGCCGGGTAGGCGGGGCGCTCTACCAGTGCGGTATCACCCGGTGCAATCAGGGCCCGCACCAGCAAATCATAAGCCTGCTGCGAGCCACTGGTTACCAGGATATCGTCTTTACCGGCCTGTATGCCGCGTTGTGTGCAAAGGGTGGCCAATACTTCACGCAAGACCGGCAGTCCCTCGGTGGAGCCGTAAGACATGGATTCCTGCAGGGTGGATGCCTGGGCAGTAATGGAGGCCTGCAAGCCAGGGATATCGAACAGTTCAGGGGCAGGGTAGCCGCCGGCAAAAGATATCATGCCGGGCGTGGACAGGTATTTGAACAATTCCCTGATGGGTGAGCCCTTGATTTCTTTGAACGGTGCAGCGAAAGGAAAACCGGAAGACATAGTCAGACCTTTTCATCAATTGAACGGGGAATGCCCATCGTTAAATGGGGAATGTTCAGTATGGCATTAATCGTCACCAAATTTCACGCCCTGAGCCAGTGGCAATTCACGCGAGTAGTTGATGGTGTTGGTGGCCCGGCGCATATAGCCCTTCCATGCGTCGGAGCCGGACTCACGTCCGCCACCGGTTTCTTTTTCACCACCAAAGGCGCCACCGATTTCGGCGCCCGAGGTGCCGATGTTGACATTGGCAATACCGCAGTCTGATCCGGCGGCGGACATGAAATATTCGGCTTCAAGCAGGTTGGTGGTGAAGATGGCCGAAGACAGGCCTTGGGGCACTTCGTTTTGCAGGGCTAGTGCGTCTTCGAAGCGCTCATAATTCATGATGTAAAGGATGGGTGCAAAAGTTTCGTGGCGTACCACTTCGGTTTGTGCCGGCATTTCAACCAGCGCGGGTTCAACGTAATAGGCATCGGGGAACTTGTCGTGCAAGACGCGCTGGCCACCGGTGACAATTCCCTTTTGTTCAACCGCTTTTTGCAGCGCGGTTTGCATGGTGTCAAAAGCCGCCTTGTCAATGAGGGGCCCTACCAGCGTACCGGCCTCAAGGGGATTGCCAATGGGTAAGGTGCGGTATGCTTTTTTCAGCCGTTCTGCCAGCTCATTGGCAATGCTGGCGTGGACGATCAGGCGGCGCGTGCTGGTGCAGCGTTGTCCGGCTGTGCCGACCGCACCAAAGACGATGCCCCGCACGGCCATGTCAAGGTCTGCGGTTTCGCTAACGATAATGGCGTTGTTACCCCCCAGCTCAAGAATGCAACGGCCAAACCTGGCCGCGACTTTGGGCCCCACTTCGCGTCCCATGCGTGTAGAGCCGGTGGCTGAAACCAGGGCAACCTTGGGACTGTTAACCAGGATCTCACCGGTTTCCCGCTGGCCAATGAGCAGTTGCGACAAGTGTTCTGGTGCATCGCCAAACTTTTTCAGGGCGCGTTCCAGCAGGGCCTGGGTAGCCAAGGCGGTCAGCGGGGTTTTTTCAGAAGGTTTCCAGATGACGGCATTGCCACAAACCAGTGCCAGGGCGGTATTCCATGACCAAACGGCAACCGGGAAGTTGAAAGCGGTAATGACGCCAACCACACCCAGCGGATGCCAGGTTTCCATCATGCGGTGTCCCGGGCGTTCCGAGGCAATGGTCAGGCCGTACAACTGGCGTGACAGGCCAACCGCAAAGTCGCAAATATCAATCATTTCCTGGACTTCCCCCTGACCCTCGGCAATGATTTTGCCCGCTTCAATTGACACCAACCGTCCAAGGGCTTCTTTGTTGGCCCGCAATTCCTCGCCAAGCAAGCGGATCAGTTCCCCGCGTCGGGGTGCGGGAACCTGGCGCCATTGCGTAAAGGCGGCATGGGCGCGGTCAACGGCGGCAGTAACTTCTGCTGAAGACTGCTCAACGACATTGGCGATAGGGGCACCATCGATGGGAGAATAAACTTTCAGGCTGCCATCCTGAAAGGAGGCTGGGTTGACACCTAAAGAGACGAGTAATTCCTGAACTGAACTCATGGCTGGTTTCCTTTGTGAATCATCAGGGTAAGAACAGCGTGTTAAATGACCCTGCCTTGCAGGGAAGTGAAACATGACGGGATGGGTTGAAGGCATCCAATGTGAATAGATTAACAATTGATTTTCTTAAAGTCAAAAAATTTCTTATAAGAAAACAAAATAAACTGGAAGGGTTTTCCCTTATGCGATTTTTGCTGCTATGCAAAATATATTGTTTCATATCAATGAATTATAGTCGTATTTTGATGGCATCAAATTTTTAAATTTGAATTGTTTTTTGGGATTTTCCTGATAGGAAATAAAAAAACCAGCGCTGTAATCAAGTGTTTTTTGCTGGTTAAAAAATTAAATTCACTTTATTTATTTTATAAGATTTTGATTTTTAATGATTATTTTTTATTTTCATAAGGTGATTTAAAAATTAGGTGTAAATAATGATTGACGTCAAATTTTTCTTATGAGAATTTATGGTTTATTCAGACATTTGTAATGAGACGTTGCATGAAGAACTGTTTTGATGTGGTGATTGCTGGCGGTGCAGCAACAGGAAGCGCTTTAGCCTATTTTTTAAGCGCCTCCCGTTCATTTAAAGGTTCCATTCTGGTTATTGAAAAAGACGCGTCTTACCAGAAATGTGCGACCGCTTTGTCGGCAGCTTCCATACGCCATCAATTTTCCACCGTTGAAAATATCCAGATGTCGCAGTTTGGCAGCGAGTTCCTGTATGGCATTGGCGAAACCCTTGAAGTGGATGGTGAGCGGCCTGATGTGAATTTTCATGAAGCGGGTTATCTGTTTCTGTCCACGCCGGAAGGCTATGCGACCCTGCAGGAAAACAATGCCTTGCAACGCTCCCTGGGGGCGCAAATTGCCTTGTTGTCAGACCGGCAGTTGCAAGATAAATATTCATGGCTGAATGTATCTGATTTGGCGGGCGGCTCGTTGGGCCTTAAAGGGGAAGGCTGGCTGGATGCGTATGGCATGATGCGGGCTTTTCGTCGCAAGGCAATTACCCAAGGGGTCAGTTACATAGAAAATGAGGTAGTGCAGGTGCATCGGGAAGGCGCCCGCGTAACCGGCGTGTCCCTGAATAACGGCGAAACCGTTTCCTGTGGTGTTTTTGTGAATGCGGCCGGTACCGGGGCCATGAAACTGGCACGTCAGGCGGGCATTGAATTGCCCATAGAATCGCGTAAGCGCAGTGTTTTTTATGTCACCTGCCCCGAGACTGTCAATGATTGTCCCATGCTGATTGATCCAAGCGGTGCTTATATCCACCCTGAAGGGGAAGGGTTTATTTGCGGGATTCAGCCACCGGCAGACCAGGACCCCGAATGTTTTGATTTTGATGTTCAATACCCCTTGTTTGATGAGCTTCTATGGCCAATCCTGGCGCATCGGGTACCTGCCTTCGAGGCCCTGCGCTGTGAACATAGCTGGGCCGGTCATTATGATTACTGCACCTTTGACCAGAACGTCATACTGGGTTATCACCCCGATATCAACAATATGGTTTTTGCTAATGGTTTCAGTGGTCACGGCATGCAACAATCACCAGCAGTGGGTCGCGCTCTTGCTGAATTGATTGAATTTGGCGAATACAAGAGTTTGAATTTGAAGCGCTTGGGCTGGGAGCGGGTGTTAAACAATCAGCCCATTATCGAGAAAAACGTCTGGTAGTTCACATACGTATTAAGCAGTCTGGTTGTATATCGTTTTTTTTAATTATGTTCTTTGTGTTTACAAGGATCCATGCTGGTCAATTTCAGGAGAAAAGCATGAATAAAGGATTTAAAAAGCTTTTTATTACAGCAGCACTTGCAACCGCTTTCTCTGCTCCCGCCATGGCAGAAGAGTTTATCAAGATTGGCCTGGGTGCCCCTATTACGGGTGGTAGCGCCGC
>JBBADT010000070.1:0-12683 GCA_041656315.1 Advenella sp.
GCCTGGGCAAAAATTTGCCGATGGCAGCGATGTAAACGCTGATGCGGTCAAATATACGTTTGACCGCTTATTACGTATCAAACAGGGGCCTTCAGAGCCTTTTCCGGCCATGCAAACCAGTGTGAAAGATCCGCTTACGGTTGAATTCAAACTGGAAACCCCTTTCGCGCCTTTCCTTTATATCCTGGCCAATAACGGGGCGGGCATTGTCAATCCGGCCGTAGAAAAAGCCGAGGGGGGCGCTGACAAGTTCCTGGCGGGCAATACCGCTGGCTCAGGTCCCTACCAAATGACCAAGTGGGATAAGGGCCAATCCATCCAGCTGGAACGCAACCCCCATTACGGCGGTGAAAAGCCTGTTCTGGACAAGGTGCTTTTAAAAATCATCCCGGATGCCTCTGCCCAGCGCCTGCAATTGCAAAACGGCGACCTGGATATTGTTGCCAAGCTGCCTGTCGACCAGATTGAGTCCTTGAAAAGCAAACCGGGTGTGCATTTTGAGAAGGTTCCTTCTTTATTGGTTACCTACTTATACCTGAACAATAAAACCGGTCCGCTGGCTAACCTTGATGCCCGCAAGGGGCTTACCGAAGCGATTGATTATCAAGGTATTGTTGAGGGCGTGTTGAATAACCAGGGTAAGCAGCTTAAAGGCCCCATTCCTGATGGCATGTGGGCATATGACGATTCCAACCCTGATTTCAAACAGGACCTTGATGCTGCCAAAGCCAGTTTTGCCAAAGCTAACCTGGGTAAAAAAGACTTAACACTCCTGTATTCAAACCGTGATGCCAACTGGGAACCTATTGCTCTTACGGCACAGGCAAACCTGGCCGCCCTGGGCGTGAATGTCAAGCTGGAAAAACTGGCCAACGCCACCATGCGCGACCGCCTGGGTAAAGGTGAGTTTGACATTGCCATTGGTAACTGGAGCCCCGACTTTGCCGACCCGTACATGTTTATGAATTACTGGTTCGACTCTGAAAAAGGCGGCCTGCCCGGTAACCGTTCTTTTTATTCAAACCCGGAAGTCGACAAACTGATTCGCAAGGCAGCTGAAATCAGTGACCAGGCGGAACGCACCAAGCTGTACCAAGAGGCCCAGAAAATGGTGCTTAAGGATTATGCTTATGCTTACTTGTTCCAGAAAAGCGAAGAAATTGGTTTGCGTGATAACGTGAAAGGCTTTTCGTATAATCCCATGCTAGATGACGTTTATAACGTGCAAGATATCAGCAAGGAATAAACGGGTTTTTAATTAACATTAACCGGCAAAAGCGCTCGTTTAACGGGCGCTTTTGCTGATGGACACCGGGCATGTCGGTTTTTCAAATTATCTCAAAACGTCTTGTCGGTCTTGTTTTTGTCGTGCTGGGCGTGTCGGTCATTACCTTTATTGTTTCCCACCTGATTCCTGGCGATCCGGCCCGACTCATTGCGGGTGACCGGGCAAGCGATGCCATGGTTGATGCTATTCGTGAAAAACTGGGCCTGAATCTTCCCCTGTATGAACAGTACTGGCTATACCTGAAAGGATTGCTGCATGGGGATCTGGGGACCTCGATCCGCACCGGTCGGCCGGTGTTGCAGGATTTGCTGGCATTTTTTCCGGCCACGATGGAACTGGCCGTGGTTTCCCTGATACTGGCCATATTAATTGGCGTGCCGCTAGGGGTATTGTCGGCGGTCTATAAAAACAAGTGGATCGACCAAATAGCCAGAACCATTTCTGTCATGGGTATTTCCATGCCGGCTTTCTGGCTGGGTTTGGGTCTCATCATCATTTTTTATGGCCATCTGGGCTGGTTTCCTGCAGGCGGAAGGCTGAGCCAAGGAGTGCCGGTTCCCCCGTTTGTGACCGGTTTTTATCTGGTGGATTCGTTGCTGGCCGGAGAAATACCGACCTTCTTTAATGCCCTGAAGCATCTGGTGTTACCCGCCCTTACCCTGAGCTTTGTGCATCTTGGCGTGGTTGCACGACAGATCCGTTCTTCCATGCTCGAGCAGTTAAGCGAAGACTATATTCGCACTGCCAAGGCTTATGGCCTGCCGAAGTGGCAGGTTATTCTCCGGCATGCCTTGCCTAATGCCTTGATTCCTTCGGTAACGGTGCTGGGACTGGCCATGGGGGATTTGTTATATGGTGCCGTTCTGACAGAAACGGTGTTCGGTTGGCCTGGCATGGGGCTGTATGTGGTCAATTCCATCCAGGCACTGGATTTTCCAGCAGTCATGGGTTTTGCCGTACTGGTTTCGTTTGTGTATGTGTTGTTGAATCTGGTGGTGGATTTGCTTTACTTGATGATTGATCCACGCATTAAAGAGGTGGGTTAATGATGTCGATGGTTGCAGGCCTCAAAAGCAGGGGTTCATATTTCTGGTATCAATTGCGGCGCAGTCCCATGACCATGGTGGGATTGGGCATTATCATTTTCATGTGCCTGGCGGCACTGCTGGCACCGGTGTTGGCGCCTTATCATCCCGATGTCATCAATTTACGGGCCCGTTTGCAGCCTCCTTCAATGGCCCATTGGTTTGGCACTGATGAAGTAGGGCGGGATATTTTCAGTCGCGTCCTTTATGGTGGCCAGCAATCAATTGGCGTGGGTTTGTTTGTGGCTTTCGTGGCCAGCTTCATCGGTACGGTTATTGGCTGTTTTTCGGGTATTTTTGGCAAATGGGTAGATACCATCATCATGCGCATCATGGATGTCATGCTGTCTATTCCGTCTTTGGTGCTGACAATGGCCCTGGCCGCAGCTTTGGGGCCCAGCCTGTTCAATGCCATGCTGGCCATTACCCTGGTGCGCATTCCGTATTATGTTCGGCTTGCGCGGGGGCAAACACTGGGCATTCGCGAAATGGTGTATGTCAAAGCCGCGGAAACCTTCGGTGCCAGTCGCCGTCATATTGTGCAATGGCACGTTATCAGAAATGCCTTACCGCCAATTATTGTGCAAACTACGCTTGATATCGGCAATGCCATACTCATGGCGGCGGCATTGGGCTTTATCGGTTTAGGTGCACAACAGCCAACGGCTGAATGGGGCGCCATGGTTTCTGCCGGTCGTAACTTTCTTATTGACCAGTGGTGGTATTCCACCTTTCCTGGCCTGGCCATTTTGATAACGGCCATTGGCTTTAATTTGTTGGGTGATGGGGTGCGCGATATGCTAGACCCCAAACAGAAGGTGAAGTAATGCAAGACAATCATGCTGGCCAGACAGATGAACTGGTACTCAGTGTAGAAAATCTGCATATCGAGTTTCCCGTTTACAAAGGGGCGGTCAAGGCCCTGAATGGGGTCAACCTGCAGGTGGCTGCCGGTGAGATTGTTGGCCTGGTGGGTGAATCAGGGTCGGGAAAATCGGTTTGTGCCATGATGGGCATGCGCTTGATTCCGTCTGACAGCTACCGGGTAACCCGTGGCACCATCCGGCAGTCGGGCAAAGATGTCCTGAAAATGACTGAAAAAGAAATGCGGTCTATTCGCGGCCGCGAGGTTTCCATGATTTTTCAGGAACCCATGACCGCCCTGAATCCGGTCATGAAGGTGGGCAAGCAAATCATCAATGTGATTTTGCAGCATCAACCCATCAGCAAGGCCAAGGCCAGGGAGAAAACCCTGGGCCTGTTGCGGGATATGTATATTGCCGATCCCGAGCGGGTGTTTGACAGTTATCCGTTTGAACTATCGGGGGGTATGCGCCAGCGCATCATGATTGCCCTGGCATTTTCCTGTGAACCCAAGCTGTTGATTGCCGATGAGCCGACCACCGCGCTGGATGTGACGGTGCAAAAGCAGGTCTTGTTGTTACTTAGGGAGCGTGCCCGTCAAACCGGCACGGCCATTTTGCTGATCACCCATGATATGGCGGTGGTCTCGCAGTTTTGTGAGCGGGTGTATGTGATGTATGCCGGATCGGTCGTCGAAGACGGCTGGACCCGTGATGTAATGAGTCACCCGCAGCATCCTTACACGCAAGGCTTGCTGGCTGGCTTGCCCGAAAATGTGCAGCCTGGCGCCCCCCTGAAAACCATTGGCGGGCAGGTGCCCGATCTGGCACAGTTGCCCGCTTGCTGTTCATTCATGAATCGCTGCGAACGCAAGGAGTATATTTGCCGCAATGTCCCTGATTTATTACCGTTAACGTCAGATCCATCCCACAAGGTTGCCTGTTGGATTGTGCAGGAAGAGGATAAACGCAATGCCAAATACAAATAACCATCTGGTTTCTCTGAACGATGTCCATGTTCATTTTACGGTGCAAAAAAACTGGCTGGGTCAGGTCAAGTCAACCGCGCATGTCCTGAACGGCATAGACTTGCAGGCCAACGCAGGAGAAACCCTGGGTATTGTGGGCGAGTCGGGGTGTGGCAAAAGCACCCTGGCCCAAGTGTTGATGGGCCTGTTGCCACCTACCCGGGGTAGTGTAAGCTGGCATACAGCGGGTGCCAAACCCAATATCCAGATTGTGTTCCAGGATCCACAGTCTTCACTGGACCCGCGTTTGCCCGTCTGGAAAGTCATTACCGAGCCAATACATATCAAAGGAGGGCATTCCCGGGCGCAATTGCGTAAAATAGCAGCGGATCTTGCCGTGCAGGTGGGATTGCGTGAAGAATACCTGGACCGTTTTCCGCACGAGTTTTCGGGTGGACAGCGTCAGCGGATTGCCATTGCACGAGCCTTGGCACCCAATCCTGATATTATTGTGCTGGATGAACCCACTTCTGCATTGGATATTTCAGTCCAGGCACAAATTTTGAATTTGCTTAACGATTTGCAAAAAGCAAGGAATCTAAGCTATATCCTGATTTCCCATAATGTTTCTGTTATAAAGCATATGAGCAAAAGGATTGCGGTCATGTACCTGGGGCAAATTGTTGAGCTGGGTCCTTCGGCTGAAGTTTTGCAAAGGCCGGCCCATCCCTATACCCGGCTTTTGCTTGATGCCGTACCCGACATAACGGGCAGCCTGACCATGAGCGGTCCGGTTGATTTGCCTGAATTGCCGGGTAACCGGCATTTGCCCAGTGGTTGTTTTTTTTATGACCGTTGTCGTTACCGGGATGAAAAGGGTTGTTATCTTGCCCAGCCTTTGCGCCGCCTTGCGTCGGAACAGGCAATAAGATGGGTCCGTTGTTACAAGAATATATATGAGAATTCAATCAGAGCAGAATCCACCGAAATCGGCGTCTAAAAAAGTCAGTTTTGGCGTTATATTATCCCTCTTGCCTTATGTCTGGCAATTCAAATGGCGTGTTGGCCTTGCCCTGTTGTGCCTGGTTCTGGCTAAAGTAGCCAGCGTAGTCTTGCCGATTTTCCTGAAAGATATTGTTGATCAGCTCAGTATGCCAACGAATGCGCTGGTTTTGCCAGTGGCTGCTTTGTTGGCTTACGGGTTTGCGCGTATTTCCAGCAGTCTTTTTGGCGAACTCAGGGATGCCCTGTTTGCCAAGGTCACACAGGGTTCAATTCGTAAAATAGCCAAAAACATTTTTGAGCATTTGTTTGGCCTGTCCATGCGGTTTCATCTGTTGCGACAAACCGGTGGCCTTAGCAGGGATATAGACCGCGGCACCAAGGGCATTGGTTTTGTATTGAATTTCACCTTATTCAATATTTTGCCCACCTTGCTGGAATTGACCATGGTCATGGGTATCTTGCTCTGGCGCTATGACATCTGGTTTGCAGGGGTAACCATGCTAACGATTGTTGCCTATATTTTGTTTACCCTTGCCGTCACGGAAAAACGCATGGTCATGCGACGTCGCATGAACAGTCTGGACAGCATGGCCAATACCCAGGCAATCGATGCCCTGATCAATTATGAAACCGTTAAATATTTTAATAACGAAGCTTATGAGATCAACCGCTATGATGAGAACCTGGGCAAATGGGTGGACTCATCGGTCAAGAATCAGGTCTCGTTGAATTTCCTGAATGCCGGCCAGGGTGTGATTATTACCGTCGGGATTACCGTTTTGCTGTGGATGTCGGCAGACCGGGTCGTGCAGGGAGGCATGACCGTTGGAGACGTTGTGCTGGTATCGGCCTACCTTACCCAGCTGTACGCTCCCCTGAATTTTCTGGGTTTCATCTATCGTGAAATCAAGAACTCGTTGTCTGACATGGAGCGTATGTTTGGACTGATGGACGAGCAGCAGGAAATCAAGGATGACAAAGATGCCGTTGCGTTAAACACTCGCCAGGCCGAAATCGAGTTTAAGGATGTGGGTTTTTCTTATGAAAGCGAACGGCAGATTCTGCACAATGTGTCTTTCAAGGTAGGGGCCGGAGAAACGGTGGCCGTGGTAGGAACGTCCGGCGCCGGCAAGTCAACCTTGTCGCGCCTGCTGTTCCGTTTTTACGATGTCGGTTCGGGAAGTATCCTGATCAATGGCCGGGATATCCGTTCCTATACCCAGTTAAGCCTGCGCCAGCATATTGGGATTGTGCCCCAGGATACGGTGTTGTTCAATAATTCCATTTATTACAACATTGCCTATGGCCGTCCTTCCGCTTCGCACGAAGAGGTCATAGAGGCCGCCAAGTCTGCCAGTATCCATCAGTTTGTGACCAGCTTGCCCGATGGCTATGAATCACAGGTGGGCGAGCGGGGCCTGAAGCTGTCCGGCGGTGAAAAGCAAAGGGTAGCCATTGCCCGCACCATTTTAAAAGACCCGCCGATCCTGGTACTGGATGAAGCCACCAGCGCGCTGGATACCCGTACCGAGCGCAAGATCCAGGATGAGCTGTTCCAGATTGCCAAGAACCGGACTACCCTTATTATTGCCCATCGGCTTTCCACCATTGTGGATGCCGACCGGATTATCGTCATGGACCAAGGCAGAATCATGGAGCAGGGTACCCATACCGAACTGCTAGAGAAAAATGCCATTTATGCCCGCATGTGGGCCATGCAGTTTCAGGCCTCCAAAGCTTTGGAAGCGTCCGAAGCCTGATTTTTGTTTTTTGGTTTTTTTATGGTCATATGAAAATGCCCCGAATTGCTTCGGGGCATTTTTTTGCACTGCGTTTAATTTGCCGATAATGACCGGAATACTTCCGGATTATCGTTTGAGCTTGGCAAAGGCAGCGGCCATGGCGTTGTTGGCAGGCAGTTTGTTATCGGCCTGTTGCTGGCGGCCTTGTCCGCGGGGACGGTTGCCCGCAGGGGCGCTGGCGTTGCCACGGCTAACCGGCAGGCTGTCGTCATTCAGCCGCATGGTCAAGGCAATCCGTTTGCGTTGTGCGTCTACCTCTTGGACCTTGACCTGAACCGTTTGTCCAACCCGCACTACATCACGCGGATCTTTGACAAACTTGTCTGCCAGGGCGGAAATATGCACCAGCCCATCCTGATGCACGCCAATATCCACAAAGGCCCCAAAATTGGCTACGTTGGTAACGACCCCTTCCAGGATCATGCCGGGCAGCAGGTCATTAATGGTTTCAATACCTTCCTTGAAGGTAGCAGTCTTGAATTCGGGGCGTGGGTCACGGCCCGGTTTTTCAAGCTCGCTGAAAATATCCTTGACGGTTGGCAAGCCGAAACGATCATCAATAAAATCGGCTGGCGAAACCCCTTTGAGGGCATCTTTTTTGCCAATGATGGTTTTGACATCGGCCTGGATTTTATCCAGGATACGCGCTACCACCGGATAGGCTTCAGGGTGAACCGAAGAGGCATCCAGTGGATTGTCTCCGTTGGGGATACGGAGGAAACCGGCTGCCTGTTCAAAGGCTTTAGCACCAAAACGGGAGACGTTCATGAGGGCAGCGCGGTTGGGGAAGGCGCCATTCTGGTCGCGCCACTCTACAATATTTTTGGCTAATGTTGTATTCAGGCCTGAAACGCGGGTCAGGAGGGGGGCAGAGGCGGTATTTACATCAACGCCTACCGCGTTCACGCAATCCTCGATGACCGCATCCAGTGAGCGGGCCAGTTCACGCTGGTTGACATCGTGTTGGTACTGGCCAACGCCAATCGCCTTGGGTTCAATTTTAACCAGCTCGGCCAGCGGGTCTTGTAGGCGACGGGCAATGGAAACGGCACCACGCAGGCTGACATCCAGTTCAGGAAACTCTTTGGCGGCCAGTTCAGAGGCCGAGTAAACCGAGGCACCGGCTTCGGACACCACGATTTTCTTGACATCGGGGTTGGGGAAAGCCTGCAGCATGTCTGCCACCAGTTTTTCGGTTTCGCGTGAAGCGGTTCCGTTGCCAATGGCAATTAACTGGATCTTGTGGCGGGCAATTAAAGCGGCCAGGGTACGGATGGAACCTTCGCGGTCGCGGCGTGGTTCAAACGGGTAGATGGTGGCGGTATCCAGCAGCTTTCCGGTTGGGTCAATAGCGGCTACCTTGACACCGGTACGAATGCCCGGGTCCAGCCCAAGCACCGATTTTGGTCCGGCCGGTGCGGCCAGCAGCAGGTCTTTCAGGTTGGCGGCAAACACCTTGATGGCTTCTTCTTCGGCCTGTTCGCGCAGCTTGCCAATCATTTCAGATTCAAAGGCGGTTAACAGTTTGACCCGCCATGTCCAGCGTGAAACCTCGGCCAGCCATTTGCCCCGTGCATCGGCATCAAGGGTGTAATTGGCATCCAGTTGCAGGAAATCGCTAATGCGAACTACGCAAGGATGGGGTACCAGGGCATCCTGTTCTTCATTCAGGCCAATGCGCAAATCAAGCATGCCCTGCTGGCGTCCGCGCAGTAAAGCCAGGATGCGGTGTGAGGGCAGGGTTTTAACCGGCTCTTTGAAATCAAACCAGTCACGGAAATTGTCGCCTTCGGCTTCCTTGCCTTCCACCACCTTGGAATATAGCCAACCCTGGTTCCATAAGTGCTCGCGCATGTCGGCCAGCAAGTCGGCATTTTCGGCAAAACGTTCAGCCAGAATGTCGCGGGCACCGTCAAGAGCAGCTTTGGCATCCTTGATGTTCAATTCAGGGTTGATGTATTGTTCAGCCAGTTCGGCGGGCACCGCATTTTTATTAGCCAGGATTTCATTGGCCAGGGGCTCAAGGCCTGCCTCTTTGGCAATTTGGGCCCGGGTGCGGCGTTTGGGCTTGAAGGGAGCGTACAGGTCTTCAAGGCGCTGCTTGGTATCGGCCGTGCCGATGGCGGCTTCCAGTTCGGGTGTGAGTTTGCCCTGCTGGCTGATGGATTCAATAATGGCCAGACGACGGGTTTCAAGCTCCCGCACATATAAAAGGCGGACTTCAAGATTACGCAACACGGTATCGTCAAGGCCACCGGTTACTTCTTTGCGGTAACGGGCGATAAAGGGAACGGTTGCACCTTCATCAAGCAGGGAAACCGTAGCGGCAATTTGTGCCGGACGTACATTCAGCTCCTGGGCCAGTAGCGTAATAATGCGTTGTTCATCAATGCCTGTGGCAGTTTCGGTACTTGGTGTTTCGGACATGTTTGCTTAAGAATAATTAAAAACGAACTGTAAATTGTGCCATAAGCGACGTGTTTGTAGTGAGGGGGGTGCCGATATTTGTTAATTTGTAGGCATGGTTGTCGCCTGAGGCCGGATTATTTCGTCCTCTTTGCGTGGATAAGTGCTGCAGCTTCGTTACTATCATTAAAATGGAGTCTGGGCAGGTTGCCTTCATTTTTTGTTGTTTGGAAAGCGTGTGCGAGTTCTTGATTTTGATATATCCGATTGGTTTCTGCAAGAGGGGCCTTTTTCCGGTGCCATTCCGGGTTACAAGGTGCGTGATGCACAAATCCAGCTTGCACAGGCCATTGATGAAACCATTCAGGCCAAATCGGTACTGGTTGCTGAGGCCGGTACTGGTACTGGTAAAACCTGGGCTTATCTGGTGCCTGCTTTTTTGTCGGGTGGCAAGGTTATAGTGTCAACCGGTACCCGCACCTTGCAAGACCAACTGTATACCAAAGATGTGCCACGCCTGAAAAAAATCATGGCGCTACCGGTGCATGTTGCCCTGCTTAAGGGGCGAAGCAATTATGTCTGCCATTATCATTTAAGCCGGATGGAGCAAGACGACCGTTCCCTGCGCTCAAAAGAAGAGGTCGTACAGCTTCGGTATATCCGCCAGTTTGCCGACCGCAGCCACACGGGCGACAAAACTGATTGTGCCCAAGTGCCCGAAGATGCCGATATCTGGGGCAGGGCCACCTCCACCCGTGAGAACTGCCTGAATCAGGATTGCCCCTTTGTTAAAGACTGCTTTTTGCTTAAAGCACGGCGTAATGCACAAGAAGCCGATGTTGTAGTCATTAACCACGCCCTGTTTTTTGCCGACTTGGTGTTAAAAGAAGAGGGCATTGCCGATTTGCTGCCGGCCGCCGATACCGTCATTTTTGATGAGGCACACCAGTTGCCCGATACGGCCACCCGCTTCATGGGTGATACGGTTTCCACCTCGCAAATCATGGATTTCCTGAAAACCACCGAGGTGGCCTGTCTGGCTCAGGCACGTGATTCGGCACGCTGGAGCGAGGCCTGCAAAAAAGTGGAATACTATGTGAAGGATTTGCGTCTGGTGGCTGCCGGTATAGACAAAATGCCGGGTAAAAGGGCCACCTACGAACAAATACCCGAAGCGGAAAAATTCAACGAGACACTGGCCAATATGGAAGACGAGCTGGATAAGCTGGTTCGCATGCTGGTGGCGGTCCAAGAGCGGCACCCGGACTTGATGACCGCGGCCAAAAGTGGTGCAGAGCTAAGGGCAAAAATTTATCGCTGGACCCACAGTGCTTTGCCCGAGGTAGAGCCTGACTCTGCCGAAGAAAATGAAAAAACAGCCGTTGCCAATAAGAAATCCCGTCAGCAGGAAGTGCTGGTAAGGTGGGTGGAATTTGGCTTGCATCATTTGCGACTGAACTCGGCTCCCTTGTCGGTTCATACATTTGCCCGCTACAAAAAACCGGACCAGGCCTGGGTTTTTACCTCGGCCACGCTTTCCGTTTATAAAGATTTTTCCCATTTCACCAGGCAGCTGGGTTTGTACAATGCCCGCACCGAACGCTGGGAATCGCCTTTCAATTACAAAGACAAGGCCTTGCTATATGTGCCCAATCATCTGCCCGAAACCCAGTCACCCGAGTTTGCCCAGGCCTTTGTGGATACATTGCTGCCCCTGATCAAGGCAACGACTGGTGGCGTATTGGTGTTGTGCACCACGCTTAGGGCTGTTGATTATTTTGCCCACCTGCTGATCAAGGCGTTTGACAAGGAAGATATTGACCGTCCTGTAATGAGGCAAGGGGAAAGCACCCGCGGGCAACTTATCCAGCGATTCAGGCAACATGCCAATGCTGTGCTGGTTGGCAGTGCCAGTTTTTGGGAAGGCGTGGATTTTCCGGGAGATATCCTTACCCTTGTGGCTATCGACAAACTTCCTTTTGCCCCACCCGATGATCCCGTGCTGGAAGCGCGCATCAAGGCGTGTCGTGAGGAAGGGGGGAACCCGTTTTTTGAATACCAGATTCCTGGCGCGGCGATTGCCCTGAAGCAGGGGGCCGGACGTCTTATTCGCACTGAAAGTGACTGGGGGGTATTAATGGTGGGAGACCGCAGGCTAGTAGAAAAACCTTATGGAAAATTGCTTTGGCGCGGCTTGCCTTCTTTTAGCCGGACCCGCTATTTGGAAGAGGCCGTTGATTTTTTTGCCAAACCCAAACCACAGGTCGACGCGGCCAATTAAATTTAAAAACCCCGGCAAACTGGTTATAAAAGCCAATTTGCCGGGGTTTTACCAATCTGGTTGGGAAGTTTGTATTGAATTTACCCGTTTTCTGGATTAGTTATCAAACCATGAAGCAGGCTTGAACATGTCGGTCCAGTGTTTGTCGCCGTCAAGACCTTGCGCATAAAATTTGCTTTCGGGAAAGTTTTGATCAAGCACGCGTTTGGCGTCACTGGCCTGTTCGTTCATGCCCAGCTTTTCATATGATTTCATCATGATGTACAGGGCACGCTCGGCTGCCTGAACGCCCGAGAAATCACGAATGACCGCCTGGCTGCGATTAATGGCCGCTACGTAGGCATCCCGTTTGTAATAGTATTCGGCAACGTTAACTTCGTTTTCGGCAATGGTGCTAACCAGCCATGTAAGGCGGGAGCGCGCGTCATAGGCGTAACGGCTGTCGGGATAGCGGCTAATCAGCTCATTGAATGCCTGGTAGGACTGGCGCAGGCCTTTGGGGTCACGTTCGCTGGGATCCTGACCAGTATAGCTGCTTAAGAATGCACTTGGCGGTGTAAAGGTAACCAGGCCTTTAAGGTACAGCATGTAATCGGTGCCGGGGTGGTTGGGGTACAATGTAAGGAAACGATTAATGGCTGCGGTTGCCTGTTCGGGTTCGTCATCTTTCCAGTATACATACGCCTGGTCAATAAGTGCCTGTTGGGCCTGGCTGCTATAAGGGAAACGGGTTTCCACGGCTTTCAGGTGCTGGCTGGCACCTTTCCATTCAGATGCCCGTACGTTTTCCCGGGCTTCCTGGTAAAGCTGATCTGCTGTCCAACCTTGTGTTTTGTCTTCCTGGCTCTTGAACACACCACTGCACCCGGCTAAAGCCAGGGAACACAGCACCAATAATGAGTGACGAAGAATACTTTTTTGCATAATTAGATGGGTTACAGTAAGTTAAAGGCCAAAACGGTTCACACAATGTTAGCATTGCGAC
>JBBADT010000071.1:0-12566 GCA_041656315.1 Advenella sp.
CAACTGATTTTTGGGCTTTTTCAAGGGCTGGCCGGGATTTGGCTAACCTACATTTGAATTACGAAACCGTAGAAAAATACCCATTGAAGTTGGTGTACAAAGGCCATTTGACCGATGATGATTATCGTGTAGAGAAAATGAAATTTGGCAGGATAAAAGACCTGGAAACCGGAAAAAACATCAATGACCGAAGCACAGTTATCTACAACAATCGGATTACCCTGACGGGTATACCCGATGAAGCCTGGAATTATGTTGTTAACGGGAAAGCTGCTTTGGATTGGGTAATGGAGCGTCAGGCGGTAACTACTCACAAAGATAGCGGTATTGTAAATGATGCCAATGATTGGGCCATAGAAACCATGAAGAACCCCAAGTATCCGCTTGAGTTGTTCCAGCGGGTTATTACGGTGAGCCTGGAAACCCAGAAGATTGTTGAAAGTTTGCCTAAATTACTTTTATCGAAAGCTGATTGATAAAGCCGGTATTATAATTGGACAAAATACCTGTAAATTTCGGAACAAGAATGTTAAACCATACACTGAAAATCAGGTATTTTGTCCGTTTTTTTTAAACTACCAATCAAGCGGATAGCGTTTGATAAATTCGGGAGCAAGCTCACGGGCGGTGAATTTTTGATTAAGGTTATCACGCAGGGTTTTGACAATCATATCTACTCTGGTTTTAGTCATAACTTTATATTTTTATTAATTAAATAAGTTGATAATGTAGCGCAGATACCTACCACTAATTGCGCCTCTTCAAGTTTTGGAACCACATTTTCTTTACCGTGTCTAGCACCTTCATTATTAGCAAAAGCATAAAGTTTAGTTATTGCTTCACCTAATTGAATAGGAAAAATTTCTTTATTGTTTTTAAGCATTGTTCCCAACGCAGATGTAGAACCTCCTGAAAATTCTCTAACAACACCTTCTAATGCGTTAAAAGAATGAAAAATAGCCCCTACATTATTAGGCACTGGCCGTCTGGATAAGCATTTCAGGGCCTCGTGAAGCTGATTGCTAGAAGTTAGTTTTTCATCCTTTTTAAGATCTTCAATGCTTGTTTTTATTGTTTGTTCCAAAGCTTCAGGATTTCTACATTCCAGCTTGCCATTAACCAGCTTCCATCCTATACCGCAATCAATAAAATAATCATTAAGTTTTTTTTCAAAAAAGAGATATTCTTTTGGACGAAATTTAGGTAATATTTTTTCAGAAATAGCTTCTATCACATCATAAACTTGATACCATTCTGCCTGATCTAAAAGGTTAACATTTTCGTTATAAATATTACCATTAGACCAATTATTTGAATCTGGTCGTTTTAAAAGCGTTTCACAAATAATGCTTCTTAACTCGTCTGATGATAATCCTGCATTTTTTGACTGTTCAACAATAAACCACCTTAATTCTTTTGGTGCTTTATCTCGAATGGTAATTTCAGGTTCGATATCATTTTTATAAGGATTACGTTCACTTTTAGAAAATTTAGGCACAATTTTACTCCATTTTTAATTTTAACAATATGTTGTATATCAAAAAAATCATGATCAAATAAAAAAGAAAATACAGAAGTCATGAATATTTCTGCACATTCTTATTAGTATTTATTTTTTAACTCAATCAAAATTTATTCAATTTTTTTGTTTTGTTCAAAAGTTATTTTAACTCGATTTGCAATTTTGAAAAAAACCACGCCCATAGCACAGAAAACAAGCACCCAAAAATAGCTGGCCAGTTAACTATTTTATCGTACTTCAATTCAATTCAATTCAATTCAATTCAATTCAATTCAATTCAATTCAATTCTACCAAATATAAGAACAACAATAATTGTTGCTATAATAGTAGAAATCAAAAGAAAAAAACCTAAAAATCAGGCAAATAAATTACTGGCTTATCTATACACTCATCTGTTTTATAACTATTATGAGCTGGCATATCGAATGATCAAGCTTCATTGTACTTTTGCAGCTTACGGTAGCCGTGTGGAGTCCTCAATTCTTCTTTCTCGACAGTATTGGCCATAAGCTCTTATAAGGTGTAAAGTATTCCAAAACTTATGGTTGAGTTTTCAGCCAGCACACCTGTTAATGTTTTTTTTCTCTATCAGGAATATCGGATTCGTCTATTTTCTTTAACACCGAATTCGGTATTTTAATCGTTCCTGAATAATTCCTCAAGCCCGTGTTTATTGGGGCTATGGTATTATTCAGGGACGACTTATTTTTTTTAAATAATGGATATTTATTTATTAGGTTGTATATCTATTTTTAGTGATTCGTATTGCCTTAGATTTTCTTTGATTTTCGTTAGAATTCTGGCTCTTTTTCTTAAAATAGCGTACTTGTTTTCAACGATTTCAATAACATATTTTTCCCAGTCGAGTGATGTTTTAAAACATCTCATTGAGTACTTATCAACGCCAGCTCCTTTTTTTATATAATCAGAATAGATTTTCTTTTTGCCAGTTAATTTATCGGTAACAATTCTATTTTCATACCATTCAATTGATAATGTGCCAGAAATTATTTTTACTCTTGTGCCAAAACGTGAGAATTCCTTGTCAGCTATTGACGTATTTTTCATAGTCCAAAACCAATTGGCAAATATTTTAGCTAAAACATAAATAGACTCAAATTCTTTATCTATTGATTTTTTAATTTCATTTATTTGTTCATCGAGTGCGGCCGTTACTTCTTCATTTGATGGGTGTTTAAGTTGAATGATCTTTTCATTTTCATCTAATAGTTCAATCCAGTTCATATATTTTCAAGGTAAAAAAGTTAATAAATATTATTTTATTATAACTTAATAGATTAATTTTTTGAATTTATTTTTTAATGATCGTAGCATTGTTTAATGGGACTCTGTTTAGTTGCAGATTTATTATTTATTAGATAATAGGTGTTAATATGAATGATTAATATATGAATGAGTAGGGGTGAATAAATGAAAGTTGATCGTGATAACGTTATTGAGGTTGTTGTGCAATCTCAAGATGAGGTTGCAGGTAGTTCTGTAGAGACTGTTGATGAATTGGTTAATGATGCTGGGGAAATTAGAACCATGAGTGATTCTTGCAAATATGAATATCAAAATAATAAGAAAAGAAAATTGATTGAAGTTTTGGCTGAAAAATATGGTGTAGATGCTGAAAAAATGCTAAATACATTAAAAGATACTGTTTTTCGCCAGAAAGATAATAAAGAAATTACGAACTCACAAATGATGACTTTGCTGATTGTTGCTCATGAATACAACCTTAATCCATTTACGAAAGAAATATATGCCTACCCTGATAGAAATGGCATAGTGGCCGTTGTTGGTGTGGATGGTTGGAGCCGGATCATTAATGAGCACCCCCAGTTTGATGGTGTGGAGTTTGTCGAGTCTGAGAATCAAGTCATGCCGCTTGGTTCTACTAAGATGTGCTATGAGTGGATTGAGTGCAGGTTATATCGCAAGGATCGCAGTAAGCCGGTTTGCGTTAAAGAATATTTGGATGAGGTTTATCGTGATAAATTTTCTGGTGTGAGTCAGTCAACTGGAAAGCCTTACAGCGTTGAGGGGCCATGGCAAACGCACCCCAAGCGTATGCTGAGACATAAAGCTCTCATTCAGTGTGCTAGGCTTGCTTTTGGCTTTACGGGTATCAAAGACGAGGATGAGGCTGAAAGAATTGTTATGCAGCAGAGTTCGGTAGAGAAAGACTCAAAGCCATTGATGTTGGATTATTCTCATCTTAGCCCCATAATTAATGGCTTAAGGAGTAGGATTGCTCAAGTGGGGCTGGTAAGGTGCATGGAATATGCAAAGACCAGGATCAAGTCTGAGGAAGAATTGGAGTACGTGAAAAATGCGTTGACAGTCACAGTGCATTAAGAATGTGCTTTGCTGTTTTGTATAAGGGGTGTGTTGTTTTAAGTTTACGGTGGGGTAAATTTTTATAACCGTATAACAGACCGTATAAACGCAAAAAGTACCTTATCGGGGTATAACTAGAAAATGAACCTAAGTTCTTGATTTTATTGATGGTGCCCGGGGCCGGAATCGAACCGGCACGCCTTGCGGCGGGGGATTTTGAGTCCCCTGCGTCTACCAATTTCACCACCCGGGCAATTTTGACGTTACTGGTAATAAAACTGCAACCTGTAACGATAGGCAGGAAAGAAGAAATTATATCCGGTTTTTTTATTTTTTACAGCACTAGCAGTCCTATTTCACGATAAAAGAAAGTTTTCATGAGAATTTGTCGTTTATGCAACACAAAAAAACAAGCCGGCTATAAAGTATAGGTAAAAACACGCTACCCCATAACTTCAAACAAGCAGGAAACTCATGGATACCGATCTGCAAGCATTGCAAGCTGAAATAGACCGTTTACACAATGAATGCCTTTCCCTGATGATGGCGACCACCAATAGTAGCGCAGAGCCTAACGCCAGCTACACTCCTTTTGCATGGCTCAGCAACCGTTTTTATATTCTGGTGTCCGGTCTGGCCACGCACACGGTCAATTTGCAACAAAACCCCGGTCTGGCTATTTTGCTGGCAGACGATGAAAGCAAAACCAAAAACATCTATGCCCGTGTGCGTTTAAGCTATCAGGCCAGGGCGGAAACGGTTGATAAAAACAGCGAAGAGTATGAAAATGTACTGGCTGCCCTAACGGAACGAGCCGGTAAAACGGTAGGTTTATTGGCGTCCTTACCTGACTTTGTCATGTATCGGCTGCTGCCGTCAAAAGGCACGTTGGTGCAGGGATTTGGCAAGGCTTTTGTTTTTGATCCACAAAAACGGGAAAGCGCCACCCAGCTGACTGATCGTAATATTGCCGATTGGCGCTAGTATGTCGGGCAGCTCAAGCGCTTGGAAACTGTTTATTGCTTTTCCAGCCTGTCCCGCTCACGAAAATAAGCAACATGGCGGCCATGCACAAGATAAAACAGCAGCATGCATAACAGGGCCAGCCCGGCCATGAGCCAGTACAGGTTGCGGTAGCCCGTTTCGGAAATAATAATACCTAACAGATAAGGGCCAAAACCCAGTCCGGCATCCAGACAGATATAAAACGTGGCGGTGGCCAGTCCCATGCGATGGGGGTTAACTACCTTGATGGCAACAGCCTGCAGGGCCGACTGCAGGCTGCCGTAACCCATGCCAATCAGGGCGGCTGCTATAAGCAACATTAGGGCTGAATCGGCTGTTGCCATGGCCGCCATCCCCAAGGCCAGTAAAATGCAGCAGGGGTACACGATCACGTTAGAGCCTTTTTTGTCCAGGATTTTGCCGGCAATCGGGCGTGAAAACAGGATGATGGCAGAGTAGACAATGAAAAAGAAACCGGCAGCCGTGACCAGATCCAGTTCAATCGAGTAGCTGTTCAGGAAGGTAAGCACGCTGGCAAAGCACATTCCCAGCAGGAACATGACCGTTGAAACCGGCAATGCCTGGCGTTCCACAAGATCACCCAGGGAAAAGCGGAAAGGATGTTCGCCCGTGTGTTTGGTTGAGCCGGTTTTCAGGAAGGTTGAGGCCGTCAGGGCCAGCAGGCTGATAAACAGGCAAAAGGCAAAAGACCATTTAAAATCAAAGTTTTGGCTTATCCATAAGCCCAGGAAAGGGCCGCTTGCCGAGGCCAGTGTGGTGCTAAGGCTGTAGTAGCCAATGCCTTCGGCTTTGCGATGGGATGGAATGAGATGCGCCACGATGGTTCCACAAGCCGTGCTGGCCACGCCAATGGCCAGGCCGTGCAGAAAACGGGCAACCAGCAGGGAATAGATGGAATCACTGAAAAAATACAGGCCGTTGGTTAGGGTGAAGGCAACCAGGCCGATCAGCAGCGTTTTTTTCTGGCCAATCACATCAACCAGCTGGCCAATAATAAGGCGGCTTGTTAGGGCGCCAATAATGAAAATGCCCACCGCCAGCCCGGCCATGCTGATAGAAACCCCATAACGCTGGGTAACATAGTCTCCCAGGGTAACAATCAGGAAATAAAAGACAATGGAAATAAGCAGGTTGACCCCGGTGATGATAATGAAATCAGGGGTCCACAATTGTTTTTCTTGCATAGTGAGTTTTTTGGGGAAAAGGTTGTTATTGTTTGCCGGTTCAGCAAGCCCGGACAGTAAAGCTGAGCAAGTAAAAGAGGGCAGCCAATAACATGCGGCAATAATGCCTGAAGACCACCTATTATACGCTTTTAAGTAAAACCTTGTCGGGCCCTTGAAAAAAACCGGTTTGTCCCCAAGTGGGTATGAAGCGCTCAGGCCTTGCCTGTTGTTATTTCAAATTCCATTCCAACTTTTTTTATTTTGCCAATTACTATGAGTCAAGAAGAAACAGCTGTTCAAGCCGGCCCACAAACCATGGGGTTTCAGGCAGAGGTTAAGCAATTACTGCATTTAATGATTCATTCCCTGTACAGCAACAAGGAAATTTTCTTGCGGGAACTGGTTTCGAATGCTTCGGATGCCTGCGACAAGCTGCGTTTTGAAGCGATTGATAACCCCGCTTTGCTTGAAGGTGGCGCCGACTTGCAAATCAAGGTCAGCTATGACAAAGAGGCCCGTACCATTACCATTTCCGATAATGGCATTGGCTTAAGCCACGAAGAGGCAGTCGCCAACCTGGGTACGATTGCCCGTTCTGGCACGAAAGAGTTTTTCTCTCAGTTAAGCGGCGATAAACAAAAAGATGCCCAGTTAATTGGCCAGTTTGGCGTGGGTTTTTATTCTTCATTTATTGTTGCCGACAAGGTCACGGTTGAAAGCCGCCGTGCCGGTGTGGCCGCCAATGAAGGCGTACGCTGGACTTCCGAAGGCCAAGGCGACTTCACCATTGAAACGATTGAAAAGGAATCGCGTGGTACCGATATTACCTTGCATCTGCGTGCCGATGAAGACGAATTCCTTAGCCACTGGAAGTTAAGCGAGATCTTGCGCCGTTATTCCGATCATATTTCCCTGCCAGTGCTTATGCAGAAAGAAGAATATGATTCAGAAAAAAGCGAGATGGTTAAACAGGACGAGTGGGAAGCGGTAAACCAGGCCAGCGCGCTGTGGATCCGTAACAAGTCTGATATTACCGACGAGCAGTATAAAGAGTTTTACAAGCATGTCAGCCATGATTTTGAAGATCCGCTGGCCTGGACCCATAACCGCGTGGAAGGCCGTAGCGAATATACCCAGTTGCTGTATATTCCCAAGCGCGCACCGTTTGACTTGTGGGACCGTGACGGCAAGCGTGGCGTAAAATTGTATGTGAAACGCGTCTTTATCATGGACGAAGCCGAACAGCTGCTGCCATCGTATCTGCGTTTTGTGCGTGGCGTGATTGACTCTTCTGACTTGCCACTTAACGTTTCTCGTGAAATTCTGCAGGAAAGCCGCGATGTCCGTTCCATCCGCGAAGGTTCGGTAAAGCGTATCCTGTCCCTGCTTGAAAACATGGCCGAGAACAAGCCCGAAGATTATGCGACCTTCTGGGCCGAGTTTGGCCAGGTCTTGAAAGAAGGCACAGGTGAGGATCCGTCCAACCTTGAGCGGATTGCCAAACTGATGCGTTTTGCCTCTACCCATACCGATGAGCCTTTGCAGAATGTCTCCCTAGCCGATTACATCTCACGCATGAAAGAAGGGCAAGACCGAATTTACTATGTGGTGGCCGACTCTTTTAATGCGGCCAAGAATAGTCCGCACCTTGAGATCTTCCGCAAGAAAGGCATAGAGGTCCTGTTGCTGTCAGAGCGGGTTGACGAGTGGATGATGTCCCATTTCCGCGAGTTTGAGGGCAAGCAGCTGGTGTCAGTGTCCAAGGGAGGGCTTGATCTTGCCGAGTTGGCCGATGAAGCGGAAAAGAAAAAACAGGAAGAAGTGGCCGAGTCCTTCAAGCCCTTGGTAGGGCGTTTGCAGGAAGCGCTTAAAGACAAGGTCAAGGACGTCAGTGTGACCCTGCGCCTGGTGGATTCTCCGGCTTGCGTGGTGGTTGGTCAAAATGAATTAAGTCCGCACTTGCTGCGTATGTTGCAAGCTGCGGGACAGGAAACCCCTGATTTCAAACCTGTCCTTGAAATCAACCCCGAGCATGCCATTATTGCCCGTATTCAGGCGGCTGAGGGTGAGGAATTTGCTGATTGGGCCAATGTGTTGCTGGATCAGGCCCTGCTGGCTGAAGGTGCCCAGATTGCCGACCCGGCCGCGTTTGTGAAGCGGATGAATGCTTTGCTGCTGAAGTCGGTTTAACGCTTATCTGAAGCTGCTTATAGGCAAATGCCCGGCCCCGATCTTTATCGGGGTTCGGGCATTTCCCGTTTGGTCCAGCCGCTTTCGGTTTGATATTGTTGCCAGTTAAAGTAGGGGCCCGGGTCGGTTTTTCTGCCTGGCGCGATATGTTCGTGGCCGCGTACCGCCCTTAAGGTGTAGCGAGCTCTTAATACTTTGGTCAGCTGACTTAGGATTTCATATTGCTCGGGCTCGAACGGTTCAAAGTCACAGCCTTCCAGTTCGATGCCAATAGAAAAATCATTACAGCTTTCGCGGCCATTAAAACTGGAGACGCCGGCATGCCAGGCACGGTTTTCGGTGCTGACGAACTGGACAATTTCCCCATTGCGCCGGATAAGAAAATGCGCCGAGACCCGCAAGTGTTTGATTTCATCAAAGAAGGGGTGTGCATTTGGGTTTAGGCGGTTGGTAAACAGCTGCTCTATGTACGGGCCGCCATACTGGTAAGGTGGCAGGCTGATGTTATGAATCACCAGCAGCGATATGTTTTCGTTTTTGTTGCGCTGGTCAAAATTGGGCGAGGGCACCAGGCGAATATTAACGGTTGACTTCAGCCATCCGTGGCGGTCCAGCTGTAAAAATGGAATGGTCATTATTTCTGGTCCAGTCGGGCATGTTCTTCAGAACACCAGGTTTTGCCATTGATGAGGCAGGCTTCCGAGCGGGGCAAGTGAATATGGCAGTGGGCGCATTGCACCATGGCTTCGCTAGTTTGGTTTTGCCGGGTGGCGGGTGGCTGGCTGGCGTTTGACTGCATGCTTTTGAAAAGCGCCTGAACGCGACCGGCAAACATGCGGATGGCCAGCATCAGGATAATAACCAGGATGATAAAGAGAAAAAATCTCATCAGATACCCTTGTCTACAACAACGTCAAAGATAAAGCGGGTGCCCGTATAGGCCAGCATGAGCAGGGCAAAACCGGTAAGTGTCCATCGCAAGGCTAACCTGCCGCGCCAGCCCCAAAGGCTGCGTCCAATCAGCAGTATGCTGAATACCAGCCAGGAAAGCAGGGTGAAAATGGTTTTGTGATCCATAGGCAGGAACTGGCCGGTTTTGTTGAGCGACACCATAATGCCTGTGATAATAGACAGGCTCAGGACGCCAAAACCAATCCAGATCAGCTTGAACAGGATACGTTCCTGTTGCAGCAGCGGTGGTTGGGCTTCAAGAACGCGGGCCGTTAGCGAGGGGTTTTCCTGAAAATTAACCGGCTTGTGCAAGTATTGGTCCAGGGCGGTCATTAAGAAAGCCTGGATGGCGGCAATCGCAATAAGGCTATATGCAAACAGCGAGATCAGCAAATGGATCTTGAACAGATGGGTTTGTGATGGAATGACCAGGCTGTTTGCGCTGGAAGGGAAAAGGGCAGCCAGCAGGCAGATAAGACTGGCAATAGGCAGCAGCAGCAAAAGCAGGCCGTCTATTTTGTTCAGCCTGCTTTCTATCCAGAACACGATCATGCCCAGCCAGACGGTAATGGACAGTCCTTGGGACCAGTTCAGCCTGATATGGTCTGCGTGTACGATAGCCCAGTGCACGGCGATACCATGCAACACCAAGGTGGAAAAAACACATACACTACGGATTGAACCGGTTTGCTGGATGGTTTTTTGTTGCACAATGGGGCGCCAAATTGACAAACTAAGCAGAAGATAGGCCAATGCGGCCAGAGAGTGCAATACAATGTCAGCTGACATAAACTGATATCTTGATTGTAGGGGTTAGGTTATTGACGTATCAAAAGCATAGTATAGCCTCTAATCCTGGTAATTCATTTATTAAAGTGCAAAATTCATGTTCGATAATTTAACTAACCGTTTGTCCCGGGTCATGAAGACCATCCGGGGAGAGGCCCGCCTGACCGAAGCCAACACGCAGGAAATGCTGCGTGAGGTACGCCTGGCATTACTCGAGGCCGATGTGTCTTTGCCCGTGGTGCGTGAGTTTGTTGCCAGGGTAAAGGAAAGTGCGCTGGGCGAAGAGGTCGCCGGCAGCTTAAGTCCCGGACAGGCGTTGGTGGGTGTGGTTCACAAAGAGCTTACCGCCTTAATGGGAGGAGACCTGGGTTCGCAGGCTTCCGAGTTGTCATTGGCGACCCAGCCACCGGCTGTTGTGTTAATGGCGGGTTTGCAAGGTGCTGGTAAAACCACCACCACAGGTAAGTTGGCCAAGATAATCAGCGCGGGCGATTTGTTGCAAAACGGTCGCAAGGCCGGGCGTAAAAAAGTGCTGGTTGTCAGTGCCGACGTTTACCGGCCAGCCGCGATTGAACAGTTGAAAACGGTGGCTGCCCAGGTTGGGGTGGATTTCTTCCCGTCTGATGCCAGCCAGAAACCGCGTGATATTGCCTTGGCAGCGGTCGATCATGCAAAACGCCACCATTACGATGTATTGCTGGTGGATACGGCCGGCCGCTTGGGTATTGATGAGGCCATGATGGCCGAAATCAGCATGCTGCACGATGTGCTCAAGCCGATTGAAACCCTGTTTGTGGTAGATGCCATGCAGGGTCAGGACGCGGTCAATGTGGCCAAGGCCTTCTCGGAAGCCTTGCCTTTAACCGGTGTGGTCATGACCAAACTGGATGGTGATGCCCGAGGCGGTGCCGCCTTGTCGGTGCGGCATATTACCGGCAAACCCCTGAAGTTTATCGGGGTTTCTGAAAAACTTGATGGTCTTGAACCCTTCCACCCCGAGCGTATGGCGCAGCGGGTGCTTGGTATGGGCGATATTGTTTCGCTGGTTGAGCAAGCCCAACGCAATATCGATATTGCCGAAGCCCAGAAGCTGGCTACCAAGATCAAATCGGGCGACCGTTTTGATCTGAATGATTTTCGTGAGCAGTTGCAGCAAGTCAAGAAAATGGGGGATATGGGTTCCCTGCTTGAAAAACTGCCTGCACAGTTTGCCCAGGCAGCGGGCCAGTTGCAGGGCGGTCAGGCTGAAAAGCAATTGCGCCGTACCGAGGGTATCCTTAACTCCATGACGCCCCAGGAGCGGGCCAAACCCGAACTGTTGAAAGCTTCGCGCAAGCGTCGTATTGCTGCGGGTGCAGGTGTGCCCGTGCAGGAAGTGAACAAACTGCTTAAGCAGTTTGAGCAGATGCAGGGCATGATGAAGCAGTTCAAGAAAGGCGGTATGGGTAAGATGATGCGTGCCATGGGCGGGCTCAAGGGCCTGAAAAACATGGGTATGGGTGGTTTTGGCGGATTTAAGAAGTAAGATAAAAAATGTCCGCCTGTTTGGCGGACATTTGCATTACATGAATGTCATGTTTATTACTGGGGAATGCGCAGAACCTGCCCGGGGTAGATTTTGTCCGGATGGCTAAGCATGGGCTTGTTGGCTTCAAATATCTTCATGTATTTATTGGCATCACCGTACTGTTCTTTGGCAATCTTGGAAAGGGTGTCTCCTTTCACAACGGTATACATCTTTGATTCGGCTTCGGCGCTAGCAGCGGTAAGCTGATTGTCTACCGTGGCTACGCCAAGGGTGTTGCCCAGGGCGATGGCAATTTTTTCAGCATCGGCGGTTGTTGCGGCATTGCCTTTGACCGTCACCTTATCACCGTCAACGGCAATATCCAGGCCTTCAGCATTCAGGCCGTGTTTTTCCAGTTCTTTTTGCAGGCTTTCAGGCGAAGCGGCACTTGCTTCACTGCCGCCAAAAATCTTTTCGCCAACGTCTTTAATGAAGTTTAATAAACCCATAATAACTCCTGATTGCTGATTATTTGAAGAAAATGACAGGTTGATCTGCCTCTTCAACATTATTCAACGGAAATGGAATTAATCACAGTATTAATTCGTTAAGAAATGTCATGATCAGGATGCGCGGCAAACCTCGTCCAAGTGATTGGGTTGCGTAGCAACCTTTAGGCGAAGCCGTCGAACTTGGTCGGTGAAGGATAGCGCAACCGCTAAAAGCGGTTTATTATAGCTGTATAAATATATAGTAAAACGGGTTTCATGAAACGCTTGCAAGCCTTTAAATTCGAGTTAACACCTACCGGTGAACAGCAGCGCCACATGTGCCGCTTTGCCGGTTCGTGCCGGTTTGTGTTTAACAAGGCACTGGCGTTGCAAAAGGCCAATCACGAAGCCGGTGAAAAATTCATCGCTTATGTGGCCATGGCCAAGCAACTTACCGCTTGGCGCCGTAGCGCCGAGACAGGCTGGCTTGCCGATGCACCGGTCCATCCCCTGCAACATGCCTTAAAAGACCTGGAACGGGCCTACAAAAATTTCTTTGCCAAACGGGCCGCTTTTC
>JBBADT010000072.1:0-12455 GCA_041656315.1 Advenella sp.
CTGGGTGGCACGGTACTGGGGTTCTGGGGGGGGCTGCTGGCGGCCGGCCTGATGGTGGCCGTACTGGGTGTACTTATTGAGATTTTTCTGCTCAGGCGCATCTACCGCGCCCCCGAACTATTTCAGTTGCTGGCCACTTTTGCCCTGGTGCTGATTGCCAGCGACGCGGCCCATTGGTTATGGGGGCCTGAAGACTTGCTGGGCATGCAGGCACCGGGGCTGGAAGGCGCCATACCGGTGTTGGGACGCATGTTTCCCACGTATAACATTTTCCTGATTATTATTGGCCCCCTGGTATTGCTGTTATTGTGGTGGCTGCTGAACCGTACCCGCTGGGGAACGTTTGTGCGTGCAGCAACCCAGGACAAGGAAATGCTGGGGGCGCTGGGCGTTAACCAGGCATGGCTGTTTACCAGTGTTTTTGCGCTGGGTTCTTTTATGGCGGGTCTGGGCGGTGCGCTGGAGCTGCCCAATGAGCCTGCCAGCCTAGGTCTTGACATGCGTATTATTGGCGATGCCTTTGCCGTGGTCGTCGTGGGGGGTATGGGTTCCATTACCGGCGCTTTTCTGGCGGCGCTGTTGATTACCGAAATGAAAGCTATCTGTATATGGCTGGGGACGGTACAGCTGGCGGGCTTGCAGATTGAGTTTTCCCAGTTGACCATGGTGGTTGAATTCCTGATTATGGCGCTGGTGCTGGTGTTCAGGCCGTGGGGCCTGCTGGGCAGGGAACAGGCCGCTTCGCGCAATTCGGCGCCGGTCGAGGCACCCATTCGCCCGGCTGGCCGTTTCCTTCAAGTAGCCGCTTGCCTGGCATTGCTCTTACTGGCCGGGGTGCCGCTGCTGGAAGATAAGTTTCCCTATCTGATGATCCTGACGCAGGATGCCCTGATTGCCGTGTTGTTTGCCACCAGCCTGCATTTTATTGCCGGACCGGCTGGCATGCATACCTTTGGCCATGCCGCTTATTTTGGCCTGGGGGCTTATGCCGCTGCCCTGCTCATGCAAAAAGCCGGCCTGCCTATTGGGGCAACCCTGTTCATCGCCCCCCTGTTTGCTGCTTTGGGGGCTTTGGTGTATGGCTGGTTCTGTGTGCGTCTTAGCGGTATTTACCTGGCCATGCTGACCCTGGCGTTTGCGCAAATTACCTGGTCAGTCGTGTTCCAGTGGGACAGTTTTACCGGCGGCTCCAATGGCCTGATTGGCATCTGGCCGCCAGAATGGTTAAGCAGCCCGCAATCCTACTATTACTTTACACTTATCATCGTTGCGGGCAGTGTTCTGCTTTTGCGTCGTTTGCTGTTTTCTCCGTTTGGTTATGCCATGCGGGCCGGGCGTGACTCGGTATTGCGCAGTGATGCAATTGGCATTAACGTGAAACAAATCCAATGGCTGGCCTTTGTGATAGCCGGCCTGTTTGCCGGCCTGGCAGGCGTGCTGTATGTGTATTCCAAAGGCAGTGTTTCTCCTGAAGAATTGCATATCAGCAAGTCGATAGATGGCCTGGTCATGGTGTTGCTGGGGGGCGTGCAGTCTTTGCTGGGGCCCATTGTTGGTGCGTTTTCCTATACCGTGCTACATGATTATGTGGTGGGTATTACGGATTACTGGAAAGCCCTGTTCGGCCTGGTTATTCTGGTGCTGGTTTTATTGTTTCCGCAGGGTATTGCCGGGTTTTTTGCCCAGCTGGGCAGGCGTTTTCAGGCCCGTCAGGCTATTGCTCCCAAAGGACAGCCATGAGTTTGTTGCAGGTTACCGATCTTCATAAAGCCTATGGCGATTTCATGGCGGTCCGGGGGGTGGATTTTAGCCTTGAGCAGGGTGAAATGCTGGCCCTGATCGGCCCCAACGGGGCAGGCAAGTCAACCACCTTTAACATGATTGGCGGACAAACCAGGGCCAATCAGGGAACGGTTTGCCTGAACGGTCAATCCATCCTGGGCATGCAGGCACGTGATATATGGCAGCTGGGTGTGGGTCGCACTTTTCAGATCGCCGCCACCTTTGCCTCGCTCACCGTGGTTGAAAACGTGCAAATGACTTTGCTGTCATTTCACCGGAAAATGTTTTCGTTTTTCAGGCCGGCCGCCTCGCAATACCGGGAACAGGCCCTGGCCTTGCTGGCGCAGGTAGGCATGGCCGACCAGGCCGACCGGCCCTGCAGCGAACTGGCCTATGGTGATGTAAAGCGGGTGGAACTGGCCATGGCATTGGCCAATGATCCGGTTTTGCTGCTCATGGATGAACCCACGGCCGGCATGGCACCCCAGGAACGCAATGAATTGATGGTCCTGACGCGCAAACTGGCCAAGCAGCGCAATATGGGCGTGCTGTTTACCGAACATAGCATGGATGTGGTGTTTGCCTATGCCGACCGCATCATTGTGCTGGCCGCAGGCTGGCTGATTGCCGAAGGCTCACCCGACGAAATCCGCAATCATCCAGAGGTCAGGGAGGTTTACCTGGGCTCGGGAATGGGGCTGGAAAAATTGAAAGAAGGGTTGTCAACATGAGTGCCATCTTGCCGGAAAAAAACAGGCTGTCAGCGGGTGAAACAGAACTGTTAACGGTTTCGGGCCTGAATGCCTGGTATGGCGGGGCACATATCCTGTTTGATGTGAACCTGACGGTGGGCCAGGGTGAAGTGGTGGCGTTAATGGGCCGTAATGGCGCGGGAAAATCAACCACGCTCAAATCGATTATGGGCCTGCTGGATCGCACCAGCGGCAAGGTTACTTTCATGGGCAAGGATATTTCACGCTGGCAACCTTACCGGATTGCCCGGCAGGGCCTGGGTTATGTACCCGAAGACCGGCGGGTGTTTTCCGACCTGAGCGTGACCGAGAATCTGGACGTGGGACGCCAGCCCGTGCGGTATTGGCCCGATGGCCGTGAAGCCGTTGTCTGGACCCGTGAATCCCTGTTTTCCCTGTTTCCCAATCTGGGCAAGATGCTGGACCGGCCCGGTGGCAAGATGAGCGGGGGCGAGCAGCAAATGCTTAGCGTGGCGCGAACCTTAATGGGCAATCCCTTCATGGTGCTGCTTGATGAACCCTCGGAAGGGGTGGCACCGGTGGTGGTGGAACAAATGGCCCGCATGATACTGGCCCTTAAAGAAAAAGGGATTGGCATTTTGCTGTCTGAGCAGAACTTGCATTTTGCTGAACTGGTGTCAGATCGGGCCTATGTGCTTGAAAAGGGACAAGTCAAGTACAGCGGGTCCATTCAGTCACTCATGGTAAATGAAGACGTCAAACGGGCTTATTTAACCGTTTAAATTTTTCGTTAATGGACGCAAAGACGCCGTTTGATCCATCTGAGCAGGCTGCCCAGCAGGGGAAATTTTTCATACAATTCCTCGGCGGCATCCCAATAGTCCCTATGGTAGCTGACCAGGCCTTCTTCATTGAAAATCACATGGCTGCCGCCATGAATGGTTTGCCTCGTATCGGGTTGGGTGCTTTTGAAGTAAAACGTTAAATCCCACAAGATAAAGCAATGATTGTCTTGTGCAATGCACTGCAAAATGGTGAATTGCGGTTTATTTAAAGATTCAAACATATGCTCGAATATTTTCCTGATTTTGGCAGGGCTTTTTATATCATTGAAAGGGTCTTTGAAACGGGCTTCTGCGGCGTATATTTCAAAAATCTGGTTTAGGCTGTTTGGGCTTATGGTGGTATAAAAATCCAGCAAGCGCTGATGGGATGGGCGATTGTGAGTGCTGGGTGGTGTCATGGCATTATTCATGGTAAAGGTCATAATTCATGTCTTAAAGTCCGGTTATTTTGCGGACAAGCCGAAAATACAGCGGGTAGGGCAGGATTCTTAGCAAACGCATAAACAGCGTGAATTTTTTTGGAAAATCAATGTGGAAACGACCCCTCTCCCAGCCTGTAATGATATGGTCGGCGGCCTGTTCGGGCGTGATCAGGGCAGGCATGGCAAAATCATTTTGGGCCGTGAGCGGTGTTTGTACAAATCCCGGATTGATCAGGCTGACCCCTAGTCCCCGGTCATGCAAGTCCAGATACAGGCACTCGGCCAGATTGATCAGGGCCGCTTTGGTGGGGCCATAGGCCAGGCTTTTGGGTAAACCGCGAAAACCGGCCACACTGCTGATCAGGCTGATATGGCCCCTGCCCTGTTCCAGCATCAGGGGAAGAAGCCGGTCCAGCAAATAAAGCAGGCCGGTCACGTTGATTTGCTGATGACGCAGCATTTCTTCCAGATCGTATTCAGGGGCACGTAGCGGCTTGTAATGGCCGGCACAATAGCACACCAGATCTGGGCAGCCGGTTGTGTTATACAGGATATCAAGTGCCTGTGTCAGGGTTTCAGGCTTGCTGACATCCAATGGCAACGCCATGCAGCCGGGGTGTTTGTTTACAAAAGCGTCCAGCGCCGTACGATTGCGCGCCGAAACAATCACGGTGGCCTTTTGGGCAGCCAGTTTTTCAGCCAGGGCCAGCCCTATGCCGCTGGATGCGCCAATCAGCCAGATACGCCTGTTTTGCCAGCTGGTGACGGGAGGGTTCAGGTTCATCATGGTTTATAAAATGATAAAGTCACTTCGCCCAGCTTGATGCCGAATTTGCTCATGGTGGCCTTGTTAAGCATGACCCGGTCATCCATCAGGTACATCCAGTCATCAAATTGTACGGTATACACTTTGCCATCCACCGGCAGCTTGAGGGTGTAATGCCAGTTAAAGGCATTGCCCGAAACCTGTCCCTGGGCCGTGCCCTCGACATCACCGGCGGTGCCGGTATAGCGGCCATCGGGAAGTTTTTCAAGCTGCCATACCCGGCGCTCTTTGGTACCGTCAGAATAGGTGAAGTGTTCGTCCAGAACACCCTTGTTGCCGGTCCAGCTGCCTTCCATTTTTACAATGAACCGCTTGACGACTTTACCGCTGCGATCCTGGAAAATACCGTGCGCTTCAAGCGGGCCATTGAAATAAGTGGCCAGATCAAGAGTGGGTTTTTCATTTTTATAGTCGGCTAGTTGTTGTCCGGCGCAGCCCACCAGGGCAAGGGCGGAAAGCAGGGCCGTGACTGAAAAAAGAAGACGTTTCTTCATGATTAAAGTTCCTGAGGTGAGTGTGGTGCCTGGGAAAAACGGTACAGCGCGCAGGCGGCAAAAAGTTTAAGCAGGCAGGGTAATCCGGCATACACCAGGCTTAGCATTTGCAGTGCCTGTGCGTCATGTGTGCCGGGTGTGTAACCCAGCCATTCCAGCAAGGGCAAGGTCAGGCCGGCGGCCAGCGCCAGGTTGGCCTTGGTCATGAAATTCCACCAGCCCAGATAAGCGCCTTCATGTTTGCCGCCGTCACCCAGTGAATGGATCAGACCCGCCAGAATGGCACCCGGCAAGGCCAGGTCGGCACCCACAGCAAAGCCCGAAAATGCGCAGATGACGGCAAAATAAAGGGCATCGCCTTCACCCAAGAAGAGTGTCCAGACAAACACGATAATCGATAACAGCATGCCGATTAACCATGTTTTGGCCAGGCCGATGCGGCGCACGATATATAGCCAGCAAGGCATGGATAATGCCGCACATAGAAAATACAGGCCTAAAAACCAGGGTTCACTGGCTATGGGTGCACGGATGCGGTCCTGGATGAAAAACAGCACGAGCGTGGCAGGAACGGCCGAAGCGATTCCGTTGAGCGAAAAGACCAGCAATAGGCTTCGAAACGGAGCCTGTCTGAACGGATGCCAGACAGACGTGGCCTGCGTGGTGTGCAAGGCACGGGAAGCCGGTTTATGGGCGAAGCTTAAACAGAACAAGCCAAGGCCCATGCACGCCACGAAGCTTGTTAGCATGGCCCCATAACCCAGCCACCCGGGAATCGCCGAGGCGAGCATGACGCCGATTAGCCCGGCACTTTCCCGTGCAGCCACAATTTTGCCACGCATGACGGCGTCACCACCCAGCCGGGCGCCCCATGATTGGTGCATGATCATCAGGAAACTGTAGGCGGTATAGGTGATGAGCAGGCAGGTGGCGATCCATAAAATCAGTGTTGATCCTGAGGTGGCAACCGCGGGTGGAAACAGCAATCCGGCCAGGCCTGCTACGAGGATCACTGCGGTCAGGCCAATAAAGGTCATGACGTTGGCATTGGCCCGGTTGAACAGGACATCGCTCAGGCGGCCAAGCAAGGGATCAGTCAGGGCATCAAACAGCCGGCTTGCCAGGAAGAGCAATCCCAGGACGGTAAGCGAAACCCCGAATTCATTGGCATAGTAATTGGGTAGCAGGATATAAAGCGGTAGTGCAATGAAGGCCAGTGGCAGCCCCAAAGTCCCATAGCTTGCCGCCTGTGGCAGGGTAAATTTGGCAGGTGCTGACATGATTTGTTCAGACCTGTTCAGTTGGCGGCTGGTTTACCCAGGGCAAGCAAGGACTGTCGCAAGGCCGGTTCCGAGGTTTTTTCAGAAAGCCAGATACCAAAAAACAGGGTTGAAAATTCAGGGTCGCGAATACTGCCAAGCAGGCGTCCGGATTGCATGAAAACCGCGCCTTGGTCAGGCTGGTGCAAGCCCAGAATCTGGTCACCTTCCTGGACATCAGGAAGAATTTCGGCCAGTGCCTGTTGCCATTTTTTCTCTTGTTCAGGTGTAAAGCGGCCAATGCGATGCATCTCTTCCAGCGATCGGTCAGCAATTGCTTTGCCCGTGAAAGATCTTGAATAAGTCAGTTCAAGTGCCAGGGGGTAGTCCGTATAGCGTTGCGGGTTAAAACCGGGAGCCGCCCAAAGCGAAGCCTGGTAGATATTCCATCCCAGGAAACGCATGGTGGCATTGCCCACCGGCTGCAAATTGGCAGGCAGGGACACCGTCACGGCAGTTGGGGTAACAGGGCCGGCCTTGCCGGCAGCCATGGCGTTTGGCAACGTGGCACAGCTGGCGGCCAGTGTCAGCATGGCCAATAAACGGGTCGCGTTCATTTTTTACTCCTTGACAAGCGTCAGTTGCATGACATCGATGCTGCCTTCCGTAAAGGCGGCTTCACAATAGGCAAGGTAAAATTCCCATGTCCGCATGAAGGTTTCATCAAAACCCAGCTGCTTGACCTGTGCCTGCTGGCTCAGGAAAGTCTCACGCCAGAGCCGGCATGTTTTGGCATAATCCAGGCCAAAGGCAAATTCGTTTTCCAGTTTGAGTCCGGACTTGTGGATTTGACGGCGTAATTCATCAGGACAGGGCAGGCAGCCGCCGGGGAAAATGTATTGTTGAATGAAGTCGGTACCGTTGATGTAGCGCTCGTATAATTCATCCTTAATCACAATGCTTTGGATGCAGGCGCGGCCACCCTTTTTAAGCAGACGACTGATGGACTGGAAATAAACGGGCCAGTATTCTTTGCCCACCGCCTCGACCATTTCAATGGAACAAATGGCATCGAAAGCGTCGTCGTTGATATCGCGGTAGTCTTGCAGGCGTAAATCGGACTGAGCGCTCATGCCCAGGCTGTCCATGCGTTGGCGGGCATACGCCAGCTGTTCGCTTGAAAGCGTGACGCCCGTTGGGTGTGCCTGGAATTGGACGGCGGCCATCTCGGCCAGGGCCCCCCAGCCGCAACCAATTTCAAGCAGGCGATCGCCCGGCTTCAAGTGCACCATTTCCAGTGCCCGCCTGATTTTTGCCATCTGCGCGGTTTCAAGATCCGCCTGGGGGTTAGCCTCAAACAGGGCGCTGGAGTAGTTCATGCTTTTATCCAGCCATAAGGAATAAAAATCATTGCCCAGATCATAATGGGCATGAATGTTTTTGCGGCTGTTGCTGCGGGTATTGCGATTGAGCAAATGGCGAATGCGATACGCCAGCCGACCCAGCCAGTTGCCGTAAATCAGTTGGCTCAAATGCTGGCGATTTCGTACCAGCAGGGTCAGCAGGGCGGGCAGGTCCGAAGTGCTCCAGTCACCTGAAATATAGGTTTCGGCAAAACCAATGTCCCCTGATTTGAAGACAGCATTGCAAACATGCCAGTTGTGCAGATGCAGAACCGGAACACTCTGGTTTGCGCTTGCCTCTTGGGTACCAAAAAGCTGGGACTGGCCGTCGGGCAAGACAACAATCAATTTGCCATATTGTAAATGGCTTAAAAGACGAAAGGCGTTTTTGACACTGGCCGGTACGTTGCGGGGCAAGCTCAGGGTTTGTGGGGTGCTGGCAGTGGTGGTATTCATCGTGAATAGTCTCAACGGGTTACAGGTTGATCAGGAGGACTGGGTTTGTGACGGAATCCGGTGCGTTTGACCCAGAGTTTGAGTGCCTGCCAATGGATGCGCAGCATGATCATGACCGTCATGGCAGGATAGCGCCAAAGCGCCCGCCTTAAAGTGGCCGGTGTAATGGGTAGCAATGTTCCGCTGATGCTGGTTTTCAGGATCGGTTTTTCGGCTTCATGATAGTGAATCAATACCGATGTTTTCAGGCCGTCCTGGTGCTCGCTGCGCATGAAGCAAAAGTGATACTGGCCTTTGACATCGCAAAACGGGGAAACATGAAAGACTTTCTGAATGTCTACCCATGCACCAAAGCGGGGTTGGTCAAGCAAATAGAAATGTCGTTCGCCAAAGGTATTATTGACTTCCGCGACAATGGCCCGAAGATGCCCGTCTGCATGATGGCAGAACCAGAAACTGACGGGTTTGAAGGTGTACCCCAAAACACGCGGGTAGCAATGCAGCCATATTTCACCGTTGGCATCATCAATGCCTTGGGCTAAAAGCAGTTCATTGAGCCAAGCCAGGGCGCCACCCTGTTCGGGGCTCCGGCCATCGCCGTGGTCACAATCATGGAAACTGATGGCCCCCGGCTTATTGATGGCCAATGCGCCACCACTGTCATGCAGATGTCGCATGGGCAACATCAGGAAAAAAGTGGGGTAGCGAAAACGATTGACGGTGGGTTGCAACCGGGCATGGTAGACCTGTCCAAAACCGATCAATGCGCAAGGGGGGGGCGTTTTGCTGCTCATGTCAGGCTGCTTTTTTCAGGCTGTCTGCATGTTCTGCCAGGAGCTGCCTGGCCACTTGCATGCCCGACACGAGTCCGTCTTCGTGGAAGCCATAGCCGGTCCAGGCGCCACAGTACCAGGTGCGGTGTTGACCCTGTATTTTTTTCAATGTTTTCTGGGCATAAATGGCGGCCATATCAAAAACGGGATGATCGTATTCATATTCGCCAATAATGGTAGCCGGGTTGATCGGCTTGACCGGGTTCAGTGACACAATAACCGGTTGGCTGAAAGGCAGGGGTTGTAAACGGTTGATCAGGTAATGCAGGCAGATACGGGCAGAAGAAGCGTCTGTGTTTGCGCTTCTTTCATAATTCCATGAGGCCCAGGCACGCTTATTGTCGGGCAATACAGCGGTGTCGGTGTGCAAAATGGCATGGTTTGTCTGGTACTGGATAGCACCCAGGATGTCCCGTTCCCTTGGCGTGGCCTGTTCCAGCAAGGCCAGGGCCTGATCCGAGTGGGTAGCCATAATCACATGGTCGAAATGTTCCAGACCGTTCGCGGTCAGGATCTGCACGCTGTTTTGGTTGCGCCTGATTTGTAGAACGGGTGTATTCAGGCGTTTGTCGGCAATACTTTCAGTGATTTTTTCAACATACTGGCGCGAGCCGTTGTTGACCGTCAGCCATTGTGGCCGGTCGGTAACCTGGACAAGGCCGTGGTTGTGGCAGAAGCGAATCATGGTTGCTACAGGAAACTGCAGCATTTGCTGAGTGGGACAGCTCCAGATGCAACCCAGCATGGGCAACAGGTACCATTCCCTGAACGTCTGGCCAAATTTGTGCTGTGCCAGAAAATCTTCCAGGGTTTGCGTTAACAGTTTTTTATCATCCAGTTTGTTCGCCAGCTTTGTGCATAAGGTATTGAAACGCAGAATATCCTTGAGCATGAGCCAGAAACGGGGACGCAGAAAGTTGCTTCTTTGTGAAAAAACCGTATTCAGGTTGCTGCCGCTCCACTCCAGATTGCGCTGCCTGAAGGCATTCGGCACCTGTACTGAAAATGACATATCAGAGGTGGCCGTGGATACATTCAGGCTTTTGAAAAGACGGATCAATTCCGGATAGGTTTTTTGATTGAACACCAGGAAACCGGTATCTATGCCATGGCTGATATTGCCCGCTGGGGTTGGCAGGGTCACATTCACGGTATTGGCATGTCCGCCAAAATAGCTGTTGGCTTCAAACAAAGTAATTTTGGCGCTGCTGCCAAGCGCATGGGCAGCGGCCAGGCCGCTAATTCCGGAACCGATAATGGCAACTTTCATAATTAAAACCTTGATGCAGAAAAAAATACGACTTCTAAATGGCATCTAAAAAACGATGAATTTTTATAATTGTATAACCAAAATATTATTTTGTATAATACAATTTAAATAAAAATATTTTTTGTATATGTGTAGCGTGTTTTTTTTAGGACCAGCTTAAGGTTCACTATTGTTTTTATTGCTTCGAGTGGTGAAAATGGCGGCAGAGCATGCCTGCCCCATTAATGCCGCAAAGTGTGCACAGCCAGTCAGGCACTTTTTCAAATGACCGTTTTTTCTTTTTTTGTAGATTTGTAATGAACCAAACCACCAATACGATTCTTCCTGCCGAGAACTACTCAATATCCGATATTGAACGTGACACGGGGCTAAGCAAAATGACCTTGCGTATGTGGGAACATCGTTACGGGTTCCCGAATCCACAAAGGGATGCCCAGGGCAATCGTAGCTATCTTCAGTCTGATCTTGATAAATTGGTGGTTATCAAACGCTTGCTGGTGGCGGGTTACCGACCTTCAAAGGTGGCCCGCTTATCGCTGGATGAATTGCATGCCTTAAGCAAGACGGCCCAAGAGTCAGGATCCGAGCGTCATTCAAGAAAAACAAAAAACGGACAGACCCTGGATATTGAATGGATACAGTGGCTGAAAGACAATGAGTCCGAACGGTTTCGTCGTGCCGTGCAACAGCAATTGGTTAAATATGGTTTGGCTGCAACCATAGAAAATATTATTTCCCCGTTGGCCCGAGAGGTGGGTGTTGCCTGGATGCATGGTGAGCTTTCCGTGTTTCAGGAGCACCTGTTTACGGAAACCATCCAGGGGATTTTAAGAGACGCCATGACGGCTATCGACATCAAACTACCCGATGAAATCCGTACTCCGCGTGTGTTGTTAACCACTTTGCCGCAAGAAAAACACACGTTGGGTTTGCTCATGGCCGAATGCTTTTTTGCCCTTGAAAATTGTGAGCGCCTGTCCCTGGGGGCGGATACCCCCTTGTCGGAAATTCTGGCGGCGGCCGGGGAATTGAATGCCGATATTGTGGCCATTGGTGTCAGTACCCATGCACCGGTTCAGGAGGTCATCCAGAGCCTGAAGCAATTGCGCCAGAATCTGCCTGTCGGTACAGCGCTTTGGATGGGGGGGAATGCCGCTTTATTCAATTCAAAACGGTTGCCGGCAAATACCGTCTTTTTTCGTAAAGCCCAGGATATTATCGAGGCCTTGGCCGCCTGGCGTGCCAAGCGGGAGGCAATTTGATGCTCAAGCATGATACAAAAAAACCGGCCGCTGAGCCCGCGCCCATGACAGCGGCCCTGGTCTGGTTTCGCCGTGACTTGCGCTGTGAGGATCATGCCGCGCTTTATCATGCTTTGCGGGTCGCACAAAAAGTGTATTGTGTGTTTGTTTTTGATACCGATATTCTAAATGCCCTGCCCAGCCGTAAAGACCGCCGGGTTGAATTTATTCATCAAAGCGTTCTGGCCCTGGATGCCGGCTTGCATGCCTTGTCCTTGCAGGCAGGTGGGCAGGGTAGCGGCTTGATTGTCAGGTATGGGGCTGCCCGGGATTGTATTCCCGAATTGGCCCGGCAGCTGGGCGTGCAGAAAGTATTCACCAATCGCGATTATGAACCGTTGGCCATCGCGCGTGACCAAAGGGTGGCGGCCAGCCTTGATGTCATGGGTATCGGGTTTGCCGATTTCAAGGATCAGGTGGTTTTTGAAACCCATGAGGTGTTGACGCAGGCGGGCAAGCCATACAGTGTTTTCACCCCCTACAAGAATGCCTGGCTGAAGAAAGTCGATGATTTCCAGCTTAAAGCCTATCCGGTTGAAAAATATGCCGCCCGGCTGGCCAGCAAACCACGGGGGGAAAGTATTCCTTCATTGGAACAGATGGGTTTTGAGTCCGGTACTTGGGCATCATTGTCCATGCCGGCCGGCAGCAGTGGTGCGCAAACCCTGTTTGAAGACTTCGCCACCCGGATGGCGCGCTATAAAGAGGCGCGTGACTTTCCGGCGGTCAAGGGGGTGTCGTACCTGTCGGTACATATCCGTTTTGGTACGGTGTCTGTGCGCAAACTGGCCCGTTTTGCCCTGCAACAAAACAATGACGGCGCGGTAACCTGGCTATCCGAGTTGATCTGG
>JBBADT010000073.1:0-12301 GCA_041656315.1 Advenella sp.
AGCCGATCTTGAAGTTGCCCCACAGGCCGTAGTTCTCGCGCTGTTGCAGCTTGAGGTAGAACTTGCCCATGGTGGGCGCGCCTTCCTCCACCGTGCCGTCGTCACCGTAGGTGGGATAGAAGTAGTCAGGGTCGATGCGCCGGAACAGCGCATCCGGGGACTTGTCCATGAAGTTGGTGAACAGGTCTTCCACCGGGCCTTCCAGGGTGTCGGCGCTGGCGGTGAGGCGCCAGTCGTCGCCGAACTTGCCGTGGACGTAGCCGGCCAGGCGGCCGTCCACCGACAGGTCGTCATCGTAGTGGGCCTTTTCGTTGGTGACCAGTTCGGCGGGGCCGTTGGTGTCGGCCTGAGATACGGTGACATCGGCGATGGCCACATAGAACCAGTCGCTCTTCTTCAGTTCCAGGTCGCGCAGGAACAGCTCGCCGTTGCCCGCGGCATCCAGCACGGCCACCTCCAGGGTGTGCAGGCCCTGCGGCACGATCCTCTCGGTGACGAAGTCGTCGTCGCTGCCCAGGGGCACGGGTTCGCCGGCAACCCACACGGTATGGCCTTTGGGGATCCCCGCTCCCGTGACCGAAACGGTACCGCCGCGTAGCGGGATGTTCTGCAACGCCAGGCGGTTCTCGCCATAGCCGACCAGCAGTTCTTCCCCGGCAGCGTGCTGGTCCAGGTCGGTGTCCACGCGCTCCACCAGCCACAGCGATTGCGGGGCCGTTTCGTCGAACAGGCCGTCGCGGTCATACACGCGCAACACGTACTGCAGCTCGCGGCGCGGGGCAGCGTAGGCTTCCACGTTGGCCGCCCACTCGGCCTCGCCCGCCTTCGTCACCGGGATCACGGCCAGGGGTTCGTCACGGGTGGAACGGCCTGCCTCGAACACGCGCACCTCGGCGCGATCGATGAAGCTTGCATAGTTGGTGTAGGTCCTGAAGCGCACGAGATGGTCCGGGAACGGCGTCTCCGGATCGTCCTGGTGACGCACGGTGGTGGGCCAGGCGCTCACGTTCAGGCGCGGCTTGAGCTTCAGGTTGTCGAAACGGAAGCGGATGTTCGCCTTGTCCAGCGCCACGTCCGTGCAGCGCTGCACGTCCTGGATGCTCTTGTTGGGATCGTCCACCGGCTTGCCGTCCACGGCGATGCGCATGAGATTCAGCGCATAGGGATTGGCCGGGCTCACTTCGCGGGTGATGCGCGTGATGTCCAGGGCGTCGCTGTCGTCCAGCGCGGCCAGTTCGTCGTAGACCACCTGCACTTCCACGCGCGATTCGTCGGCCTCCACGAAGCCCGCGTTCACCACGTCGGCCGACTGCACATAGCCGCGGCCCTCGTGTTCCGCCTGGCGCGCCGTCAGTCCGAGCGCGGTGCTGACCCGCTCCATGGTGCGCCGTGCCCGTGCGGTGGAAAGGCCGATGTCGTCGCCGTACACCATGGCGGTGCGGCGATCCAGGCGGCGGTTGGCGGTGTAACCCACGAAGCGCAGGCGCACGTTGGCCTTGTCCTGCACCTCGCCCAGGATGGAACGCAGGCGGGCGAGATAATCGTTGGAGACCACCGGCTGGCCGCCCTGGAAATACACGGGTGCAATGGGGCCCGAGGGCGGGTCGTACACGCGGGTGACGGTCTCGGCGCCCGCCGCCTCGGGGCACAGCTGCGGCTCGTCCGGCAGTTCCTGCAAGGGGTCGTCGTACCAGAATTCCACGTCCACGCGGCGGTTGAGCGCGCGACCGGTGGCGGTGTCGTTGCTGGCCGCGGGTTGTGTGTTGCCCCGGCCATCGCTGTCCACGGCGCCGTCGGGCAACTTGAGGCCTTCCTGCACCGCCAGCGCCACACGCCGCGCACGCGCCTTGGAGAGGGCCAGGTGGTTGCCGTAGATGCGCGCGTCGCGACCTTCCAGCGGCACGTTGTCCGTGTGGCCCACGAAACGGATCACCACGTTCTGCTTGTCGCCCAGGTTGTTGAGGGCCTGCAGGATCTTGCGCTGGTATTCGACCGGTATGCCCGTGGTCTCGTCGTCGAAGCGCAGCGGCGGCAGCAGATTGCGGATGCGCGCGCGGCGGGCCTGGCCCTCGCGGTAACGCAGCTTGCATACGGTCTCCACGCGGCACACCTTGACACGGTTGAGCTTCTCGGCGACCAGCACCTCCTTCTCCACCGTCTGCGTCTCCACCTCGTCGTACCACACCTCCACTTCCACGCGGCGATTCTTCGCGCGCCCCGCGGCGGTGGCATTGCTCGCCACCGGTTGCGACTCGCCGGCGCCGTCGTAGGAGATGGCTTCGGGCGGCAGATCGAGGGCGTCCTTGAAGAATTCTGCCACGGTGCCGGCGCGCTCGCGGGACAGCCCCAGGTTGTCGCCGTAGCGTTCCCGCGCCGTGCCGAGCAGGGGCACGCTGTCGGTGTGACCGACGAAGTGCACGCGCACGTTCTGCCGGCCCTTCATGCCATCCAGCACCTCGCGCAACAGGCCGATGTAGTGCTCCGGAATGGAGGCGTCGCCGGAATCGAAGGGGATGGGCGGCACCACGTTGGGCAGTTTCACCGTGCGCACCCGCGCTTCCTGCACTTCCCTGCGTTCGATGCGATCGCCCTTGTTCTGGCTGTAGATGCCCTCGTCCTGCACCCATGGCGTGAACCTGCCATCCACGGGCAACTGGCGCTCGGAGGCCTCGGTGATGGGCGTGTCGATCACGTGGGCGCGCGCGCCCTCCTCCGCCTGCGCGGGCATCATGCCGCCCGCGAACAGCCACAAGGCCAGCGGCGCGACCGCACGCGCGCAGCGGCAGAGGCTTCCTCCGCGCTTCTGCACCGTTGCGTTTGTCCTGTTCCGCGCCATGGCCATCATTCCCGCGCCCGCTCAGGCGGCGCGCCGCGGCGCCAGAAGATCTCGGTTTCGATGGACAGCGGATCGCAGCAGGCGACGTCCTGCCACATCCGCGCGATGTCGGCCTTCACGGCGTCGATGCGGCGCTCGACCAGCGCCTCGTCTTCCACGTCGGCCAGATAGGTCAGGCGCAGCACCGACGGCGCCTTGCGCAGTTCCTCCATGAGCACGCCAAGGCGCGGCTGCCACTGCGGACGCATGGTCACGGAGCCCGGCTCGAACACCTCGTCGGCCATGCCCAGGCTCACCACGCGGTGCAGCGCGGCGCCGAAGTTGAACTTCATCATCTTGCCGCGGGTGGCGCGCAGCACCAGCGGGTTCTCCGTGGTGACGCGATAACCGCTCGGGAGGCTGCGATCGTCCAGCTTGAGGATGAAGTTGCTGCCGCGATCCTCGTCCGGCACCACGGCACAGGTGATGTGGAAACGGCCGTGTTCGTCGGTGGTGATGATGAGGCCGCGCGCGCTCACCAGGCGCACGCCGGCCAGGCCGCCCTCGCCTTCGTCCTGGTAGCCGTTGCGATTGGCGTCGTCGAACACCTTGCCGATGATGTCGGTGCAGTCGAAGGTGGCGTCGGGCACCACGCGCACCGTGGCGCTGGCCTCGCCCGAGGCCGGCGCGCCCGTGAGCAGGTTGAACACCTGGGCGCGGTTCACGTAATCGCCCTCGGACACGCCCGAACCCACCACCAGCAGCAGGGTGATGGTGTGCTGCGCGTCCACGTCCAGGTCCAGGCCTTCCCACGCCAGTTGCAGGCCGCGACGCACGGGTTCCACCGCCTCGCCGTCCACCCGCGCCGAGCCTTCCACGTATTTGAAGCCGGCGGGGAAGCTGTCGACCACGCCCAGATCGTGTAACGGCGCGGTGAGGGTGTTGCGCAGGGTGATGGTGTACGGCACCAGTTGGCCACGGGTCACGTTCACCAGCGCCGCCGTCTTGGTGATGGCGATGGCCGTGTCGAGCGTGGGATCGACGGCGATGTGATTGTTGAACAACTGGCTGTCGCGCGGGATCTGTGCATCGCCGAGCATCAGGTTGATGTGGTGGTTGGTGCCCGGGGTGCGCGCGCCCATCGTGGTGGGTGGCGCGAACGCCGAGGCCTGCACCTCGCACAGATCCGCGGTGGCGGGCACCGCGTCACCGGCGCACACAGGCACGGAGTACTGGATACCGTCGGGGTTGCTCGCGTCGGTGCCCACCGGCGGGATGATGCGCGAGGGACCGGCCATGTAACCGTTCGTCGGCGGCGTGACCCTGACGAGGTAGTTGCCGGGCACGGCGCAGCCGGGCTCGAAGCGCAGGTCGAAGCGGTAATGGCCGTCCGCGCCGGTGATCTGGCCCTGCTGCGCGGGGTCATCGAAGCAGTGCGCCGGCAGTGCCGAGTCGCCGGCGTTCACCAGGGTGACCTTCGCACCTGCGACCGGCGTGCGCAGCACGGCGTCGTACACCACGCCGTGCGGTTGCAGCGGCAGGTTCACCAGCACGTTGCTGCCCGTGGGCGCCACGATGTGGCTGATGCGCTGCATGCCCGTGCGCCAGCAGGGCTGGGCAGGATACGTGGCGCAGCCGGTGAAATCGGAATGGGTCCAGCCCAGCGCCGCGGTGGAACTCGACGCACCGGGCGCGGTGAGGCGCACTTCATAGCCCTCCAGGCCCGGGTCGTTGGGCGTGAGGCCGGCGAAGCTGAAGCGGCCGCTGGCGTCCGTGAGCGCCGTGCCGATCACTGTACCGCCGCGCAGCACTTGCGCGCTCCAGCCCGCCATGTGCGCCTCGCCGCTTTCCGCCTTGTGCTGCAGGTTGGCGTCGTGCCACACGTGGCCGTTGATGGTCACGCTGCCCGGCGTACCGCCGATGTCCACGGATGCGCTGGCCGAGGCATAGCGGCGCGGCGAATCCCAGCCCGCCTGCGCGGTGTTGGTGATGCGCGTCCCCGCCGCAAGCCCGGGCTCCAGCGTCACCCTGAAGCGCAATTCCGCGGTTGCGCCGGGCGCCAAGGCGCCGTAGGTGGTGGAGTAATCGGCGGTGAGCACGCCGCCCGGCATGACGATGCCGGTGGTCGCGCCATCAAGCATCGCGGAACCATTCACGTAGGCTGCGGTGCCCGCCAACGGACTCAGGTCGTCGGTGATGATCACGTGGCTGGCCGGGACATTGCCCGTGTTGCGCACCCGCACCACGTATTCCAGTTCACCATCGGGTTGCGCCGTGCTGCCCCCCACCACGAACACTTGTTTGGTGATGGCGAGCCGCTGTGCTGCGCCCACGGTCACCACGGTGACCTGATCGCCGTTGGAGTCGATGCCGTCCGCGTCGCTGGGCTCCGGATCCTGCTGGTCGCTGACCAGGGTGCCCTGGTTCGGAATGTCCGTTCCCGGCTCCACGCCCGCATCGATGACCACGTCGAAGGTCACGGTCGCGCTGCCGTAACCGGAGACGATGCCGCCGCCCGCCGGCAGCGGCGGCGTGCGATCGGACGAACTCACGGCCACGCCCGCCACCAACGGCGACACGCCGGGGTCCGGATCGGGCACGGTCAAACCGTTGAGGGTGGTGCTGTCGGCGGCGTAGGTGGTGTTAGCCGGCGCCCCATCGCGCAGCACCACGCCGGTGGCCGGGGTCGCCGCCGTGTTCACGATGACGAAGGTGTATCGCACCACGTCACCCGGATCGACGATGCCCGGCGTGCCCTGGTCATGCACCAGCGCGGCGGTCTTCATCACGTCGAGCAGCGGCACGTTGCCCACCACGTCGCGGGTGGGATCGTCCAGCGCCGGCGTGTCCGGATCGTCGGACGGCGTCACCCCTGCCGGGCCGCTGCCCAGGCCCGCACCGGTCACGAAGCCTTGATTGATGATGGCCGTGCCGTTCACCACGTTCGGGTCGATGCGCACGTCGAAGGTGACCGTGGCCACGTTGTCCGCCGCGTCATCCGCGTCGGCGCGCAGGATGCCGGAGGTGGCGTCCTCCGGCGCGTGCACGGGCATGCCCTGCTCCAGGGACGACACTCCGGGCGCGGGATCGGGCACGATCACGCCGTTGAGGCGCGTGCTGTTCGCCACGTAGGTGGTGTGAACCGGAATGGCGTCGCGCAGCGTGACGTCCGCGGCGTTCTCCGAGCCCACGTTCTTGATGGTGAGGGTGTAGCGCAGCACATCGCCCGCCATGAGCATGGCGGGATCGCCGCTGACGTCCGTGGAGATCTTGTGCACGCGGAACTGCGGCGCGGACTGGATGAGGGTGCGCGTGGGGTCCTCGTCGCCCAGCACGTCGGGACGGTCCGCACCGTTGATGTTGGGATCGTCGCTGTCGAGAGTGTGCACCACGGGCGAGATCAGTTGCGCCTGGTTGAGCACCTCGCTGCCGCTGGTAATGACCGGTGCAAGCCGTGCCTCGAATTCCACCAGCAGGCTGTCGTTGGCCCCGCCCTGCGCGTCCAGGCTCAGGTTGCCGATGACCACGAGGCCCGTACCCCTGGCGCCGCCGTTCCCATCGGTGGCGCTGGTGTCGGCGCCTGCGGGGACCGTAACGAGACGCAGGCTGCCCGGCACGAACATGGCGCTGCCGTTGAGGCGATCCAGCTCGTCCCGCAGCGAGAAACTGCTGAGCGCGAGCGAACTGACGTTGCGCACGCGCACGCTGTAGCGCAGCACGTCGCCAGGGCTGGCGTCGCTGCCCGGGTCCTGGCCGGTGGTGACGTTGATGACGGACTTGTGGAATTCGATCACCGGCATCTCGGCGGTGACCGTGTGCGCGTCCTCGTGATCCAGGGTGCCCACGGTGCCGTCGGTCAAGGCGCGCGTGTATTCGCGCGCACCGCCCGCGCCCGTGCCGTCGGTGTCGGCGCTGAACCAGCGGGTCGCACCGGCCACGTTGGTGAGCGGCGTGGCGTCCACGTTGTCGCCGTCCAGCCAGGCCTGGTAGCCGATCCTGAGGTGCCGGCCCGCGCCCAGGGCCGCCGCCGGCGAAACCATCGTGAAGGTAAGTTCACAGTCAGGTGCGCCCGTGAAAGCGGCGGTGAAATCGCTGCCCATGACCAGCGGCGCGCCCGCGGGCGTGACGCCGTCGGCCTCGAAGATCTGTGCGGTGATGTTTCCAGGTGCGGTGTCGCACATGCCGCCCGGCTGCGGGTTGGGCAGGCGGTCGACGATGGTCAGATCCCACGCCGTGCCCGTGCCGGTGTTGTGCACGTCCAGGGTGAACGTGCCCGGCACTTCCGTGCGCATGGACCCGGGGCCGCTCTTTTCCAGGGTGAGGCTGTCGGGACCGGCGATGGTCAGGTCCGCGGTGGTGTCCGCGCCGCCGGCGGCGCGCGTCGCCTCATCGCCGTTCACGGCGGTGTAGGTGTAATGGGCGGTGTTGTGGAACGCGAGGCCGCTCACGTTGGTGGCGCTGTCCTCGAGCACCACGGTCACGTCGATGACGATCTGCTCGCCGGCGGGAATGTCGATGCCGTTGGTCAGGTCCGCGATGACCAGCGCCGTCGCGGTGCCCGTGTTCACGGGTGTCCACGGTTGTGAACCCGCGACGCGCTGCACGCTCACGAAGCGCAGATCCGCCGCCGAGGCCGACAGGTCGTCGATGATGCGCACGTCGTGCAACGCGGCGGCCTGGGGCGTGGCCGGCACCGTGATGCGATAGCTGAACGGCTCGCCCACAGCGGCGGTGGTGCGGCCCGCCGGGTTGTCCTTGGCGAGAGGATTGGGCGCGGCGCTGTACAGATCGACCGAGGCCGTGTCGCCCGGCCCGTAGACCTGACGCACGCCCTGCACGCCGCCCAGGGACGGCACGTCCTCGTCGTCGAACGAGTAATAGCGTTGCACCTGCGCCGCGTTGGTGAGGGTGAGCCCGGCGCCCAGATCGGCGTCGGTCTGCACTTGGTACTGGATGCGCAACACGGCGCCGGGCGGGATGGTGTAGGCGTCGGCGACGTCGGTGTCGAAGTCCCAGAGGGCGATGCCCGTCGCGGCGTCGTACACGGGCTGGACGTCCGCCACCGGTGCGCCCGCCAGGGTGGTGTTCAGCATGGTGAGGGTGGCAGCGCCGTGGCGCATGCCGGGCGGGATCACGTCGCGTAGCACAACGTCATACGCGGGCGCGCTGCCGGTGTTGCGGATTTCCACGCTGTAGGTGACGCGCTCGCCCGCGGCGAGAATGGCGTCGCCCTGCTCCGGCGCCGCCGTCTTGCTCACGGTCAGCACGGGCTGGCGCGCGGTCACGGTGTAGCTCGCATTGCGGCTGGCCGGTGCGGAGAAGGTCTGGTAATCCAGGCGCACGGCGTTGGCGAGCGCGGTATCGGGCACGTGGGCCAGCGCATCGTTCAGCACGCGCGCCGCGTAGACAATGACGAAGTCGTCGTTGGCGGCGTCGCCGTCGCCGGCGTTGGTCACTGCGCCCAGCGACCAGGTGATGGTGGACGGGCCCGTCACGGGATCGCCGCTCACCGCAGGCGCGGCGACGGGCGCATGACTGAAAGGCGCCACCGCGACGAAGGGCGCGGAGCCTGCGCCGTTGATGCTCACCACACCCTCGAAGACCAGGCCCTGGGGCAAGGTGTCCACCACGACCAGTGCGGGCGTAGTGCCTTCGTTGAGCCGCGTGCGCAGTTCGAAATGCAGCACGTCGCCGACGCGCACGGCGTCGTCGGTCGCGCCGAAGCTGTCCGTAAGGCGGCGCTTGGCGATGGCGGTGACATCCGGGGTCTGCACCGTGGTGACGGCGGGCGCGGTGAAGTAATCGTTGTAGGCGGGCGTGCCGCTGCCGTCGCGTTCATGGGCGTCGGCGCCGTCCTTTCCGGTCCATTGCACCACCGCGGCATTGGCGAGAGGCTGGCCGGCGGATACCGTATCGAGCACGCGCACCTCGTAGGCGATCTGCACGGAGGTCCCTTCCGCCACGTCGATGTCGACGTTGCCGTCCGCCGGGCTCCAGTGCAGGGTCTGGCCCGTGGCGCCGTCGCCGCTCACCACCGGCGCGCCGATGGTGTTGCCGGCAGTGACCGTGGCGTTGCCGTGATAGGCGAGGCCCGCGGCCAGGGTGTCGAGCACGCCGATGTCCCAGGCGCCCGCATAGTCATCGCCTGCCGTGCCGCCGAGGGCGGCCACGTCCAGCGTGTAGCGCAGGATGTGACCGGCGCGCGGCGGGTTGCCCGGACTGGTCAGGTTCTCCACGCCCTTGGCGAGGGTCAGGCGCGGCTCGACGATCTTCAGGGTTTCCGCGGTGGTTGCGCTGCCGCCGGCGATGGCTGCGCCACCTGGCGTGTTGGCGAAGGTGTACGAGGCCGTGTTGCCGAAGCTCACACCCGCGTTGGCGAAATCGTTGTTGGCGACGCGCGCGCGCAGCAGCACGGTGACCTGGGTCAGGGCCGGCAGGCTGCCCAGTTCCAGGCGCACTTCGTTGGGCGCCGTCGCGGTGTTGGCCAGGACCTGGCCGCTGCCCTCCACCACTGCCTCGACGAATTCCAGCGCCGGGTGCAGCGTGTCGCTGACCACCACGTCGTGCATGGCGGCGTTCATGCCGGTGCCCGGCACGGTGATGCGATAGATCACCTCGTCGCCGATGGTCACCTCGCCGGTGGTCACGGCCTCCTTCAGCGGCGGGTAGATGGGCGCCACGTTGTGCATGGAGAACACCGCCGGGCCAACGGGTCCGTACTGTTGCCCGGAGGCGGCGGGCAACGAGAAGTAGTGCTCCACGGTGGCGCTGTTCTGCCAGGCCTCGTTCAGGCCCACGGTGGTGGCGAAACCGATGTCGTAATCCACGTGCACGCACTGCCCGGGCGCGAGCGGCCTGAGCAGGTCCACCTGCCAGTGACCGCCGGAAGCAGCCGGTGGCGTCCAGGTGTAATCCGTGGCCAGCACCGCGGGCGTCGCACCCAGGTACACGTCGGGGAAGCCGGCGCCGTTCACGGGACCGGCCAGGGTGGTTTCGTCCAGTTGCGTCGGCAATTGATCGCGCAGGCGCACGTCGTAGGCGGGTGCCGCGCCACTGTTGCAGGCGGACACGCGGAACGCCATGGTGTCCGACAACAACACCGGCGCGCCGCTGCTGCGGCCCGCGCGATCGATCTTGGTGATGGCTGCGATGACCGGTTGGTTGAGCGTGAGATCGACGCCGTCGCTGCGTGCCACGGGCGCGTCGGCGGCATCGAGGTAGTTCAGGGTCGCGGTGTTGGTGAGCGTGGTTGAGGCCACGTGCGCCAGGCCTGCATCGGGCAGCACGCGGACGCGATACACGATCTCGAGCATGTCGGTGCGGCTCGCCACCACCGTGCCCAGGTCCCACACCAGGGTGCCGGTGGCGCCCGGCGCGGGGCGCTTGGCCGCCGTGACCGGCGCGAAGCTGAAGCTGGAGCCCGGCGGCGGCGTGTAATCGGGCGTGTTATCGCCGGCGATGCTCACGATGGCGTCGAGGGCCATCCCCGCAGGCAGCACATCCTCAATGCGCACCGCGCGCGTGCTGCCGCCTTGCAGCGTGACGGCGAGGCGATAGGTGGCCGTGTCGGCCACGCGCACGGTGGCGTCGACGTCGGTGCTGAACGGCGCTTCGGCGAAACTGTCGGCGACCACCGTCTTCACCATGGCGTTGGCGTCGGTGATGGTGGTGGAGGTGGTGGCCGGGCCCGCGCAGTAATCGTCGGGCGCGGTGATCACGGGACAGCCGGCGCCGGTGCGCTCGTAGCCGCTTGCCCCTTCCAGCGAGGTCCAGTCCACGTGCACGCTGTTGCCGAGGACGTGTCCCGGCTGCGCCGTATCCGCCACCGTCACGCGATACACCAGTTGCAGGGTGGCGCCCGGCGGGATATCCAGGCTGTTGTCGCCGTTGTCGCGGCCCCATACCAGCGGGCCCGCCGGTACGCCCGCGGGCGCACCCACGAATCCGGCCACCGGGCTGCCGCCGATGGCGGCGACCGGCGTGTAGCCGGTGTCGAACACCAGGTGGGGCGTCGGGGTGTCGACGATGTTGGTGTCGTGCGCGGTGGAATCGCCGGTGTTGGCGATGGTGACGGTGTATTCCAGGACATCGCCGCCCACCGGCGTGTCGGTCGGCCCCTTGCCTGCGGTGACGTTGGCCCATTGCTTGGCGATGGTGAGCGTCGGCTCGACCACGGTGACAGGCGCGGTGCTGTCCGTGAGCGTCACGACCGCGCCGCTCTGGCCGTGGCGGTAATCCAGTTCCGCACCGTTCTGCAACACGTCGCCGGCGTCCGTACCGACGGCGTTGTGGATGCGCGCGTAATAATCGATGCGGATGAGCGGCGCGATGGCGTTGGCCGCCAGATCGTTTTCACCCTGGGTGACCACCTCGCCGATGTTCCAGGCCACGACGCCCGTGGCGCCGTCGGCGGGCACGGCGAGCATGGCCGCTGCGGAAGGCGCGCTGCCGTTGATGCTGGCGATGCCCTGGAAGCTGTAGGTGACGGCGAAATCGGCGTTGTCGGCGAGCACGAAGCCGAGCGGGCCCGCGGCCAGGTTGTCCCGCACCACCAGGTCCTCGGTGGTGCCTTCCGGCAGGCGGATCTCCAGTTGGAAGTGCTTGTGGGCACCGATGGCCGGCACCAGGGAAGGATCCAGATCGCTCTTGTCGAACGCCACGGCGGGCACGGTGACGCTGGCCTGCGCGCTCGCTTCGTAGTCGTTGACGGCATCGCCCGCCGGCGGCAGCACGCCATTGCGCATGCCCGCAACGCTGCCCTCGACGCCGATGCTGCCGCTTGTGTTCAGCGCCGTGCTGCCGCCCGGCAGCGAGGTCCAGCTGGCCTGCAAGGTGTTGACGAGGACCTCCTGCGGCTGTGCGGGTATGTCCACGCGCACCTTGAAGCTGAAGCTGCGCGTTTCACCGGGAGCGATGGCGAAGTCCGGATTGGCGGGATCCCAGCGGAAGACGGGACGGTTCGGACCGAGGGTGGTGGTGTCAACCACGTCCGGGGGATCGAGACCGCCTACGCTCCCCAGGAAGGTGAGATTGCGCACCGCCGCCAGGTCGTCCAGCACGCGCAGGTTGTAGGCGGCGGCGCTGCCCGTGTTGGTGGCCGTGACGGTCACGGTCAGCTCATCGGCGGCATCGGCCTCGGTGACGTCGAAGCCCTTGGTAAGTGCGATGGCCGGCTCCTTCACCACCAGATCCACGCGACCAAATTGCAGGGTCACCGTGGCGCCCGCCTCGTCCACGTACTCGGCCTGCACCATAGTGGCGTTGCCGCCGTTGCCGATGACGACGCCGTCGTTGGTGTAGACGGTGTTTTCCACACGGGCGATGAAACGCACCGCGAAGCGGTAGTACTCGTCGCCGCTGTCCTTGTTGGTGATCTCCTGATCGCCGAACTGCCATTGCACCAGCCCGTCGGTGCAGGTGGGCGTGAATACCCCGCCCGGGGAAAACTGGGCCAGCGCGTGCGGACCGCCGGGCCCCAGATCCACC
>JBBADT010000074.1:0-12021 GCA_041656315.1 Advenella sp.
ATTCTTCTTCTAAGCGCTTTGCACCACGCGCCGTTAATGGAATAGCTGCCATAATTTCACACACTCATAAAAAACTAAACGCCCCGCATTATTTTTAGATAAATACAGAGCGTTACAAATAAACACGCGTCTTTTTGAAAGACAAAAAATTTCCCCGGTTCACTCTGAACCGGGGAACTAATCACAATTGTGCTTAAATTTGATTAAAATTGCAAGTCATTTAATTAAAAGACATTTTTATGTCGCCAAAAAGCACGAACAAACGTCAAACCTGCTTTTTCACTGCAAAAAATCAATGGTTACTTGCACGGCAATTCAATAAGGCATATAGCAAAATGGCACCAAAAGTGGCCGTACCAATGCCATTCAACTCAAAAACCCCCATGGAAACCTTAAAGTCTCCAGCGCCCAGAATCATGGTTACCGCCGCCACAATCAGGTTTTTATTATCACTGAAATCAACCTGATTAACCACCCAGATGCGAGCACCGGCAATAACGATAAGACCAAAGACCACCACCGCAACGCCACCCAACACAGGGGCTGGGATACTGTGGATCAGGGCACCAAACTTAGGAGAAAAACCCAGTAAAATGGCAAACAAAGCGGCAACCACAAACACGATCGTGGAATAGATGCGGGTCACGGCCATCACGCCTATGTTTTCAGCATAGGTAGTGACCCCTGTTCCACCCACTGAGCCTGACAGCATGGTCGCAACACCATCACCCACAAAAGCGCGCCCCAGATATTTGTCCAGATCCTGCCCGGTCATGGCGCTGACCGCACGAATGTGCCCCAGGTTTTCGGCAACCAGAATGACCGCCACCGGCACAATTACTGAAATGGCTGAAAGACTGAATTGAGGGGTAGCCAGGGAAGGCAAACCAAACCAGGCCGCATTCTGGATGGCAGTAAAGTCAATAGCCAGCCCCAGTCCCATGACGTTGGCAAAGACCCAGTACAGCACGCTGGCCAGAATCAGCCCCACCAGAATAAGCAGCCGCTGGACTGTACCTGACGTAAAAACAGCAATAATACCCACACATAAAATAGTCATGATTGACATGGCAGCCTCGAAATTGCTGCCGCTACCCATTGCACCTTTAGCGGCAATGGGTGCCAGGTTCAGGCCAATCACGGCAACAATCGCCCCGGTAACAACCGGGGGCATCAGTTTTTCTATCCAGGCTGATCCATTGCCCCGTGAGTTGGCATACCAAACGATAAGACCGATCAGGGTATATACCGCACCGCAGGCAATAATTGCCCCCAATGCCACCCCGATATTAAGATTGGGACCTGAACCGGCGTACCCGGTAACCGCCACCACTCCCCCAATGAAAGCAAAACTGGAACCCAGATAACTTGGCACTCTTCCCCCGACGAACAGGAAGAACAGAAGCGTACCTATACCCGACATTAAAATAGCCAGGTTGGCATCAAAACCCATCAACAAGGGCGCCAGTACCGTTGAACCGAACATGGCAACCACATGCTGAATTCCCATGGCCACAGTTTGCCCTGCAGGCAGATATTCATCAGGTGCAACAACCTGACCAGGCTCAAGTTCATCTACCTTGCGCCAGATTGGAAAATAAGTTCCAGACATTTCTTTCCCTTTAAATTATTTTAGACAAATGCTGGAAGCAAAGTGTACGTCCTGAAGGGCTTTGGTGGCAAGCAAATATGACAGGAAAACTAGGGACAACCACTATTAGACAATTTAATCAATCAATCGTATTGTGATATTTATATTGCCAGTCATATACAAAAAAGAACTATTCCAACCACCAGGAGACAAACCCATGAAAGCCAAGCTAAAACAAAGGCTCAAATACACCTTTTTAACCTTGATGCTTGCCAGCGCCCCTAGCGCTTTTGCCGGCACCGTTACCATCATCACCTCTTTTCCCAAAGAACTTACCCAGGCCTATAAAAGCGCTTTTGAAAAAGCCAACCCTGACATCAAACTTGAAATATTAAATAAAAACACTGTTTCAGGGATTGCCTATGTCCGGGAAACACCTGCCGGTCAACGCCCCGAGGTTTTCTGGGCCAGCGCCCCCGATGCCTTTGAGGTCCTGGGGGCTGCCGGCATGCTTGAAAAAGCGGGCGATATTTCCAATCCTGACGTCCCTGACAAAATCGGCAGCTTCCCCATTAATGATCCCAGTGGCTTATTCCTGGGGCAGGCATTGGCAGGCTACGGCATTATGTACAACACCCGCTTTCTTAAAGCCAAAAACCTGGCAGAACCCAAAGAATGGCACGACCTGCTTAAGCCGGAATGGTTTGGTAATGTTGGCATGACTTCGCCATCACGCTCGGGTACACAGCACCTGACCGTTGAAACCATTTTGCAGGGTGAGGGCTGGGATGAAGGCTGGAACACCATTATTCGTATGGCAGGCAATAGCAGCGCATTAACCGAACGCTCGTTTGGCGTTCCCGATGGCATCAATAACGGGCAATTTGGTGCAGGCCCGGTCATTGACTTTTTCGGACTGTCCAGCAAGTTCTCAAAGTTTCCGGTTGAATTTGTTTACCCCGAGACAACCGCGATCGTACCGGCCAATATCGGACTCATCAGCGGTGCCAAAAATACCGAGGAAGGCAAAAAATTCATTCAATTTGCACTTGGCAAGGAAGGACAGGCATTATTGCTGAAACCCGAAATTTCACGCCTGCCTGTTTTACCTTACGAAAAAATGGAAAATATCCCCGAGGGCTACCCTGATCCGATCAAACTGGCCGAACGCAGCAAAGTTCACTTCGACACCAATCTTTCGCAAAAGCGTTATTACGTCGTTCAGTCCTTATTCGACCAAACCATTACCTTCCGCCATAAAGAACTTCAGCAAGCCACCCAGGCCATTCTGGATGCTGAAAAGAAACTGGGCAACAACCCTAATGACAAGGCAAAAACATTACTGGATGAAGCCAAAAAACTGGCCTGGTCTCCACTGATTACCGCCGATCAAGCCTTGTCGGATGAAATCCAGGCAATTTTCCAGGGTGATAAAAAAGACGTTCAAGTGAGCCAGAAAATCTCAAAACTGCAAGGTGAATGGAACAGTCAAGCTGAAGCCAATTACAAAAAAGCGATTGAACTGGCCAAGCAGGCAGGCAACGCCTAAAGCACAATCGTTTAGCGTGTAGTTTCCTGAGGCTCATCTACGGGTATGCCCCACTGGGACAGGCATACCCGACTGGACTTTCAAGCATGACCACAATAAATACAAGATTTCCGCCAGGCCTAACTATTATTGCATTGCTGATCCTGGCATTCCTGGCCCTGTTTCTGGTAATACCTGTAATAACGGTTTTCTATATTGCCTTTACCGACTTTGACGGCAGTCTGACACTGGGGCACTTTGGCGCTTTCTTCCATCAACCTTTACTTAAAGAAGCGTTTTACAACAGTCTTTATGTCGCTGTCATGTCGGTCATTTTTGCCTCTTTGATTGCCATACCGCTGGCTTATTTTACGGTACGCTTTCGCTTCAGGGGTGCCCTGATCATTCAAACCCTGGGGGTGCTTCCCTTAATTATGCCGCCTTTTGTGGGTGCTGTTGCCCTGCAACTTATTTTTGGCCGCTCGGGTACAGTCAACCTGCTTTTGCAAGACTGGTTCAATGTTTCAGTACCTGTCATGGATGGCCTGAACGGGGTGATTTTTGTCGAGTCATTGCATTACTTTCCTTTTATATTATTGAACCTGACCGTTGCCTTGCGCAATATTGACGGCGCCATGGAAGAAGCCGCCCTGAATATGGGCGCAAAAGGCTGGCGCCTGTTCAGACGGGTTATTTTTCCGCTTGCACTGCCCGGTTATGTGGCCGGTGCCTCATTGGTTTTTGTCAAGGTTTTTGATGACCTGGGTACCCCACTGGTATTGGGCATCACCAATATGCTGGCGCCACAAGCTTACCTGCGTATTACCCAGGTAGGGCTGGATGACCCACTGGGTTACGTTATTAGCGTACTCATGATTGCTTTTTCCATTCTGGCATTATGGCTTTCAGCCCGGGTACTTAAAGACAAGGATTTTTCAACCATTCAGAAAGGCGGCAACTCCTTACAGCAACGCACCCTTAATAAAACAGAAAGTCTCCTGGCCTATGGCTGGATTTTCCTGGTGCTATTGCTGGTACTTTCACCGCACATAGGTGTGTTGCTGCTTTCATTTGCAACGGTCTGGAGCTATGCCCCCTTGCCCGATGGCTATACCCTGAGCCATTACGCCGCTGTTTTCACCCACTCCAATGACATGATCATCAATACCCTGCTGTATTGCAGCCTGGCAGCCGGTATTGACATTGTTCTGGGCACAGCCATTGCCTACCTGATTTTACGCACCCGGCTACCTGCCCGCCGCTGGCTGGACTGGATTGCCTCTGCTGCGCTGGCCGTACCCGGGATTGTGCTGGCCATTGGCTATTTACGCACGTTTCGAGGCCTTGAAATCCCGGGTACCGATACGATGCTTACTTCAACCTGGATCATTATCATGCTGGCCTATTCGGTCAGGCGCCTGCCTTACGCCTTGCGATCTTGTATTGCCGCCCTGCAGCAAATCAACATCTCCCTGGAAGAGGCCGCAGCCTCGGTGGGTGCAACCCGCCGCAGAATCATTCAGCGCGTGGTTGTGCCCTTGATGGCGGGTGGCATTCTGGCCGGTTTTGTCACCAGTTTCATTACCGCTGCAGTCGAGCTTTCAGCCACCATCATGCTGGTTACCCGTGACAGTGACGCTCCCATGAGCTATGGCATCTATTTGTACATGCAAAGCGCATCAGGACGAGGCCCGGGTGCCGCCCTGGGGGTGATGGCAATTGTTGTAGTCGCTATTGGCACCTATATCTCACACCTGATTGTCGAGCGCAATGCCATGCGCACGCGTCCGGCCAGAACAGAATAAAAAAAACACCAAGGAACTTACAAAATGAAGAAAGTCAGTGTTGAATGCAAAAATATTTGCCTTTCCTATGGCAACAATGAAGTACTGAAAGATATTAATATCCGGATAGAACCCGGTGAATTCTTTGCCTTGCTCGGCCCCTCGGGTTCGGGAAAATCCACCTTGCTGCGTCTGATTGCAGGCTTCAACCAGCATAATGCCGGACAATTGCTGCTTGATGGCAGTGACATCACCCACACCCCACCCCATAAACGCAACATTGGCATGGTGTTTCAGAGTTATGCCTTGTGGCCACATTTATCAGTCTGGGATAATGTGGCCTTTGGTCTGGTTGAACGCAAATTGCCATCAACGCAAATCAAGGAAAAAACCGCTTCAGCCCTGGAACTGGTTGGCCTGTCTCAATTTGCCAAACGTCGTCCCAATGAACTTTCTGGCGGTCAGCAACAGCGTGTTGCGCTGGCACGAACCATTGTGATTGAACCACAGGTACTGTTACTGGACGAACCGCTTTCCAACCTCGACAAAAAGCTGCGAATACAGATGCGACGCGAGCTGCTATCGTTACAACGCCGGCTTGGCATTACCACTATTTTTGTGACCCACGACCAGGAAGAAGCCATGACAACGGCAGACCGCATGGCCGTTCTGGATCACGGTGTCGTTCAGCAAATTGGCACGCCCACCGCTCTCTTTGACTATCCGGTCAACCGCTTTGTGGCCAATTTTGTTGGTACCATGAATACACTGGAAGGTAAGGTAACCGCCCGCGAAGCCAGCAAGGTTTCCATTTATGTCGATGCGATTGGGGAACTGCACATTCCTGTAAACGGTCACGTCCCGGAGGGTGATTTTTTGGCGGCCAGTTTTCGTCCCCACACCCTGCAAATCCATCCTGCCGATACCCGGCAGGATCCAAATTTCATTTGGCTACCGGGTATCATAGAGGCCAGTGAATTTCTGGGTGAGTTCACGCGCTACCAAATTACATCGGGCAATACCCTGATTACCGCCGACCAAACCCATTTCTCGGACCAACAAAAAATGAAAGCCGGCCAAGCTGTTGCGCTTGCCCTTCCCCCATCACAAATACGCTTATTGCCAGCGTCCACCACCCGCATTGGTTAAAGTAATACAATGAACTATTATTGAATTGAACAAGCAAGTTGCTTTAAAAAACCTATGTCACATACTGATATCTGGATTATCCGTCACGGAGAAACCGACTGGAACAGCGAACGCCGTTTGCAAGGCTGGAGAGATATTCCCCTGAATGAAGTTGGCATTGCCCAGGCAGAAAACCTGTGCAGGCACCTTAACAAGGATTTCTTTCCGGTTTTACCCCATCACATTTACACAAGCGACCTGCAACGCGCCTACCATACTGCCCTGCCTTATGCCCGCGCCAACGAACTTGACATTACCACCCTGCCCGGCCTGCGTGAGCGTAACTATGGCATTCTGGAAGGCAAACACTGGTCAGTCCTGAAAGAATACAATACCATCCGTGAAGAAAACCTTGCCATCGAACTCAACCAGGAAGAACACCAGGCCGAATCCCTGCAAACTTTCTACGATCGAATCAGAAATACACTGCTTGAACTGGCCACGCAACACCTGAATGAAACACTGCTTGTCATTTCCCATGGTGGCGCCATTGACATGATGTGGCGGGCGGCCAATCAACTGCCTCCCCATGCCCCACGTGAGTTTTCACAACGAAATACATCGATTAACCGTTTGCAAATTTCCCATGAAAAAAAATGGTCGGTCATCTCGTGGGCTGATGCCAGTCATCTTGATTCATGATTTGAACATACAAACGAATCATTTACCCCCCATCATATTTCCGGCAACCACCAGAAATCAAGGAGCGCAGACATGAGCAAAAAGAAAGACCAGAACACCGGAAAAACAGCCTGCCCCTGCGGAGGCTATCAGGAAAAAACACTATTTTCGGAATGCTGCCAGCCTTATATACAGGGCCAGCAACAAGCCCCGGATGCCGAGCGTCTGATGCGTTCTCGCTATTCTGCCTACGTACACAGCAACGAACATTACCTGCTAAATACCTGGCATACTAGCACGCGACCAGCCACCCTTGATCTGGAAACGTCCCCATCACAATGGCTGGGTCTTACCGTGCATGAGTTTCATGACATTGACGCCGACCATCAAGAGGTTTCTTTCACCGCCAAATACAAGCAAAACGGGAAAGCCTTTAAAATGCATGAAAACAGCCGTTTTGTTAAGGAAGACGGTAAATGGTTTTATTTTGATGGCGATGTGGTTGAATAAAAAAACAGTTTCCGGAAGGATTATGACATGCGTATTTTCATAACTGGCGCCAGCAGCGGACTTGGCAAGGCCCTGGCAACAGCATATGCCAAACAGGGAGCCAGCCTGGGACTGGTTGGGCGCAATACGCAGGCACTGGAAGAACTGGCCGCCAGCCTGCCCGGACAGCACCGGATTTACGCCCTGGACATTGTAGACAGAATAGCCCTGCAAGCGGCCGCCCGCGATTTTCTGGCGCAGGGACCGGTTAACATCGTGATCGCCTGTGCCGGCATTAGCATTGGCACCTTGACCGAATATGAAGAAGACTTCATCCAGTTCCAGAAAGTGATAAACACCAACCTGCTGGCCATGGTAGCCACCTTCGAACCGTTTATCAAACCCATGAAAGCACGGGACAGCGGAACGCTAGTGGGCATTAGCAGCGTGGCCGGTGTGCGCGGCTTGCCAGGCTCCAGCGCCTATTCTGCCTCTAAAGCGGCCACCACCACGTATCTGGAAAGCTTGCGGGTTGACTTGCACAATACCAACCTTAAAGTGGTCACCATCGCGCCCGGGTTTATTGATACTCCCATGACGCAACACAATCCGTATAAAATGCCCTTCCTGATGCAGCCCGATGACTTTGCCGATGCAGCCCTGAAGGCCATAAAGAAAGGGAACAGCTATACCGTTATTCCATGGCAAATGGGGATGGTAGCTAAACTACTTAAATGGGTCCCAAACCCAGTCTATGATTATTTTGCCTTTAAATCGGGCAGAAAACCCAGAAACAGTTCACAGTCCTGATTGCACCACAAACCAAAAGGACTGAACCCGGGTTCATCACCGATTCAGTCCTTGTTAAATAAAGCAACCCGGTTGGGCTTTACACCAATGCCTGCGTGCTTTATGGTTTCAGATAAAATAATTACAACTGCGATTGCAGGTAATTTTCAAGCCCCACATGCCTGATTAAATGCAGCTGCTGCTCCAGCCAGTGGGCATGATCCTGCTCGGTGTCATCAAGCTGTTTCAGCAACAAGTCACGTGACACATAATCACCATGCAGCTCACACAGTGCCATGCCTTTTTTCAGGTTTTCACGCACTTCATATTCGGTGTCCAAATCGTGTCGCAACATTTCGGGCACATCTTTACCCACTTTGATTTTAGCGGGAACCATATCAGGTGTTCCCTCAAGCATCAGAATACGACGAATCAGGTCATCGGCATGGCCGGTTTCATCCTCCATTTCATGGCCAATACGGGCGGCCAGTTTTGTATAACCCCATTCATCATACATACGGGAATGAATAAAGTATTGATCGCGGGCGGCCAATTCACCAGTGAGCAATTGATTTAAAAATGCCACTACTTCGTGATGTCCTTTCATGATAATAAATTCCTTTTTTATGAAGGTGGTGAATGGATTATAACCAGTAAAAAAAATGCCCACACAAGGTGGGCAATTTTTTTAACTACTGGCAAGGGGTGTAATGAAAAAACCATTACGTCCCTTGCCCGGCGGCAAGATTATGCCGCGTTGATGGAAGCATGCAATGACTGCAGGGAGTACACTTTCATGCCTTGTGAGTCACGCAAATACTGCATACCCTCTACAGCGGCACGAGCACCAGCAATAGTGGTAAAGAAAGTAACCCGGGCAGCCAAAGCCTGGGTACGAATGGTACGGGAATCATGAATGGCGTTACGACGCTCTTCAACTGTATTGATCACCATGGCAATTTCACCGTTTTTGATCATGTCAACAATATGTGGACGACCTTCGGTTACTTTATTAACGACCAATACCGGCAGGCTAGCCTCTTCAAGAGCGGCAGCCGTGCCACGGGTAGCAACCAGCTTAAAGCCCAGTTCATGCAAGCCTTTGGCAATATCAACGGCCTTGGCTTTATCCTGGTCTTTGACACTGATAAATACCGTACCGCTTTCTGGCAGAATAACACCGGCAGCCAGCTGGGATTTCACAAATGCCTCGCCAAAGGTTTCACCAACACCCATGACTTCACCAGTAGATTTCATTTCAGGGCCAAGAATGGTGTCAACGCCCGGGAATTTAACAAACGGGAATACCGCTTCTTTTACCGAGAAGTAAGATGGCGTAATTTCCTTGCCAACGCCCTGTTCGCCCAGGGTTTTACCTGCCATGGCACGAGCCGCTATTTTAGCCAGCTGCAGGCCGGTAACCTTGGAAACATAAGGAACAGTCCGTGAAGCACGTGGGTTGACTTCCAGTACGTAGACATCGCCATTCTGAATGGCGAACTGCACGTTCATCAAACCCTTGACATTAAGGGCCTTGGCCATCAAACCGGTTTGGCGCTTGATTTCCTCGATGACTTCAGTAGACAGTGAGTACGGTGGCAAACTGCATGCGGAGTCACCCGAGTGAACACCCGCCTGTTCGATATGCTCCATGACGCCACCGATAAATACGGTTTCACCATCAGCCAGACAGTCCACATCGACCTCGGTCGCATTGTTCAGGAAGCGATCCAAAAGCACCGGAGAATCATTGCTGACTTTAACCGCTTCACGCATATAGCGCTCGAGGTCATTTTGTTCATGAACGATTTCCATGGCACGACCACCCAGCACATAGCTTGGGCGAACCACCAGCGGGTATCCAATTTCAGCCGCGTGGGCAATGGCTTCAGCTTCGGTACGTGCCGTACGGTTTGGCGGCTGGCGCAGACCCAGTTTTTGCAACAGTTTCTGGAAACGCTCACGGTCTTCAGCCACATCGATGGATTCGGGGCTTGTACCAATAATGGGCACCCCATTGGCCTCGAGGGCACGAGCCAGTTTCAGCGGAGTTTGGCCACCGTACTGAACAATCATGCCTTCAGGTTTTTCGATATGGACAATTTCAAGAACGTCTTCAAGCGTTAAGGGCTCGAAATACAGACGATCGGAAGTGTCATAATCGGTAGAAACGGTTTCAGGGTTGCAATTGATCATGATGGTTTCGTAACCATCTTCACGCAATGCCAAAGAGGCATGAACGCAGCAGTAATCAAACTCGATACCCTGGCCAATACGGTTAGGACCACCACCCAGCACAATAATTTTTTTCTTGTCTGTAGGTTCGGCTTCGCATTCTTCCTCGTAGGTAGAATACATATACGCGGTTTTGGTTGCAAACTCTGCTGCGCAGGTATCAACACGCTTGTAAACCGGACGAACACCTAACTGGTGACGCACTTTACGTACTTCAGACTCGGAGACGTCAAGCAGGAAAGCCAGGCGACGATCTGAAAAACCACGACGCTTGAGTTGACGCATGGCGTTTTCATCAAGGTCAGCCAGTGTTTTTTGCTCAAGTGCCAATTCAATTTCAACAATTTCCTGGATTTGATACAGGAACCAAGGATCAATCTTGGTCAACGCCTGCACTTCTTCAAGGGTGAAACCTTGAGCAAAAGCATCGCCAACGTACCAGATACGTTCCGGGCCAGGCTCGGCCAATTCAACCTGCAGTTTTTCACGATCCAGGGTTTTCTGGTTCAGACCATCGACACCCACTTCCAGGCCACGCAGGGCTTTTTGGAAAGACTCCTGGAAAGTACGGCCCATGGCCATGACTTCACCAACAGATTTCATTTGAGTGGTCAGGTGAGAATCGGCCTGAGGGAATTTTTCGAATGCAAAACGCGGTATCTTGGTAACCACGTAATCGATGGTAGGTTCGAAAGAAGCCGGTGTTGTACCACCCGTAATTTCATTTTGCAGTTCATCAAGTGTATAACCCACTGCAAGGCGAGCTGCCACTTTGGCAATCGGGAAACCGGTGGCCTTGGAAGCAAGTGCAGAAGAACGCGACACGCGCGGGTTCATTTCAATGACAATCATGCGACCGTTATCGGGGTTAACCGCAAACTGCACGTTAGAGCCGCCGGTATCAACGCCAATTTCACGCAGCACCGCAATAGAGGCGTTACGCATGATTTGGTATTCTTTATCGGTCATGGTTTGGGCTGGTGCTACTGTGATGGAATCGCCCGTATGCACACCCATTGGATCCAGGTTCTCGATAGAGCAAATGATGATGCAGTTGTCCGCCTTGTCGCGAACCACTTCCATCTCAAACTCTTTCCAACCCAGCAGGGATTCTTCAATCAGCAACTCTTTGGTCGGAGAGGCTTCAAGGCCACGACGGCAGATAATCTCGAACTCTTCAGGGTTATAAGCAATACCACCACCGCTACCACCCAATGTAAAGCTGGGGCGAATCACAACCGGGAAACCGGCCGTACCAATTTCTGCAGCAATGTTTTTTTGAACTTCCCAGGCTTCATCCATGCTGTGAGCCACGCCGGATTTGGCTGACTCAAGACCGATGCTTTCCATGGCCTGTTTGAATTTCAGACGGTCTTCGGCCTTTTCAATCGCGTGTTCGTTGGCACCAATGAGCTCTACGTTATGCTTGGCCAACACACCGTTATGTGCCAAATCCAGTGCACAGTTAAGCGCGGTTTGGCCACCCATGGTGGGCAACAGGGCATCCGGTTTTTCAACTTCGATGATTTTCTCGACAGACTGCCAGGTGATGGGCTCGATATAGGTAACATCGGCTGTTTCAGGGTCTGTCATGATGGTGGCCGGATTACTGTTAACCAGAATGGTACGGTAACCTTCTGCCTTCAGGGCTTTACAAGCCTGGGCTCCAGAGTAGTCAAACTCACATGCCTGACCAATAATGATGGGGCCTGCCCCAATAATAAGAATGCTTTTTATGTCGGTACGCTTTGGCATAATACTCTACTTTTGCTGTGCCATTTGGCTGATGAATTTAT
>JBBADT010000075.1:0-11301 GCA_041656315.1 Advenella sp.
TTCATGGCTGAATCAGCAGTTTTAATATTAGAAGAAACGGAAGGGGTTATTGTAGCGCTCATTCTCGACTCTACTTTTGAATTTTGCAAAAAACATGGCGGTTTTTTAATAACCGCCATGTTTTTCAGACAAGGTTAGCCAATTAATTGAACAACCCGTTGTTTATTTCCAAACTGCTTCACCACCAGTTGTTTTGATTTCAGATGCCCATGCATCACGAACCTGGCTGGTAACGGCTTCTGGCAGAGGTACGTAGTCCAGCTCGGCAGCTGTTTTAGCACCATTTTTAAATGCCCAGTCAAAGAATGACAGCACTGCTTTTGTTTGCTCGGGTTTTTCAGCAACTTTATGGACCAGGATGAAAGTAGCTGCAGTAACAGGCCAGGATTCTGCACCAGGTTCGTTAGTTAATACAACACCCATACCTGGGGCACCTTTCCAGTCAGCATTGGCGGCAGCTGCTGCGAATGCTTTTTGTTCTGGCTGAACAAATTTACCATCCTGGTTTTGCAATTGTGTCCAAGACAGGTTGTTTTGTTTTGCGTAAGCATACTCTACATAGCCAACCGAGTTTTTCAATTGACCTACGTAAGCAGCAACACCTTCGTTACCTTTACCGCCCTGACCTACTGGCCATTTAACGGCCTTGCCTTCACCCACTTTTTCTTTCCATTCGGCAGAAACTTTAGACAGATAGTTGGTCCAACCGAAGGTGGTGCCTGAACCGTCTGAACGGTGAACAACAACGATGTCAGCGCTTGGCAGTTTAAGATCGGAGTTCAGGGCAACGATAGCAGGATCGTTCCATTTTTTGATTTTACCCAGGAAAATGTCGGCCAGAACAGAACCGGACAGTTTCAGTTCACCGGGTTTGATACCCTCGATATTAACAACAGGTACTGTACCGCCAATAACAGCAGGAAATTGCAGCAGATTGTTTTCTGACAGTTTGTCAGCTTTCATTGGGTCGTCGGAAGCACCGAAATCAACGGTTTTAGCAATAATTTGCTGTTGACCGCCGCCTGAACCGATTGACTGGTAGTTGATTTTATTACCAGTTTCTGCTGCGTATTCAGATGCCCATTTTGCATAAATAGGATATGGGAAAGAAGCACCTGCACCAGTTACTGTGCTGGCGGCCTGTACTGAAAAAGCAGCAGTGCCTAAGGCGACTGCCAATGTAACGCGTTTAAATGCATGCTTCAACATTGTTTTTCCTTTCGAGAAAAGTGGAAATGGATTTTTATACCAATGACGACATAGTAAATCCCAAATATGACATGATTGTGACAGTTCTTGCATAGTCGCTTGCGACTTATCTAGATCACAATCCCGAAAAACCCTAATTAATCAACAAATTAAAAGAAAGATGTTGAATTTTCACATCAGACAAAAAACGTGAACAAATGTCAACAAGCTTAAGGCCGCCTACATTTGCCCACGTTTTCAAAACCAGGTCCGGCTGGTGCCCGGCAATGACTGGGAGAAAGAATTATTTACCCAGCAATCCCATTAAATGATTTTGCAAATTAAATGGCTGGCGACGGTTTCTGACACGTTGGTAATTGCCGTCGGGTTGCTGCTCCCAAGCCAATACATTGTCTTTAAGCGCATAAGTAAATGACTCGGCAATAACCCGTTTTTTCAGTGCGGGATTTAAAACAGGGAATCCGACTTCTACACGACGGAAAAAGTTGCGTTCCATCCAGTCAGCCGAAGAGAGATAGACCTGCTCTTTACCGTTGTCATAAAAATAAAATACCCGGGAGTGTTCAAGGAAGCGCCCTACAATAGATCGCACGCGAATATTTTCAGACATGCCAGCAACCCCGGCACGCAAGGCACACACTCCACGCACAATCAAGTCAATTTCCACTCCTGCCTGACTTGCCTCGTAAAGGGCATTAATCACCTGGATATCCAGCAGGGAATTCATTTTGGCCATAATACGGGCCTTTTTGCCCTGGCGTGCGTTTTCTGCTTCATTATTAATAAGCGTTAGCATTTTGCCATGCAGGGTAAAAGGAGACTGCAGTAACAATTTCAGTGGACGCCTGGCCCCCAAACCGGTTAACAGGGAGAATATCTTATCCATATCCTCGGTAATTTCCCGATTGGCGGTTAGCATGCCAAAGTCGGTATACAGACGGGCTGTACGCGGATGATAATTACCGGTACCCAGGTGACCATAGCGTACAATACGTCGCCCTTCCCTTCTTAATACCAAGGCCATTTTTGCATGGGTTTTATGACCAACCACCCCATAAACCACATGCGCTCCAACCTCTTCAAGTTTGGCAGCCCAATTGATATTGGTTTGTTCATCAAAGCGAGCCATCAGTTCTACCACTACGGTAACTTCCTTGCCCGACTTGGCCGCCAGAACCAGCAAACGCATCAATTCCGAGTCTTCACCGGTACGGTAAATGGTTTGCTTGATCGCGACCACAGCCGGGTCTACGGCTGCAGCCGTCAGAAAATCAATGACCGGATCAAAAGACTGGTAAGGATGATGCAACAAGAGATCTTCTTTGGCAATTGCACTGAACATGTGCTCGGGATGATCTTCCATTTTGTCAAAGGGGGGCGGAATTTTTGCCCTGTACCCTGGAAACACCAAATCGGTTCCTGCATCAATATCACACAGTGGCATGATTCGGGTCAGGTTAACCGAGCCCGCAGTACGGTATGTATCAAGTGGCGTCAGCGCAAATTCAGACTGCAGGAAAACTTCCAGCTCTTCAGGGGTATCATCAGCAATCTCCAATCGAACCGCGGCACCAAAGTTGCGCTGGGACAACTCCCCCTGCAAGGCCTGCCGCAAATCGGTGACCTCATCTTCATCAACATACAGGTCGCTGTTGCGGGTCACCCGCCATTGATACAGTCCCTTGACTTCCAGCCCTGGAAACAGGTCCCCAACAAACATCTGCATCAGACTGGACAATAAAGTGTGTCCGTGTTTTTGCCCGCACACTTCTTCGGGAATTTTTAACAGCCGCGGCAAGGCACGCGGTGCCTGAACAATCGCAATGGAAGAATTACGTCCAAACGCATCAACACCCGATAGTGAAACGATAAAGTTAAGACTTTTGTTATAGACCCGAGGAAATGGATGGGATGGATCAAGCCCGATGGGCGTCAATAAAGGCATCACATCCTCCAGGAACACCTCACGGGCCCAGGCCATCATGATTTCGGTGTATTCCTGGGGCTTGTAAATATAAACCCCTTTCTCACGCAAGGCTGGCAAGATACTTTGATTTAATAAGGAATATTGCCGTTTAACCAGTTCATGCACCTCTTTTTGCACCAACTCAAACGCCTCACTGGGTGTGTAACCATCATCACCAATCACCCGTGGATTCCGTCGCTCCTGCTCTTTAAGGCTGGCAATCCGGATCTCAAAAAATTCATCCAGATTGGAACTGACAATACATATATATCGCAAGCGCTCTAGCAGAGGCGTATTTTCGTTTTCAGCCATTCCCAATACCCTGGCGTTAAACTTGAGTAAAGACAATTCCCGGTTCAGCAAATTGGGGGACGACACATCTTCCTGGCTATTCTCGATCATGATTACCTTACAAATGATTTAATTTTTTATTTGTTGCTTATACACTATATAAATTACCATTTAATGACAATGTCATTTAAGGGCTTTTTTCATTAATTTAATTATTTCTGTCTCATTGGTACACACTCACTTTACGCAAGTCACATAACCCTTCAATTACGTTTGCCTCACTTACTCCGCCAGTCAAAATTTCTGCGAATGTCGCTTAAATTTTTCGGCATTTATTCTTTTATACAAAATACACATTTTTTTTTACTAAAATAGCGCAACTAAACACCTAAGACAGCAAACGCATGGATCAAAACAACTTATTAGCTGCCGTTGACCTTGGCTCAAACAGTTTCCGGCTTTCTATCGGACGCGTTGTGCAGCGTGAAGGCATTTCGCAAATCTATGCACAGGACAGACTAAAAGAAACGGTTCGCCTGGCAGCTGGCCTTGATGAGAACATGATTCTGAGTGAAGAAGCGATTGCAAGGGCGATTGCCGTGCTGGAACGGTTTGGCGATCGAATAGAAAACTTTCCTCCCGACCGCGTTCGTGTAGTGGCCACCAATACTTTTCGGGTTGCTCGCAATATCAAGGAATTCCTGCCTCGTGCTGAAGCTGCATTAGGTTACCCGATTGAAGTGGTTGCCGGTCATGAAGAAGCCCGGTTGGTTTTTTCGGGTGTGGCCCATGAACTGCCACCATCAGACGAAAAACGCCTGGTGATTGATATTGGCGGAGGCTCAACAGAATTCATTATTGGTCAAAACCTGGAACCCAAACTCATGCAATCTCTAAGCATGGGCTGCGTCAGCTTCACCAAAGCCTATTTTCCAGAAGGCGTAGTGACTGCTGAAGGTTTTGCCCATGCAGAAATTGCTGCCCGCAAAGAACTGGAGGCCATCTCCAAACAATTTCAAAAAATGGGTTGGACCGAAGCTTATGGCTCTTCCGGCACCGCAAAGGCTTTAGTGGCCACCCTGGAAGAATCCGGCTTCTCGGAAAAAGGCATCACCCTTGATGGCATGCAAAAACTCAAGAAAGTCTTGATACGCTACGGTTCTGCCAAAGCCCCTGAACTGAAGGGTCTTAAAATTGATCGCATGGAAGTGTTGCCCGCAGGACTCTCCATCATGATGTCCGCCTTTAAAGAGCTGAAAATAGAACGCATGCTTCAGGGTGAAGGTGCACTTCGAGTCGGTGTACTTTACGATATGCTGGGGCGGCAGGCCGCTGTTGACAAACGCGATGAATCGGTCAAGCAATTCATCAGGCGCTATCACATAGATATCAAACAAGCCACTCGTGTAAAGCAGCTTTCCCTACAGTTTTTTGACCAATTGAAGCTTGAAGACCCGCTGGCGGGTGAATTACGACAGGCCTTGGGATGGGCTGCCGATTTACATGAAGTGGGTTTAAGCATTTCACAAAACGCCTATCACAAACACACCGCCTATGTGTTGGGCAATGCCGATATGCCAGGGTTTTCCAAAGCAGACCAAAGTATTCTTTCATTACTGACGCTGGGTCACCAAGGCCGCCTTGATAAAATAAACCCGCACACACCTACAAGAAACCAATGGCTTGCGCTGTTATGTTTAAGACTCGCCGCTTTGTTTCTGCGTCGCCGGCAAGTTATTAACCCGGAAATTTTAAGACTGGAAGTAGATGGAAAAACCGTCTCGGTGATTATCTGCAGCAAGTGGCTAGCTCATCATCCGTTAACACAGTACAGCCTTAAGCTGGAAGCATCGGAATGGAAGCAAGCTGATGCCAATTTAACCTTCAAGGTAGTACCGGCATAGCTAATGGCTCTTTCTGATGGCCAATAAAACAATGGCCTCACTTGTCTGCCAGTGAGGCCATTGGCATAAAACCCGAAGTTAATCTATGCCAAAATGTTTGCGATAACGCGGATCCATACTTTCAATATCAATAATAATAGGGAAATCTGCTGCATTGAAATTGGGATCCCAGGCAGGCTCACCACAAATACGGGCACCAATTTTAAGATATCCCTTAATTAACGGTGGAATCTTCACTTCACCGGTCGCATCGAGTTTTTCAAGTGGATATGGATTTAACGGCGTTACCCTTGGCAATTCCGGGTGTTTGTCCATTTCAGCTTTTGCGGCACGCCACACCTGGGAGGCCTGCACACCACCATCAGCCAGGCTGACACTGGCACAACCCAGCATATACCGATAATTTCTTTGATGTAAAAACTTGGTCAGACCCGTCCAAAGCATCATTATGGCTGAACCATTACGATAATCGGCATGGGTACAAGAACGACCACACTCACACAATAAGTGACGGATATGATCCAGGCTGGAAATATCAAACTCGGATTCCGAATAATAACCTTTGGCTTCAATGGCTTTTTCGGGTGTCATGACACGGTAAGTACCCACAACCTTACCGGTTTTTACATCACACACCATTAAGTGATAACACCATTGATCATAACGGTCAACATCAACGCCATCAACGGCATCAGGAAAAACAGCGTTCATTTCTTTTGTATAAACATCGAAACGCAATCTTTGCAACTGCTCTAGTTCTTCCGGTGTTGTTGCAAGCCCCAAAATCAACCCAGGTTCATCCTGATTTGCCGTATCCGTCTCTGTACGCAATAGTTCTTGCATTAGCTTATTTTCCTACGCAATGATTAACAATGACATCATACCGATCTCATTTGACAAAAACTTTTCACAAACACGAAACATAAGGTGTTTGTGAAAAGCATTGTACTTTATTTGTTTTCTGGCGTGATGCTGTTGTAATCAAGACAAATTAACGGCAGCAAGCTGATCAACACAGTGCTTGGCCAAATCATAACTCTCAGCCTCTACCATCAAACGAAGTTTGGGTTCTGTACCGGAAGCCCTGATCAAGACACGACCGCGACTGCCAAGCTCTTTTTCCACTGTCTCACGAGCAGCCTGAAGCCCGGCATGCGATTCCCATTTCACTTCTTTAGCCAAAGGCACATTAATCATGACCTGAGGATACATTTTAAGATCGGCAATCCACTCGGACAGTTTTTTGCCACTGCGAACCAATCCTTTAAGTACCTGCAAACCGGCAATAATACCATCGCCCGTTGTATGATGATCTAAACACAACAGGTGCCCGGAGCCTTCACCACCATATAACCAGCCATTTTTCTGCATGGCTTCCAGCACATAGCGGTCTCCCACTTTGGCACGCTCAAAGGGAATACCCAAGGCTTTCATTTGTTTTTCAAAACCGTAATTGGTCATTAGCGTACCCGCCACCCCCTTGACCGCTCCTTGATTAAGCCGCTCAAGGATAATGGCATACAACAATTCATCACCATTATAAATACGCCCATCGGCATCCACCATCTGAATCCGGTCTGCGTCACCATCAAGGGCAATACCATAATCAGCACCGCGGGCGCTAACCGTGGCGGCCAGTTTTTCAGGGTACAGGGCACCAACATCCTTGTTAATATTAAAACCATCGGGATGGCAACCAATTTCAATAACCTCGGCACCCAGCTCACGAAAAACATGCGGAGCTATATTATAGGCGGCACCGTGCGCACCATCCACCACGACTTTCAGGCCTTTCAAGTCTAATTCGTTTGGAAACGTGCTTTTACAAAATTCGATATAGCGCCCTGCCGCATCATCAATCCTCCTTGCGCGGCCAATTTTTTCTGAGTGCACGCAACCAACGGGTTCATCAATGGCCCGTTCAATTTCCTCTTCCACGTCATCGGGCAGTTTGGTGCCTTGACCGGAAAAGAATTTAATCCCGTTATCATCATAAGGATTATGCGAAGCACTAATCACCACACCGGCAGTCAATCGCAAGGCACGGGTTAAATAAGCAACCGCAGGCGTGGGAATGGGACCAGCCAGAAAAACATCAATGCCCGCCGCGCTAAGACCCGCTTCCAGGGCTGATTCAAGCATATAACCCGAAACCCGGGTATCTTTGCCGATCAGGACAATAGGACGCCCCCCTCCCTGATGATTCTTGGACAGCACACGTCCTGCCGCATACCCCAATCGCAATGCAAATGCGGCATTAATCAGTTCTCCACCCACTTCGCCCCGAATTCCATCGGTTCCAAAATATTTACGGCTCATTCATTAACTCCAAATTCAATTGCGTTCCATACGGCCAGTGCATCATGCGTCTGGGCTACATCGTGCACCCTGACAACCACCGCCCCTCGGGCAACCCCAGCCAACGCTGCGGCAATACTTCCTGACAGACGTTCATTTACCGGCTTATGGGTAACAGCACCAATCATTGTTTTTCGGGAAACCCCCACCAGTATGGGCGCTTTCAATTCGTTCAGGTCAGCCATTTCCCGTAGCAGCTGAAAATTCTGTGCGGCTGTTTTACCAAAACCAAAACCCGGATCGATCATAATTCTACGAGGATCAATCCCGCTTTGCAGCATAATTTTCATTCTGTCCTGTAAAAAAGCAGCCACTTCACGAGTAATGTTATCGCCGTAATCAGGCGGATTGACTTGCATGGTTTTAGGCTCACCGTGCATATGCATGATGCAAATTCCGCAATGTGGGAATTCGCTAACGACTTCAAGGGCACCTGGCTGCCTTAATGCATAAATATCATTGATTAAATCAACCCCCGACTGCAAGGCTGCCCTCATCACTTCGGGCTTGAAAGTATCAATGGATAAAGGTACGCCACAATCACGCAGCCCCTCTATAACGGGAATGACCCTGTTCAGCTCTTCCTGTATGCTTACCGGCTCGGAACCGGGACGCGTGGACTCACCGCCGATATCCAGGATATCTGCACCTTGCTCGACCAGTCCCAGGGCATGATCAACGGCCGCATTAGTTGAAAAATGATGTGAACCGTCCGAAAAAGAATCGGGCGTGATATTCACTATCCCCCTAATTAAAGGGCGCTCGAACCCAAGTTCAAAGCGCCCGCAAAGGAATGTACTATTCATTCAGTAAAAATATTATTATTACACGGCAGTTGCCGGACTATCGCTGTCTTTACCTTTGGGAGCCGTGCCTGTTGGCGGGGGCATACCAGCGGAATCATGCGGTGCATCAGGCTCTTTAGGCGGACGAGGATCACGACCCTTCATAATGTCTTCGATCTGATCCGCATCAATGGTTTCCCATTCCAGCAGCGCCTTGGCCATTACATGCATTTTATCGCTGTTCTCTTCGATAATTTTACGCGCAATGGCATATTGCTCATCGATAATCAAGCGAATTTCAGTATCCACCTTCTGCATGGTGGCCTCAGACATATGTGTGGTTTTTGTCACACTTCGGCCAAGGAAGACTTCATTTTCGTTCTCGGCATAAACCATTGGGCCCAATGAGTCTGTCATCCCGTAACGGGTAACCATGTCACGTGCAATGGCGGTTGCCCGCTCAAAGTCGTTAGAGGCACCGGTTGTCATTTGATGCATGAATACTTCTTCGGCAATACGGCCACCGAACAGTACAGCAATGGTATTAAGCAAACGTTCCCTATCCATGCTGTAACGATCGCCTTCAGGCAATTGCATGGTAACGCCCAAGGCACGACCACGAGGAATAATGGTAACTTTATGGACCGGGTCTGTTTTAGGCAACATGCTTGCCACAATGGCGTGACCTGCCTCATGATAAGCCGTATTTTTACGCTCTTCTTCGGGCATGACAATAGAACGGCGCTCGGCACCCATGATGATTTTATCTTTGGCTTTTTCAAAATCAATCATGTCGACGGTACGGCCGTTACGACGCGCAGCAAACAATGCAGCTTCATTAACCAGGTTGGCCAAGTCAGCACCCGAAAAACCAGGTGTGCCACGAGCCAGAACCGAAGCCACTACGTTAGGTGCCAAGGGCACTTTACGCATGTGTACATTCAGGATTTGCTCACGACCACGTACATCGGGCAGGTTTACCACTACCTGACGGTCAAATCGGCCCGGGCGCAACAAGGCAGGATCAAGCACATCGGGACGGTTGGTTGCAGCAATCACGATAACGCTTTGACCGGACTCGAAACCGTCCATTTCAACCAGCATCTGGTTGAGCGTTTGCTCGCGTTCATCGTTACCGCCCCCCACACCAGCGCCACGCTGACGCCCAACCGCATCAATCTCGTCAATAAAGATAATGCACGGTGCGTGTTTTTTGGCGTTTTCGAACATATCGCGAACACGGGAAGCACCCACACCCACAAACATTTCAACAAAATCTGAACCCGAAATGGTAAAGAACGGTACTTTTGCTTCACCAGCAATAGCCTTGGCCAACAAGGTCTTACCGGTTCCAGGAGGACCAACCATTAACACACCACGGGGAATACGACCACCCAAACGCTGAAAACGCGAAGGGTCACGCAGGAAATCAACCAACTCCTTGACATCTTCCTTGGCTTCATCACACCCGGCCACATCGGCAAAAGTAATTGGGTTAGTGCTTTCGTCTAGCATGCGGGCACGGGATTTGCCGAAACTGAAGGCACCGCCCTTGCCACCGCCCTGCATTTGGCGCATGAAAAAGAACCAGACCCCAATTAACAGCAACATGGGGAACCATGAAATAAGGGCGCTTAATAAAAACGAAGGCTGTTCTGGCGGTTTGGCGGTAACCTTAACGCCGTCACGCACCAAATCACCAACCATCCAGAGGTCACCTGGAGAGGTTAAGGTATAAGGACGACCACCACTAGGGGTCACATAAAGGGTATCACCCTGAATTTCCACACTGGAAATCTTGCCCTGTTTGGAATCAGCCATGAACTGGCTGTAACTGACACCATCGTTGGTACGTGCCGGGCCATCATACTGTTTGAAGACAGTAAAAAGCACCAAGGCAACAATGGCCCACATGGCGAATTTGGAAAAGGAATTATTCAACGATCAGCTCTCCCGCATGAAATTTAGAGCTGCAATTTTTATGACTCATAAAAACTACAAAAAAAACTAAGATTGCACCTGATTACATTCTATATCATAGAAATAAAAAAGATAGAATTAGTGCATATTTCGAATGAATTAAAATGTATCGAAATACGCGGGTCTTAAAGATTAGATTGGGACAAAAAACCCAATTGCAAGCCTGTTTAATCTTGCAGATCTTGTTCCCGAGGTTTTTTTAGACCGCGGGCAACCAGAAAAGTTTCTGATGACTTATCACGCGAGGCCTTTGGCTTGCGCTCCACCACTCTTTTAAAGTGTTGCTTGAACATTTCCACAATTTGTGAAAACCCGCTACCATGGAATGCCTTGACAATTAGCGCGCCCTCGGGTTTTAGATGATTAAGCGCAAAATCCATGGCGAGCTCGCATACATGCTGGATACGCGCCGAATCAGCAGAACTTACCCCGGAAAGGTTGGGAGCCATATCAGAGACAACCAAATCCACCTGCTGATTGCCAACTTGCTCATGCAAGCGGTTAAGAACCTCATCTTCACGAAAATCACCCTGAAGAAATTCCACCCCGGCAATCGGTTCCATGGGTAAAATATCAAGTGCAATAACCCGGCCGTCCATGACACCACCCGGCCCAACCAATCTTTCGCGTGCAACTTGCGACCAACTTCCCGGAGCAGAGCCCAAGTCGACTATAATATCTCCCCGACGCATGAGCTTTTCTGAATCCAGGATCTCGATCAGCTTGAATGCAGCACGTGCCCGGTAACCTTTTTGCTGAGCCATTTTCACATATGGATCATTAATGTGCTGATGGATCCACTCTTTTG
>JBBADT010000076.1:0-10939 GCA_041656315.1 Advenella sp.
TTGCCCAGGCGCTGAATATTCTTACATTCACACCTAAAAAAGCCGCCGGTATCGTTAAGAAAGCCCTTGAATCAGCAATTGCTAACGCAGAGCATAACGATGGTGCCGATATTGATGAGTTGAAAGTTACTACAATTTATGTAGACAAAGCTCAGTCAATGAAGCGATTCTCCGCTCGCGCCAAAGGCCGCGGTAACCGTATCGAGAAGCAGACTTGCCACATTGTGGTCAAAGTCGGCGTTTAAGGAGTCACAATGGGTCAGAAAATTCACCCTATAGGGTTCCGTCTCGCAGTGAATCGTAACTGGAGTTCACGCTGGTACGCTGACAACAAAGACTTTGGCACAATGCTTGCCGAAGACGTCCGTGTGCGTGAGTACCTGAAACGTAAACTGAAAAGCGCATCTGTTGGTCGTGTGCTTATCGAGCGCCCTGCCAAGAATGCACGTATCACCGTTTTCTCAGCACGTCCTGGTGTTGTAATCGGTAAACGTGGTGAAGATATTGAAGGATTGAAACTTGATCTGCAACGCCTGATGGGTGTTCCGGTTCACGTCAATATCGAAGAAATCCGCAAGCCTGAAACCGATGCACAGCTGATCGCCGATTCCATCGCCCAGCAGCTTGAAAAACGTATCATGTTCCGTCGTGCCATGAAGCGCGCCATGCAAAATGCAATGCGCCTGGGTGCACAAGGTATCAAGATCATGTCTTCAGGCCGTTTGAATGGTATTGAGATTGCCCGTACAGAATGGTATCGTGAAGGTCGTGTACCTTTGCATACACTGCGTGCAATCATTGATTATGGTACATCTGAAGCACAAACCACCTACGGTATCATTGGTATCAAGGTTTGGGTTTACAAAGGCGACTTGCTGCCTAATGGTGAAATGCCTGCAGAACCTGCAGCCGCACCCCGTGATGATGAGCGTCGTGCACGTCGTCCACGCGGTGATCGTCCTGATGGTCAGCGTCGTCCAGGCGGCCGTGGCCGTGGTGGTCGCAAGGCAGCTGAAGCAGCACCTGCGCCAGAAGGAGAATAAACATGTTATCACCAGCACGTAGAAAATACCGTAAAGAGCAGAAAGGCCGTAACACCGGTCTGGCTACTCGTGGTACCAACGTCAACTTTGGCGATTTTGGTCTGAAAGCAACCGGTCGTGGCCGTCTGACTGCACGTCAGATCGAGGCAGCCCGTCGTGCAATGACTCGTCATATTAAACGTGGCGGCCGTATCTGGATCCGTATCTTCCCTGATAAGCCAATTTCACAGAAACCTGCTGAAGTTCGTATGGGTAAAGGTAAAGGTAATCCCGAGTTTTGGGTCGCTGAAATTCAACCAGGCAAAGTTCTGTACGAGATGGATGGTGTAAGTGAAGAGCTTGCCCGTGAAGCTTTCCGTCTGGCAGCCGCCAAGTTGCCTATTTCGACGACATTTGTAAATCGTCACTTGGGCTCTTAAGGGGATCTTTATGAAAGCTAGTGAACTACGTTCAAAAGACGCAACCGAGCTGAATAAAGAGCTCGAGAGCTTGCTGCGTGCACAATTCAACCTGCGTATGCAGCGTGCTACCCAGCAACTTTCTAACACCAGCCAGTTAGGCAAAGTACGTCGTGACATTGCTCGCGTTCGTACAGTAATAACTGAGAAAGCAGGAAAGTAACATGAGCGAAACTCAAACACCCGCCAAGCGTCAGCGTACCCTGATCGGTAAAGTGGTTAGCAACAAAATGGATAAAACAGTGGTTGTTCAAGTTGAACGCCGTGTTAAGCATCCTTTGTATGGCAAAATCATTGTCCGCTCAAACAAATACAAAGCGCATGACGAAGCAAACCAGTATAACGAAGGCGATACAGTGGAAATCGCTGAAGGTCGTCCCATTTCACGCAGTAAATCGTGGAGTGTTGTACGTCTGATCGAAGCCTCTCGCCTTATCTGATAACAGGGCAGGTTCAGGCCTGCCTTGCCAACGATACAAGCAGTCTTCCTTATACCGGATGTCAGTAAGAAACCTCGCCTTGTGCGAGGTTTTTTCTTGTGGTGCGCCCAGCATGGGCGCATTCCTGCGGGTGCAAGTCCCGCCGTAAGTAGATCACAGCAAACGAAGTGAAGCGCAACTGCATGAGGGTGATCAAGTGTGGGAAGGAAGCGTGGAGCGTAAATCGCGAGCCAATGAACAAGAACTGCATAGAAGGCGTTACAGAGTGGGGCGAGCGGGCCATAAACCGCGAAGCTCCTGTGATCAAGACGAAGTGGCGTAGATGCAGCGGTTGTGCGATGAAGGAGTGCGTTCTTACCTGGGGATCTCTCGCCTTATGCCTGAAAGGGTAACGGCGTCGAACCGGAGCGAGAAGTCAGCAGAGGTCATAGTAGTCGTAGTAGCAGGGCTGATGAAGCCGGGAACGAGGCGATGAAGGACTGAACGAGAAGGAGTATTACTCAGCATGTCGATACAATTCGTATTGCCCCAGATGTCCATGTCAATGGAGCGGACAGGCGTACCTAGCGGTGAAGCCGTGCGTGATCCTGTCAGCGGGGAAACGGGCTGTCCGCGATATGGAAACGAGGATACAGGGTCAGCGTTGCTACATGCAGCGTTGACAAGAGAGAACCTGAAAGCAGCGTTCAAGCGTGTACGGACCAACAAAGGCGCGGCAGGTGTGGACGGTCTGGACATTGACCGGACTGCCCGTCATCTGGTCACGGCCTGGCCCGCGATTCGTGCGCAACTGCTATCAGGTACGTACCGGCCTAGTCCGGTACGTCGGGTGATGATTCCGAAACCGGACGGTAGCCAGCGTGAGCTGGGTATTCCGACGGTAACGGATCGTTTGATTCAACAGGCTTTACTGCAAATACTGCAACCTTTGCTGGATCCTACTTTTAGCGAGCACAGCTACGGCTTCAGGCCCGGACGCCGTGCACATGACGCGGTCTTGGCCGCGCAATCGTACGTGCAATCGGGTCGCCGTATCGTGGTGGATGTGGATCTGGAGAAGTTCTTTGACCGGGTCAACCATGACATCCTGATCGACCGTCTGCGCAAACGCATCCCTGATGCCGGAGTCATCCGGTTGATTCGAGCGTATCTGACCAGTGGCATCATGGATGGCGGGGTGGTGATTGAACGGCATGAAGGCACGCCGCAAGGCGGTCCGCTCTCGCCGTTGCTGGCCAATGTACTGCTTGATGAAGTGGACAAGGAGTTGGAACGCCGGGGCCATTGCTTCGTGCGTTACGCTGACGACTGCAACGTCTATGTTCGCAGTCGCCGGGCGGGCGAGCGGGTAATGGGATTATTGCGGCGGCTATACGCGCGACTGCGACTGAAGGTCAACGAGACCAAAAGCGCCGTCGCCAGCGTGTTCAGCAACCGAAAATTCCTTGGCTACAGCTTCTGGGTGGCCCCGAAAGGGGTAGTCAAGCGAAAGGTGGCGTCCAAGGCGCTGGTGACGTTCAAGCAACGTATCCGGCAACTGACGAACCGGTCGGGTGGCTGCAGCCTGCGACAGGTTGTTGATCGACTGCGTTCCTATCTGCTTGGCTGGAAGGGCTACTTCCGGTTGGCGCAAACACCAAACGTCTGGCACAAACTGGACGAATGGCTGCGCCATCGGCTCAGGGCGATCCAGCTCAAGCAATGGAAGCGTGGTAAAACGATGTTTCGTCAATTAAGGGCGCTTGGGGCTTCGGTTTCTGTTGCGAAACGGATTGCGGGAAACTCACGTTCTATTTGGAGAAACAGCGCAAAGTTGCTTAATAGTGTGTTAAACCTTGAATGGTTTGATCGCTTGGGCCTGCCCCGGCTCTTCTGACCTCAACTTCTCGAACCGCCCGGTGCGGACCCGCATGCCGGGTGGTGTGGCAGGGGCGCAGTCTAGAATGACTGCCCCCTATGCCGATTGTTTACTTGGTGCCATTGCCTGTTGTCATGGGGTGGAAATGGAAAAATCATTTTTGTACCCTGCTTGTGAAATGATCAATGAGTGGCCACACAAGAAGTTATTATTGAGTGTTAAAGCGATTTGCAGTTAGAAGGATACAATGAAAAACAGTTCTTTATCATTTAATGCTTTGCTGGCCAGTGTGCCACATATTGCCAGCCCTGACCAAATGCAGCGTCACATGAGTGACATGAGCGGTGATGAAGGTGCCATGCCGTCGGTAGTGTTTCGGCCGGTTTCCACAGAACAGGTCTCGGCAATTGTAAAAACCTGTGCGGCTGAAGGCCGGAAAATTACCATACAGGGCGGCCTTACCGGCTTGGCCGGTGGTGCCCAACCCGATGAGGGCGATGTGGTTATTTGTCTTGAAAGCATGAACCGCGTGGAAGAAGTTGACACGATAGGTGGTGTTGCCATTGTGCAGGCGGGGGTTATACTGGAAAACCTGTGCAATGCCGTCAAGCAGGAAGACTGGTACTTTCCACTGGATTTCGGCTCACGGGGCTCCTGCCTGATTGGGGGCAATGTGTCCACCAATGCCGGCGGCAACAAGGTGCTGCGTTATGGCACTACCCGTGACCTGGTGCTGGGTATGGAAGTCGTGCTTCCTGATGGCACCATATTGAATATGCTTAACCGGGTTATCAAGAACAATACCGGCCTGGACCTTAAGCATCTGTTCATTGGTACCGAAGGACGTTTGGGCATTATTACCCGTTTGTCCTTGCGCCTGTTCCCTAACCCGCAAACCCGGGCCACTGCCCTGGTCGCCCTGGATTCTTTTGATCACGTTACCCGCATGCTAAAAGAGGCACGTTCTGCCTTGCCCGACTTATCCAGCTTCGAGGTTATGTGGCAAAGCTATCTGGTACAGGCCGCCTTGCATGCAAACAAAGAACTGCCTTTTGAGGGGAGCTATCCCATTTATGTACTTCTTGAAATTGAAGGTGCCGATAAGGCCACGTTTCATGATGGTTTCCATGCGTTCCTTGAGTTTTTAATTGAAAGTGAAATTGGCCGTGACGTGATTGTGCCGCAAACACTGGAGCAGGCCGATTCTCTTTGGCAGATCCGCGATGCCATTGGTGAAATTTTGCGTAGTATTAAACCTTACGTGGCTTTTGATATTGGCATACCACTTAAACATATGCCGGCTTTTATTGAACAGGTTACCGCAGATCTAGAAAAAGAATACCCCCAAGCCATCAACCTGCTGTTTGGTCATCTGGGTGATGGCAACTTGCACCTGACCACCGGCAAGCTGCAAGAGAAGGAAATATATGCCGTTGAAGAGCTGGTTTATCAGACTGCCTCAGGGTTTGGCGGAAGCATTTCCGCCGAGCATGGTATTGGGCGGATCAAGAAACCATTTTTGAAATACAGCCGCAGCCAGGAAGAACTGGATTTGATGAGCGCCATTAAGAACCTGATTAATCCCCGGGATCTTTTCAATGCCGGCCGTATTGTGGATTAATGGTTTAACAAGATAATTTACAGGATAGAAAAACAATGAGTTATAACTCCCCCATGAAAGAAGTACGTAAACTGTCTGATGAAGCCCGCGCCGCCTTCCAGGCCGCTTTTGGTGACCGCTTCATAACCACGCAAGCCGTGCGCGAACATCACGGTAGTGATGAGTCTCCTTATCCGGCCTGTCCACCCGAAGCGGTTATTTTTCCGCATCATGCCGATGAAGTGGTGACGATTGTCAATTTATGCAATCAGTTCGATGTACCCCTGATTCCTTTTGGTATTGGTTCTTCCATTGAAGGCCATGTGCTGGCGATTGAAGGTGGCATTTCCCTGGACTTCACGGAAATGAACAAGGTGCTGGCCGTCAGTCCCGGTGATTTCACCGTAACGGTAGAGCCAGGCGTGATCCGTACCCAGCTGAATGAAGAAATCAGGCATACCGGCCTGTTTTTCCCGATTGACCCGGGCGCCCATGCTTCTATTGGCGGCATGACGGCAACCCGCGCTTCGGGCACTAATGCCGTGCGCTATGGCACCATGCGTGAAAACGTGGTTTCCCTGAAAGTGGTGACGGCAGATGGCAAAATCATCCGTACCGGCAGCCATGCACGCAAATCATCGGCCGGTTACGACTTGACCCGTCTGTTTGTGGGCAGCGAAGGAACCTTGGGTATTATTGTTGAAATTACCCTGCGTGTTTATCCCATCCCTGAAGCCATTTCAGCCGCTATTTGCAACTTCGAAACCCTGGAGTCGGCTGTTGAGTGCGTGAACCAGATCATGCAAACCGGTATTGACATTGGCCGGGTTGAGTTTATTGATAAACAGGGCGTGATTGCCGCCAACAAGTACAGCAAGCTGAAACTGAAAGAAAGCCCCATGCTGTTGTTTGAATTTACCGGTTCCGCTTCCAACGTCAAGGAACAAATTGAGATCGTGCAGGAAATTACCAAAGACAATGGTGGCATGGATTTTGAATGGGCGGAGCACCAGGAAGACCGCAACCGGTTGTGGACGGCACGGCATAACCTGTACTTTGCCTGCCTGCAATTGCGCCCGGGCGCGCGCTCTATTACCACCGATGTTTGCGTGCCTATTTCGCGACTGGCCGAATGCGTGACTGAAACGGCCAAAGACCTGGAAAACAAACCTTTTCCGTGGTCTATCCTGGGTCATGTAGGCGATGGCAACTTCCACGTTCTCATGATGATAGACCCTGAAGATCCTCAAGAATGGGCCATGGCCGAAGAAATCAATAACCGGGTGGTGCAACGGGCCATAGATATGAACGGCACCTGCACCGGCGAACATGGTATTGGCATTCACAAAATGAATTTCCTGAAAAAGGAACATGGTGAAGATGCCATCCACCTGATGCGTTTGCTCAAGCACGCCTATGATCCGAAAAACATCTTGAATCCCGGCAAAATGATTTCCTGGGAAGCATAACTGTTGATGGTTTACTAATAAGCGAATAGCCATGCTCAAGTTTGCGGCCAATCTTTCCATGATGTACACCGAAGTTCCCTTTCTTGAGCGTTTTGCCCTGGCGGCCAACGATCAGTTCAAAGGCGTGGAATTTTTGTTTCCTTATGCGTACAGTGCGGCAGAAATAGCTCGTCAACTGTCCTATAACGGGCTTGAGCAGGTTTTGTTCAATGCCGTGCCGGGTAACTGGGATGCCGGAGAGCGTGGACTGGCCTGCTTGCCTGGACGGCAGGCGGAGTGCCTGGCCGGTGTGGAAAAGGCCCTGGAATATGCCGTTGTCCTGGGCAACCGGCGTATTCACTTCATGGCTGGCATTGTTCCTGACAGCCTGAATCGGGCAGTGGCGCATGAGTATTACTGCCAGAACCTGTCGCGGGCAGCGGCCCTGGCTGCCCAGGCCGAGGTAACGTTATTGATTGAACCTATTAATCCGTTTGACATGCCAGGGTATTTTTTAACCACCCAGCAACAGGCCCACCAGCTCATTGATTTGCTTAATCTGCCCAATATCAAGGTACAAATGGACTTATACCATTGTCAGATTGTTGAGGGTGACTTAAGCAGAAAACTGGCTACTTATTTGCCAGGCGGTCGGGTGGGGCATGTGCAGATTGCCGGTGTCCCCCATCGGCATGAACCCGATAACGGAGAGCTTAATATTGGTTATTTATTTGACTTGCTCAGGCAACTGGATTATCAGCACTGGATAGGATGCGAATACCGTCCGGCCAGGAGCACCCGTGAAGGACTGGCCTGGCTTGAACAGGAAAGGCGTAAGAATGAAGGTGAAAAAACGTGCAGCAATGCCTTGAACTGAAAGCGGGTGATGCCCGTTTGATAGTAGCCCCTCATATTGGTGGGGCCATCGTGGCTTATAAACATGTACTGGCGGACCGGGAATATCACTGGTTGCGTCCGGTTAATCCTGTGCATGTGCAAAACCGGAATGTATCCGAGATGGCTAGTTTTCCGCTGGTGCCATGGGCCGGTCGTCTTCGTGATGGCCGTTTTGTGTATGAAGGCCGTAGTATTTATTGTCCTTCCCTTAAAAATGATTCGCCGCATAGCATTCATGGATTTTTACGGAACCGCGCATGGCAGGTCACAGAACATACAGAGAACCGGCTGGTGATTGAATACGTGCATGAGCCCGATGACTGGCCTTTCGCCTTCAGGGCGCAACAGGTGTTTGCGCTTGATGAAAACAATCTGACTGTCTACATGGACATTAGTAATACCGGGCAACAAAGCATGCCGCTGGGTATAGGGCATCATCCTTATTTTCCCAAGAATGAACAGACCCGCCTGAAGGCACGGGTTGGCAAGGCCTGGTACGGTGACCATGATGTCATGCCGGTAAAGCTGGATGAACACCCACTTGCCCCAGAAATGGCACGGGGCATCGATATTGCCCGACATGCGCTGGATACTCCGTTCATTGATTGGGAGCATGAGGCGCAAATCAGCTGGCCCGACGAACAACGCAAACTGGTGATGACGGCTGATGCGCCGTTTGATTTTCTGATCGTGTACAGCCCGGAAGGTGCGCCTTGGTTTTGTGCCGAACCCTTTAGCAATGTGACCGATTGCTTTAACATGCGGCATACCCATTCGACCCGGGAAGTGGGTGGGCAGGATGTGTTGCCAGGACACACCGTGAAGACCCGGTTCAGCCTGACTCCGGTTTTACAAAAGGATTATTAATTCATGGCACTTGGTGCAACAATCTATAAAGCAGAAATCAATATTGCCGATAATGACCGCTCATATTATGGTAGCCATGCCGTTACCGTTGCCCGGCATCCATCAGAAACCGAAGAGCGGCTCATGATTCGGATCCTGGCCTATGCATTGTACGAAAATGGTGATGAAAGGCTGGCATTTACGCGCGGCCTGAGTGAAGTGGATGAACCCGATTTATGGCGCAAAGACCTGACAGGCACTATTTTGCAATGGATAGAAACAGGCTTGCCCGATGACCGTCGCCTGTTGAAGGCCTGTGGGCGTGCCGGGCAGGTGGTCGTGCTGGCTTATGGGCGCAATGCCGCTATCTGGTGGGCAAGTATGGCTAGCAAGCTTGAACGGGCCCGTAACCTGAAGGTATATGTACTTCCGGTGGAGTCAACCCAAAAACTGGCGGCCTTGGCTGACCGGAACATGATCTTGCATTTTAATATGCAGGATGGAACTGTTTGGGTTTCTTCAGACAAGGGAGAGGCGGAGATAGAAATCCAGGCCTTGAATTAATGCTCTTTTTTCTGCATTCCGGAAGCCTAAAGCTTAATAAAAAGCACCCCAGGCGTGTCATGAAAAACGGCCTGGGGTGCTTTTGAAGTTTGATGCTACGGCTTATTGGCCAGGCTTGTGAGGCTGACCAGGACCGCTTGTGTTTCTGTAGCGGTAAACTGTTAACGGTTAATTAACGTTCATGCCTTCGGCTTGCAGGATAGGACCCCATTTTTTGATTTCGGCATCTACCCAGTTTTTCAGTGATTCAGGGGTTTGTCTTTCTTCGCTGACAATTTCAGCGCCAAGATCGGCCATTTTCTTTTTGAAGGGTTCTGACTTTAGTGCTTCTTTAAGTGCCGCATTGAACTTGGCAACGACAGGTTCAGGTGTGCCCTTAGGTGCATAAAGACCATGCCAGACTTTAAAATCAAAACCTTTCAGGCCCTGTTCGTCAAGGGTGGGAGCATCAGGTAGCTTGCTGATACGATCTTTGGTGGTTACACCGTAAAACTTGACGGTTTTTGCATCGATATGCGGAATGGTTTGTGTAGTTTGGTCACACAGGACATCTACCTGCTTGCCTAGCAGTGCGGTCATGGCAGGGCCGGTACCCTGGAAAGGGATGGTTGTGAACTTGGTGCCGATTGCCTGTTGCAGCAATGAACCGCACAGTTGTGAAACGGCACCCGGGCCTGCGTTAGCCAGGTTGATGGAGTCTCCATTTGTCTTCGCGTACTCGATAAATTCCTGAAGGTTGTTAGGCGGCAAATCGGCACGTGCCAACAAGGTCATGGGGACGTCAACCACTTCACCTACATATTCAAAGCTGTTAAGCGGATCGAACTTCAGGTTTTTGTAGAGGGCAGGGGCAGTTGCCATGCCATTGTGGTGAAGGAAATAGGTATAGCCATCGGGTTTTGAATTGGCAATATGGGTTGCCGCAACGGTACCACCTGCACCGGTTTTGTTTTCAACAACGATGGGTTGTTTCAGGATTTTACCCAGTTCGGCACCCAGAGAGCGGGCGACAACATCAGTAGGACCACCCGCAGCAAAAGGAACAACCAGCGTGATGGGGTGCTCGGGGTACTCGGCGTGTGCCACACCTGTGCCTACGGCCAGCATGGCTACGGTAAGACTGGTAAGCTTCAGGAATTTGGATGTCATTGTCGGATCTCCGCAAATTTGAAATAACAGGCATTAGAAATGCTTTTATAAAATGGATACAAACAGTGTAACTATTTTTATGACAACTGCAGTTTTAGTTTTGTGAAGCAAGACTTACGTAAACTGGAAGTTTGACGCTTATCCCAAGTTTGTTGTTGGATCAAATAATGCATATTTAAAACAGACAAAAAAGGCAGGTCAATTAACCTGCCTTTTTCATCCAAGGATTAATCCTCTTCCACAAACGTTTCTTCACGTTTCTTGCGGATGGAGGGCAGTGCCACCAGAATGACCAGGCCAAGCGCCATTAACAACAGGGTGAGCGACAGCGGACGCTCCACAAAGGTCAGGAAGTCACCACGGGACAACAGCAGTGCGCGGCGGAAGTTCTCTTCCATCATCGGGCCCAGTACCAGACCCAGCAGCAGCGGTGCACCTTCACATTTGAGCTTGGTCCAGATATAGCCGATGATGCCAAAGATACCCATCACGTAAATGTCAAACGCGTTGTAGTTCAGCGAGTACACACCAATCGTGCAGAACAGCAGAATGGCCGGGAACAGGACACGGTAAGGCACTTTGAGCAGTTTGACCCACAGGCCCACCAGCGGCAGGTTCAGGACCACCAGCATCAGG
>JBBADT010000077.1:0-10626 GCA_041656315.1 Advenella sp.
GTCGTCGCATTGCACGATATCGCCGTCGTCCGTCCGGCAGCCGGCGGCCTCGAAGCCGTCAAAATCGCCCACGCCGCCGGATCCGCCGTAGGACACGTCGTCATCGCCATCGGCCGACGGGTCCCAGCCGGCCGGGGCGTCGTCGAGGGCCTCGGTCTCGTCCACGATCTGCACGGTGCACGCATCCTCCAGGGGCTCCTCGGTGGTCACCCGCATCCAGGCGCGCAGCTTGGCCGTGCCCAGGCTCTCGCCGGCGAACCGGTTCACCGCGGCGCCCCGGGCCGTGTAGTTGGCCAGCACCGGCGTGCCGGTGGGCAGGCGGCTGGTCAGCGTCACGCGCTTGCCGCTGGCGGTCAGGTACAGATTGCCGCCCACCGTATTGCCGTCCTCGTCGGCCTGGTAGACCGAGGTCACCGCCGCGGCAAACATCCGCAGCAGCACCTGGCTGTTTCCAGCCAGTTCGTTGACCACGTTGCCAGCCTCGTTTTTGATCGTCACCTGCCCCAGGCGGGCCACGTCCCATGTCAGCGCTCCTTTGGCCGGCGGGTCCTGGCCCATCCACACCGGACGCCCGGTGGTCACGGGCCCGCCGTCCTCCTCGGCGTACACCAGTACCCGGGCAACCTCGCCGATATGGATACTCGTCGGCGAGGCCTCGATGTGCAGCGTCAGTGGGCAGCGGCAGGGATTGCCGATGTAGATCTCCAACTCCGCCCGAGCCCCGCCGATATCGGCCGTAACGGTCACGTCCTCGGGGGTCTCGCCCGCGGTGATCCAGTTGATGGCCGTGCCGCTCACCCGGTAGTTGACGATGAGCGACTGGTCGCAGTAGGCCAGGGCGTCGGTAAGCGTTACCCTGGTGCCGTCCACCGTGGCCCCGCCGGCGGCCAGGTTGGTGGCGCGGGCCAGGTCGCTGGCGGCATAGACGGACTCGACGGAATCCGCCGGCAGGGCCACGGAAAACTCATGGTAATTGGTGGCGCGCAGCGCCTCGTTGGTGATCAGGATTTCGCCGGTGTTGCTCTCGGTCCACTGCAGGTGAGCGTGCTGCGCGTCGCTGGACCAGGCGACCGTGACGTCGTCCACCGGAAGGCCGTCTGCGTCCGTCACCCGGGCCAAAAGCCGCAGATGGGTGTCCCCGTCGGCCGGCAGGCACTGGCCGGCGGCGGTAAGCTGAAGGCTGTAGCCGGAGAAGCCCACCGACGGCGATATCCGGATCCGGTTGCCGAACTCGGGCCACTCGGGCGACTCCTCGATCCCCTGGATGTCGGCGTCGGTGACGGAGGCGTCGGCGGCGGCCGGGCCGTAGTCGATCTGCCGGATGCACACGTGCCCGGCGCGGTCCGTTGAGACGTAGGCGCCGCAGGCCTCGGCCAGCTCGGCGATCACGTCGATGGGGTAGACCCCGTCGGCCTGGTAGGCGTAGGCCCAGATGGTGTAGTCGTCCACGTCGCTGTAGGCGCTGGAGAAGGTCAGCCCGGCCAGGACGCACATCTCGGCGCAGACGGCGAAAAAGGTCGTGTTGGCGGTCCAGGTGTTGCTCACCTTGGGCGCGAAGGGCTTGGCCAGGGCCGCGATGGCGCTGCGGCCCCACACGCCGTTGGACACCTCGCGGTCCACGTCCGTCTGGTAGGCGGGCCGCTCGATGAAGAACTTGCCCTGACTTACCCAGCTCTCGCCGGTGCGGGTGAAAATCTCCAGGGTAGGGGCGGACGGCAGCACGGACAAGTCGAGGCTGTCGAAGAAATCCGGGTCGGCGAAATCCACCACCGCCTCGCGGCAAAACTGGCCGCGCTCGGCGGTGACGGTGAAGCGGGCGACCTTGTCGCTGACGTCCACCCCGCCGATCTCTATTTTCCAGCCGTAGGGCATCAGGGCTCCGTGGTCGTGGTGGTGGTCGTGCCGGACGGCGTGGCGTCAAGGATCGGCACCAGGCGCATCTCGTAGCCGTAGCGGTGCAGGCCGTGGTAGGCGGCGCGGGGGTTGCGGCGGTATTTCAGGCCGCCGGGCTCGAAGCGGCACTTCCACACGTCGTAGCCGTCGGTGAAGTAGAACTCGGCGCCGGCGTCGTAGAGGGCCTGGAGGGCCGCCACCGTCGAGGCGCTCAGGGCGTCCACGTCGCTCATAACGATGCGCCGGTCGGCGGCCTTGGCCTCGAACTGCTGCACCACCGCCCCGCCCAGGGTGCGGATCACGCTTCCCCGGCCGCCTTGGCCTTCCATGGGATCGTAGGTGGCCGGCTCGAAGATGGGGTCCTGGTCGAGCTGGATCAGCGTGTCGGGCTCCGGCGATGCCGCCGCCGGCGCGGTGGTCGGATCGATCTCGGTACTATAGAAGGCGAAATTAGCCGGCATAGGCCAACCCCATGCGCACCAGCTCCTTTTCCAGGGCCTTGACGGCCGCCCGCCCGCCGGCGGCCCGGGTTGTCAGCGAGGTGTTGCCGGCGCGCAGCTCCAGCACGATGGCCTCGGCCTCGGCGGCGCTCACCGGGCCGCCGGCGGCGAAGCGCTGCACCGGCACGCGGATCTGCGGCACCAGCCCGCCGATGCGCGCCTTGACGATGCCCGGCAGTTGCAGGCGCATGCTGTTCAGCGCCTCGAAAAGGCCGGCCCCGTAGCGGCGCACCGCCTCTTTCCGCATCACGAATTCGCCGGCCTCCAGCAGGGCCCGGACCCGGTCCCCGCCGCCATAGCCGGGCAACCGGCCGCCCGTGGCCATCCCCACCATGCCACCGGCGGCCTTGGCCTCCTGGCGGATGGTGCGGATGATGATGGTCTTGGTCTCGGTCTTGGTCAGCTCGGCCAGGCGGGCCTTGGCCTCGTTGAAGCGCTGCAGCTCCACGTTGATGTCCGCCTGGCGCGCCTGCACCACGGCGTCCAGGTCCGCCTTGATCTTCTCTGCGGCATCCCGCCAGGACTTGTAGCTCTCCTCGGCGGCGTTGCGCTGGGGCTCGAGCACCAGGCGCTCCATCTCCTTGCCGGCAGTCTCGATGGTGGCAATGGCCTGGTCCAGGGTCACGTCCAGCGGGATGAGCACCTTCTGGTTCTCGCCCTCGCTCTTGATCTCGCCCACGCTACGCTCGGCCAGGCTGACCACGTCCTTGTAGTAGTCCTCGGCCGCGTCGTAGTCCTTGGCCGCCGCTGCGGCCCGGGCCGCGGACAGCTTCTCCTGTATCTGCCGCTGCCGGTCGGCGTAAGCCTGCTCGTCGGTCATGCCCCGCTGGCGCAGGGCCCGGATCTTGTCCTCGGTGCTCAGGCGCGCCTGGCGGATCTTCTCCTCCAGCGCGATCACCTTGTCGGCGTACTCGTTGGCCTTGTTGGCGGCCTCCTCGTAGGCCTTGCGGGCCGCGGCCTCGTACTCCTCCAGGGCGTCCTTGCCCACCGTGGCCGCTTCCTTCAGTTTTTGGCCGGTCTCGGCGCTGGCCGCGCCCACCGTCTTCAGGTCCTCGTTCACCTGGGCCAGGCGCGCGTTCACCTGGGCCAGCTCGGCCCGCGCCTCGCGCGCCTGCTCGGTGCTGGTGCCCAACATGGTGGTCTCTTCGGCCTTGGTCTCAAGTTGCGTTTTGAGCGCCGTCCAGTAGGCCCGGGCCGCGCGCAGCCCGCGCGAGAACTCCTCCAGCTCGCCGGCGGGCAGCGCGGCGAAATCCTCCGGCAGGCGGATGTCCTTGAATTCCTCGAAACGGTTGATGACATGCCCGGTGGTGTCCATCATGCGCTGCTGGGCGTCGGCGGCGGCCTTCTGGGCGTCACGCATCTCGAAAAACGCCTTGGTGGCGCGCCCGATGTTCACCACGCCCTGGGCCGCGGCCAGGGCCACAAAGCCCTTGAAAGCCAACGCCAGCGCGGACGATTGAGCGACCGCCGCTGCCATGGCGCCGCGGAACTGCCCCATCCAGGCGATAATGCCGCTGCCGGTCAGGGCCGCGAAGCCAATGTTGATGGCCTTCACCGCCAGCACAATCTTGCTCAGCACGCTGATGGCCACGGACGTGCCGGCCAGCGCCAGGATCACTCCCTTCCACTTGACGGCCAGCTCCACGGCACGGGCCGCCAGGGATACCAGGGCGGACACGATCTCGCCGATTTCCCCGGAATTCTCCCGCAGGGTATCGGCCAGGTCGCCCATGGTGTCGGCCAGCGACTTGTTGTTGACAATCGCGTCCTCGATCTCTTTTTTGATCAGCTCCAGGGCGCCGCCGAAAGTTTTCGCGCTCTCCGCGGCGCGGCCCTGGAATCCCGCGGACTGCTCCAGCAGGATCTGGTAACGCACCTGTGCCTTCTGCAGGTCGTCCAGGTCCTTCCATGCCTGCTCGGTCTGCTTGTGCGCCTCGTACCACGCCTTGACGTAGTTCTCGTTCAGCGTCAGGCCGAGGTATTCCGAGGCCTCCGCCTCGCCCCGCAGGGCGGCCGTCACACGCTCGATGGCGCCGGAAAGGTCCGTCTTGCCGGCCCCGAGGTCGGCAGAGCGCCGGATCACCTCCTCCATCTGATCGCTGCTCAGGCCGAGGCGCTTGGTCATGTCCACGGTACGACTGATGGCGCCGCGCAGGGCAGACTCGCTGTAGATCTTCAGCTCGTCGCTGAGGCGGCCGACGGCGCCCTCCCATTCATCGATGCTGCCGGTGTTCTCGAATTCGCGGGAGGCGGCCTTGATGCTCGACTGCATGGAGAACATGGCCTCGTCGGCGCGGCGGATCACATCCAGCGCACGACTGGCGCCCTGCCAGCCCAGGTACGCGCCGATCAGGTTCTTGACACCGGCGGTGGCGGAAGACACGACCCGGTCTCCCTGCTTGAGCGCGGCCTGGAAGGCGGTCACGGCCTTCTGGCCACGATTGAACCCGTCCGAAATCCCCTGGACGGTGTTCTTGATGCCTTCCCCGGTGGCCCGGATGATGATGTCGAATTGCTGCTTCACCGCTCAGATGCCATCCTTTGGCAAAATGCCTCGAAGTCCTTCTGTTCAGACCAGACCGCCGCGCGGATCGCCGAGGCCTGCTCCACCAGGCGCTCTGCCCGCATCCGGGATGTCAGCCGGATGGCCCGAAGGAAGAATCCGTATCCGTACTCGGCGGCATTGGAGTGCCCTCGCTCGATGAGCAGACAAAGGCCGAGGTCGAGCGACTCAGCTCCGCCCGAACACTCTCGCGCACCGCCGTCATCAGGTCGTCCAATATCCCGACCCTTCCCGCCGCGGCCCGGGCCTTTGCCTGCATCTCGAAAAAATCGGCGTTAACCTCACGGAAGGCCCCCCACACGGCCCGCAGCTCGCTGGGCGCCATGTCGTCGGCATCCTGCAAGGTAAGCGTGGTGCAAAGCGGCAGGATGCGGCCGGCGGCCTCCTCGAACCCTTTCAGCCCGCCGTCAAGGCCTCCGGACACCAGTTCCGGCAGTGCCCGGAGGTCTTTGACCCGCAGCTCCAGGACCTCTATTTCCCGGTCATCGATCTTGATCCGCTTGCTGCGTCTCATTAGCTCATGGACTCCTGCTTGAAGTACTGCTGCCCGGTCGGCTGGGCGGTATCCTTGATCACCGACCCGGACATGGTGAGAATCGCGGCACCCTCGCCCAGCAATGGGAACTCGCCGTTGAGGTTGATCTGCACCTTCCAGAACGTGTAACGCTGGCGCGGGCCTTGGTCGTCGGCATCGGTGACCACCAATATCTTGCGCTGCACGCTGCCGGCGCTCATGCCGTGAATGTAGTTGATGTTCTTGGCCTCGTAGTCGTAGCTGACCACGTCTCCGGCGGCCATGTCGCCGGCGGACAGCTTACGGATCAGGCCGTAGTCCGGATCGAGGCTGTAGTCGGTGCCGTTGACCCGCCGCGTGGCGCCGTCGCTGCTGGTCACCACCACGTCCTCCTGCTCGGCGATGCTGGTGGGCACGATCATGTCCGTGCTCGGGTCGATGGTGGCCGTGGTGGTGGTGCCGCCACCGGCGTACACGTACGCCTCTTCCGATGTCTGGAACGTGCCGGAAACCTCAACCACCTCGATGTAATCGTCGCCCACGTAGGCCACCCGGGCCGTGGCCCCGGAGGTGGCGCCGCGCACCGTATCGCCCACCGTGATGGTGCCCGTGATGGTGCCGCTGATCTTGGTGGATCGCACGTCCACCTTGCCCAGGTCGATGTACTTGTCGGCCACCAGTGCCGGCTCGGCCTGGAACACGCTGCCGGCGGCTTGGTTGTCCGCCGCCACGGCGCTGCCCAACAGGGCCATCTTGAGGTTCTCCTCGGTCTGCTCGCGCAGGCCGATGGTCAGTGTGGCGTCGCGCTCGGTCTCCACCTCCAGGATGGTGGCCCGCGAGGCGTCACGGGTGCTGCGGATCTTCTCGGTGGTCACTGCGACACCGAAGGTCAGCGATTCCAGCTCGCCGAGGTCCACGTAGCCGGATTCGCCGTAAGCGGCGGCATAGACGCGGCCGGTGCCGTTGTAGCGAATGGTGTTGCTCGGATCGGACGCTAGCAGGGTCATGGGTTTATCCTCCTTGTGGTGTCGGTCTTATTTGATGCGCGGCGATCTGCTCGACGGCATCTGATCGATGGTCAGCGTAGTGAAGGCAGCAAAAAGCGGATATTCGCTCACCTGGCCATTTTCCCCGGTGACGGAAATCTGCGGATACGGCCCGCGCAGGGCCCTGACCGCCGCCAGCTCCACCAACTCCATCATCCGCGCGGCCTGGGGCATGCCGGCATAGATAACGATCACGGCGCCGGAAGCGGCGGCCTCTCTCTCCATCGACTGGTTCACCAGCCCGCAGGCCAGGTCCAGGTCGATGGACCACCCGTTGCGGCCCAGGGACCCGTTGCGGGAAACGCCGTGGATGGCCACAACCGGGTAGTCGTCCTGCGCCGGCGGGTTGGCGTCGTCGATATCCACGTACACCATCGGCGGCCGGCCGAACTGCCCGGTGCACCAGGCGCACAGGTCCGCATCGGTTGCCACGGATTGGGCCACGAAGCCGATGAGCGTGTCGATGGCGGTCATGCCTTGGCGCCTCCTTTTTGGCCTGAGTATCGCTTCAACGCCCGCCAGAATCGATCCGCGAAATGGCCCGGTATCTCGCTACGGGTCTTCCGCCAAACCGGATCGAAAATCGGCCGCGGCGGCACCTTCAACTCGGTGGTGGATTTTCTTAGCGGGAAAAAGGTTTCGCCCGTCTTTAGCCTGCCGTACGGCTCCGGGGTGTCGGACCACGGGTCCTTGTATCGGGTCAGGCCGAACCACCCCCTCATCTTCTGGGTGACACGCACTGTCTGCCCGGTGCTGACGCGGCGCACCAGGTCGAACATTTCCCGGTCATACTGCCCGGGCTGGCCGCCACGACCCTTGCCGATGTCGATCTGCACCATTTCTCCGTCATCGTCCACGCGGTAGCGCACCAGGCGGTTGAGAAACCGATAAGGGACATAGCTTGAGCGCCGGCGACGGCGTTTCGGGGCGCCGCCGAACCCCTTGCCGAAGCGCAGGGTAAACGGATGCACCCGGGGCCACTGGCCGCTGCCGTTGGTGCGGATATGCTTGACCACCTCAGAGCGGATCATCCAGCCGAGGCTCTTGAGGGCGCTCACCCGGGCCCGGGTAAAGATGCCGGGCAGGGTCATGGCCATGCGCGTCGCCTCGTCGATCTCATTCTTGTCTATGACCAGGATCGCCATTGGCGAATCACCTCACCGCACCAACCCGCAAACGGCAGCCAGCGCCGGTGGCCGGGGCGGTATCTCCCCGGCGATGGGTTGGGCCGAAAGCCCTATCAGGTCGAACAGGTCCAGCAGGTCGGCCCGCAGCAGGGGATCGTCCTCGAACAGGTCCGAGTGACGTTCGATGGCGGCCGCGGCCAGTGCTGACAAGTCCGCCGGCGCCTCCGCCTGGTCGGCCGCGGCGCACACGTCGCGCAGCACGACCACGGCCTCCGGCTTGTCCGCCAGCAGATGGCGCGCGGCGATCCGCGCCGTGATCTTGGTCGCCACGTCCGGATCCGGCGCCGAGGTCTGGCAGCCGGCCATCAGCAGGCAGCAGGCCGCCAGCAGCAATCCGATTACCCACATTTGCTTCATCAGTTGTTTCATGGCTTGTCTCCTCATTGCGATAGCCGCAGCCTGGGGTCCTGCTCCAGGTCGAGGCGCCAGTCGTCGCCGTAGGGCGACGGGGCCGCGGCGATGGTCCATACCTCGGCGCCGATGGTGAGCGTGCCCCGGTAGGCCGGCGTCAGCTCGGCCATGGGCACGAAGGCCGTCATGGCCAGGCGGCGGGCATCCCGGCGGACGTCCGCATCTTCCTCCAGGGGCGCCGTCACCACCGTCACCGGCGTGCTCGCCCCGCCGTCCGGGGGCGTGTAGACCGCCGCCTCGCCGAACTCGTCCGTGTTGAACAGGGCGTCGGTGTCGATCAGCATCTGGTCGGTGAGCGTCCACGTCATCGCTTGCGCCCCTCAATCAGCGCCTGGCACTCGATGCACCGGGTGCAGCCCAGCCCGGCCATGCGGCAGGCCTCGATCCGCCGCTCCGGGATCCGCCGGCCGCACTCGATGCAACGATAGGTTTCGATGATATCCCCGCCCGACGCGGCGCGGTGGTTGACCAGGGCCAGGCGGCCGAAGAACTCGTCGTTGCGGCGGGCGATGTCGGCGTCATCCATTTTTCGCTCCACGGCGGCGATGCTGCCACCAGGCCATCCAGCCGAAATAGCGCACCGCCACGAACATCAGCTCGCGCCGGGGTAGGGAAACGCCGGATGCATCCATGGCCGCCAGGAAGATCCGGTCCGCCAGGTCCTTGCCCACAACGCCGGCGGCGTAGAGCCAGTCGTGCAGGATCGCGGGGCGGTTGTAGCGGCCCAGCTTGGGCAGCAGGGGATGGAACAGGCGCGGAATGCTGGCGAAATCGGTGATAAAACCGGACGGCACCACCAGCTTGAGCACCGGCCAGGGCTTCCCGGCCAGCGGCTGCACCAGCGCCTCGCAGCGCATGGGCTCCACCAGCTGGAAGCGGTTGCCCGAGTCGTCGCAGCGCAGGGCCGGGTTGTCCAGGATCCGCACCGAAACCCGCATGGCTCACCCCTCCCACTGGCGCGCGAAGCGCAGCACGCGGTCCACGTAATGCTGATTGACGAAACGGCCGCCGGCAACGCGGCGCGGACTGCCGGCGTTGTAGGCCGCCAGACCCGCCTCGATGGATCCCCAGCGCCGCACCGCCTTGGCCAGGTGGCGACAGCCGTATTCGACCTGGAGACCGACTTCTTCCGGGTCGTCGCCGATCGTCTCGGTCAGCCAACCGGCCCGGCCCTGCTCCCGGATCACCGCGCCCATGACCTGCATCAGCCCCCAGCTCATGCGCTGGAGCGCCTGTTCGGTAGCCGCGCTGCATGCCGCCGGGCGCAGGCGGGTATCTCGCACCAGCCACCGGTAATGCGGCTCGTATCGCACGGCAAACGGGTCCAACCCACTCTCCTGCATGCACACCCCATACACCACGGACGGTGCCAGACCGTGGCGTGCCGCACCCGCCGCGATGATCTCGCGTATCGTGTCCCTGTCACTCATTGCGGCACCGCCTGGGCGACTTGCGCCAGCCGGGCCGCAAGCTGAAACAGCGTCAACGCCATGCCGAGCTGGGTCAGGCCCATGGGCACCACCACCACCCACAGCCACTTGATCTGGCCGCGGGGGCAGCTCGCCTGGTGATCGCGCATGCGGGATAGCGTCCCCTCCTGGCCCACCAGGCGGTCCCAGCAACCCCAAAGGGTGTTCACCCGCCCCTCCAGGTGCAGAATCTTCTCGTCCTGCACCTTCATCGAGGAAAGCTGCGTGACGATGTCGTCCAGCCTGTTCTCGATACGCTCCAGGCGGTCATCGCCGACCCGGCGGTCGGGTTTGCGCTCGGTGTCGCCTGCCGTCATGACAGATTACCCTCGTCGGGGTCGGCATCCGCCCCGGCGGCGCGTGCGACAGGGCGGATGTCCGCCACGGGCTCGGCGGCGTCGTCGTCAATCAGCGCCTTGACGACGGCCGCGGGCCAGTTGACGACCGTTTCCGGTCGGTAGAACTCTCCGCCGCGCTGGACGGTCTTGGTCAGCATCGCCTTCATGGGCTACCTCCGGCCGGTTGAGATGGATCAGCAGACGTCGGCTTCGATGATGGCCTCGGGCTCCCAGGGCACGGGCAGCGGCCGGCTTTCCTGGAGCAGCCAGAGCACACTGGGGTCTTCCTCTTCCCACTGCTTGGCGAACACTTCGCCCACCACGCTGGCGCCGGCCTTCAGGTCGAGGATCAAGCCGAACTCGATGGTGAACTTCGCCTGGGTCGCCACCAGGTACACCTTGTCCGCGGCGATGAAGTTCTGGTCCGCTCCGGCCGCGTCCTCGTACTGGGACCCGTAGCGGTACACGTCGATGCCCTCCAGGTTGCCCATGTAGTTGGCGCTGGCCTGCCAGGAGAACTGGCCCGCGGACACGCGGCGCGCGTCGAACCAGTCATCGGCCTTCACCTTGTTGCGCAGATTCTTGGCCGCCGTGGTGCCGCAGATCATCACGTCGGGCGTGTAGCCCTTGTTGATCAGCAGGTCGGCCCAGGTCTGCACGTCGTTGAGCGGGTCGCCGCCATCGGCGGACCACATGTCGTCGGCG
>JBBADT010000078.1:0-10196 GCA_041656315.1 Advenella sp.
CACCACCATAGGTGTCCACAATAATCTTGCGTCCGGTAAGACCGCAATCGCCTTGCGGCCCACCAATCACGAAAATGCCGGTCGGATTGACCAGGAATTTGGTTTTGGGCGTAATCAGGCCATCAGGGAAGCTGGGCTTGATAATATCCTCAATGACTGCTTCACGAATGGAAGACTGTGAAATTTCAGGGGCATGCTGGGTGGACAGCACAACCGTATCCACTTCAGCAGGCTTGCCATCAATATAGCGGAACGTGACCTGTGACTTGGCATCGGGGCGCAACCATGGCAGGCGGCCGTCTTTACGCAATTCGCTTTGGCGCTGCACCAGACGGTGTGCGTACCAGATAGGAGCCGGCATCAAGTCGGGGGTTTCATCGCAGGCGTAGCCAAACATCAGGCCCTGGTCACCGGCACCCTGGTTAAGGATCTCATCGGGGCTGCGATCGACGCCCTGGGCGATATCGGGTGATTGCTTGTCATAGGCAACCAGTACGGCGCAACCTTTGTAATCAATACCGTAAGCGGTATTGTCATAGCCAATGCGCTTGATGGTGTCACGTGCAACCTGGATATAATCAATGTTGGCCGTTGTAGTGATTTCACCGGCCAGCACCACCAGTCCGGTATTGCACAAGGTTTCGGCAGCTACCCGGGCTGTCGGGTCTTCGGTAAGAATAGCATCCAGAATGGCATCGGAAATCTGGTCAGCCACCTTGTCGGGGTGACCTTCTGAAACAGACTCGGAAGTAAATAAAAAATCGTTTTGAGCCATTGATCAGCGTCCTTTTATAATGTCAGAAACTCCGACGTTTTTGAAGTAAGAACGCGCAGCACCTTCATTTCAAATGAAATAATAGTAAGGCGCGACGCTTTAGCGGTGTTTTATGAAACCAGTTCATGTCGCCCCGCAAGTTGTCGGTTAACTCAGCGACCATTGATCATTTTAAAACATTTATAAAATTTTCCAAGCAAAGCCCCTGTTAACTTCACAGATTCTTTGAAAATACCTGAAAAACCACCCTGGTTAATACGACTGCAATACCCGTTAGTCGCTCCTTGTTCCCGTTTCCGCACCTGCGCACTCCCATCCACTGGCCGCATGTGTTAAATTGCTTTTTAGTTAAAACCATAGTGAAACCTTAACTGTTTAGGGTTCCTTTGCGCTGATTTATCCAGCCATCAATTTCCTATTGCATGAAATCCACCAAAAGAAAACTCCTTGATGCCGTCTTCAACTGGTTTGGCAAGACCTCACACAAACGACGCCAGCAACTGGGGCATATGCTTAGTGTCCTGTCACCACTTATCATGAAGCGCAGGGCCGCGATTGTCCGCAAAAACCTGGCGCTCTGCTTTCCCGATGCCTCGCCCCAACAACGTGAACAATGGCAAAAGCAACACTTCCGTGTCCTGGCCCAATCAATTGTCGACCGCGGCCTGTTCTGGTTTGGCTCACCGGAAAGCATTCTGGCAACCATCCACATGGAGGGCTTTGAACATATCGAACAACTCCTGGCAGAAAAACGCCCCATCCTGATGCTGGCCCCCCATTTTGTCCCGCTTGACGCTGCCGCTACCCGACTTTCCATGTCCCTGAAAAAAGCGGCCACCATTTATACGCCACAGCACGACCCGGAAATTGACGATATTGTCAGGGAAGGACGCGGCCGCTTCAACGAGATTCACCTGATCAGCCGCAAGGAAGGGGTGCGGGGCATGCTGCGCCACCTGAAAGAAGGCACACCGGTTTATTATCTTCCCGACATGGACTTTGGCCGCAAGGGTTCCATTTTCGTGCCATTTTTCAATATTCCCGCTGCCACCCTGCCCACAACCGCCCAAATTGCCAAGTCCTGGCATGCTGCGGTAGTTCCGATTGTCAGCCGCTGGGACCCGGCCACTGGCCACTATCATGTCCAGGTACTGCCAGCACTGGAAGATTTTCCCGGTGAACAAAGCATTGAAGCGGCCACCACCCGCATCAACCACTTGCTTGAACAATGGATCCTGCAGGAACCCAGCCAGTATTACTGGGTTCACCGCCGTTTCAAGACCCGCCCCGAGGGTGAGGAAAAAATTTATTGAAACAGATCGGGTAACAACACTGCATGTCGGGAATTTTCAGTCCATAATGAATTTTTTTTACGTATCAGACATCCATGATTTGGCAATTTACAAAAATGCATGGTGCGGGCAATGATTTTATCGTCCTTGATGGCGTCAGCCAGCCCATTGAAATGACCCCGGAACGGGCACGTGCCCTGGCACATCGCCAGCTTGGCATCGGTGCCGACCAGATTTTACTGGTAGAAACGCCGTCGCACCCGGAAGCCGACTTCCGCTATCGCATCTTCAATGCCGATGGCAGCGAGGTTGAGCATTGTGGCAATGGCTCTCGCTGTTTTGTACGTTTTGTCCACGAACAAAGACTCTCTCGCCGTAATCCGCTCAAAGCGGAAATTGCCACAGGCCTTATTACACTTGAAGAAAAAGAAGACAATAGCGTTACCGTTGACATGGGTGTGACCCGTTTCGATCCGGCTGCACTGCCCTTTGACACAGAAGGCCTGAGCCACTTCCAGGAACATGAAGAAACCCTCTGGAACCTGCCATTGCCCCAGGCGGGCACAGTTGCCTTCTCGGCCCTGGCCATCTCCAATCCGCATGTGGTACTGCTGGTTGACAATATTGATACAGCTCCCGTAGCGACACAGGGCCCTTTCATAGAGACCCACCCCCGCTTTGGCAATCGGGTCAATGTCGGGTTCATGCAAGTCATCAACCGCAACCACATTCGGCTGCGTGTTTATGAGCGCGGCGTGGGCGAAACCCTGTCTTGCGGAACCGGTGCCTGCGCCGCCGTGGCCACCGGTATCCGTCGCGGCCTGCTAGACTCTCCGGTAAGCGTCCAAACCCGGGGTGGTATATTAACCATTGAGTGGGATGGCACTCAATTGAAAATGACTGGCCCGGCTACCACCGTGTTTTCTGGCCAGGTTGATATTGATAAACTGGTTAAAGATTTTTGCTTAAAGGATGAGTAGACTTATGTCAGAGACAACGTTTGAGCCGGATGAGGTTGCCGTTTTCCTAAAAAACAACCCCTCTTTTTTTGAGGATCATGCCCAGCTGTTTGCCAGCCTGTCCATTCCACACCCTTACGCAGACCGAACCTTGTCTTTAGGTGCCCGTCAAGTCATGACCCTGCGCAAGCGCAGCAAGGCACTTGAGTGGAAACTGGCGGAACTGATGCATAACGCCAACTCAAACGCCTCTATCAGCCAAAGCATGACGCTTTGGTGCTCTCAGATGCTGGCTGAAAAGAACAGCCAGAAACTGCCAGAACGCACGATTAACAGCCTGAAGCAGGCCTTTGAACAGCTTGATGTTTCCCTGCGTCTGTGGAACCTGCCGATGCTCAGGGCCAAAAAATTCAAGCTTGATGAAGATATCGAGTTACAGGCTTACGCCAACGCGCTGAAAAAACCTTATTGTGGTCCAGAAGGCTATCTTCCCGCGCACGAATGGCTTGAAGAAAAACCGGCCTCGGTCGCACTGATCCCCCTGAAAACACAAGCGCAAACATTTGGCCTGCTGGTTTTTGGTTCTGGCCAGGAAGCGCATTTTACCCCTGACATGGGCACGGTTTTCCTGGAAAACCTGGGGCAGCTGGCCAGTGCCAGCCTAAGCCGCCTTATTAAATAAAATGAGCCACTGCCTGCCCGCTGCCATGGAACAATGGCTGGACTATTTGCGCACCAACAAGCGTTACTCTGCCCATACGCTGGCGGCCTATCGAAGAGACCTGGCCCAACTGGCAAGGCTGCATCCCGATACCGATCTGGCCACCCTAAGCAACCCGCAAATTCGTACCGCCATTGCCCGCCTGCACGCCAGCCAAATGAGCCCGCGCAGCCTGGCACGCATTCTGTCAGCCTGGCGCGGTTTCTATGCGTGGTGGGTACCGCTGGCCAAATTAAGCATCAATCCGGCCAAAAATGTCAAAACCCCCAAAGTACCCAAAAACCTGCCCAAGGCCTTATCGGTAGAGCAAACCCAGGCACTGCTCGACCATCCGGCCAGAAAGCTGCAAAACGACCCCATCCACCTGCGCGACCAGGCCATGTTCGAATTGCTTTACGCCAGTGGCCTGCGCTTGGCCGAGCTGGTTCAACTGGACACTCACTATACAAAAAAAGACAATTATGAATCGGCCGGCTGGCTCAACCTGGCCGAACAGGAATTAACCGTGAAAGGAAAAGGCAACAAAACACGCCTGGTTCCGTTAGGGAAAAAAGCGCATCAAGCCCTTTCAATGTGGCTGGCGGCCCGGCCGTCGCTATTGAAACCGGCTACACCTGAAAACGATGTAAATGCCCTTTTTTTAGGGGAACGCGGCGCACGCATCTCGCCACGGGTGGTGCAGCTGCAACTGAAAAAATTTTCACAGCTCTCGGAAGTACCCGGTCAGATACACCCGCATGTATTACGTCACAGTTTTGCCAGTCATCTGCTGCAATCGGCCCAAGACCTGCGCGCGGTACAAGAACTGCTGGGTCATGCAAATATCTCAACCACGCAAATTTATACCCGGCTTGATTTCCAGCACCTGGCCAAAGCCTATGACCAGGCGCACCCAAGGGCCAAACGCAAAAACTGATTACTTGATCGCTTCGGTAAGAACGCGAATATTATGACGCATCATGCCCAGATAGGAAGAGGCCTCGCCGGTCGCGGCCAAGGCATCCGAATACAGCATACCCCCCACTTTTGCGCCTGTTTCCCTGGCAATCTGATCCTGCAATTTGTTGTTTTTCACATTTTCCAGAAAAACGGCAGGTATCTGTTGTTCCTTGATTTGCCTGACCACCGCAGAAATGGCCTTGGCAGAAGGCTCAGCGGAGGTAGAGATACCTAGTGGAGCAATCACTTCAAGCCCATAGGCATCGGCAAAATAACCGAAAGCATCATGGGTTGTCACGATTTTACGACGCTTGGCGGGAATGTCTGACATGGCCTTGCGAACCTGCCCGTCAAGATCCTGCATTTGCTGGATGTAATCCCGGGCATTACTTTCATACAGCGCGGTGTTAGCCGGATCAGCCTGTGACAAAGCCTGGGCAATATTACGCACATAAACCTGCCCATTGGCCAGATCCTGCCAGGCGTGCGGATCAAACTCTCCATGATCATGTTCTTCTTCGTGGGCCTGTTCCTCATGTCCTTCATGCCCGTGATCAGCGTGATCATGTGCGTCTTTATCGGCAACAGGATGATCATGCTCATCATGATCCGACGCCTCGTCCAATTTACGCACTTTCACACCATCACTGGCCACAATAACCGTACCCTTGAAACCCGAAGAGGCCAGTAAACGGTCTGTCCAGCTATCCAGGCCAAGTCCGTTCACAAACAACAGCTTGGTATCGGGAGACGAAACTTTTTTGATATCCTGGGGCGTCAGTTCAACCTCATGTGAGTTGCCATTGGCAGGCACCAGTGAAACAACATTGACCTGATCGGCTCCCACTGTTTTCACCATATCCGCCAGAATGGAAAAACTGGTCACCACTTCAAGAGGGGCCTTTGCCTGTACTGGCAAGGAACCAACCAACAAGCCTGCCAACACCATGGCTGGCGCTCCTTTCAGATAAGCCTGGAATTTCATTATTTGATCCTGTTTATTGATTGAAAAAACGAATACGACTGCGAACAACACCACCCTGGCGACCAAACATCAAACTCAGGATATAAAACAGGCCCGCAACCAGAATAATGGCAGATGATGCAGGCACACTATAATGATAGGAAACAACCAGACCGGCATAGGCAGACAATGCACCAATAGCAGCTGCCAGCACCAGTTGCCTGCCTACCGTACGCCCGCAGAATCGGGCTGCGGCAGCTGGCAACATCATCATCCCTACCACCATCAAGGTACCCAAGACCTGAAAACCGGCCACCAGATTCACGACCAGCAACATCAGGAACAGCATATGCACCAATGACCCGCCGCCACCTTCCGAGCGAAGAAAACCAGGATCAAGGCACTCTATGATCAAAGGCCGGTAAATTAAAGACAATAGAAGAATGGTCAGGCTGCTCACCACCATAATAAACAGCAGGGCCTTGTCATCCAGCCCAAGCACAGAGCCGAACAGGACATGCAGTAAATCCATATTGGAGCCCTTTAAAGACAACAGCACGACGCCTAATCCGAGAGAAATCAGATACAAGGCGGCAAAACTGGCATCTTCTTTCAGGGACGTAAGCCGTGACACCACTCCGGCCAGCAGGGCAACCAGCAAACCGGTTACCATTCCCCCCACCAACATGGCCGTCAAGGAGACCCCGGCAATCAGGAAACCGGCAGCCACCCCGGGCAAAATGGCGTGTGACATGGAATCAGCAACAAGACTCATGCGCCGCAAAATAAGAAATACGCCCAATGGACCAGTCGCAACAGCCAGAAATATGGCACCAAACAGGGCACGGCTCATGAATCCAAACTCAACGAAGGGAGACAGGAAAATCTCGTATAGACCACCCATTAAAAACCTCCCAGTGACAGGCGACGGGCCTTCTGCAGATTTTCTTCGGTAAGGATTTCAGCGGTTTTCCCCCAAGCCACCACCTGCCTGGCCAGTAACAGCGTTTCGGGAAAACACTGTCGAACCCTGTCCACATCATGCAAAACGGCAATAATGGTACGCCCCTCGGCATGCCAGCCCAAAATAATCCGCATCAGGTCTTCGCAGGTATCTTCATCCACAGCGGCAAAGGGTTCATCAAGCAGCAATACCTTTGCATCGCGCACCATTAAACGGGCAAATAAGGCCCGTTGCAACTGACCGCCCGAAAGGCTGCCAATCAACTGGTCGGCAACCGCCTGCAAGCCCACTTGTTCAAGTGCATGATTGATGCGGGCACGCTCTGCCTTGCCATATTGTCGCCACGGCCCGATGCGTCGCCAGGCCCCCATGGCCACCAGCTCGTAGGTAGTAATGGGAAAACTGCGATCAAGGTCGCTAATCTGGGGAAGCAAGGAAAGTTCCTTGCGAAAAGCAGGGGCAATTTCGATGCTGCCTGTTGTTGGCTTGAGGAAATTGATGATGCCTTTGACAAGGGTGGATTTACCGGCCCCGTTCGCACCCAGAATAGCGGTAAGGGTACCTGGGTTGAACTGCCCGGAAACATGCTGCAGCACCGGTTTGTCCCGCCACCCGAGCGATACATCATTCAGGCGGATAACAGGAGTCACAGAGTCATACCTGAAACCAGTGCACTAACTTCTGGAAACCAGCCCAGAGCATAGCCGGTTACTGCCCACATAAGCGCCAGAAAAAGTCCGGCCTGAATCACCCTTGCCAATGCGGAATTGAGCAATGGGGACTGAATCCGCTGATTAGCGGTATGGGCAGAAACAGAATGGCTACTGGAAAGTGTGGTTTGCATAACGGCGCGAAGAGTTGAAAAAGTGAAAACAATCAACAAATGATATGATATAACATATTAAAACATAAAATAATCGGCAATGTCATCAAAATTACCCTTGCCATCACACTTTTTTTCGCTTCATGGTACATTGACCCAAAGTATCAACTTATTATTTTTATTATTAAAAACGTTCATGCATTCCACTCATAACCATTCTCACTCGCATAAATCGGTCGACCAGCGCCTTCTTGAAGCCGAGCAGCTCTGTGAGTCTCGTGGCAAACGGCTTACGCCCATCCGCCAGCAGGTGCTCAGACTCATGCTTGAGGAATCCCGTAGTCTCAAGGCCTATGAGCTTCTTGATGCCATGCTCGCCATTCACCCAAAATCCAAACCGCCAACCGTTTACCGTGCGCTTGAATTTCTTGAAGAAGAAGGGCTTATTCACCGCCTTGATGCCGTTAACGCCTGGACTGCCTGTATTGATGTCAACAGCCATCACCACGATTTGTTGGTGGTGTGCACACAATGTGGAAAAGTGGTTGAAATCAGCGCTCCTGAAATTAGCAGCCAGCTTAAAAAGCTGATTGCCAACACCGGTTTTTCGCTAACCTCCAACGAAACGGAAATCAGGGCTACCTGTGCACAATGCAAGGCAAAAGACAAGTCCACAAACAAGCATTAATGCATTTGACATACAAAACCCAGTCAGGGTCTTGCATTACGCATTAATGCCCCCATTATGGGATGTTGCACCACAAAAACGCTTTTCTCGTTAGACAGTACTGGCGGCATTAGGGTTTATATCTAAATTTATTCAATTTTTTGTAAAGACACTGATATATGTTTGCCAGATAATGAAAGCTGTGATGTAATTCTCCGATTATATTGAAAATTTTCGCCATGCAGAAAGTCTGCCTGCGATGTTAGTTAAGAAGCATAATTATGACTGTTACCCAGGCACAAGCCAATAAAATGGTTCCTGTCACCGTTCTAACCGGATTCCTTGGTGCAGGAAAAACCACTCTACTCAAGCGAATCCTTACCGAGTTCCACGGCAAGCGCATTGCCGTCATCGAAAACGAATTCGGCCCCGAAAGCATCGACAACGAGCTGCTGGTCCAGGACAGTGATGAAGAAATCATTGAACTGAACAATGGCTGCGTCTGCTGCACGGTTCGCGGTGACTTGCTTAAAACCCTTACCGACCTTAAAAACCGTCGCCTCAACAACGAGCTCAACTTTGAGCGCGTTATTATTGAAACAACCGGCGTGGCCAATCCCGGCCCGGTCTGCCAGACTTTTTTCATGGATGATGGCATTGCCGAATACTTCCGCCTTGATGCAGTCATCACCGTGGTTGATGCCAAACATGGCATGCAAACCCTGGATACCCAGCCCGAAGCGCAAAAACAGGTTGGTTTTGCAGACCGCATCCTGATTTCCAAAAAAGACCTGGTCAGTGATGAGGAATATGCCTCACTGAAACATCGCCTGGTGCACATGAATCCCCGTGCGGAAATCATGCCTGTGCATTTTGGTGAGGCCGATCTTGACAAAATCCTTGATGTCACCGGCTTCAACCTGAACAGCATTCTGGAAATCGACCCGGAATTCCTGCAAGACGACCACCCCGATACTCACGACCATCATCATGATCATGACCATGAATGCGGTGCACACTGCGACCATGACCATCATCACGAGCATGGCCATCATGAACACAATCATCATCACGCCCATCACGATGATGAAATCGGCGCATTTGTCTTTACCTCCAACAAACCGTTCGATCCGCAACGCCTTGAAGAATTCCTGAGTGGCGTGGTTCAGGTTTTTGGCCCCGACCTGTACCGTTACAAAGGAATCCTGTACATGAAGGGTGTCAAACAAAGAATGCTGTTCCAGGGCGTTCACATGCTCATGGGTGCTGAACCCGGGAAACTGTGGGGACCCAAAGAAAAACCTTACAACAAGATGGTTTTTATCGGTCGCAAATTGCCTAAAGACGTATTTACCAACGGCCTGACGCAATGCCTTGCCTAAGGCGGGCAGTAAATTTGTAACACACAATGATGGCAGGCTCTTGATTCTTTACACAATAATTGATATCTCCTGAGCACGCCCTCATTGATTTGATTAATAAGCAGTACTACTGAACGGAGTGTTTGATGGCTACCAAATCAGCTAAAAATACCGACACAATCACAGAACAACCGTTATTAACCGAAGAGCAGTTACTCGCCATGCCAGAAGAGGACTACATGAACGACCAGCAACTGGCGTTCTTCAGGGACCGACTCAAGAAGCTGGAAGCAGACATTCTCAATAACGCGGATGCCACAACAGAAAACCTTCGCGAAACCCAGTTTGTTCCCGATCCGGCAGACCGCGCCACGATTGAGGAAGAGCACGCCCTGGAACTTCGCACACGGGACCGCGAACGCAAACTGCTGAAAAAAGTACAGCAATCCCTGATGCTCATTGAATCCAAAGAATATGGCTGGTGCGAAGAAACCGGAGAACCGATTGGTCTGCGTCGCCTGTTAGCGCGCCCAACCGCCAACCTTTCACTGGAAGCCCAGGAAAGACGCGAAAAACGCCAAAAACTCTACGGCGATTAAAAATCTTCATTTCCCTCCCTTGAAATTCTTCCTGCCAACCCCATCTACGAAAACTACAGGAAGAATTTCATGGAACAATTTCACGCTACTACCATTGTTTGTGTTCGCCGCGGCAACGACGTTGCCATAGGT
>JBBADT010000079.1:0-9868 GCA_041656315.1 Advenella sp.
GATTTAATATGAGCAAGAACGTAGTTGTTATCGGTACCCAATGGGGTGATGAAGGCAAGGGAAAAATTGTTGACTGGCTGGCCGAATCTGCGCAAGGCGTTGTGCGTTTCCAGGGCGGTCACAATGCAGGTCATACCTTGTGGATTAATGGTAAAAAAACTGTTTTGCGTCTGATTCCATCTGGCATTATGCATCCGAGTGTTACATGTTATATCGGTAATGGTGTCGTGCTGTCTCCCGAGGCGCTGCTGAAAGAAATTGAAGAGCTGGAAGGCGCGGGTTTGGATGTTCGTTCACGCCTGAAAATTTCAGAAGCGTGTCCCTTGATCCTGCCTTACCACGTTGCGGTTGATCAGGCACGTGAAGCGAAAAAAGGCGATAACAAGATTGGAACAACCGGTCGTGGTATTGGGCCAGCCTACGAGGACAAGGTTGCCCGTCGCGCATTGCGTGTACAGGATCTTTATAATCCGGCTCTCTTCGATGCAAAACTGCATGAAGTGCTCGAATACCATAATTTCATTCTTACCCAGCATCTGGGTGCCGAGGCCATCTCTTTTGATGATGTTAAGGCACAGGCCATGGCGCTGGCTCCCATTATCGAGCCAATGGTTGCGGATGTTTCCGCTTTGCTGTATCAGGCTCAAAAAGAAGGCCAGAAGCTGTTGTTTGAAGGTGCGCAGGGAGCCTTGCTTGATATCGATCATGGTACTTATCCATTCGTTACCAGCAGCAATTGCCTGGCGGGTGCGGCATCAGCGGGTGCGGGTGTTGGTCCACAGCGCCTGAATTATGTTTTGGGTATTACCAAGGCGTATACAACTCGTGTGGGGTCAGGGCCTTTCCCAACCGAGCTCAATAATGAAACAGGTGCGCACATAGCCAAAGTGGGTAATGAGTTTGGTGCGGTAACCGGTCGTCCGCGTCGTTGCGGCTGGTTTGATGGTGCCGCCCTTAAGCGTTCGGTTATTGTTAATGGTATATCGGGTTTGTGCGTTACTAAACTTGATGTTCTTGATGGTATCGAAAGCATTGGTTTGTGCGTGGGTTATCAGATTGATGGTCAAAGGGTGGATCTCCTTCCTTATGGGGCTCATAAAGTTGCCAAGGCAGAACCCATCATTGAGATGATGCCGGGCTGGACTGAATCTACTGTTGGTGTCAAAGAGTACGACCAGTTACCCGAAAATGCCCGTCATTTCCTTGATCGTGTTGCTGAAATTTGCGAAGTGCCTATTGATATGATTTCAACGGGTCCCGATCGCATGGAAACCATTCTTCGTCGCCATCCATTCCTGGATTAACCATTACAGGTGAATATATGTCGTTGCCAACAAGTACAGATAGCGATTTATGGGTCAGTTGGGATGAGTATCATCACCTGGTTGAAAGGCTGGGTCTGATCGTCTACAAATCTGGCTGGAAGTTTGATAGCATAGTTTGTCTGGCGCGCGGTGGTGTTCGTGTGGGCGATGTGCTTTCCCGGGTGTTTGATGTTCCCTTGGGTATTTTGGCTACCAGCAGTTACCGTGAAGCTGCTGGTACGGTTCAGGGCCAGTTGGATATTGCCCAGTTCATAACTATCACGAAAGGTACCCTTGAAGGGCGTGTTTTGCTGGTAGATGATATGGTGGATACAGGCCTTACCTTTAGTAGGGTGCAAGAGCATCTGTTAAAGCAATTTCCAAGTATCATAGAGTTGCGTTCAGCGGTTTTGTGGTGGAAAGGTCACGCCAAAGTTGAGCCCAATTATTATGTTGACAAATTGCCTACAAACCCCTGGATTCACCAGCCTTTCGAAGATTATGACAGTTTAAGGCCACACCAATTGGAAGCCTGGGTTAGAAAAGGTGTGGAAAATAACTAATTTATGTTATAATCCGAGATTACTTCAGTTTTTAGTTGGCTTTGTTGGAAACAGCAAGGCTAATAAAACGTAAGGAAAACGCAGGTTTTTAGTTGGGAATAGATAAGATCATAACCATGGCGTGAAGTTGGTGTAGCGAAACCCCTAAACTTGGCATAGCCAGCCAACAACGTGATGTGATTTTATTTATTTATCGGGCTAATTTTTATTTACCATTAACTGAGCTTAATTGCTTTCATATACATGCCACAAGTAAGATTAAAAGAGAATGAGCCATTCGAGGCTGCATTGCGTCGCTTCAAGCGCACTATTGAAAAAACCGGTTTATTGACAGAATTGCGTTCACGCGAATTCTACGAGAAACCAACAGCAGAGCGCAAGCGTAAACACGCCGCTGCTGTTAAGCGTCACTACAAACGCATTCGTAGTCAGCAACTGCCTCCACGCTTATATTGATTCCTGAAAGTTTTATTCAGGATTTGCTGGCCCGTGTCGATATTGTCGATGTGGTTGGCAAGTATGTTCAGTTAAGAAAGGGCGGGGCCAATTTACTTGGTCTGTGCCCCTTTCATAACGAAAAATCCCCCTCATTTACGGTCAGTCCCACTAAGCAGTTTTATCATTGTTTTGGTTGTGGAGCTCACGGTACCGCCATCTCTTTTCTTATTGAACATACCGGCGCCAGCTTTCCGGAAGCGGTCCGATCCCTTGCGGGCTCGGTGGGCCTGGTTGTGCCCGAAGAACAGCGCACTGCTTTCCAGCAAAAACAGGTCAGACAAAAGCAAACCGAAACCATGCTGCACCAGCAGGTGCTTGAAAAGGCGCATGGCTTTTATTTGTCCCAGTTAAGAGTCAGCACACAGGCCATTGCCTATTTAAAACAACGCGGTTTAAGCGGACAAACGGCCAAGCGTTTTGGCTTGGGGTGGTCTGGTACTAACCGGCAGGGGCTTAAAGAGGTTTTTGCCAATTACGAAGAACCAATTTTGCTTGAATCTGGTCTGGTCATCGAGTCAGAAGACGGACGTCGGTACGATCGCTTTCGTGAGCGGATCATGTTCCCAATTTTTAATGCAAAAGGGAAATTGATTGGTTTTGGTGGACGTATCATTGGGAAGGGTGAACCAAAGTACCTTAACTCACCTGAAACGCCTGTTTTTTCCAAAGGTCAGGAATTATACGGTCTGTGGGAAAATCGCCAGGGAATCCGTGCGGAAGGATTTGTTCTGGTGGTTGAGGGCTACATGGATGTGGTTGGTTTGTCAGAGCAAGGTATGCATAATGCGGTTGCAACCTTGGGTACGGCTACTACCCCTCAGCATATTCAGAAGCTAATCCGGGCAAGTGACCGGATTGTTTTCAGCTTTGATGGTGATAACGCTGGCAAGAAAGCGGCTTGGCGAGCATTGCAGACCTGTCTGCCGTTGTTACGCGATGACGTTTCCATCCGGTTTTTGTTTTTACCGGCAGAGCATGATCCCGATTCTTATATTAGAGAATTCGGTGCCGAGGCTTTCCGGGAAAAAGTGCAGGAATCAGTGGCCTTGTCTTCATTTATGTTGCAAACATTGGCAGAACGTCACCCGCTAAATGAAGCAGAGGGCAGGGCAGCATGCCTTCATGAGGCAAGGCCTTTAATGACGCAAATTCCTGAATCTGGCATTAAAACCCAGATAGGGCACGATTTTGCCAGGCTGGTTTCGCTCACTTCCGAAGAGTTCCTTAAGGATCTTGCGCTTTACCAGGAAGAAATGGCCACACGTGCTTCGGTGTCGTTGCAGCCTCAGGCTGTGCAGAGTCCTGTCATTTCTTCCGGTCCTGTTCTGCCTTCTTTTGAGCCTTCTGCATTTGATGGGTTCAGTGAAGATGTTGATGTCGTGCCATTTGATGATTTTGCTCTGGCTCAGTCTAAAAAAACAAAGCCTTATGCCATTAATGGTAAAAAAGGCTCGGGTAAGCAGGTAACTCCCTTGGCCAAACGATTGTTGCGATTATTGGCCATACATCCTGCATTGGTAGATCAAATTGCAGATCAGCAACTTGAAGTTTTAAGCCATAGCCCCCATCTTGGATTGGTGCGTGAGTTTATTTCATTGGCAATTTCAAGTGGTGCACGGCATATGGGTGCATTATTGCAGGCCGTTGATGAGGGTTCAGACCTTCATGCCATTTTGTCTTCCATTTCAGTAGAAACCATAGATATGGAAGAGTTGCCTCATCCGGTTGATGAGTGGAATGATGCTTTACAGCGTATTGAAATGGATTCCTTACGCAGTGAACAGGCTAAGCTGGTTCAGGAAGGACTGAATTCCGAATTGGCGCGCCAACGTTACAAGGCATTGAATAAACGTATTTTATTATTGAGTCGTGTGGTAAAACGATAAATGATGTACAATATACGGTTGTTCATGCTTTTTCGCCAATTCTAATTTATAGCTTTTTTTATAAAAAATTCATAAGTTAGTGTTGTTTTGTGGTTGTTTTGTCACTTTCGGAATCTAATATGATCAAAGACAGTAGTAAGCCAACTTCTACCAAGACAGCAGTAAAAAAAACAGCAACAAAAACGGTAAGCAAGAGTCCAACCAAGGCAAAGCTTGACACAAAAAGCATAATTAAACCAGAATCTTCAGCATCCAAGCCTGTGAAGCCTGCAGGTGTTCAATCAGAACAGCAGCTTCAGGGCGATGCATCCCTATCTTCAAAAGTAGTTAATAAGGCAGCAAGTAATACGGTGGCTAAATCAATTAAAGACACAACGACAAAGACTCGTGTTTCCAGTAAAAATCTTGACACAGATGATTCGCTGAATGATTTTGATGACGATTTTCTGGAAGATGAGGAGCTCTCAGACAAAAGAACCAAGGCATCGGCCTCAAGTGGCCGCAAACCTGGTCGTCCGTCAAAGCCCAAGAATGACGAGGACGATTTTCTTGATACGGGTGATGAAGAGGCAGAAGAGGTTCCTGAGCTTAAGCCTGTAAAACGTGGCAAGCGTGGTAAAGATGCCAAAGACGTTATTACAGGTGGAACACGCGGGCCCTTTTCAGCTGAAGAGCTTGAGGCACGTCGTAATCGGCTCAAGCAACTGATTAAACTGGGTAAAGATCGCGGCTATCTCACCTATAGTGAAATCAATGACCAATTGCCTGATGATCTGGTTGATGCCGAAGCGATTGACGGCATTATCAGTACCTTTGGTGATATGGGTATCTCTGTCTATGACCAGGCGCCCGATGCCGAAGCGTTGCTCTTGAACGACAATGCGACCATGGCTTCAGCAGATGACGATGTTGAAGATGAGGCGGAAGCGGCATTGACAACGGTTGACTCGGACTTTGGCCGTACCACCGATCCGGTTCGTATGTATATGCGTGAAATGGGTACGGTAGAGCTGCTGACCAGGGAAGGTGAAATTGAAATCGCCAAGCGGATTGAGGATGGCCTTAAGCATATGGTCATGGCAATTGCCGCTTGCCCTACAACGATCAGGGAAATCCTGAACCATATCCAGCGCGTCCGTGATGGCCAGGCTCAAATTGATGAGGTCGTTGATGGTCTGCTGTCTGAAGATGGTGAAGAATATGCCGGCTCAGGTGTGGTCGAGGAAGACGAGGAAGATGTACCTGCTGGTGGCATGAGCAGCAGGCAGATTGAGACCTTGCGTGATGAGGCGCTGGCCAAATTCGACATTGTTGAACACTGGTTTGGCAAGATGAAGTCCATTTACGAAGAGGGTGGATACAAATCGGCCACGTACATGGAGGCCAAGCAGGCTATTCTTGATGAGCTGATCGGGGTGCGTTTTACCGCTAAAATGGTAGAGCGTCTGGCTGATTCCCTGCGCACGCAGGTCGAAGAAGTTCGAGCCCTTGAGCGAACAATTTTGCATACATGTATTGATCGTGTTGGCATGCCACGTGCTTATTTTATCAAGGTGTTTCCTGGTAATGAAACCAATCTGGATTGGGTTCACCAGGAAGTGGCAAAAAAACCTGCTTATGCGGCTACACTAGAGCGATCCATTCCTGATATTCACGAAATCCAGCAAAAACTTATTGACCTTGAAGCGGCTGTTATCCTGCCAATCAAGGATCTGAAAGAAGTCAACAAGTGGATGGTTACGGGTGAAGCCAAGGCCAAGAAGGCCAAGCGTGAAATGATCGAGGCCAACTTGCGTCTGGTGATTTCAATTGCCAAGAAATATACCAACCGCGGCTTGCAGTTCCTGGATCTTATCCAGGAAGGCAATATTGGTCTTATGAAGGCCGTAGATAAATTTGAATATCGCCGTGGTTATAAGTTTTCTACCTATGCGACCTGGTGGATTCGCCAGGCAATTACTCGTTCTATTGCTGACCAGGCCCGTACGATCCGTATTCCGGTTCATATGATTGAAACCATCAATAAAATGAATCGTATCAATCGCCAAATTTTGCAGGAAACCGGTGTGGAACCCGATCCGGCAACTTTGGCCCAGAAAATGGATATGCCCGAGGATAAAATTCGCAAGATCCTGAAGATCGCCAAAGAGCCCATTTCCATGGAAACCCCGATTGGTGACGACGATGACTCTCATCTGGGTGATTTCATTGAAGATGGCGCGACATTGGCACCTTCTGATTCCGCACTATATGGTTCAATGCGTGATGCCTTTAAGGAAGTGCTTGATTCCTTAACTCCTCGCGAGGCTAAAGTGTTAAGAATGCGTTTTGGTATTGGTATCAGTTCAGACCAGACGCTTGAAGAGGTGGGCAAGCAATTTGATGTAACCCGTGAGCGTATTCGTCAGATCGAAGCAAAGGCCTTAAGAAAGTTGCGTCACCCGAGCCGGGCAGATAAACTTAAAAGCTTTCTTGAAAATCAGTAATAAATGTGGTTTAATACTGATCTTTCTGAGTTTAATAAATGATTCAGAAAAATCGGTATAAGACCATAGGCCTCATAATCCTTTGGTCGCAAAGTCCCCCTGTAGCTCAGTTGGTTAGAGCAGAGGACTCATAATCCTTTGGTCACTGGTTCGAGTCCAGTCGGGGGGACCATAAATTACTTTTGAAATCAATAAATTAGCCGCTTTTATAGCGGCTTTTTTATTGCCTGCAATAGCCAAGAAATACAATTATATTGGACAGTGTCTAATATCCGGTTGTTTATTCAGTATTGGGTTTTCGTACCTATTTTCGTACCTATTAAGCAACATGCTGGCTTGTTTGCGTTCCAGAAACTGCTGAGTTATTTATTGAAGGGGCATCAATAAACGGTGGAATTTGCTTAAACTGCATTTTATATAGAAAATGAAAAGCAGATATTATGGGAAAAAAACCATATACTGATCGGGTTGAATCATTTTGTTTCAAACCATTCAGGATAAATTGACCGCTTCCCTGAACGACTTGCAAGAAAATTGATCTTACATAGGTAAGTAATTTTTATTATTTTCAGGATTTAATTATGCAAGCCACGCTGTACGGTTCTATTAAGGTATTTTTCTTCGTTATTTTAATGTTGCTTGTGGCCATCATGGGCTTTGGTTCGGCCAGGGCTTATGCAAATGAAGTAGCTGGCTTACAGCAGTTATTGACTTTGCAAGATGCGAAAGGGCAACAGGCAAAAACCTGGATACAGGAAGGGCGTCCCACATTAGTTAAACTTTGGGCAAGTTGGTGTCCATTATGTTTGTCAGAATTGGACGCTACCCAAGCTTGGACGCAAGACAAGGCTTTTGATAATATAAATCTGGTTTCTGTTGTTTCTCCAGGTAAACTGGGAGAAAAATCATTGCCTGATTTTAATGAGTGGTATGCTGGGTTAAATTACCCCAATCTACCAGTGCTCCTGGATCCTGAAGGCAAGATAATTAAAAATACCAGTGTTGCCGTGTACCCAAGTTGGGCTTTATTTGATAAAGACAAACGGTTGGTTCGGGTGGTGAAAGGCAGTTTGCACAGGGATCAGGCAATTGCTTTGGTGCAAGATCCAAAGGCTGATTTAAAGAAGGTTCTCCAGCCATTTTACAAGCCGGTTAAAGATACGGCCTCAATAGCCATGAATCAGAAAACCATTTATTTGGCGGGCGGTTGCTTCTGGGGTGTTGAGGCTTATTTTGAGCGTATTCCTGGTGTTATTGATGCGGTATCCGGTTATGCTAACGGTCGTACTGATAAACCAAGCTATGAAGATGTCATTTACAGGCAAACAGGTCATGCCGAAACGGTTAAAGTCACTTACGATGCTGACCGTTTGAGTTTGCCCGATATCCTGGAATATTATTTTCGCGTCATTGATCCTACCAGCCTGAATAGGCAAGGTAATGACCGCGGGACGCAATACCGCACTGGGGTTTATTTCACGGATCCTGCAGAAAAAGCCGTGATCCAGAAGGCGCTGGATGCAGAGCAGAAAAAATATCGCAAGACCTTAGTTGTGGAAAACCAGCCCTTGGTGCACTTTTACGATGCCGAAGAATATCATCAGGATTATTTGGCAAAAAATCCTAACGGTTATTGTCATATTGATTTGAACAAGGCTGATATTCCTTTGACAAAACAGGTTTCAGCAAATATAGAGGGGGCCTGGAGAGATTTTACGAAGCCGACAGATCGAATATTGCGTGATCGTCTGACCGATGAGCAGTATCGTATTACCCAACAAAACGGTACCGAGTTTGCTTTCAGTCATGCTTATGATAATTTGTTCGAACCAGGTTTGTATGTGGATATTGTCAGTAATGAACCTTTGTTCAGCTCCAGGGATAAATATGATTCGGGTTGTGGTTGGCCCAGTTTCACCAAGCCAATAGATGAGAATGCTGTAACCAAACACAAAGACCTGAGCTACAACATGCAGCGCATAGAGGTGCGAAGCCGTATTGCCGACTCTCATCTAGGGCATGTTTTTCCTGATGGGCCAAAAGACCGGGGTGGGTTGCGTTATTGCATAAACGGTGCAAGCCTACGTTTTATTCCCCTGGAAAAAATGGAAGCCGAGGGTTATGGCTCCCTGATTAAATTGGTTAATTAATAAAGAAGGTGAGTGTAATGGCTGGATTTAAAAATTCTGTATTGGTGGCTGTTTTTATATTGGGTTTTAATACAACAACATATGTTCATGCACAAGTTGAAGCGGTAAGTTTACAGCAAACTAAAGAACAGGCGCCCATTTGGATTGATGTGCGCACCCCTGCTGAATTTGAGTCCGGTCACGTGAGCGATGCTATAAACATTGAATATCAAAATCTTGGTTCTGCAATTATGTCCATAGCGCCTAATAAGGGCACGCCAATTAATTTATATTGCAGAAGTGGTCGTCGTTCAGAAATTGCCAGGCAAACATTGTTGAATATGGGATACACAAACGTGATTAATCAAGGTGCATATGAAAGTGTTAAAAAAACGCTTACTAAAAATTGAAGATGGTTATGGTTTGTTGATGATGGAGTGAATGTGTGTTTGTGTTGTAAATTGGCACACTGTATTTTTATTGTTTAATCATGTGTTGCGTCATGTGTTGCGGTTAGCAAATTACAGGGTAATGGGGCAATGGCAGAAAAAAAGCCTTACTTTTGCCGGTCAAGAGTGGGTGGTTGCGCAGCGGTCAAAAATGAATACACGATTGTGGTGTAAAAACACAACAAACAGTTGTTGTTAATATTTTGATTGAAATCAATGAGATAGATGTTGGTGTGGTTTTTTGCCAGATAAAAAATGGCTGAAAGCTTGCGGAAAATGAAAACGTCATGCTATAGTTCATTCTTTCGCAGCAACAGCGCTAGGGTTTACCCCAAAACGCCAAGCGGTGAAAAGCGAAACGAAGCGCGGGTTTGAAGGATTTGATTTTAAATGCGGGCAACGTGAAGTAAGTGGTCTGGTGAGGTAGTTTAAGTAATTCGCCAGGTGGTTTAAAAAGAACGGTTTTAAAAATTCTTTAAAAAAGTTCTTGACAAACAAAACTACATGCTTCATAATCTCGTTTCTCTGCTGCTGACACAGCAACGCAGTCAAG
>JBBADT010000080.1:0-9731 GCA_041656315.1 Advenella sp.
TTGAATATGGAATTGTAGCCTTACCCGAAGCCTTGCAACCCTGATTTACCCTAATCCCTGAAAAAACGCCGGTAGACAAATTCAATCCCGTTAGTCGTACCCACTTTTGCATCGACTGTTATATATCTGAACAGCTTATAACTGGCCTTGACCACCGTCCCGGTACCGGCCAGTGCCTGTTCCACACTGACCGTCACCCCATTGGCGAATTTCTTGCTGGCGACAAAAAACTGGGTCGCCAGATTGCTGGAAGCATCAAACTCCAGACCGGAAGCCACAGTTTGCTCAGGCAAAACACTCCCTGATTTACCCAAATCACCGGTACGCACGGCCACATCATCAAGACCCAATTGCCGGTAAAAAGGCTCACCGCCCCCCAAAATGGATGAACCAACCGAAAACAGCAAGGCAATATCGCCACCATTACTGTCGGGCCCACGTCCCATGATCAGCCAGGATAATTTTTCCACCTCGCTCACATCAGGATAAGACACCAGCGTAATCCTTGGTCTTCTGGCCGTCCCCACCACTCGCAGGCCGGCCTCTACCTCGGGACCGGTCCGAATGGCTTCAATATCCAGCACCGGATTGGCAATATTGCCCTGAAAGGTAATCCGTCCGCGACGAATTTGCAATCGCTGGCCATACGCCTCGATAGCGCCACCTCGGGTGCGGAATGCCCCCAATGCCGTCAGGCGACCGTCTCGTTGAATAATATTCAAGTCTCCAACAAGACCCGAGTTCAGACCCATGCCCACCAGATAAAAACGTGGTCCCAAATCAACCGTAAAATCCAGATTCAGGTTAGTGGTGGATTCACTTGGGACCACTTCTTTCTGGCCAGGCTGAAGCACAACCACGTCACTATCCACCGACGGCACGGTTCCCAGAATGTCAATACTGGCCCAACCGGCATCGGCCGTTACCTTGCCAACAATATCAATATTTGGCAGGCTGGCATCAATATCAACATTACCACTGACCATGGCAAAACGGTCTGCCCGCTGCACAATCGGGTAATGATCCAGTGTCACTTTCACATTACCCTTGCTGTTCATCAGATTCCAGCGACCGGTAATGTTCATGCTGCCGTTCTGGGCCGGCGGATTTTCTTCAATCCATTGTTTGGTCCGCCATTCAGTTGGCATCACCCTGATCACCGAAGGAAAATACAGGGAATTGATCACAAATTCGTTATTGCGGAAGGTCCCCTTAAGGGTCCCGTCAAGCAGGCGCACCCCATTGTCAATCTGTACAACCCTTACTTTATTGCCCGTCACCGAGCCTGAAGTTGACCATTGACCCGAGACACTGCTTTGTGCCGTCATGTCAAGATTGACGCTCCCTCCCAGATCAAGCAACTCTCCGGTAAAAGCGGAAAGCCAGGCAATATCGTCCAGCCTGCCTTTAAGGGCAACATTAGTGCCACCATTGATGTCTGGCACCAAGCCATTCATCCGGCTATTAACGCGGGCGGTCAGGGAGCCTTTGTCCCGGGTATCAATGGCAAGGTCAGCCAATACCTGGCTTTGTGTTCCTGAGACCGGATTAGCCCTGACAGCCAAAGACATTTGCGTCAAGCCCAAAGCCAATGGGTTCTGGAGGGGAACGATAAAATCGCCGCCAACCCGCTTCAGGTTAGCCGTACCTGCCAGCGCACCATTAAACTGCAGATTCCAGTCAAGATCAAAAAGCAGGTTCTCATCAACAACCTGCTTTTTGCGATTGTCAACAATCCCGCCGTTGCTGTTCTGGTTGTTTTCCACCATGCCCAGTGCATCCTGCATGTCTTTGACCAGGGCAGGATTAATTAACAGGCGATTGATAGAACCCTTGCTGGCCCAATTTCCCTCACGGCCACTGGCGCCCTCTTGATTGATCACGACCTCATGCCTGCCTGGCAAGCCAATCTTCAACAGGGACGCTCCCAGTTGCCATTCGGGCTTGCCACCCACCCCTGAGGGCAGAAACATGACCTCAAGAGGTTTTTCCTGATTGGCCGAGAAACCGGCATGTGAAACCTGAAGCCGTTCAAGGGTCCCCTGCCAGCCATCGGCACCCGCAGACAGTTCTCCCCAGAAGCCCTTTAACCCAACATCAAAACTAACCGGAGCCCGGCCCAGTTCTGTTGACTTGCCCTGCGAAAACGTACCTTTAAGCCCTATCACATGACTGGCCAACGAGCCGTCCAGATTGCCATTTAAAACCAGACTGCCTGGCAAACCTGGCCAGAAATCGGAAAACCTCGGCGCATTCACGGACAGGGCCAGTTTATCGGCAGCCTGCCCGAAAGCACCTGATGACTTGATAGCACTGCCACCCAGCGTCAGGTTGATATCTGCCTTGGGAATGGTATAAACATGTGGATCAATGGCGCCAACCGCCACACCACCGGATGAACCCAGTTGGCGCAGCAAAGAAACATCAAACTTGCCAGCCAGTTTCTGGTTATTCCACTGACTGCCCTCATCAACATCCCCCTTGACATGCGCACTCAGGAGCCCTACCTCCGGGGACAGCTCCGAATCCAGCTCCAGCCTTGTGCCAAGCACCGAAGGAGGAAGAATGCCTTCAAGCAGCTTGCCCAGCGCCAGCTTTTGCGTGGCCAATGAGCCAAGAATACGATAAGAGCGATTGGCCTCATTGGGTGTTACCGTTACCTGGGTTTGCAAGGCAGAGCCGTCAGGCAGGCTTAATCTGATATTGGCATCGTGCAAATAATAGGCAGACAGCATATCGGCATTTATATTGGCACTAAGGCTTGATTTTTCACCCTGACCCGAAGCGCTCAAGTGGATGAGATCACCCTGGCCTTCACTGCCTGGCTGCTGTGTTATGTCCAGGCTTAGCACATGAAAATCAAGCGGCACCGGTGTGGCAAACGGCAAAACGCCGGTGCCATTTATTCGTTCAAGATTAAAATTACCCAGCAAGACCCGGTCAAACGCCAAATTCCAATCGGCATTCAGTACCACTTCATTGCGTTCCGCTTTCTTTTGCCCATTGGTGCTGGCCAGTTTTTCTTGCCGGGCCGGATCCAGCAATTGCCTTACCTGGTCAATCAGCTCAGGGCTGATGGCCAAATCCTTGATTGCCCCCTTGGTTTGCCATTTCCCGTTACTGCCCTGGGCACCTTCCTGCAAGATGGATACTTTATGATCATTAGGCAACTCAAGACTTAAGGCGGATTCACCCACTGTCCATTGAGTCTGGCCGTTTACCGCGTTAGGCATGAACGACAAAGACAGGGGTGAAATTTGCAACAGCCGTATACCGGCATGTTTGGCATCCAGCACACCAAGGGTGCCCACCCAACTGTTACCCTCCTTGACTCTGGCCCAGCGCCCGCGAAGATCCAGATCCAGTGTGACCGGTGCCTTGCCAAGACGGTTATCGGCGCCATCCGCATACATGGCCTGCAAGGCCAGTTTGTGATTTTGCAAATTGCCATCAAGCACACCATTGAAATTAATGCTTCCCGGCAAGTCCGGCCAAAATGAAGCCAGTGTAGGGGCATTGACATTAAGGGCCAACTGGCTATGTTCTTCTCCAAAACCACCTGAACCGGCAATCCGGTTATTGCCCAGTACCAGATAAATATCGGTGTCTGACACGCTCAGGTTTTCATAATTGGCCTTGACTTCTTGCTGCGCTGAAGGATCAACACCCACCGGGGGGGATGCAAACAAACCACTGGTATTGATACGGGTTTTCAAATGCCCGTCAAGCGGCTGATTGTTCCACTGGCTTGGCTGCGTGAATCGGGCATCCAGCACCACATTCTTGACTTCCTGTTGATCGAGCAAGTCTATGTCAACACGAATATCGGTATTCAATAAAGCCTGGGGCACTGCACCCGCCAGCAGTTTATCCAGCGCCAGGTCTTGGGTATGTAACGTGGTGCTGATTTTATCCGCATGATTCTGACCCTGGTTTTCATGCACCACGGTTTTCAATTGCAAGCGGGAGTTATCGGTCAGGCCAAGGTTTACATGGCCATCGCGTAAAGGAAAAGGCGAATCCAGATTAAGATTCAGGCTCATGTCCATGGAAGACTTGTTACCCTGCCCGGTAGCGCCAATGACCGTCAGCGTGGATGCGTCAGCTTGTAGGGTTTCTTTCACCTGAAGCGCCAGAGTATTAAAATCCAGAGGAATGGTTACTTCCAATGGCAAGAGACTATCGCCCGCGGTACGCTGCAAATTAACGGTACCGGCCAACGTCTGCGTTTGCTGGAAACTCCAGTTGCCGTCGTAAATAACATCGGCTATTTTTTTAGCTTTTGCGGCCTCCGGTTTTTCTTCGTTTCCACCAGCCAATGCCTGCTGAATATCCCTGATGAAGGGGTAACCAATCGTTAAATCAGAGAATTCTCCCTGTGTCTTCCAGCCACGCTGGCTGCCTTCGGACAACTGGTGATCCAGGATGGCCGGCTTGCCATTCAAAACCAGTTTTAATTGCGATGCCCCCACTGACCATTGCTTTTCCTCGTCACGTGCATCCGGGGCAAAATAAAGCGCCAGCTTGTCCTGCTGCTCAAGGCGAATGTTCGCATGCTGCACCTTCAACCCGGCAATATCGCCCTGCCAAACCGGTTGCCCCTGCTCATTAGGAGCCAGCGCACCCTCAAGCCGGGTTTCAAAACTGACAGGAGCCTTGCCCAGGTCAGTGGCGCTGGATTGGGCAAATGTGGCTTTCAGGAATGCGTCATGCATTGCCAGCGAACCGCTCACCTCACCATTGACACTACCGCTACCTTCAAGGCCAGGCCACAGACTGGCCAATTCGGGCAGGTTGATATCCAGCAACAGACGACTGTCGGCATGCCCGAAACCACCCGAGGAACGAATTTTATTCTTGCCCTGAACCAGGTCGATATGCGCGTTGTCGATATAAATTGCATCTGCCGAGGACAGACTCTTAAGCTGCAAGTTGATGTCACCCGACAAAGGCAGACGGTTCCAGCGGCTGGCCGCATCTATATGTGCCTGCACGTCCAGCTGATGCAGTTTATCCAGCCCCGCAAGGTCGGCCTTAAAACCGAAACGTGCGGTTAACAGGGACTCCGGTACGGCACCGGCCAGCACTTGATGCAAGGCCAGCCGATTGCTGAGCAAACTGCCTTCCAGCCGGTCACTGCCATCAACACCCTGTTTTTCCTTCAGTTCAGCATTCAACAGCAGCGAGGCACCGTTTTCAAGCGCCAGTGCCAAATGTGCGTTTTCCAGGGGAACCGGTGCAAACAGGTTTAAAACGGTATTGGCATCCAGTTTTACGCCCTGCCCGTTACCCTCCAGGGCAATTCCCAGACGATCGGCCGAGCCCTGCGCTTGCAGATCAAGGTCAAAGGTACAGCTGCCACTGTGCTGCCCCCTGAATATTGAGGAGGCCAGAAAACGATCCAGACAAATAGGCGAGTCGCGGTTTTCGCTGGACGTCTTGGCCTGAAGATTCAGTTCTAATGGCCAAGGCGACTTGAGTTGGGTAATTTTAAGATTGCCGCTCAGGTCGCTATTAACCAGGTCATGACTGATATGCACACTGTCAATTTTCCCGCTGGCCTGTTCCTGGTTAACCCGCAAACCGCTTACCCAAAACCCGCTTAAACCGATAGGCAAATGGCTGCCATCAGCCTGCACAAGCGCGAACTTGCCAATGCGAACCGTATCCACCTCTATGGTAACTGGCAGGCCCGGCATGGTAAAAGGTCCCGCATCCGTTTCAGGCTCTGGGGATGGCACAGGCAACAGGCGGATATCCAGATCGCCCACTTCCATGTGGGTCACTTTAAGACGACGATTGAAAAGTTCGAGCCACTTGACCTGAACACGGGCATTGGTTGCCACCACACTTACTTCGGGTGTATCAATCACCAGGCGCTCAAGTTTAAGACCGCTCCAGATTGTCCCTTCAACCTCACCCATTTCACCGCCCACCTGGGCCAGCACATTACGCAAGGTCCATTTGCTGCCAGCACTGGTACCCAATGCCCAGAACAGAAATGTGGCAAGCAGTAAAAGCGCCAGCAAAGGGGTGGTTTTCCATTTAAGCCATTTTTTCAAATGCCTGCGGATCCTGCTCAAAATGCCACCCCTAAAGAAAAGTGCAGCCTTAATTTACGGTCACGCTGCCCCCAGGCCAAATCAAGAGACAAGGGCCCGGCCGGAGTCTTGACAATCGCCCCCACCCCATAGCCCAAGGCAATTTTCATCTCCCGAAAAGAAGGTGCTGCATCACCGGCATCAACAAATACGCTCATGCCAAAACGGTCGTCAAAGTAATGCATGTACTGGGCACCCACCACCGCCAGCGAACGGGTACCAACAATAGCATTTCCCGTATCACGACCAAACTCATTGTATTTATAGCCTCGAATGGAGCGGGGGCCACCTGTCCGGTAGCCAAAGTCATCAGGGATAGGCGTATTTTTGGAACCCAACACCTGTCCGGCTTCTGCCCTCAGCGTAAAGACGTCTCTTTTACCCACCGGCCACCATTGCTGCACTCGCAAACCAACCCGGCCAAAGGTCTGCTGCTTGTTCAGCGTCATGCCAGCCCCCAGGCCCAAGGCGATCAGGTTCCCTTCGCGCGGGTCGTAGCGGTCATTAAGATCGCGTCGCAACAAATCCCAAGTACCCACCACAGTTGGCAAAGAAAAACGCGCTTCGTTTTCACGCTTGATAGAATCGCGCGCAAGCAAAATCCCCCAATTGGACTCATAATTAACCCGGCTTTCCGGGTCCAGTTTGAATTCGCGCTTTCGTTTCCAGCCCAGGCCAAAACGGGTGACATCTTCATTTTGAATATCGGAATGTCGGGCCATGACGCCAAAACTGTCCCTTGAACCATCGTAATTGGGTGGCAAGGTAAAATCAAGAAAGGCACGCTGACTTTTAAAGTCGAAGCCGGCACCGGTTTCCATAATAACCGGCAACCCCCAGACAACATTTTGCGTATACAGGCCCTCAACCCGGATTCCACTAATGTCATCGACCCCCAAAGAGCCGGCAATAGAACGTGACGGACCCTCTGTTACCCGGACAGACACGGGCAGCTCCACCTGTTCCAGATCATAAATTTCAGAGCCTTCCGGGGTTTTAAGGGAAACGAATGCGCCCCTGAAAAAATTGGTTGACTGCAAGGCCTGCTGCCAGTCATCGAGCTGGTCCTGAACGTAGGGATCGCCAGGTTTATAGCGTATATAACGACGCACCAGACTTTCAGGGACATGGCGCAAGCCAATTACCTCTATATTGCCAAGGGTGACTGCCGGCCCACTATGCACTTCGGTTACGGTATCAACCGTGGCGGTTTCAGGATTAACCGCCGCCTGGGAGTGGGTCATGCGGGCAAGGTAAAAATCCCGATCCATCACGTCATCCAGCAAGGTGCTTTTGGAAGCACTCCACCGGGCATTAATGAAATCGGCGCCAACGGGCAAGCCCCAGTTTTTTTTCAGGGCATCCACCCGCTGGGCATATTGGGCACCGGCTATACTGCCGGCAAAGCGGTTTTCCACCGATGCAACTTTGGCCACTTTACCAAGTTCTATGTAAATATCCCAGGTTTCACCCGCCACATCCTCACCCACTTCAAGGGTCACCTTGGGGGCAAAATACCCATGTGTGGCAAGGGCGGAAATCACGGCATCACGTCCCCGGCTGCGAATCCGCTCGGCTTCGCCACCGTCCTGGTCATCAGCCAGACGCACCACGGCACTAATGCCATCATTAACACTTTTCAGTACCTCTGGACTTAAGCCGCTGGGATCAATCACCACCTCGGGCTTGCCGGCAGCAAACGCCATTGAAGTGGCAAACAGGATAAGTGGTAAAAAAATAACGGACCGGGCTGTAAAGTGCATCGGATTGAATAGTTAACAGGTTTGTATTACATATTATTTAACTTCATAACGGTTTTACCACTACTGAAGGAAACTTGCCACTCATATCTACCGCCAAATCGGAAACTGCAACCGCCAGTTTTCTGGCAATATGCCGGTACGACTTGGCCGCTTCACTAGTGGGATCTGACACCACCGTAGGGTTGCCGGAATCTGTCTGCTCACGTACCGCCAATGTGAGTGGCAGGCTGCCCAACCAGGGTACTTCCAGTTCCTGGGCCATTTTACGCCCGCCGTCATGACCAAACAAATGCTCAACATGACCACAGTTTGAACACACATGCATGGACATGTTTTCAATCACACCCAGAATGGGGACATCCACTTTCTGGAACATGCGCAGGCCTTTGCGGGCATCGGCCAGGGCTATGTCTTGTGGCGTGGTAACAATAACCGCCCCCACAACCGGCACTTTCTGGGCCAGGGTCAGGGCAATATCACCAGTTCCGGGTGGCATATCCACAATCAGGTAATCCAGATCAGGCCAATTCGTTTGTCTTAACAATTGCTCAAGGGCCTGGGCAACCATGGGACCACGTAAAATAGCCGGCGCATCACCGTCTATCAGGAAACCAATTGAGTTGACCGCAATGCCATGCCCTTCAAGGGGCTCCATGCTTTTGCCATCCACTGACTTGGGCTTGCCTGAAACACCCAGCATTAACGGCTGGCTTGGACCATAAATATCCGCATCAAGGATACCGACTTTTGCACCAGCCTGCGACAGGGCAAGTGCCAAATTGACAGAAGTTGTACTTTTACCCACACCACCCTTGCCTGAAGCGACCGCAATAATATTTTTTATTGATGCAATTGGTTTCAGGCCCCCTTGAACTACATGGCTTTTGATACCATCTAAGTAATTGATCCGGGTTTGAGCGGCCCCCGCCCTGGCACAGGCGTCTGTTATTTGTTGCTCGATATTGCCTTTGTCTTCAGCGGGGTAATAGCCCAGGAATAACTTGACTTCTACGGTATTACCCTTGATTTCCAGGTCTCTTTCCCTAAACTTTTTAGCCAGGGACATACCGGTAAGGGGATCCTGCACAGACTGCAGCTCGGAAAGAATGGTGTTTATTTGTAAACTCATGGTTTTATCACTTTTAAACTTACTTGAGTAGAATAGTCAATCATACCGTTTTTATTATCGGCAGGTGAAGATAAACCTGCCACTATCATGGGGTTTCCATACACAATGAAAGATTTTCTAGACAGTATCCTGAAAAGCGTTCTCTTTGTCATTCTGGCCATTGTTGGCCTTTGCATGGCGTTCATCTTCATGGCATCAACCGCCATTGCCCTGGGCGTGATGTATATTATTGCCCGCGTTCGCGGACAAAACTTTTCTGCTGGCCAGTTCTGGACACAATCCCGCACCCGGGCACGCCAGACTCAAACCGACTTCCAGGAAAAATTCCACAAACGCAAATTTTCCACCAGCGCCAAAGACGTGACCGACGTTGAAATACGCGAAATAAAATAAGAAACCGTTTTTCATTCACGCTTTTTCGGTAAGATAGGAGGATTTTAAAATTTCCTGTTATCTTTTCGTGTTCGCCCCGCCCGTTTCCTGTTGGAAATATTCTGCCGGTTCAGTTATAACCGGCATTTTCGTCTAAAATCATTCAACTGTTTAATTTTTACTGTAATTGTTCATGACACGCACGATTTTTGTTACTACCGCACTCCCTTATGCCAATGGCTCATTTCATATTGGCCATATCATGGAATACATCCAGGCCGATATCTGGGTTCGCACCATGCGCATGTCGGGTCATACCGTTCATTTTGTCGGTGCCGATGACGCCCATGGCGCCCCCATCATGCT
>JBBADT010000081.1:0-9681 GCA_041656315.1 Advenella sp.
TATGTCCTTGCCGATACCGCTATCGACGAATGGAACAAGGCCATAATTACCGAGAAGATGAAAACCCTTAATGCCGTTGTCCGTGGGGATATTAGCAAGCTCGACCTGGATGATATGGATAGGGATGCGGGTGCCGAAGCGTTGCCGGAGCCGGAGAAGGAAACATTTAAACAGGAGCGCCTCAAAGATCGCCAGATGGAGGTAGTCAGCCGCAGGGGACACAGTAGGCCTTATGGTCCCCAATGGGAAGTACAGGTAACGACATTCAGGGATGTTGAAACTGGCAAGGAATATCTTTGGTGGAGCGACCGCGCCCTCAGTGACTTTGTTCCCGAACTCAAAGCTGGTGACAAGGTTACCTTAACCGCTACAACCAGGCAGGGGTATGGGGGAAATGATATAAACCTCACGCATGTTAAAGTTGATAGAACGGGCCCTGTTCCAAACAAGCCGGCAGATCACCATATCCGGCCGATGTCCAAACGTGAAGGCGCCCGCATCGAAAACCATTATGATGTTGGCATGACCCGGGTGCTCTTCGACAATGCCCCTGGAGAGGAAGTCGAACGACAGTTCAAAGGTAGGGGCTTCGAGTGGAATGCTTCTGCCAAAGCATGGGAGAAGAAGATCGGAAAGAGCTCTGCTAAACACGCCGAGGAAGTGCTGGATAAATACTTCAAGCCGGAGAAACCTGCTGCCACAAGAGGAGAGCCCCTGGGCGACATTGCAGGCTACACAGAGACTGTCATAATGGACACCAAAACATCTGAGGATATTACCATCCGGCGCGAGTATCGTATTGTTGAGCTAACCGCTAAAGGTGAGAAGCCGTATAGCGTCCAGCAGAGAGTGATCAAGGGTGGGGATGCCGGGGAATGGAGGGCGGTCGCTGCTTTCGACGAATCGATGGACGCAAACGAATACGTTGCGGGCATTGACGACATTGTGGCAATAGACCCTGACGTTGCCGATCAGATCAAAACTGAGGAACCCAAAGAGAAGGCCGAACCCCTCAAGCCTTTCGAGCCTATCGAAAAAGGCAATAAGGATTCGGCATTTACCGAGGTTGATAACATCGAGGTCCATTTTGAATACTGCTTATCTGAGGCCGACGATATTGTAACTTCATTTGCCGGAATAGATTCAGTTAAGCCAAACCCTTCTTACTACCAAGATGATCAAAGACTGCAGCCTAGGAATATCAACCGTAAAGCTACCCAAAACAGGATAAACGAATTTGTCGCAAAGCTTGAACCTCGCAGGATGGGTGAAAATACCGAGATAAGCAAGGGAGCACCTACGGTTGGGGCTGATGGGCGCGTCGAAATCGGCAACCATAGGACATGGGCACTGATAACAGCCTACAAGAAGGATCTGCCCCTAGCAACAAAATATCGTAAATGGTTAACGGATAATGCTACTAAGTTTGGCATATCAAAGGGCGCCGTGGAAAGGGCGAAGGAGCCGATTCTTGTTCGCTTGAGAACGACTGACATTGACAGGGCTGAGTTGGCCAGGAAGGGGAATGTCCCCGGGGAGCAAAAGATGAGTGCTGCCGAAACAGCCGAACTTGACGCTCAGAAAATAGACGACAGGCTGATGGCAGCTTTTGTCCCCCACGAAGAGGGCAGGTTGGAGACAGCGGATAATAAGAACTTCATCAATAGGTTTATCCATGATGTAGTTCCATCATCTGAAAGAAACGATATGATTGCCGCTGACGGAAGCGGTTTGACGGTGGACGGGGAAAAACGCATCAGGAATGCTATCCTTGCCAAGGTTTACGGCAACACAAATGCGCTTATTAAGTTAATGGAAGAAACTAACCCCAACGTCAGAAACATTATGAACGCTATGAATGTGCTTGCCCCCAAATTGTTACTCCAGAAACATGAAATGGAGAAAGGCAATTTATATCCACTTGACTTGAGCGAAAACCTTTCCCGTGCTATGGTAAAAATGTCCGAACTGCGGGATAGCAAGATGACAGTTGAGGGCTATTTTAGCGCAAGGCAGTTATTTGGCATCGAATTGACGAATTTGGAAAAGGACATACTGGCCATACTCGATGAAAACAAGTTTAGCGCATTAAGAATAGGATCCATCTTCAAGGAATACATAAGGGGTGTAGAGGTTCTTGGTCACCCCAAACAGATAAGCATAATTTCTCAAACCCCGCCCACCAGGGCGGAACTGCTTCAGGCATCGGTGGAAAAAGCAAAAGAAGGCTGGGAGTTGACAAAAAGTGAAAAACAAGAAAAGGCCGGGCAATCTTCGCTTTTCAAAGACAAGGAAATGGATGGTGAACGAAATATTAAGACGAATGCGGAGGGCGGAGGAGGGGTCTCAAAAGGCGGAACCCAAAAAGCCGTAGGCCCGGCCCCGAAGCTGAAAACGGCCCCGCCTTTGCAGTCTATTCCTCCCACCAGGCGCCGGGATATTGTAAAATTCCTGAGCGACAAGCTGGACATTCCGATCCGTGTGGGGAGATACCGCCAGCAGGCAAGGGGTATCTTCAAAACATGGCAGGAAGTCATTCGCACCAAGCTTGCCCAGGACATCCCCACCATCGCCCACGAAGTCGGCCATTACCTTGACAAGAAGTTTAACCTTTCGGCAACCAAGTCCTTTGACGGCGAACTAATGTCCCTAGGGCAGGTAACGTCGAAACCCTCTTACAGCAAGGCGCAGGTCCGCGCGGAGGGCGTAGCCGAATTTATGCGCCTATATTTAACCGATCCCCAGGATGCCATAAGGCAGGCCCCGCATTACTATGCCGCCTTTGAACAGATCATGGCGGCGAACCAGGACATTCACGACGTTTTACTGCAGGCAAGACAGGATATAACCAACTGGATCAGCCAGCCCGCCAAAGCCAGGGTGCTGGGCGTTCTTTCAGTTGGTGAGAAGTCGGGCCGGAAGATGACGCTGGACAGGCTTTACGCCGCCGCCGTGGATGAACTGCACCCGATCAAGAAGTATGTCGATGCCCTCTTCCCGGAGGGCGTGGACTTTGACGAGGATCCCTTTATGCAAGCATGGCTATCACGCGGATGGGCCGGAAAAGCGGAGACGCTACTTAACTACGGTATAGTGGACAAGGACTACAAGAAGATCGGCCCTTCGCTGAAAGAGATCCTCGATCCGGTTAAGGCCAACCTGGATGATTTTAGGGCCTACATCACCGCGAAGAGGGCCATTGAGCTTCACGGCAGGGACATAGAGTCAGGAATTACCCTTGAAGATGCCGAGCAGGTAGTAAAGGAACTGGAAACACCAGAGTTCATCAAAGCCCAAAAGAAACTGGTGGGGTTCTCTGATGCGCTGGTGGATGTCCTTGTTGACGCGCAGATACTCGACAAGGCCGGGGCCGATACGTTCCGGGCGATGAACAGGAACTATGTCCCCTTCTACAGAGTATTTGAGGAAATGGGCGGGAGCCACGGGTATGGGAAAACAGGCTATGCCAATTTAGGGAACCCCGTTAGACGAATGAAAGGATCGCAAAGGGATATCGTCGATCCCCTTGAAAGCATAGTCAGGAATGCCTTCTTCTTCACCAATGTGGCCGAAAGGAATAACGTGGGCCGGCTGGTAGTGGAGTTGGCCGAATTTAAGGAAGGCGCCGGGAAATGGGTGGAGAAAGTCCCCGCACCTATACGCCCCGTTACCTTTGGTCTGTCAGAGATCAAGGATGCCCTTGAGGGAATCGGAATAGACACGGATGGGTTGGATCTTGACAACGCCGCAACGATATTTAGGCCAAGCCCCTTCCCCGCGGGGAAAGAGAATATCCTTGCCGTATGGAGAGAGGGCAAACGGGAATTCTACCAGGTTGAACCCGAGCTTTACCGGGCGCTGTTGTCATTGGACAAGGAGTCAGCGAACCTGTTCGTTAATTTGCTCTCCAAGCCTGCGGCGCTGCTCAGGGCCGGGGCGACGCTATCCCCGGATTTTATGGTGCGCAACCCTATCAGGGATATGTGGACGGCTCTTGTTTACAGCAAGTACGGTTACAAGCCGGCTGACTTTATCCGAGGACTGTTTAGCGTGTTAAAGAAAGATGATCTCTACTGGAAATTCCATGCTTCCGGCGCAGCGCATGGCGCAATGGTATCTCTCGACAGGGACTACTTGCAGGGATCACTCCGGGGAATGCTTCAAACAAGCGCCAAAGAAAAGGCCAAGTTTCTACTGACGCACCCCGTTGAAGTGCTGAGAGCGCTATCTGAATACGGAGAAATGGCCACCCGGTTAGGCGAATTCGGCAGGGGGGTAAAGGCAGAAAGAAAGGCGGGAAAGGGCATCCGCCAAGCCGCGTTATCCGCAAGGGATGTTACGTTAGACTTCGCCCGGTGGGGGAATGTCGGTAAGATCCCCAACCGGGTAATAGCTTTCTTTAACGCCAGCATACAGGGTATAGATAAGATGGCCCGGGCGTTCAGGCAAAAACCCGGCCAGTCTATTCCGCGGTGTCTGTTATACATCACCCTGCCGTCCATCATTTTATACATGATGAACCGGGACGACGAAAGGTATCAAGAGCTTCCCCAATGGGAGAAAGATCTATTCTGGATCGTCTTAACCCCCAAACACGTGTTTCGTATTCCGAAGCCCTTCGAGTTAGGCGTTATCTTCGGGACCCTTCCGGAAAGGGTGCTGGACTATATTTACACCGAGGACCCTGACGCATTCAAAGGTTATCTGAACACAGTCAAAGAAGCGGGCCTGCCCGACATATTGCCCACGGCCCTTACGGGATGGCTGGAAGCCTTCTATGCGAACAAGAGCTTCTTTACCGACCGGCCCATCGTTCCCGTTGGCGAAGAAAGACTGCCGGCCGAACTTCAGTACGGTAACTACACTTCGGAGACAGCGAAGCTGATCGGGAAATATCTGCACATCTCACCGCGCAAGGCGGATCACATCGCTTACAGCTATGGAGGGGGTCTGGCAAGATACGGCACAAAGGTCCTGGATCAACTTCTCAAGGCTGTGGGGGCAACCGAGAAGGTTACGAAACCTGCTTCAACCCTTGCCGACTATCCCGTCGTGGGAGCCTTTACTTCACGCGTATGGTCTAACTCCAAGAGTATGGACACGCTCTACACCCGCCTGGATGAAGCGGAGAAAGCATACAGCAAGCGTAAAGCGGGCAGAGAACTTACAGCGAAGGAGCAAGAACGGTTAAGCAATTTGGGGAGGTATAGATCGGCGGCTTCCGATATGAGCGAACTGCGCCTTGCGGGACAGAGGGTATTCGATGATCCCAGGATGACAGCAGAAGAGAAGCGGGAGAAAATGGACACGATCAACATCCTGCGGATCAACATAGCGCGGAGGGCAATAGGGTTAGATCCCATTACCGTGAAGCCGTGACCCAGGCCGGGGGCGTGTCGAGGACCGCCCCCCTCCGGCGTAGGGGACTGGGTGCCTGGAACTCCATATTATCATTATCCCGCCTAAATGAACACAAGAGGGCGGGATATTTGCATACGTGAACATAGGTCGAGGAAGGGGTGGTTCTATTGAGTGAAAGCATCTGGGTAGCAGTCATAGCATTTGGCGGCACGCTTATCGGCACGTTTGGGGGCATCGTGGCATCGTCGAGGCTGACATCTTACCGCATCGAACAGTTGGAGAAGAAAGTGGACAAGCACAACCAGATCGTGGAGCGGACCTTCCGGCTGGAGGAAAACTGTTCTCTTCTGGACGAGAAGATCAAGGTGGTAAACCACCGGATCGATGATTTGAAAAAATAACTTTAAAGGAGAGATTCTCATGTTTCAGGAAATTGCGGCCGGTATCATCGGCCAGGGTGTGATTTATGCGCTGTTGGTGATAGTTGGACTCATCGTGATCGACACCCTGATGGGCGTAATAAAGGCGGTTTCTGGCGGTAGCTTCGACATCCGGCTCCTGGCGGACTACCTCAAGACCGGTGTTTTACCCTATTTCGGATCCCTGGTACTGCTGGGCATCGGTGCCCTTTATGTGCAGCCGGAGCTCTTCGGGGCCATCTTCGCGGCATCGGCCCTGGCGACAATAGCGAAATTCGGAACGGATATAATTGATAAAACAAAAACTATGACGGGTGCCAAATTGACGATTGAATGCGCCACCTGCGGCGAGCCCATGCCCTACAGTATGGAATCCTTCATGGGCGAGCCGATCTGCGAGAGCTGCCGGACCAAAGAGGGTGGTCCTGGTGAGTAGGATCATCATCCTAGACCCCGGCCATGGTGGATCCGATCCAGGCGCCGTGGGCAACGGTCTCAAGGAGAAGGATCTAAACCTGGTCATTTCCCTTGCTACCCGCGATGCACTGGCCGACTACGACTGCACCGTCAAGCTAACGCGAACCAAGGATGTCTATGTGGCGCTTTCCACCCGGGCGGCCATGGGCAAGAGCGCGGATCTTTTTGTTTCTCAACACAATAATGCTTTTACTTCTGATGTGCGCGGCTTTGAGACTTACTGTCATAGCGGCCCCCTGCGTCCTGAGACATTAGGCTACCGGGATGCGTTGCATGCAGCGGTATATCCTTACCTAAGGAGCCTGGGTGTGCCTGATCGCGGCAAGCGGCGCTACGACCATTATATTACGCGCATGCCACCCTGCCCAACTGTCCTGATGGAATACCTCTACGTAACCAACGTGGCGGATGCGGCGCTCTTGAAAAAGAGCGCCGTGCTCAAGGAGCTGGGGCGGCTGACGGCGGTGGGCATTGCAAACGCTCTAAATTTAAAAAGAAAAACCTACACTGCACCTGAGCCCGACACTCCCGGCACGCCGATCCTTGGTGCTGCGGAGGCCACTGTTGGCCAAGCCCAAGACTGGGCCACGAAAATGGGTGCACATCAGAGGTTTGTTGACATCGCTCCCCTTTACTGGCATTACGGCCTGCTCACCGGCATCAGGCCAGAAGCCCTCTACGTCCAAAGCGCCAAGGAGACGGCATATGGCAAATACGGCGGCGCAGTCACGCCGGACCAGAACAACTGGGCGGGGATCAAGATCCAGAACCCCGTCGGCGACCGGCGCGAGGATCATCAGTCTTTTGCCACCCCTGACGATGGTGTCCGGGCGCACTTCAACCATATGTGCGCTTATGTCGGCTTGAAGCCCGTCGGCACCCCGCACGGCAGATATTACGTCGTGCAGGATCTATCCTGGGCGGGGACCGTGAAAGATGTCGAGGAACTGGGCGGCAAGTGGGCCCCGTCAGCAACCTACGGGCAGGATATCGTCAAGATGCTTGAGGGCTTGCTGGCCACCCCTGCGCCCGCGGAGCCAGAGCTGCCTCCTGTTGAACCCGAACCCGTTGAACCCGAACCGGAGCTGCCGGAAGAGCCTGAACCCCCCGAGGAATCGCCGAAAACCCTGGCGGATTTCCTGGAGTGGCTGATCGAGTTTTTAACAAATTATCTGAGGAGGATAAAAACATGATTGACAAATTGACCGCGCTCCTGGCGAGCGCAGAAGTGGAGGAACTCACCCTGACTGTGCGGCTGAAGGGGGCGGCATCCCACGTGCCCGTAGATCCTGGCACGCCAGGACAACCCCCGCCCGTTCACGTGCCGGACCCGCCGCACGTTGTGGGGCTGGCCGCGAACAAGACCGGGCCCGGAAGCGTCAAGCTGACCTGGAGTAATCCGATGCGATATAGATATATATATATCAACACCTACAAAGACAGCGGCAAGCCAGTGCAGACCTGGATCGACGGTGATGCAACAGAGACCACCTTCAACGATCTGTCCCCTGGACATTATCGTTTTGAGGTGATCTGCATCGTCCCGGACTGGCACGGGCTCGCGGAGGCATATGGCTATACCGGCATTGACGTGGATATCTAGTCATGGCCGCCCATGACAATGAGGCCCTTCGCCTGTTCGGGGAGGGCCTCTCCTATGAGCAGATCCGGGAACGGCTGGGGCTGACCACCACGAAGCAAGTCAACCATGCTATCAACCGGGCGCGGAAGGCGCGGGCGGTGGAGTATGAGGATAAACGCGAATATACCGAAGAAGATGTTGATGACTTCATCGCCTCCATGATCGACCTTCAAGAGAAGAAGGAGAAGCTGAACACCCGGCAGACAAAGGCATCCATCCGGCTGAACGGCGACAAACCCGTGGGCGTGGCCTTTTGGGGCGACTGGCATATCGGGGCTGCAGGAGTTGACTATAAGCTATTTGAGCAGGATCTTGCCAAAATACGTGACACGGAAGGGCTTTACTTCATCGGGGCCGGGGACTACAAGGACAACTATGTGACCGGGATTGCTCCGGGTGCTCAGTATGAACAGATCATCCAACCGGGAATGCAGGACATTGCGGTAAAGCATTACCTTGAGCAGGTGGCCGGGAAGTGTCTTGCGTTGGTGAGGGGCTGCTTCTTATCGGGAACTCCAATCACAATGTCAGACGGAACGACAGTACCCATTGAAGATGTGTCGCCGGGGCAAATGGTTGTGTCTGGAACGGGACAAGCCCGAAAGGTAGTTAAAAAACACAACAACTGGTATTCAGGAGAAGTAGTGGAATTTGGAACCGTTGGGAACATTGGAACAGTAAATGCAACCGCCGACCATAAGGTGTTGGCTATAAAGCGAAGCGAAGCAATGTGCTACCATCGGGACCGTGTGTGCAAACCTCTGTCCCCAACTTACGAGCGATGTAGGGCGATGCGATGCAGTGGGAAAGCGTATGAAGCTAAGTGGCGTGAACTTGGCGAATTGGGTGTTGGCGATATGTTGCTAATGCCTAAATCTCCCTTAAATGATAGCAGCCTTACTCCCGGCAAGGCATACCTGTTTGGATTGTTTTTGGCAGATGGGTGCTATGTCAATACAAAAAAACAAGGCATAACAATAACGCTGTCTGCTAAGGAGCGGGGGCTTGCAGAAATTGCAAAAATGCTATTTATGTCAGAGTATGGAATGGAACCATCAATTAGGGAGCGTAAAGATAGGAACACGGTATCAGTATCAGTTCACAGAACGAAAATTGCTAATATATTTTACAAGAAATGTGGCAACCTTGCCCATAGCAAGGTAATGGAAGAAAGCATGGTGACAGACAGGCATTCCATCTATGTGTTGGCAGGTATGCTTGACGGTGATGGCCATCAACGGAAGGATCAAGGTAGATGCATGACCATTACTACCATCTCCAAGAATCTCGCATACCAGTTGAGGCGGATACTTTTGAACAACGGAATAGCCAATACCCTGCGGGTTCAACACAGGGAAAACAGGGATTACGACGACTACCAGATTAACATTAGAGCTGCGTATGCAGGTAAAATACCATCATTAAACGATAAAGCAAATATTTACGAATACCGCAAAGCATCAAGCTGGCAGTTTGAGGTTGGTGGTTACATAGCAACCCCGATAAGATCACTAACTAAATATCAATACACAGGCCCGACATATGATCTAGAAATAGACCAAGACCATAGCTATTTGGCCAACGGGATTATTGCGCACAACTGCCACGAGGACTGGGCAAAGAAACTGACTGACGTTGACTTCATGGAGTTCCTTTGCCACGAAACCGGCTCCATCAACCTCTGGCACGGCGGGGAGCTCACCATCAAAGTGGGCGACCGGTCCTACCTCTGGCGGTGCCGGCACAAGTATAAATACCAGTCATCCCTCAACCTTGAGAACG
>JBBADT010000082.1:0-8976 GCA_041656315.1 Advenella sp.
ATAGTCGGCACGGTCATCACGACCGAATATCAACACCAGTATACCCGCAACAATTGGCACGAATATCGACAAGGAAAGCCAAGGAATAGTAGTAGTCATTTCGCCCATCTTAGTTTACCAGCACAAAGAAAGTAATTAATGCAATCACGCCAGCAATCATCGCAAACGCGTAGTGATAGATATAGCCGGACTGCAAGTAGCGGCTGACGGCGGCAATCCAGCCTACCAGCCTTGTACTTCCACCAATAATTGCGCCATCAATAATACCTTTATCGCCAACTTTCCAGAATACGCTACCTAATCCACGAACTGCGCGGGCGATAACGTTCTCATTAAACCAGTCAGCATAGTATTTATTTTCCAGAATACGGTTGATGCCGGAAAATGCACTGTAGATCTTGGCAGGAAGCTTGGGATTAACAATGTAGCAATACCATGCCGTTACCAGACCGGCAATCATCAGCCAGAATGGAGCCGTTTGGAAAGCATGCAGGCCATAAGCAACCCAGCCGTGATAGGTGCTGGCCAGTTCTGCCATGGCAGGATGGTCGGCGGCAACCACGATGGAATCACCAAAGAACCCTTTGAACAGCATTGGATCAATGGCCCATGCCCCCACAAAGACGGATGGAATTGCCAACAGGATCAGGGGCAAGGTAACTACCCATGGAGACTCGTGTGGCACACCACCATGATGACCGTGGTCATCATGTTTCTTGCCATGTGCAGGCTTGGTATCAAAACGCTCTTTTCCATGGAAAACCAGGAAGTAAAGACGGAATGAGTACAGCGAAGTAACAAACACACCAATGAGCGTAGACCAATAAGCAAAATTGGCACCCCACACGTTGGCCAGTCCGGCCGCTTCAATCACGTGCTCTTTGGAATAGAAACCGGAGAAGAACGGTGTACCCACCAGCGACAGCGTACCAATCAGGAAGGTAATCCAGGTAATGGGCATATATTTACGCAGCCCACCCATGTTACGGATGTCCTGGTCATGATGCATGCCGATAATGACGGAACCCGCACCAAGGAACAACAGTGCCTTGAAGAAGGCGTGTGTCATTAAGTGAAAAATGGCAACCGGATAGGCTGACGCACCCAATGCCACCGTCATGTAACCCAGCTGGGACAGGGTTGAGTAAGCCACCACACGCTTGATATCGGTTTGGATAATCCCCAAAATACCCAGGAACAGCGCACCGATACTGCCAATCACGATAATGAATGACAAGGCGGTTGAAGACAGTTCGAACAGCGGAGAGAAACGGGCAACCATGAAGATACCAGCGGTAACCATGGTCGCCGCGTGAATCAATGCGGAGATAGGTGTAGGGCCTTCCATTGAGTCTGGCAGCCATGAGTGCAGAGGCACTTGGGCAGATTTACCCATTGCACCGATGAACAGGCAAATACATGCAACCGTGAGCAGTTTCCAGTCGGTGCCCGGGAAAATCAGGGCATCCAGAGAACCCGCCTGCGCGAAAATTTCTGAATAGCGCATGGAGCCGGTATAAGCAAACAACAGGCCAATGCCAAGCACAAAACCGAAGTCACCCACACGGTTCATGATGAACGCTTTCATGTTGGCGAAAACGGCGGTGTCGCGGGTAAACCAGAAACCGATCAGCAGGTAAGAAACCAGGCCTACCGCTTCCCATCCAAAGAACAGCTGCAGCATGTTGTTGGACATGACCAGCATCAGCATTGAGAACGTAAACAATGAGATGTAGGAAAAGAAACGCTGGTAACCCGGATCATCAACCATATAGCCAATGGTATAAATATGTACCATAAGCGAAACAGAAGTGACCACCACCATCATGAGGGCAGTTAACGGGTCAACCAGGAAGCCGACTTCAAACACCTTGGTGCCAACCAGGGTCCAGGTATAAATAGCCTGGTCATAATAGGCACCGTTAACGGCCACTTCATACAAGGCATAAAGCGAGCCAAAGAAAGAAATGGCAACAAGCAGGATCGTCAGGCTATGCGCACCTTTGCGACTAACCGAACGTCCGAAAAATCCTGTGCCAAACAGACCGGTAATGACGGCACCTGCAAGCGGCGCCAAAGCGATCAGCAGTAAAAAGGCACTAGAGAATGTTGGTGTCATGCTGTAATTCCCCTTACCCTTTCAAACGACCGACGTCGTCAACATTAATGGAATTGATTCTGCGGAACAACAGGACCAGGATAGCCAGCCCAATTGCGGCCTCGGCGGCGGCAACGGTCAGGATGAAGAACACGAAGATCTGTCCTGAGGTTTCGGGTAGGCCGTTGGCACCCGGGTTCCACATGGAAAATGCCACGAAATTGATATTCACCGACAACAGCATAAGCTCGATGGACATCAACAGACTAATAAGATTACGGCGATTCAGAAAAACACCAAATACACCCAGGGCAAACATGATTGCCCCTAAAATCAGATAATGTGCCAAAGTTAGCGTCATTCTGAATCCCCTTCTTTTACTGGCGCAGCTTCTTCTTTTTCAGATTTCATGCTGACAAGTCTTACGCGGTCGGCGGCATTGACATGCAGCTGATCACTGGCAACAACGTATTTTCTATTGCGACGTTCACGCAAGGTAAGTGCAATGGCTGAAATCATGCCAACCAGCAGCACCAACCCACCCACCTGAATCGGGAACGAATACTCGCTATACATCGCCACACCCAGCTCGAGCGTATTGTTATAGGAATCGGGCAAGGCAACCGGATCACCCGAGCCGTAGTACACCGTACCCAGCACAAAGGCAATTTCCAGAACCATAATGCCGCCCACCACCAGGCCCAAGGGCAGGTAAGTACGGAAGCCGGCACGCAGCGATTCGGGGACCACGTCAATCATCATGACCACAAACAGGAACATGACCATCACCGCGCCAACGTACACCACGATTAGCAACAGTCCAAGGAACTCGGCACCAATCAGAATCCACAGCAATGATGCAGTAACGAATGACAGGATCAAGTGCAGCACCGCCGTCACCGGACTGCGCGCGGTAATCACCCGTGTACCGGCCACCACCAGGATAGTGGCCAGAATATAGAACAAAACAGTCGTAAAAGTCATAGTTTGCTCACCTGCCGATTATCTGTATGGTGCATCGGTTGCACGACGTGCAGCGATCTCGGATTCATATTGGTCACCTACTGCAAGCAACATATCTTTGGTGAAATACAGATCACCCCGCTTTTCACCGTGGTATTCGTGGATATGGGTTTCCACGATGGAATCTACCGGGCAGCTTTCTTCACAAAAACCGCAGAAGATACATTTAGTTAAGTCAATATCGTAGCGCGTGGTGCGACGTGTTCCATCGTCACGCTCTTCGGATTCAATGGTAATGGCCATGGCAGGACACACTGCCTCGCAAAGCTTACAGGCAATGCAACGCTCTTCACCATTCGGATAACGGCGTAAAGCATGCAAACCCCGAAAACGCGGAGACATGGGCGTTTTCTCGTGAGGATAACGCAGTGTAATCTTGCGCTTGAAGAAATACCTGCCGGTCAGGGCCATTCCCTTTAACATCTCGGTCAGCATGAAACTGCCGAAGAAATCTTTAATAGCACTCATAATTTTCTTCTAGCCTATTTCCAAATATTGAACGGTGTCTGCATCCAAATGGCAACAATCAGGAACCACACACCCGTTAACGGAAGGAATATCTTCCAGCCCAGACGCATGATCTGGTCGTAACGATAGCGGGGAAATGAAGCCCGGAACCAAATAAAGAAGGACACGACAACGAATGTTTTAAGACCCAGCCACAACCAGCCTGGCACCCAGTTAAACGGGGCAAAATCAAGGGGAGATGACCAGCCGCCCAGGAACATGATGGAAGCCATCGCTGACAACAGGATCATGTTGGCGTATTCGGCCAGGAAGAACATGGCAAAACCCATACCGGAGTATTCCACCATGTGACCGGCCACAATTTCAGACTCACCCTCGACCACGTCGAATGGATGACGGCAGGTTTCAGCCACAATTGAAATTACATACACCACAAACAGGGGCAACAGGGGCAACCAGTTCCATGACAGGAAATTCAGGCCACGATCGGCAAACCACCCATTCAATTGGCCCTGCACAATACCATTCATGTTTAAAGTACCTGATACCAGCAACACGGTAACCAGCACAACACCCATACCCAGTTCATAGGAAATCATTTGCGCCGAAGCACGCATGGCACCCAAGAATGGATATTTGGAGTTGGATGACCAGCCCGCGATAATCACACCGTAAACACCCAGCGAGGTAATGGCCATGACATACAGCAAACCGGCATTCACGTTTGCCAGTACGGTTTCGGGACCAAAAGGAATAACGGCCCATGCTGCAAGTGCTGGCAGCAAAGTCATTACAGGTGCCAGAATATAAAGCACCCTATTGGCTTTTTCGGGAACAATAACCTCTTTGGTAAGCAGCTTGAATACGTCTGCAAAAGGCTGCAACAACCCGCCAGGACCCACACGGTTGGGGCCACGACGAATGTGCATATAACCAATCATGCGGCGTTCCCACAAAGTCAGGAAAGCCACACAGATAATGATTGGCAGGGCAATAATCAGGATTTTGACAATTGACCACACCACCAGCCACGGTGTTGCACCGATCAGGCCAGCGCCCCAGGCATCAAATGCGGCAACGCCATCAGTGAACCAAGACCAGATATCCATTAGACGCGCTCCACAGTAAGTTGAGCAAAGGCACTACCCAATGCTGCTGTTTGTTCGAATGCGTGGGAAATACGCACGGTATTGTTGGCCAGCGTATCGTCTTGCTGGACGTCAAGCGTCACTTCGCCACTGGCTGATTTCACTTTTACCTGATTGCCAGCCACCAGTGCCAAAGAGCCCATAGTTTCCGCATTCATGCGGGCCTTGGGGGCTGCACTGGCTGGAGACTGCTGCAAGGATTCGGCACGACGAACAATCGCATCGGTGCGATAGATAGGCACATCAGCCACACGTTCCAGGCCAACCGGTGCCACGGCAGACGCCTTGGGCGCAGCAATGACTTTGTTATCCAGGCGGGAAATGTAGCCATTCTGCAGTATCGCATCACGAATGGTTTCGGAAGTTTCGTCTTCAAAGTCTGACAGCTTCAGGATATTGCCCAATACACGTAGCACTTTCCAGCCGGGACGGCTTTGGCCTTTGCCGGCAACCACACCCTTGAAGCTTTGGGCCCTGCCTTCGGCATTGACAAACGTACCGGAGGTTTCGGTGAACGGTGCCACCGGCAACATGATACGGGCCCAATCCTGGGCGGCTGACTTGTAAGGTGTCAAGGCAATTGAGAATGCATTGGCCAGCATTTCCTGCGCCTTGATACCATTGTCGCAGTCAAGTTTGGGTTCGGCGTGCAGCACAATAAATGCCTTCAGCGGATTTTGCAGCATTTTGGGCAGATTCATGCCGTTTTCCCTGGCGACGGCACCCGCCAAATAACCACCCACCGTATTGGCGCCGGCAGTTAAAAAGCCCAGCTTGGCATTAATGCCATTGGCAATCACTTGTGCATGAGCAGCAATATTGGAGGCATCGGGCGCTGAAACAGCTGTATTGCCCAACAGTACCGCACTATTGCTGCCGCTTGCCAGAATTGCGGCAATTTTCTGGACAGGGTCTTTGTCATCGGCCTGTGCACCCTCTTTTTGGGCGGCTAACGCATTGCCAAGCTTGGCCAGCGTGGCGGCCAGCTGGCTGGGCGCCACGGTAAGACGGGCGGCAAGCGGGAACAGCGGATTATCGCCAAAGCTGTCGATAAACACAATCTGTGTGCCCTGCTTGGCGGCCTGACGCAGGCGTTGTGCAAACAAAGGATGATCTTTGCGCAGGGATGATCCCACCACCAGAACCCGATCAAGATTATTAAGTTCGGCAATGGGCATGCCCAGCCATGGTACACCGTTTAATGCGGCCTCAAAATTGGCATCGTTCTGGCGCAGGCGAAAATCAATATGTTCAGAACCCAGGCCACGCACCAGACGTCCCAGCAGAGCCAGTTCTTCAACCGTTGCATATTCGGTTGCCAAAGCACCAATCTGACCAATACCCTGGGTTTCATTGATACGGCCCAGTGTTTGTGCTGCTGCCGTTAAAGCGTCATTCCAGGAAGCCTCACGCCATACGTTATCGTCACCCTTGATCATGGGGGTTTGCAGGCGGTCTTCGCTATTCAAGCCTTCATAAGACCAACGGTCTTTGTCGGTAATCCAGCACTCGTTGACTTCTTCATTTTCGAAAGGAACCACGCGCTTGACGTTGTCGCCTTTGACCTGAACCACCAGGTTGCTGCCAACGCTATCGTGCGGGCTGACCGAACGGCGACGGGCCAGTTCCCAGGTACGGGCGGTGTAACGGAAAGGCTTGGAGGTAAGTGCGCCTACCGGGCAGACATCAATCATGTTGCCGGAAAGTTCGGAATCGATGGACTTGCCAACAAAGGTAGTGATTTCAGCATGTTCGCCACGGCCAACCATGCCCAGCTCCATAATGCCGCCCACTTCCTGGCCGAAACGGATACAACGCGTGCAGTGAATGCAGCGGCTCATTTCCTCGGCAGAAATCAAGGGACCCACGTCTTTATGGAAAACCACGCGTTTTTCTTCTTTGTAGCGGGACTCGGACTGGCCGTAGCCCACCGACAAGTCCTGCAACTGGCACTCTCCGCCCTGATCGCAAATGGGGCAATCGAGGGGGTGGTTGATCAGCAGGAACTCCATGACTGCCTTTTGTGCGGCAATCGCCTTGGCCGAACAGGTATGGACAACCATGCCCTGAGTAACCGGCGTGGCACAAGCTGGCAACGCTTTGGGCGCCTTTTCCACTTCAACCAGGCACATACGGCAGCTGGCTGCAATTGACAGTTTTTTGTGATAACAGAAATGCGGCACGTAGACCCCCAGTTCCTGGGCGGCGTGCATAACCATGCTGCCTTCAGGTACTGATACGGGTTTGCCGTCTATGGTAAGTTCAACCATTGCTTTGACCTACAGATAGTGAGGAACCACACATTGCTTATGCTCGATGTGGTGCGCGAACTCGTCGCGATAATGCTTTAAGAAACCGCGTACGGGCATTGCTGCCGCGTCGCCCAATGCACAAATTGTGCGTCCCATGATATTGCCGGCAACTGTGTCAAGCATATCCATGTCTTCTGGACGACCCTGACCGTGCTCAATGCGATTGACAATACGGTACAGCCAGCCGGTGCCCTCACGGCATGGCGTGCACTGGCCACAGCTTTCTTCGTAGTAGAAGTAAGACAGGCGCAGCAATGACTTGACCATGCAACGGGACTCATCCATAACGGTAACCGCACCCGAGCCCAGCATTGAGCCGGCCTTGGCAATGGAGTCATAGTCCATCGTGGTATCCATCATGATGTCTGCGGGCAGTACGGGCGCACTGGAGCCACCTGGAATAACCGCTTTAAGCTTGCGTCCGTTGCGCATGCCGCCCGCCAGTTCAAGCAGGGTTGCAAACGGTGTGCCCAGCGGAATTTCGTAGGTACCGGGACGCTCTACGTCGCCCGTGATGGAAAACAGTTTGGTACCACCATTATTGGGCTTGCCCACTTCCAGGTATTGCTGCCCGCCGTTACGGATAATCCAGGGCACGGCGGCAAAGGTTTCGGTATTGTTAATGGTGGTGGGCTTGCCATACAGGCCAAAGCTGGCCGGGAATGGCGGCTTGAAGCGCGGCTGCCCTTTCTTGCCTTCCAGGGATTCCAGCAAGGCGGTTTCTTCACCGCAGATATAGGCGCCATAGCCATGATGCGCATGCAATTGGAAGCTGAAGCTGGAACCCAGGATATTATCACCCAGGAAACCGGCCTTGCGAGCCTCTTCAAGCGCTTCTTCAAAACGTTTGTAAATTTCAAAAATCTCGCCGTGGATGTAATTGTATCCAACGGAAATGCCCATGGCATAGGCACCAATGGCCATGCCCTCAATGACGGCATGTGGATTGAAGCGAAGAATGTCGCGGTCTTTAAAGGTGCCTGGCTCGCCTTCGTCCGAGTTGCAGACCAGATATTTCTGGCCCGGGAACGTACGGGGCATGAAGCTCCATTTAAGACCGGTCGGGAAGCCCGCACCACCGCGACCACGCAGGCCGGATGCCTTGATTTCGGCAATCACGTCTTCCTGGGACATGCCTGACGTGAGGATTTTGCGCAGGGCTTCGTAACCACCCCGTTTCACATAATCTTCAAGGTGCCAGTTCTCGCCATTGATACCATCAAGGATTTGCGGTTTGATATGGCGCCCGTGCAGGGCCATGCTGTTTGACAGGTCATTACCCGGATTGGCAATTAAACCGTGGGAGTATTTATCCAGAAAACTCATGCCTGTGCCTCCTTGATCAGATCGGCCAGCATTTCATCAATTTTTTCCTGTGACATGCGCACACACATATGGTGGTTATTGACCAGCAGAACGGGTGAATCACCGCAAGCGCCCATGCATTCACCCTCTTTCAGGGTAATGGCGCCATCGGGAGTGGTTTCATTAAAACCAATACCCAGCTTTTCCTTGATGTATTCAGCGGTTTTCACGCCATCACGCAGGGCACAGGGCAAATTGGTACATACCGTTACCTTAAATTTGCCAACGGGTTTCATCTCGAACATGTTGTAGAAGGTGGCAACCTCTTGGACTGCGATGGGTTCCACCCCGATATAGCGGGCTACTTCGGCGACCAGATCGCTAGACAACCAACCGTTCTCTTCTTGCGCAATGCGAAGGGAAGACATGATGGCAGACGAACGCTGATCGGCGGGATACTTTGCCAGCTCTTTATCAATCTTTGTATAAGCCTGTTCAGAAAGCAACATTTTTACTATCCAGTTATTCGCCAGTATTAGCGATCAATTTCACCGAACACGATATCTTGTGTACCGATAATGGTTACGGCATCAGCCAGCATGTGACCACGAGACATTTCATC
>JBBADT010000083.1:0-8916 GCA_041656315.1 Advenella sp.
GCCATTCTAATGGCGCGGATATATTCCTCGGAGCCCAGGTTGACCGACAAGAACTGGTCGGCATCCTTGCGGAACTGTTCCAGCACCTGATTCACGCTGTTGCGCGTCATGTTTCTCATGCCAATCATGGCGGCGCCCAGCTCCTGAACCTCGTGGGCACCCATGTGGCGCAGTACCTCAGCCGCGGCTTCTTCGCCAATGGACATCAACAGGATCGCACAACGTTCCATTTTATTTTCTGCTGTCATCATCGTTTTGATTTATCCAGGATCTAAGTACCATTGCCACGGCACGTGGGTCTTCGGTTGCAATTTTCATGACCACTTTAAGATTGTCTTCGTAGTGATCATGCTTGACAGGGATTTCGGACTGGGCTTTGCGTTCGGCTTCAGCCTGTTGCAAGGCAGCCTGTTTTTTCTCAGCCAGCTCCATGTTTTTACGTTCTTCCAATGAGCGGATAAGCGGTTTGAATGCCTTCAGCCAGATCAGCATGACGGCGATAAACAGCAACAGGTATTGTCCCAGGGTTTTGGCCAGGGCATGTATTTGCGGGTCTTGCCACACCGGCATGTGCGGTTCTGAGGTCGTGAACTCGCTATTGACCACATTCAGGCTGTCACCGCGCGCTTCGGAAAAGCCCACGGCTTCCCTGACCAGGGCATTGATTTGCTGCATGGTGTCTTCGGGCAGGGGAGTGGCTTCACCGTTTTCGTTTTCGCGGAAATTAACCACCACGGCAACGGAAAGCCGTTTAATGGTGCCGACTGAATCCTTGACGTGACTGATGGTGCGGTCAACTTCGTAGTTGATGGTGGCGTTATTGGTTTGGCTGGCCGGGTTCTGCACCGTGGTGGCGGTAGCTGCCGTGGCATTGGTGCCTGGCGGGTTTTCAATGGGGGCAACCGGTGGTGCAGGGGGCTCGTTGGACAGGGCACCCGGAATGCCCATGGGCTGGCCAATGCCGGACTGGGCCGTGCGGTTGGTTTGCTCGCTGCGAATGGCAGCTTCATCGGGTTTCTGGTTGGGGCGAAACACCTCGGAGGTTTGTTCGCGCTGGGCAAAATCCAGGCTGGCACTTACCTGGGCATGCACATTGCCACGGCCCACTACCGGTACCAAGATGGAAATAATGCGTGCCGTCAAGCGCTGTTCCAGTTCATCGGTAAATTTAAGGTGTGCCTGGTTGGCGCCAATGCCCTCAAGCCCGGCACTGGATGACAGCAGGCGACCGCTTTGATCAACAATAGAAACATTTTCGGCCGTCAGGCCCGGAACGCTGGAGGCCACCAGCCAGGCAATGGCGGCAATTTGCCCGTCACCCAGGCTGCGACCGGGGCTAAGGGTGACCAGGACCGAGGCGGTGGGCAGTTTCCGGTCACGGACAAACAGGGTTTGCTTGGGAATGGCCAGGTGAACCCGGGCGGTTTCCACCGAATTCATGGCTTCAATAGAACGGGCCAGCTCGCCTTCAACCGCGCGCTGGTAGGTAACCTGTTCGGCAAACTGGCTGGCCCCGAACTGGGGGTTGTCCATGAGTTCAAAACCAACGCCACCGCCTTGCGGCAGGCCCTGTTCGGCCAGCATCATGCGGGTTTCATGCACTTTGTCGGCGGGTATCAGAATGGCAGAACCGTTTTCATTGAACTGGTAAGGTACGTTCAGTTTTTCAAGCGCGGATACAATCGCGCCACCGTCCTTGTCTTGCAGGTTGGAAAACAGTACCTTGTAGTCGGGCCCACGCATCCACAGCAGGCTGACAATGATTAACGCCACCAGGCCAGCGGCAGCACCCATTAATACCGGGCGCGGCAACACCAGCAGGCGTTCCACAATAGGGAAGCGGGCAGCAAGCTTATCCAGTCCGCTCATGCCGGTCTTCCTGTAAACCGTAAGGCAGTTAATGCTGTGAATTCAATAATGACCATGGGAAACAACAAAAGACAATTATCCAGTTAAACTTTTTCAGACAGGTATTATCACCTGTCCGGGTGTAAAGCAATCAGGCGTTAAAGCGGGGTTTTTTGGCTTATTCGGGCTATTGAAACAAAAGGGCTGGGGGTAATATGTGGCATATTCGTTTTATTTGCCACTTAGTGTTACGTCAGGATATTTCTATGCAAGCCATCTCGCCATTAGCCATTTCAGGCATGAATTCATTGCAGCAACAAATGAAAGCAATGGCCAATGACGCAAAAGCCGGTAAGGTTTCCCTGCAATTGGGCAGCATGCAGCCCTTAAACGCACCCGCCGCAGGTGTTACCAAAGCCTCTTTTGCCAGTGAACTGGATGCCGCCATCAAAAGCATCTCGGCAACGCAACAAGCCGCCAACACCCAGGCCGAACAATTTATCCTGGGTAAACCGGGGATATCGTTGAACGATGTCATGATAGACATGCAAAAGGCCAGCATTGGCTTCCAAAGTGCGATCCAGGTCAGGAATAAACTGGTCCAGGCTTACCAGACCATTGCCAGCATGGCGATATAATTCAATGCTCCTCCTGCGCAAGGGGGGGCGAAGCGCCGGGGTGGATTTACCTTTCCTGCGCCGCTTCCAGTGAATAAATCCATGCCAACAACTCAGCCACGACGGTATACAGCTCGGGCGGGATTTGCTGGTCCAGGTCCACTTGCATCAGCATGGCCACCAGTTCCGGTGATTCATGTACGGGTATATTGTGCTGTTTGGCCAGCTCGATAATGCTTTGTGCAATATTCCCCATGCCCTTGGCAACCACCTTGGGTGCCGGGTCGGTGGCATGGTAAGCCAGGGTGACGGCCGTTTTACGTGTTTCAGGTATGCCTGGCTTATTCATCACGCTTCCTCTTTTTGCTCAATCACAGACTGCGATTGACTCGGGTCGGTGAATACCTCAAATGAATGGGTTTCCAAGCCCAGTGCCTGCAAACGGCGGGTAAATTCGGGCATGTGCTGCAACAGCAGGGATGTGGTACTTTGATTGTCTTTCAGTTTGGGGTTGTCAATAACCTGATATTGCGCCTGCACGTGATTGTCAATAATCTGCACCATGATGCGGATTTTTCCAAGCTGGGGCAAACTTAACGTTAAGGTGGTTGACCAAGGGGTATGGGCTTCGCCCTTATCCTGGTGTGTCGCTTCACTACCGGCATCATTTTTTTCTTCTTCGGGCCGGTTGGCCGGTTGCTGGGCGGCAAAGGCTTGTGGGTTGTCTTTCTGGATTTCCCAGCTCATGGCAGCCCCTTGCCAGGCTTCACCCTGCCATACAATACGTTGTTGATGGTGCATTTCCAGCTGCTGCTGGACCAGGCTGGCCAAAGGACCGGATAGCGCAGGAGGGGCGGCTTCTGCCTTGCCCTGGGTAAGGGCCGGGAACAGGGAGATATGCCGGTTGATTTGCTGCTCTGCCTGTTGTTCTTTTAACAACAGCGCCTTGGGGTGATTGGCCAGCTCTTTTAAATTACCGTTGCTGCGTAAAAGGCGCCATATCGTGGCCTCATACGACAGACCTGGCCGGGTAATTTCACGGGTTAAGGTTTCGCGGATGATGGATGCAAAAAGGCTGGAGCCCAGCGCCCGTATTGCTTCTTCTTTTAACGGCGTGCCAGCACTTGTTGCCTGGGCACCTGCTGCACCCGCAGCGCCTGACGAAGCCCCGCCGCTTGTCTGCAAACCCGCTCCACCCGTGGCTGCGCTGTCAGCCGGGCGCGACAGATAAGATAATAACTCTTTGGGATTTTTGGGGATGATGGGTGCCTGGTTGGGGTTGCTTAATGGCGCAGCCTGTTTAGGCATATGCTCAAGCAGGGCAAGAACGCTTTTTGCGGCATTGCTCCAGCGGGTGGAAGTGGACTCTACCGGGGTGCGGGTTGCGGCTTCTGCCGTATTGCTGCCTGCCTGGCCAATTGCCTGCTGGCTGCCCATACTGCCTGTATTGCCAATAGGGGCGCCCTGTAAAGCGGTACGATGCCCCAGCGTTGCCTGCACATTTTGTGCCACCGCCTGGAAGTTGCCTGTTTGCAAACGTGCCTTGGTGGCGTTTTCAAGTGCCTCGGGTCGTGCGGCCGAGCTGGTGGGCAGGACCGATTGCCGGCTACGGGCCGATTGCAGGTGTCCCTGCGCGGATAACGTCACACCGAGCGCGGTTTCCAGTCGTTGTACAAGAAGAGTGCTTATGCTGCTTGATGACATAAGCCATGCCTACCCCGCCAGCTTCATACCAGAATAAGCCTTGACCATTTTCTTTTGCTGGCTGCGTGTGTGCAGCAATTGCGACAGCCGTTTCATTTCAGGAGAAACCGCATCACGCACGGCAGCGTCATGCATTAGCACCTGGCGCAACAAATGCGAGCAGATTTCCTTTTCTGCCTTGTTGTTGGGCTGAAGATTGGCCTTGTTGCGAAGCACTTCCACCTCATGTACATAACTTTGACCCAGCGAAAGCGTGGCTTCCCAGTTTTCCTGCCGGGCTGCCTCTTCCATTTGCCGGGTAATGTTCACCAGCTGCTGGTAGGCTTCTATAACGCAGCTATTGCACTCGGGGGGGAAAGGTCCCGTGGCATTGGCTGGGTTAGCCTTATTGCATTCTGAAGGATAAAAAGTCATTTCAATATCTTCTGGTCTAATAGTAGTAAACCAACCCTATTTACGGGGCTTATTAGCGGTGGCTGTTTTCCAGGCACCGGTAATATCATCAAGCATTTTTTCAACAACATCCAGATGCGATTCCTGCTGGTTCACACTGGCCAACAACAACTGCTGCGACATTAATCTGAAGCTGAGAATCATGTTCCTGGCCGCCTCGCCGGAAGATTCGTCTATACCGGGAATAAGGCCTGAATCGATAATACTGATGGCTTTTGAAATATTTTCACCGCGTTTGGCAATATCGCCACTTTGAAAATACAGCTTGGCCTTCATCACGCAAGACTGGGTGGCTTCCAGCATGATGGTGATCAGCTCCTCGGGGGAAGCGGTAAGTACCTGTGTTTCAAGACCTACTTTTGCATAAGCCTTAACAGGGTTCTGGCCATTAGCCATGTTGGTAGTGTTCATCATAATATGAAATAAACCCTTAAAAATCAATCATTATTTACTGCTACTGGTATTCCACATGGACAATTGCTGACTTAAATAGGCCGACGTCCCATTCATTTTTGCAACCAGTGAATCCAGCGCGGTAAATTGGGCCCGGTAGCGTTCCATCGTGGCTTCAATTTGCGCCTGTTTGCGCTCATATTGCGAATCCAGGTCTTCGATGCGTGTCTTGGCGCCATTGCTGGCCGTGGTCACAATACCGCTGGTACTGTTAATCAGACCCTTGGTAATATCTTGTGTATACGTGGCAATACCGTTGGTTTTGTCCTGGAACAGCTTGGCAATGTCGTCACGGTTTTCTGCCAGGGCTTTGCTGAATTTAGCATCGTCCAGCTTAATAGTGCCATCGGCCTGGGTACGGATGCCCAGGTCGGACAGTGTTTTAAACGCACCGCCATTGCTGCTTTGGAAACTCATGATGCCGCTTAAACGGGTCTGCACCGTACGGGCTGTGTTGTCACCGTTCAATATGCTGCCGCCAGCCCCTTCGGTATAGGCCGTGCTGCTTTTAATGAACTTCTGGACATTGTTATAAGCGTTAATGAATTCATTAATGGCTGACTTGGTTTTGTCATCATTGCGCGTAACTGTTAGCGTTTGCGCTTCGGTATCTACCTTGCTTACGTTCAGGGTAACGCCCTGGATCACATCTTCCAGCTTGTTGGTGGCTTGGCTAACCTTAATTCCGTTAATCTCAATGACCGCATCGGTGGCGGCCTGTTCGGTCATGCCGGTTTTGTTCAGCAATGCACCCAAATCAGTATTACCTTCTACGGTAATATCACTAATAGCGGCTTTCGTGCCGGTGGCGGTGGTGCTGATCATTAAGCGGTAAGGCGTTCCGGAACCGTCATTCATGATGCTGGCGCTCAGCCCCAGTTCTTTGTCGGTATTAATCGCTTTGGCAATCTCTTCAAGTGAAGTGCCTTTGCCGGAAAGGTCCAGTGTTTTTACTTCGCCATTTTCCAGTGTAAATTTAACCACGCCACCCGTGCCGTTCGCTGCGGCCTTGTCAGCCACGCCATTGGCAATAAGCGTTTGGGTGGACGCCAGGGATTCCACTTTAATGCGGTAACTGCCCGCCACCGCAGAGCTGCTGGCACTGGCGCTAAAGCTCTCACCGGTTTGGCTGGCCGTGTACTGCCCAAAAGTCGTATCACCTTCAAACGCCTTGGCGGCAGTTTGCAGTTTTTCTACCGCGCTGGACAGTTGGCCATAAGCAGACAGGCGTGCGTTTTCGGTACTTTTACGCTGGGTAATTGTGCTTAATACGGATTCTTCGCTGGTGCGAAAGCCATCTAGCAAGGTAGATAAATCTAAACCTGAACCAACGCCAATGCTGGAAATGTTAGCCATAATATAAACTGTGTCTTTGTGTTGGGGGATTGTTTTCGGATATTGAGATTAACGGCAGACTTTTGCGAATCTTTAATTAATATTACTACTAAATAAACATTAAAAACCAGACCAGCAGAACTAAAGAAAGAGAACCGGTGAACAGAAACCGCTGGATTATGACAACAATTACAAGACTGCCTGTCATAATGACAGATAAACCCGCTTTCCAAAGCAGCAATTACCCGCCAAACCCGGGCTAGTTCTGCCTATTGAATGCAAGCAAAATCGTTAATAATGACAAAATGTATATCAACCCCATTCACTGTGCATGAGCAAGGCTACGTTACCACCCCCTTCCATAGAGCAGATATTGCGCGAACACGCGCCCATGGTGCGTAGCATTGCCCTTAAAATGATGGCCCGGCTGCCCGCCAATATAGAACTGGATGATCTGATCCAGGCGGGTATGATTGGTCTGCTGGATGCTGCCCAGCGTTTTGAAAACACCGGTGCCGCACAATTTACCAGCTACGCCAATACAAGAATACGGGGTGCCATTACCGACGAACTGCGCCGCCAGGACTGGCTGCCCCGTACCCTGCGCAGTAAAAACAGCAAAATACAAAAAGCCATGGCCCAGGCCCAAAAAAAACTGGGCTATGAACCCGGCGATGAAGACATTGCCGAAGAACTGGGTATTACCGTAGAAGCCTACCGCGAACAACTGCATGACGTAGGCACCGTGCATGTGGTGCATTATGAAGACTTCAGATTTGACAGCGACGAAGGCGAACGGGAAAACAACCAGCTGGACCGGTTAATGGGTGGCAGTGATGAATACAGCCCGCAAGCGGCCCTGCTGAATGAAGAATTTAAACACACCCTGGTTGAGTGCATTGGTAAACTGCCCGAAAGGGAACAGCTGGTACTGTCTTTAATCTTTGAACAGGCCTTGAACCTGAAAGAAATAGCTGCCGTGCTGGACCTGACCGAGGGCAGGGTATCGCAATTGCGCTCGCAGGCTGTTTTGAGGCTGCGTGGGATGCTGAAAGAAGCGTATTGGGACCAGTTGCCGGAAAATTTTTAATAAAAAAATAAAAAATAATTAAAAAAACATTAAAGAAAAAAAAACAGGGGCCGTTAATAACACTATAAACCAGCAGTAAGCCTTCAAGACAAAGGTGAAATGACTTGGTTTTTCTTGAAGTGATCTTATTTTTTTGGAGTGTTCCATGTCTGTAATTAATACAAACTACCTGGCCCTTGTTTCTCAGAACAACCTGACAAAATCCCAAAATGCATTGGGTTCTGCGATTGAGCGTCTGTCTTCTGGCTTACGCATTAACAGCGCCAAGGACGACGCTGCTGGTCAAGCCATTGCGAACCGCATGACTTCACAAGTTCGCGGTTTGACTCAAGCTGCCCGTAATGCCAATGATGGTATCTCCATCGCCCAAACCGCAGAGGGCTCGTTGAACGAGATCAACAACAACCTTCAACGTATTCGTGAGTTGGCGGTTCAGGCACTGAATGAAACTAATTCCGCAGACGATCTGACTTCCATCAATGCGGAAGTGTTACAGCGCTTGGAAGAAATCGATCGCGTAGCTACAAAGACCGAATTTAACGGAACGTTTGTCTTAAGGGACGCAGCAGCGATTGACATTCAGGTCGGCGCACGTGATTCTGACACAATCACGATCACGGGGATGAATGCACAAGTAGCGGCCATTTTTACGTCCACCGATGACGATGCGCCGGCAGACTTCACAATCGATAAGACTGACGGCATTTTGGAAAATGGGAGTGACCCCTTGGCGGTTGCTGATGAAGTGCTCCTTCAAATTGATAAAGCGATCAAGAACGTCGACACCATGCGAAGCAATCTTGGTGCCGTGCAAAATCGCTTTGAGTCGACAATTTCGAATCTGAATAACACCATCACTAATCTGTCCGCATCGCGTTCGCGGATTGAAGATGCCGACTATGCAGTCGAAGTCTCCAACATGACTCGCGCTCAGATCCTGCAACAGGCTGGTACCTCGGTTCTGGCACAAGCCAACCAAGTACCGCAAGGCGTTCTGTCGCTGCTGCGTTAATTCTCGGTCGGTTTGGGGGTGAGCAATCGCCCTCATGCAGAACCACAAGACCGCCTTTCCTTCGGGATTGGCGGTTTTTTCATTTGGGATGCTGGGGCAGATAAAGGGTCGGCCCTTTATCGCAAGATCACTTTCTTCTTGATCGGCTTTCCATCGCTTCCCACGACGGTTCGGTATCCATAGAGGCCAGCCGCTTCCAAATTATTCCGGACGGTATTATCGCTGACGCGGATGCCTTCCTCTTTCAATGCCTTGCCCATCTGACTCGGATTGGCATACAGGCCGGAACGAGCCATATCCTTAATACGTTGCCTCACGTCAGCAGGCAAAGCCCTGCCGTTCCTTTTTGGTGCCCGGCTTTGAATCGGCACCACACCATCATCGATCCAATCCGGATTCTCGTC
>JBBADT010000084.1:0-8347 GCA_041656315.1 Advenella sp.
TCCTCAAATTGAGCGATAGCCGCTTTCGTGATCAACACTTTTTTGTAGTGGACCAAAGAAAGAGGATCAGCATAACGCGGTTCTACAACGGCTACGTGTGGCAGGTTGCGGGTTGCCAGGTAGGTGTTCTCGTCTACGACATCGGTAATAACCAAAACGGAATCCAGACCCATTGCTTTCAATTTGCTAGCAGCCAGTTTTGTTTTGGGTGTATCAAAAGAGAAAGACTCGACAACAGCGATGCGATCTTCACGTGCCAATTGTGACAGGATAGAACGGATACCAGCACGGTACATTTTCTTATTCACTTTCTGGCTGAAGTTTTCTTCAGGTGAATTAGGGAATGCACGACCGCCTCCACGCCAGATGGGTGAAGATGTCATACCGGAACGGGCACGACCAGTGCCTTTCTGGCGCCATGGTTTTTTGGTGCTGTGTTTGACTTCGGCACGATCTTTCTGGGCACGGTCACCCATACGTGCGTTTGCCTGGTAGGCAACTACGATCTGGTGAATCAGGGCTTCGTTAAAATCACGGCCAAAAACGGTGTCGGGTGCGCTAACGGTAGCAGCAGCCTGACCTTGTTCATTCAGGAGCTTGAGATCCATTATTTTGCTCCTTTAACAGTCATTTTGATAGCTGGAAGCACAACAACGTCGGCATTTTTGTGGCCGGGAACTGCGCCCTTGACCAACAGAAGACCACGTTCTGCATCGACGCGAACGATATCAAGATTTTGTACGGTGCGTGTTACATCACCCATGTGACCGGACATGCGTTTACCGGGGAAAACGCGACCTGGGTCTTGCGCCATACCGATAGAACCGGGAACACGGTGTGAACGTGAGTTACCGTGAGAAGTGCGTTGTGCGCCGAAGTTGTGGCGTTTGATGGTACCGGCAAAACCTTTACCGATAGTTGTACCCTGAACGTCAACTTTCTGGCCTGCTTCGAAAATGCTTTCAACAGGCAAAGCAGCGCCGGCTGAGAATTCAGCAGCTTTCGCAGGATCTAAACGGAACTCTTTGAGAATGGAACCAGCTTCAACGCCGGCTTTGGCATAGTGACCCGCTTGTGCTTTCGTTACGCGAGTTGCACGACGGTTGCCGTAGGCAACCTGTACCGCTGCATAACCATCTGTTTCCAGAGACTTGACTTGAGCAACACGGTTGTTTGATACGTCAAGTACTGTTACCGGGATGGACTCGCCTTCCTCGGTAAAAATACGCATCATGCCAACCTTGCGACCCAACAGTCCCAGCCGATGAGCGGCAGGTGTAGGTGTCGTATTCGACATCATTTTCTCCAATCCCCAGCTACGATTGGCTGGGCCTAATATATAAATTGACACCAGCAGTGAACTGGTGTTGTGGGTTAATTTATCCCTAACCGTTATTGCATTTCGGTTAGCCTGTCAATATAACATTATTCACACCCCTTGACAAGAATCTTTTTTACAGTTGTTGTAAAAAATGTCATTTTTTCAATGGTTTAGTTGCTACTGACAGGAAACATTCATTGCTCACCGTTTCCGGTGCTGCTTCAGGCGCGTGCACCCAGTGATTGGCAAGCTACTCTGGCAGCCGCCAGATCCCAGGCACCAACACCTACGGTTTTAAACATGATGGGACGCGAAAAATCAATCTCCGTGCGCAAGGCCTGCTCTAATGGCATAACTTCCGACCAATCTTTTTTGGCACGGATGTAATCCCCGGCTTCGTGCAGGGCACCTACCGGGTCATCGACATAGCAGGTGCTGCCCATGACGGTTTGAGGTGCGATCTCACACATATGCGGCTGAAAAGCGCCCACTGCGATAATTAGCCGACCGATTTGTGCCGGCGCATGATAAATGGGCTCGGTTGCGGTGGTCAGCGTGATAACAGCATCAAAATCATCAGGCAGCTTGCTTTGCTCCACCGGCATGAGCGCATTGGACAGTCCGGCAAACTGCTCGCAAAACCGCTGCACCCTGCCCGCTGACGAAGCCCTTCCTGCCACATAAATGATTGCGTGTGGATAAAGCGCATTAATGGCTTGCACGTGGGCAATCGCCTGGGTACCCGTCCCCATCAGGACAATTTTCCCGGGTGTGCGGGACGTAAAGCGCTCAAGACCCAGCATGGAAAGGGCCGCCGTTCTCCGGGCCGTAACGGTAGGTGCATCCAGCACAAACAGGGGCACACCGGTTTTACTGTCAAGAACAGTAACCGTGCCCTGGATGGTAGGCAAACCATTACCAGGATTGCCCGGCAACAGGGAGATAAGCTTATGCACCAGAATATCTTCGGCAGCGGCCGGCATAGAGAGCAAGACCCCTCCCTCTTCGTTGCCCGGCACCGGCAACACCTGACGATCAGGGCACTTAACCCGGCCCGCCGCATATTCCAGGCTCATTTCACGAATGGCACGGACCAGTTCCGCAAAACCGATCAAGCCGGCTGTTTGTTGTGCATCAAATACCTGAATCGCAGGCTGGCTCATTACGTGTCTCCTGATTCGTGTTTTTGGGAATTTCTTTGCGTTGCAACCCAGATAACCGTGGCGTTCTCTTCACTGACACTAATACATCGATGACCCATCCGGCTATCTATATAGAAACAATCTCCCGGGCCAAGCCGGGCTGGCGCATAATATTCGGTATGCAGCTCTATTTCGCCGCTTAATACATAAACAAACTCTTCCCCGTCATGACGGCTCCAGTCACGAAAATCGGAAAACTTCCGTGCGGTAACACAGGTATGAAAAGGCATTATTTTTTTATTCGACAGCTGTGCGCACAACAACTGATGATGGTAATGCGGCGTTTTATGCAGTTCTCCCTGGCCGGCGCGATCAACCACACACCGTCCGGCCCCCATGGCATCACGTGCCGATGTAAACAGCTCGGAGACATCCAGATTAAGGCCCGTTGCCAGTTTTTGCAGGACGTCATAAGTGGGCGACATCAGGCCGTTCTCAATTTTGGAAAGCGTAGAGGCAGCAATCCCGCACTCTTTGCCGGCCTGCTCGAGCGTCCAGTTGTTTTGCTGTCGAACGGCACGCAAACGCTGCATTAAAGGAGTTTCTTCCCGGGTATTCATTTAATGACTTCCCAAATAAGCATCCCTGATTTCCGGATTTGCCAATAACTCCGCCCCAGTTCCTGTCATTCTGATTTCACCATTCACCATTACATATGCACGATCTGCCAGCTTCAGGGCATGATTGGCATTTTGTTCGACCAAAAAGATGGTTTTACCATTTTTCCCCAATTCTTTCAGCACCGAAAAGATTTGCCTCACAATTAATGGCGCCAGTCCCAGGCTGGGCTCATCCAGCAGAATCATGTCCGGACGCCCCATCAGGGCCCGGGCAATCGCCAGCATTTGCTGCTCACCGCCCGACAGGGTGCCCGCACGCTGATTACGCCGTTCTTTCAGGCGCGGAAACAGCTCAAACATGGTGGCACGATCCTCATCAATGTATTTGTCACCGATAGGCAGAGCACCAATCATGATGTTTTCCTCAACCGTCATTTTTGCAAATATACGTCTTCCTTCGGGTACCTGTGCAATGCCCTTGCCGGCAATCTGATGCGCCTGCAACAGGGCCAAATCCTGCCCCTTATACAGAATCTGACCCGATTTGGCCTTTGGTGCGCCAAAGATGGTCATGAGCAGGGTGCTTTTTCCGGCACCATTGGCACCGATCAGGGAAATGATTTCCCCCGCCTTGATATGCAATGAGACATCCCTGAGCGCCTGGATCGGTCCGTAAAAAGTATTGACATTTTTAATGTCCAGAATAGTTTCACTCATGCCTCATCCTCTACGTCCGTGCCCAGATAGGCAGCAATAACCACTTCTGAATTACGAATGTGTTCCGGGCTGCCACTATCAATGACCGAACCCTGATCCATGACAACAATATGCTCGGAAATATCCATGACCAGTCCCATATCATGTTCAATCAGTAAAACAGTCACCTTGCATTCATCACGCAATTTACGGATCAGGCTGGACAGGTCAACCGTTTCTCTTGGATTGAGACCGGCGGCCGGCTCATCCAGGCAAATCAGGCGTGGATTGGTACACATGGCACGGGCAATTTCCAGACGCCGCTGACGGCCGTAAGACAGCTCGCCGGCCAACCGGTTGGCATCAACAGCCAGATCAACAATATCCAGCCATTCATACGCACGATTGACACTTTCTTCTTCCCTGTTGGCAAAATCATGCGTGACAAAAATACCAGACAAAAGGTTTCTGTTCTGTGAACGATGCTGGGCAACCAGCAGGTTTTCAAGCACAGTCATGTCCTTGAACAAGCGGATATTCTGGAATGTACGGGCAATGCCTGCCCGGGAAACCAGATAAGACCCCCCCGTAAAAGGCCGGTTCAGCAAATTGCCCACCTCCACCGACCCATTGGGACCATGCAGAAAAATCTCACCTGAGGTGGCGGCATAAAAACCAGTCACACAATTGAATACCGTTGTTTTACCTGCACCATTGGGGCCAATCAGGGAGGTAATGGAGTCTTCCCTGACCTCAAAACTGACATTATCATTGGCGATAATACCCCCAAAGCGACGGCATAAATTTTTAACTTCAAGCAACAGTTTATCGCTCATGGCATGACCTCTTCCCGCTCAAATACCGGACGCTTGGCGCGCAATAAGCCATTAGGTCGCCAGATCATCATCAAAATCATCAACAAGCCGAACATCAATACACGATACTCGGAAAAACTCCTCAGGAATTCGGGCATGAGGGTTAATGTAAACGCTGCAATAATGACGCCAATCGAGTTCCCCATCCCACCCAGCACCACGATGGAAAGAATCAGAACCGACTCGAAAAAATTGAATGACATCGGGCTGACAAACCCCTGGGCGGTCGCAAAGAACACACCGGCAATGCCTCCGGTTAACGCGCCCAGCATGAAGGCGGACAATTTGACGGTTACATGATTGATGCCCAGGGACCGGCAGGCAATCTCATCTTCCCGCAAAGCCTCCCAGGAGCGGCCGATGGGCATCAATCTTAATTGCGTAAACACTCGCAGCACTGCCATCGTGATAATAAAGATCAGTAAATAAATAAAGATAAATTTATAATCCGGGCTATATGGCAAACCAAAAAACTCATGAAACGGAATCGCGTCTCCTTTGGCACGGCGAATGAACTCCAGATTGAAAATAGTGGGCGATGGCGCGGCAGCACCGTTAGGCCCGCCTGTAAAATCAATCCAGTTCACCAGCACCAGCCTGATAATTTCACCAAACCCAAGGGTGACAATCGCCAGATAATCGCCATGCATTTTCAGTACCGGAAACCCCAGTAACCCTCCACACAAGGCGGCCAGCAAAGGTGCCAGAATAAGGGCCGTCCAGAAACCGATACCCAGATACTGGGAACCCAGGGCAAGAAAATAGGCTCCTACCGCATAGAAAGCAACAAAACCAAGGTCAAGCAGCCCTGCCAGCCCCACTACAATATTCAACCCCAGCCCCAACAGCACATAAACCATGGCCATGGTCAGGTTGGTAGCCCAGCTTTTACCAAAAATCCCAAAGTGGAAAAACAGCAAAGGTACGATCAGCCCCAACAGGAACAAGACTGGCAGTGCACCTTTCCAGGGATGCCTCATGCCGCGCCGTTTGGGAATACGCACCCCCATGGCAATCACCACGAACAGAACAATCAGGACCAGCGCGGCTGACGTACCAATATAAATAGTGCCCGAAAGACCCAACGCCATCGCGATGGCGGCAACCACACTTCCCCAAACAAGCAGTTTCCTTAGTTTTTGCATGCCATCGGCATGCTCATCCTCTACCTCTACGTGCTGCTGAACGGCCAGGTACTTGTGGGTAAAACGCTGGCCTGCTTCAGTCTGGATACCCACGGAAACAAAGAAACGGACAAAGGCCACGATCAGGCCGATTGAAATGCCATTAAGAAAAACAGGTGTCCGCAACCAGTCAACCTTGAAGGTATATTGTTGCAGTATGAAATTGGTAATCGGGCTGAACACCAGCATAGTCAGCACCCCGGCTATCATGGCGTCTTTCAGGGCATGCTTGAAATCAATGCGTGAATCAGGCACATCCGTAGCCAAAACTGCGGAATTTGCCTGCCCGGACGATGTCAGCGCTGCGGTTTTCCCGTTTGAATTAGGCGTTATATTCATTACACTTTCTCCACGGCAGGCCTGCCCAGCAAACCGCTTGGCTTGAAAACCAGGACAAGCACCAGAATGCTAAAAGAAAACACATCTTTGTAATCACTGCTGACAAAACCGGAGAAAAATGACTCGAGCACACCCAGCAACATGCCTCCGAGCATCGCGCCCGGCAAAGAACCTATGCCACCCAAAACCGCGGCACTGAACGCCTTGATACCCAGCACGAAGCCGATATAGAAATCAAACGAACCGTAATTGAACGTGACCAACTCACCAGCAACGGCAGCCATCATGGAACCAATGACAAACACGGTGGAAATGATACGGCCGGTATTAATACCCAGAATCGTGGCCATTTTGCGGTCTTGTTCCACTGCCCGGCACTGTCTGCCCAGACTGGTTTTTTGAATGATGAAGGTCAGCAGCATCATGGCCGATAAACTGACGGTCACGATAATCAGATCCATATAGCGGATGCGGAAAAATTCGTCAGCCGTTCCAATGGTAAAACCACCACTGAAAAGAGAAGGCACCCCCTGCACATTAGGCCCCTGGCTGATCTGGATATAATTTTGCAATAACAATGACACGCCGATGGCCGTAATAAGCGGGGCGAGCCGATTGCTTGTCCTGAGAGGACGATAAACGGTTCTTTCTATGTACCAGCCATAAAGCCCGGTAATTGACATGGTAACGACCAAGGTAAGAACCAGGGACAGGGCGACCGCATCAACCCCTAAAAAAGTGATCACCGCAAAAGCAATGGCGGTGATATAGGCGCTAACCATATAAATATCACCATGCGCAAAGTTAATCATTCCGATGATGCCGTAAACCATGGTATAGCCAATCGCAATCAGACCATAGATGGAACCCAGCGAAACACCATTTACGAGCTGTTGACCTAAAATATGCCATTCCATTAAACACCTACCTTTTCGGTAAAGACAAAAAGCTCCCATGCCTTCCGTAAAAGCACTCTTCTTATCTGTTAGTTTGATTCAGTCACTGCATTGCCCGTGGTAAGGGCAATGCAGCACAACTAAGCATTACTGAATGGGAACGTAATTTCCTTCTTTATCCCAGATGTAAACAACAAAGTCGTTGGTTTTGGGATCTCCTTTTTCATCCCATCCTTTTTTACCCAGAACGGTTTCTATTTCATTGTTCTTGATCCAGTCGGCCAGTTTGGTGCCATCCTTCACATCCTTGTTGGCTTCCATGGCCGCGGCAATAGCCTCAACGGCCGCATAGGAATACAGGGTAAAGCCCGCGGAATCACTGCCCTTTTCTTTCAATTTGTCCACGACCGTCTTGCTGGCCGGATCAGTGCGCGGATCTCGCAGGAAACTCATATAGGTGCCTTCGGCATATTGGGGGCCACCCGCTGCCGTTACGAAAGCCGGATCGGCAATGCCATCAACCGACACAAAAGGAATGGTCAATCCCTGCTGGCGAATCTGCTTGACCAGTAATCCACCCTCGGCATATAAGCCGCCAAAGAAAACAGCCCCTACATCAGCAGCCTTGATTTTGGTGACCAATGCGTTGTAATCACGTTCACCCCGGGTCACGCCATCTTCAAGCACCACATCGATGCCCAGTTTTTTAGCGGCATCCCGTGTGGCATTGGCCACGCCAACACCGTATGTATCCTTGTCATTGATCACGGCAATTTTTTTGGCTTTAAGGGTGTCATTAATGAACTTCGCGTCAACATCACCCTGCTGGTCATCACGACCGCAAACACGAATCAGGGTTGTCAGGTCCCGCTCGGTAACCCTGGGATTGGTAGAGGCCGGGGTCACGTTCAGGATATTGGCTTCATCATAAATTTCTGAAGCGGGGATTGTGCTGGAAGAACAGAAATGCCCCACCACGGCATCCACTTTTTCCTGGTCAACAAAACGGTTGGCCACGGCGACCGCCTGCTTGGGCTCGCAGGCATCATCCCCCTGAATGATCTTGATTTTTTTACCATGAACGCCCCCCTTCGCGTTAATGGCTTCGGCGGCGGCCTCGGCCCCCATGAGCAACTGTTTGCCAAATGCGGCGCTACCACCCGTAATAGGGGCACCCAGGCCAATCTTGATAAACTCTTCTGCCATGGCGGGAGCAGAGAAAGCGGTTGCAAGTGCTGCTGTAATAAAAAGCTTTTTAAATCCTTTATTCATGC
>JBBADT010000085.1:0-8163 GCA_041656315.1 Advenella sp.
ACAGATTATCGATATACAGATTTTAGGAAATTGAAATGGAAAATTTGGTTCCAGTCGATGAGACAAAGATCGAAGTTAAAAACCTGAATTTTTATTATGGTGGTTTTCACGCGATCAAAGACGTAAATATGCGCATTGCCCGTAACAAGGTGACTGCTTTCATTGGTCCTTCAGGCTGTGGCAAGTCTACCCTGTTGCGTACCTTCAACCGCATGTTCGAGTTATATCCAGGCCAGCGTGCTGAAGGTGAGATCAACCTTGATGGTGAAAACCTGCTCACCACCAATACTGATATTTCATTGATACGTGCAAAAGTGGGGATGGTTTTCCAAAAACCCACGCCATTTCCCATGAGTATTTATGACAACATCGCTTTTGGTGTTAAGTTGTTTGAAAAACTCAGTAAGGCTGAAATGGACGAGCGGGTTGAATGGGCCTTGACGAAATCAGCTTTGTGGAATGAAGTGAAAGACAAGCTGGGTCAAAGTGGTAACGGCTTGTCGGGCGGTCAGCAGCAACGCTTGTGTATTGCACGTGGTGTGGCGATTAAACCCGAGGTTTTATTGCTTGACGAGCCTTGTTCGGCACTTGATCCTATTTCAACCGTAAAAATTGAGGAATTGATTACCGAATTGAAAAAAGACTATACCGTTGCCATCGTTACCCATAACATGCAGCAGGCAGCCCGTTGTTCCGACTATACTGCTTACATGTACCTTGGTGAATTGATGGAATTTGGTGAGACAGAGAAAATCTTTGTTAAGCCACAGCGCAAGGAAACTGAAGATTACATTACCGGCCGTTTTGGTTAATGTTGCTATAAATGTGAATGGCGTGTAGGTGGTTCGGTGCTTTCCATGGTGGAAAGCTGCCTGAAAATGCCACAATTTTCAACCGCCTGCGCCGTTTCACATTGTTGTTGTAAAGCAATCAGCTGCTCTTTCAGGTAAACCAGTTCCTGAATCCGGGCATCCACATGCCCCAGGTGTTCATCTATGACCTGGTTAAAGCAGGCGCAATTGCCATTGCTTTCATCCTGCACCATTAAAAGTGTGCGAATCTCATCATGTGTCATATCCAGTGAGCGGCAATTGCGGATAAACCGCAGTCGTTTAACATGCTCATCGCCATAGTGGCGATAATTGCTGGAATTGCGTTCAGGCTTGGGTAGCAAGCCTTCTTTCTCGTAATATCGAATGGTTTCCGCTTTGCAGTTTAGCAAACTGGCCAATTCACCGATTTTCATGAAATACTCCCGAAAATGCTTGACCTTGTAGTTACTACAGGGTGTTTAATCATTATAAATGAATAACCGCATTAATGGAGTAAGTCATGTCAGGCTGCTGCCAGCAACATAATCACGATCATAAACATACTCATCACGACCCCAAAGAAACAACACAGGGTTTAAGGGACCTGCCGTCGCAACAGGTGTCGGGTGATGCCGTGCAAACCCCCATTCGTATCATGCAAATGGATTGCCCTACCGAGGAACGCCTTATCCGGACCCGGCTTGAAAATACCGCGGGGGTAATTGCCATGAATTTTAATTTGATGCAGCGGGAATTGCTGGTGGTGCATCAACCTCATACCCTGGACGCTATTCTTGAGGCGATTAAATCGTTGGGCTTTGAACCACAAACTGCAGCAATAAACGTGGTGCCTTTAAAAAACAGCATGCTGGAAAACGGTTTTTCTTTAGGCTGGAAACTGCCGGTGGCTGCCATTTTAGCCATTGCTTCAGAAGTCATGCATTGGGTAGAGTGGCCGTGGATATTCTCTGCCTTGCTGGCGGTACTGGCAGTGGCGTTATCAGGTTTGGGAACTTACCGCAAAGGCTTTATTGCCTTGCGAAACTTACAGTTAAACATTAATGCGCTCATGACTATTGCGGTTAGCTGTGCGTTGTTAATCGGGCAATGGCCCGAGGCCGCAATGGTGATGGTGTTGTTTAGTATTGCCGAGTTGCTGGAAGCCCGGTCACTGGATCGTGCCCGTCATGCCGTGAGTAACTTGCTGCAAATGGTACCGCAAACTGCCTGGGTTTATCAGGCAGATAAAGACTGGCTGGAATTGCCGGTAGGACAGGTAAAAACAGGGGACCTTGTGCGGGTGCGCCCGGGTGAGCGGATTCCTCTTGATGGAAAAGTCATCAAGGGCTGCTCCACGGTCAACCAGGCGCCCATTACTGGCGAAAGCCTGCCCGTTGACAAGCAGCAGGGGGACGAACTGTATGCCGGTACCATAAACCAAGGTGGCCTGCTGGAGTTCAAGGTGGACACTTTGGCTGAAAACAGCACCCTGGCCCGGATTATCAGGGTGGTTGAACAGGCCCAGGCAAGCAAAGCCCCCTTGCAACGGTTTGTAGACCAGTTTGCCCAATACTATACGCCTGCGGTTTGCCTGCTGGCCTTGTTGGTAGCCGTTTTTATGCCCTTTGTCCTGGGAACTCCCTGGCTGGATGCCATCTACATGGCACTGGTGCTGTTGGTAATTGCCTGCCCTTGCGCCCTGGTGATTTCCACACCGATTACCTTGGTAAGCGGCTTAACCGCTGCGGCACGGCATGGGGTGCTAGTTAAGGGGGCGGCCTATCTGGAAAAAGGCCGGAAATTGCGTTGGCTGGCGCTAGATAAAACAGGGACCATCACACAGGGTAAACCGGTGCAAACCGATATGATGCTTATGCCTGAAAACGTTACCCTTGCCCGGGCTTCGGAAAACGGTCGGGATCAGGATGAGGTGAGCCTGGACGAAACCGGGGTACGAAAAATAGCAGCCAGCCTGGCGGGTTTGTCCGATCATCCGGTATCCATGGCGGTAGCACAGGCTGCCCGCAAAGACGGTTTATTGGCCTATTCGGTGGAGGGTTTTCAGGCTTTGGCGGGCCGGGGTGTGCAAGGTGTCATTAATGGTGTGGAATATTTGCTTGAAAGCCCACGGCGTGCGCTTGAGCAGGGATTGCTTAATGCTTCGGTAATACAAGCCGTACATACTTATGAAAGTCAGGGGAAAACGGTCGTGTTGTTGTGTTGCCTGAACCGGGTAATAGCCGTATTTGCGGTGGCGGATACTGTCAGGCCCGATAGCCGGCAAGCCATTCAGCAGCTGCATGAGCAGGGCGTTAAAACGATCATGCTGTCAGGAGACAACCCTCAAACCGTGCAAACCATTGCCAGCCAGGTAGGCATAGATCGTGCGTTTGGGCAGCAAATGCCCGAAAACAAGTTGGATGCCATTGTTGATTTGCAAAAATCCGGTATGGTGGGTATGGTTGGTGATGGTATTAACGATGCACCTGCCCTGGCGCGGGCCGAGATTGGTTTTGCCATGGGGGCAATCGGCACGGATACGGCGATTGAAACTGCGGACGTTGCCTTGATGGATGATGATTTGCGCAAAATCCCTCGTTTTATTGAATTGTCCCACGCTACTTATCGGGTGCTGGTGCAAAATATTGTCTTGGCACTGGGTATTAAGCTGGTGTTTTTGCTGTTAACCCTGGGCGGAATGGGGTCCATGTGGATGGCGGTTTTTGCGGATATGGGGGCCAGCCTGCTAGTGGTGCTTAATGGGCTTAGGCTATTGTCTTTCAAGGCCTCTTCTTAACATGGTTGGCAGGCATGACTGATTTATGGCAACAGGATGACGCGTTGGGTAAGCACGAGCTTATGATAAAAGGCCTGTGCCAAAAACTTGAAGCACAGACTGGTACGCAGGTAGTGGTCACGCAAACCCATATCTCAACCATTATTCTGGCTGGTGAGTTTGCTTACAAGCTTAAAAAACCGCTAAAGTTGCCTTTTCTTGATTTTTCCACGTTGGAAAACCGACATCATTTCTGCCTGAAAGAATTGGCGATTAACCAGCGCACGGCACCGGAATTATATCTGGCTGTTTTGCCGGTAACAGGCAGTCCGCAAGCCCCGGATATTGACGGTCAGGAGTTGGTAATAGATTGGCTGGTGAAAATGCGCCGTTTTGATACCCGTCAGGAATTTGCCGTAATGGCGCGCGCGGGGACACTTACGTTTTCACTGGTAGAAACACTGGCACAGCATTTGGCTTGGTTTCATGAGTCTTTGCCGCGTTTGTTTGTCACGGTGGCGAATGAAAAAACCACGCTAGACTGGCTGCTTGAAAGCTTTGATGAAATCAAGTCCCATCCACTTTTTTCAGCCATGCCAGAAGCCACAGAGTGGGATCGTTTCAGGCAAGATTTGAAGGCAACGTTTGAAAACCACCTTCCATTGCGCCAGCAGCGAATTGAACAGGGTTTTTTCAGACCCTGTCACGGTGATTTGCACCTGGGCAATATCGTGCTTTGGCAAGACCGGGTCATGGCCTTTGATGCCCTTGAGTTTGACAACAGCTTAAGCAATATTGATGTCATGAACGATTTGGCTTTTGCCTATATGGATTTGCATGCCAACCGGCTCCCTGAATTGGCATCGCGCCTGCTTAATACCTATCTGGAAGAAAGCGGAGACTACGAAGGATTGCGGCTTTTGCCAGAATATGCGGCGTACCGGGCTTTGGTCAGGGCCAAAATTGCCTTAATGCAAGGCAAGAAAGAAAAATTCAGTCAATACTGGCGCTTGGCCAGAAGTTTTGTGTCTCCCATAGCCCCGCTGGCACTGGTACTGGTATATGGCTTAAGTGGTTCGGGCAAGTCCACCGTGGCGCAAATGATGGTAGACAGGATCGGTGGGATTCGCTTGCGTTCCGATACCGAACGTAAACGGCTGTTCAATAAAGCGTCGAAAAATGGCCTGGTGGTAAACAAAGAAGTGCTTTATACGCCCGAGGCCAGCTGGCGGGTTTACGCCCGTTTGCTTGAGCTTACCGAAAAGCTGCTGCAAGCTGGATTCATCGCGGTTGTTGATGCGGTTTTTTTGCATCAGGACGATCGTGTCCTGTTCCATAATCTTGCTAATCGCTTGGGTGTGCCATTCAGGCTGGTAATTTGTGAGGCACCTGAAAATATTATGGAAAACCGTATTGTTAAAAGGGCGCAAGCTGGTAAAGATCCGTCGGATGCTACGGTAGAGGTACTCAATACACAAGCAGTCAGGTTTGAGCCGGTGCCAAGGGATTGGGAAGAATTTTCATCCAGAGTGGTAAATGATGGTTCGCTGGAAGATTTAAGGCAGAAAGTGCAACGGCTGGCTGGTTTGTTTGTGGAAAAACAAACTGGAGGTATGCAGGAGTAGCCTGGAAATAAAATACAGTCACGTATTGGTTTGTTCCCGGTACGTGACTGCATAAGGTTTATTTTGCTTTTATGCCTGTTGAAACGCAGTTGACAGGCTTATTGTGGTTCAACGCCTGCTTTTTTAAACAGCTCTGCCCATACCGGGATTTGCTGCGCAACCTTGGCTTGCAAAGCGGCTGGGTTGGCATCGTTTTCAAGTACGGTGGCGCCCAGGAGATCCATGCGTTCCTTGAATTTTGGGTCTTTTAAAGCAGCAACCAGGGCCGATTCAAGCTTTTGCAGAACAGGTTTGGGAGTGCCAGCGGGTGCCCATAGTGCATGCCATATGCCAACCTGAAAGTCCTTGAAGCCTTCTTCCTGCATGGTTGGCAGATCTGGCAGGGTAGGAGAGCGTTCTGCGCTGGTAATGGCATAGGCTTTAACTTTTTTGCCCAGGATTTGTTGCGATGTGTTGGTGGTTTGGTCGCACAGCAAGTCTACCTGTTTGCCCAGCAGGTCATTCATGGCTGGGGCGGCTCCTTTATAAGGGATGGTCAGCAGGTCTACATCCAGGGCGGACATTAACATGGTGCCACATAGGTGGCTGGCTGCGCCAACGCCGGCATTGGCCAAAGTAACTTCGTCTTTGTGTGCCTTGACATATTCAACCAGTTCTTTCATGTTATTGGCCGGAAAATCTTCACGGGCAATAATGGTCATGGGAACATCAACCACCATGCCAATGGGTTCAAAGCTTTTAACAGGGTCGTAGCCCAGTTTTTTATATAGGGACGGTGCGGTTGAAAAACCGATGTGCATGAGCAAAATATCATAGCCGTTTGGCTTTTGGTGGGCGACATGAGTGGTGCCAATTGTGCCGCCTGCGCCAGCCTTGTTTTCAACAATAACCGTTTCCCCAAGCGGAGCGCGCATGGCTTCGGCCAAAGAGCGCGCAACATTATCGGTAGGGCCGCCCGCTGTAAACGGGATAACCATATTGACAGGTCGTTCAGGGTATTTGCTTTCTTCTGCCTGGGCGGTAAAGCCCAGAAAACCCATTGCAAGGCCAGCTGCCAGCATGGTTTTCTTTAAATGCAACATTGTTACTATCCTTGAAGTAGAAAATAAAAATAAAACCGTTGTCTTTGGATTTTCATTATTTTTATAAAGAAAAAAGGACCGCAGGTTGTACGGGCACTTAATTGTGTTTAAGTTTATTTCTTTGGTAAACAAATGTACATGCCTTAAAAGAAAGAAAGGACATTTTGAGCCTTCATTCTATGAACGATTTGATATATATCAGAGTGGGTGTGGGCGTTAGGTCACTGTATAAAGTGGCTGGACACAAAAAAGCCGCTTCAGTTCAATAACTGTTAAGCGGCTAACTTTTTGATGCTCTTGGGAATTGATGGTCGGGACAGTAGGATTCGAACCTACGACCCTCTGGTCCCAAACCAGATGCGCTACCAGGCTGCGCTATGCCCCGACTTGTTTCTTTGCTGTGTTAAGCAGTGAAGAAAGAATTATGACATAAAAATATCTGTTTTAGCAAGTCATGAAATGAAAATGTTATAAAAAATGTAAAAAAACAACATGAAAACAGATCGGCAGACTTATTTTCCCCCATCCATGGGAGAGGGGAGGTGAACGGGCACGTTAATAGACATGGTATTAACTGGCTAAATGCCAGGCATTAATCCCTGCCGCGGTAATGCCTGTGGTGTGGGTGCCCGTGTTTTTTGAAGTGTTTCTTGTGGTATTTGCGGCTGTGTCTTGGGTGATCATCGTAATAATAAACAGATCTTGGCCTGATATGGCGGGGACGCTCTACATAAACTACCGGTGGGGGAGCGTAATGGCGATGCGGCCTTTCTACAACGACCCCTGGTAATCCTATTCCAATGTCAACATTAATTTGTGCATTGGCAGCTGTTCCCATGCCTAACGTGGCAGCGGCAAAAAAGGGCAGTAATAGTTTTTTCATGGATACTCCTGTCAGTATTGGAATTTGGCTTTATTGTTAGCGACTGTTGTTGTCCCGGCGACGCGCCTCAGAGCGATTGTCAAAGTTTCTTTCTGTTGGTGCGAGCAGGCTTGAGCGTGGCCGCTCAACCCTGTTGAACTCGGGGCGACGGCTGGTGTTCTGGTGTTGTTCAATACGGCGATTGTTTTGGGTGCGTTCAAGCAAACGAGTGCTTTGCGGACGTTCAGCACGGCGATTGTCCTGGTTGCTGTTTTTTCTCCATTCACGGGAAGGTGTGTTTGGTTTTGCATCGTGGCGGTCACGATCGGGTCTGCGATTCCAGTTATTGCGATTGGTGTGTTTTCGATTATTGTCCCAGTATCGTTTTTGATCAGCATGACTGCGAGTTACCCAGCGACGGCGGTTATTGTCATAATAGCGATAGTTATTGACCGTGGTGTAAGAGTTGGCGTAACCATACCCGTTACTGTACCCGGGGCTATAGTAATCATCATAATAACTATAGCCATCATCAATAACGCAGCCGGCAAGGCCAATGGTCAGGGCCAATACCGCAAGAAATTTTTTCATGTTGAACCTCACGCAAAGGTTAGTGAGCTGAAACTTTACCGTACAGCACTATAAACTCATTATCAGGCAATGCCCATTTCGAATTTGTTTCTTAAGGCCACCCAAATGAAAGTAATCATTAAAAATCGGTCTATTTGGAACCGATTGAAATAAAGAGGGCTTTATTGTTTGTGTTTCAATGGTTTTGTAACGGATTTTATAGGGTTATTTTTAATATTGTTGTAAAAATGTCATGATTTTCACGGGGAAATATGTTTTTAATCGTGCTGTGTAGACAGGGTTTAAATTGTCATGCTATATTTCTTCTTTCTTAAGTGTGTCGCACTCGTGGTGAAATAGGTAGACACAAGAGACTTAAAATCTCTCGGGCATTGCGCCCGTGCCGGTTCGATTCCGGCCGAGTGCACCAGAGAGA
>JBBADT010000086.1:0-7947 GCA_041656315.1 Advenella sp.
CTTTGGTGTAAGGGTGCAAATCAAAGGCGGAAAGGAAGACGCCCCGTTCACGGATGGAACGATGACTTAACGCGTTGATATAGTTCCAGACAAAGTTGACCGACCGCGCCATGGCACGAAGCTGGGTGCAGTGTTTGTCCCGTACCCTTACTTTCAGGGTCTTGATAAGGAGAGAGGAGTGGGTCTTTTTCTTTATCATACTGTTAATATATACAGTATTTATGGAATTGACAAGGCCGGTTTGCAACCGGCACGCTACCCATACCCACCCTAACCAAGTTCAGAATGGGGTTTTTCGCTGTTTTTGATAAAAAAGGACTAAACCGGGGATTACACCCGCTTCAGTCCTTTTGGTTCTGGCTTGCCATCGCTCTTGTGCCAGCCAGGCTCAAAAGATTTACCCGGTTACCTGACAACCGGGCGGCCCTGGCTTCAGGACTCGTGTTTTTCCTGCCCTGAAATGTCAAACAAATTGGTGGCATCCAGTTCAAGAACGATCTCCCCTTTCTGATTGGTCACTTCCCAGCTCCAGAGAATAATACCAATCCCGGGGCGTGAGTTAGACTCACGTTTTGCCTTGATAATGCCCTTCCAGAACAGATCATCACCAGGGCGTACCGGTTTGAGCCATTTCACATAATCCAGGCCCGGAGAGGCAAATGACTCGGATTCTCCGAGCACGGCATCCACTGCCATTTTCATGGCCATGCCACAGGTATGCCAGCCACTGGCAATTAAACCACCCCAATGACTGTCAGCTGCTTTTTCAGGATTAATATGAAACCATTGCGGGTCATACGTTTTGGCAAAGGCAAGAATTTCTTCCTGAGTAACACGCCTTGGACCCTGTTCAAATACCTGTCCCGGCTTGAAATCTGCGAATTTCATTTCATCAACCCTAATTGTTTATTATGTTATTTGAAACAATTATTATTTCCAATAAACGGATAGTTATATCCGATTTAAAAAAAAATGTCACCCACAATAATTGTTTATGAAAAAAATGTTAAAAATCAAATACTTTTAATCATTTTTTAGATGAGAACCCAGATAAATCATTGTGAAATTTAATAACCGGGCCAACAAAATATCTTTTGATGGAAATAATTTCTCGTATTCAACACGCTCATTTTACCGCACTGCACAAAAATTTATCAAATAAATAATTAGCGCTTATAGAGAGCGTTTATTTTCAACTTTCGTAACATATCGTTCAGATATCACGCTGCATGCATAATGCATCGTCACCAAAACTTTGGGCTGACACCTGCTGGCAAATCTCAAAACCAAACCTTTGCCAATACCGATGGGCGCCTTGTACGGCAATCAGCAAGGCCTTGTTAAACCCCAAAAAAGCAGCCCGATCAAACAGGCAAAGCAGCATTTTTTCCGCAAGGCCACGGCGAAGATGGGGAGTGGCAACGGCTATATCATGAATATAAATGCTATTGCATGGTTCCGGAAGGATGACATGTGGATGATCCCAAACCGGTGTCTGCCCATTGCGCCATGGATAGGCAATCGCATAACCACATAATTCGGCATCCCTGAAGACGCCCCAACTGGTTCCGGGGACCAAAGCGGCCCTCACCTTGCTTTCCAGCACCTCTTTTCTTTCACACAATTCAGCCAAGTAGGCCTGGCGCTGGATTCCAAGGATGGCATCCATATCGGAGGGCAATAATTTACGGAGGGAGTAGGAAGACATTAACGCTATTCTTTACAAGCTGAAACCTGTGCCCGGACCAAAAGTGGTACGGGCACATTGATCTGCTTTTTTGAGCAATGAATTACCAGCTGCGGATGCCGCCAGTATCCACGTGTACAAATCGGCTGTCTGGATAATAGCCAACACCACCTGCTTTTAGCGACAGGGCGGCGTCACGCAACTCGTCAAGTGGCACGCCGGGCATGCGAATATCCAGTGCCCTTCCCTGCATGTGCAGGCTTTTCTTGGCCACGCCACCACCACGGGTTTTACGCAAGCGCTCGTTGGTGTGAGGGTCACGGTAACCAGAAATAATCTGATAAGGCATATCGACACGCAAGGCCACTTTGATCCCATCAAGAATGTCATAGAGCGCAGGATCCATAATACCCACTGTACCCGAGTAATGGTCGCGTAAAAAACGGTTTAAACGGGTAAGTGCCGAATTGACATATTGATTGCCCAGGCGATAAACCAAGGACAGCTTTTCATTGGTATGGGTATGATCCAGGGCAAGAAGATGATTGGTAGAGCCTAGTGATAAACTGGCATTGACAGATGGGGCGATTGAAAACACTGCACCTGTTAGCGCCAGTTTATGGGTTGTTCGCAAAAACTGGCGCCGCGTATGAGGTGTACGCAACAACATGCTATACATTCTCCTGATGATTTTTAAGGATTGGACGCAAACAAGGACCGTGAGGCCCGTTGCTGCGCATGACGCAGAAGAGCCTGGTTCAGCAGTTTGTCCTGCCCGTAGATATCGGGGAAGAAGTACGTTTTATTATTTTTCACGACGACGGTACTGTATGCCAGAACAACTGGAATTGGCTCGTTGAGCTTCATTGTATTCGATTTTCGGGATTCCATTGCCGATTTAATGCGTGTCGCCGTCCATTCGGGCTGGTTGACCAAGATAAACTGTGCCAGTCCAACGGGTTCCTCAACACGAATACAGCCGTGACTGAAATCGCGACGGGTCCGGTCAAACAGCCCGACTGAAGGGGTATGGTGCAGGAAAATGCTCATGTTATTGGGGAAGATGAATTTAATATCGCCCAAGGCATTTTGTGGCCCGGGACGCTGGCGAATACGTGCCTTGCCAGCCAATACCGCACTTATGTTCGCTTCACTGACCGCCGTTGACACACTGTTGCCCACCACAAACTCCATTCCCTGACGGCTTAAATAGCCAGGGTCCCTGCGCAAGCGCGGAATTGTTTCACTGCGGGCAATGGAATAGGGGATGTTCCAGTAGGGACTGAATTCGATAAACTTCATTTCACCGTCAAACAGGGGGGTACTGGTATTAAAGGCCTTGCCCACAATGACTTTCATTTCAATTTGTGGCTCTACCTTACCCATATTAACGGTATAACCCCGCAAAATGAATTCGGGCACATTCACCACAATCATGCGTGAATGTGTGGTTAAGGGAGTCCAGCGCAAACGTTCAAGAGTAATTTCAATTTGCCTGACGCGTTCTGCTGGCGTTACCGACAACTGGGCCAGCGTGCCCTTGCCAAGCACACCATCAGGCTCCAGTCCGTGCCGCTCTTGGAAATTTTTTATGCCTTGCACCAGCCTGGCATCATAAACAGCAGGCACCGCAGAACCAGAAGGAAGGTCTCCCAAGGCCTCGAGTCGTGCCTGCACACCCGCCAGACCCACATACGGCTGCCCGGATTTAAGGCCATTACCCTTAATGGCTGGCAACGGCGTTTGCCATGCCGGGCTATCAACCAGGGTTTTATAGTGAGCCAGGACCTTGAGCAAACTGCCATACATGGGTATGGAACTGGTAATGGTTTGGGGCAGACTGGCCAAGTCTTCTTTTTGCAAGGCATTTTGCAGCAAGGCATCCGCCTGTGCATCGGTAATGGGTGTCCGGTTGAATTTCTGTTTTACACTAGCCGGATCAACCCGTCCATTTTTAAGATCCTTGACATAAGTCCGCATGACCTGGCTTATGCGATTATTCAGTTGAGCCACCTGTTCGGTACTTAATTGCCCGTTATTGGCCTGAGCCAGTGACTGTTTCAGGCTTTCTATGGGGTAATCGGCCGGATTCAGCCCATGAAGCCCCGCTTGCTCAAGCAACGTAATGGCTTGCTGGGTTTGTTTAAGCGGCTGACTGCCAGAAAACCAGGAAAGTGGCATTTGCGAGGAAATGACAACGGCACTCTCGGGTACCTTGCCAAAAACCGGCGGCTGTTCCAGAAAAAGTACGGGTTCTTCGGGCACGGCAAGTACAGGTACATTGGCCGCAACCTGGGTGCTTGCACCTGCCGCCAATAAGGCTGCCAACAAGATTTTATGGATTTTCATAGCCACCTCCTGAATTTGTTTTTTATAAATGTTTCGCAAAAAACGAAATTGTTCTAAGGCGTGCCAATTCGGTTGCCGCTTTATCGTAAGAACCACGCTGGTCGCAGCCAAAGCCGTGATCAACGCCCGCATACACAAACATCTCAACACCCGGCTGAGCCTTGCGGATAAGCTCGATATCGCTGGCGGGAATGGATTTATCCAGTTCGCCGAAATGCATTTGCACCGGCACCGTGGTTTGCTCATGGGCGACCTGTGCCAGGCCACCGCCATACCAGCATGAAGCAGCCTTGACGCCGGGTATTTTGCACGCGGCCAGCCATGCCAGCGTCCCCCCCCAGCAATAGCCTACAACACCCACGCTGGATTGTTTGTCCAGTGCCTGAGCGGCAGCGGCAATATCCTGCAGGACCTGCTCCTGGCTGATTTCACTGCGCAACTCAAGGCCCTTTTGTACATCTTTCTGGGTATAGCCCAGTTCCACCTTTGCCTGAACCCTGTCAAACAGGGCGGGTGCGATCACACGATAGCCCTGTGCGGCAAAAAAATCGGCCACATCACGTATGTGGCTATTAACACCAAAAATTTCCTGGATAACCACGATACCAGCACGGGCAGTCTCCTCTCCGGCCACGTAAGCATCAAAAACATGGCCATCTTGTGCCCGCAAAGTCATGTACATAAGCATTCTCCGTTATCGTTAAAATATGAACAAGGCTTCGCTTGTTCCTTTCATTAATCCTGCATTCCTTTCTACCACATTTCTTACAAAATCACAAAAGGCGGTAATGCGTTTGATGCGCTTCAGGTCTTCATGAAAATACATCCAGAAACTGCGCTGGATATGGACTTCTTCTGGCAAAATGGCAACCAGCTGCGGGTTCTGGGCTGCCATGAAGCCAGGCAAGATGGCCAGTGCCTGGCCCTGCAAACAGGCAAAATATTGCGCAATAATACTGGTGCTTTTGAAGACAACGTTGTTCAAAGGCAGCACATCTTCCAGATAGCGCAACTGGTCGCTGTAAATCAGCTCCTCAACATAACTGATCCCGGGATGAAGCTTCAGGTCATCCTGATGCCGAATGGGAGGATGGTTTTGCAAATACTCACGCGTTCCATACAGCATCAGGGAATAATCACACAATTTGCTGCATACATAAGGCCCGCGCAAAGGACGTTCAATCGTAATGGCGATATCGGCCTCACGCCGGGTCAGACTGACAAAACGCGGCACCGGCAAGACATCAAGGGTGATATCGGGGTATTGTTGCTGGAACTGCATGGACAGGGGCGTAATAATATAGCTGCCAAAACCTTCAGTGGCCGCCACCCTGATATGGCCCGACAAAGACTCCCCCACCCCGGTTACCTTCTCCCTGGCATTAAACAATTGGCTTTCCATTTGTTCGACATGGGCCAGCAGCGCATGACCGGCTGCCGTCAGGACAAACCCTGAGGAACGGGACTTGTCAAACAGCAAAGTATCCAGTTGCGTTTCAAGCTGACGAATCCTTCTTGCCACGGTTGTATGCTCGACACCCAGGCGTATGGCGGCTGCGCTTACGCGCTGGGTTCTTGCCACCTCAAGAAAGTATCTCAACCCATCCCAGTCAAGTGTTTTCATATGTGCATTTTTAAACAATAGATGTGCATATTTTATATTGCAATTTTAATTTGTACACATCAAACTGTATCAGGTCCAAAGAGACTGATTAAAACGAATGAAAAACCCCGGAGACAAAAATTATGAAATTACCAGCGCACACGCTCGCCCTGAGTTGCGCATTGGCGTTCAGCACCATGGCCAGCGCCAGTGACATTCCACCCGTCAAAATCGGCGTCCTCACCGACATGTCCGGCACCTACGCCTCCATGGGTGGCCCCGGATCGGTGGCGGCCGCCAGAATGGCCATCAATGATTGCCTGGCTGCAGAGTGCAAGGGCATGAATATCGACCTTGTTTCTGCCGATAACCAGAACAAGGCCGATGTGGGTGCCGCCAAGGCCCGGGAATGGTTTGACCGCGATGGCGTAACCGCCATTGCCGACCTGACCAATTCAGCCGTTGCGCTGGCCGTGCAGAATATTGCCCGGGAAAAGAACAAGGTGGTCCTGTTTTCCGGCCCGGCCACTACGGCCCTGACCAATAAAGAATGCTCTCCGGTGGGATTTCACTGGATGTTTGACACCTATTCACAATCGGTCGGTGGCGCCAAGGCGACCATGGCCACGGGTGGCAAGTCATGGTATTTCCTCACGGTTGACTACGCCTTTGGTCATTCCCTGGAAGCAGATACCTCAAAAATGGTGGAATCACTGGGCGGCAAGGTCAATGGTGCCGTACGCCACCCCCTGAACAATTCCGATTATGCTTCCTTCATGCTGCAGGCCCAAAGCTCCAAAGCCGATGTGGTGGCGCTTGCCAACGGAGGCCAGGATACCGTCAATGCGGTCAAACAGGCCAAGGAATTTGGTATTACCGATGGCGGACAGCGCCTGGTTTCCCTGCTAATTTTCCTGTCTGACCTGCGGGCCCTGGGTAATGAAAACGCCCAGGGACTCAGTTACGTTGACGGTTTTTACTGGGACTTTGATGATAATACCCGTGCCTGGTCTGATCGTTTCGCCAAAGAATTCAATAACCTGAAACCCACCATGACCCAGGCCGGCGTTTATTCAAGCGTGCTGCATTACCTGAAAGCAGTCGCTGCCGCCAAATCTACCGAAGGGGATAAAGTAGCCGCCAAAATGCGCGAGATACCCATTGAAGACCCCATCATGCACAACGCTTCCATCCAGCCCAATGGCCGTGTGATTCACGACATGTATCTGTATGAAGTCAAAAAACCGTCTGAAAAACAAAGCGAATGGGATTACTCGAAACTGCTGGCCACCATTCCGGCCGCAGAAGCTTTCCAGCCCCTTTCCGAATCAAGCTGCTCTCTTATTAAATAGTAAAAGGATTACATAATGCGTTCCATCCCAGAAGTACCCCTGATTATCAATGGTGAAAAAGTCCGCTCCGTCTCTGCGGTTTGGCACGATGTGGTGAATCCGGCCAACCAGGAAGTGGTTGCCCGGGTACCTTTTGCCACGCTTGACGAAGTGGATCAGGCGGTTGCCAGTGCCAAGCAAGCCTTCAAGACCTGGCGCAATAGTGGCCAAGGCACCCGCATGCGTATCATGCTGAAACTGCAGCAACTGGTTCGTGAAAACGCCGGCAAACTGGCCGAACTGATTACCCTGGAACACGGCAAGACCCTGCCCGACGCTGAAGGCGAGGTTGGCCGCGGCCTTGAGGTGATTGAACACGCCTGCTCAATTGTGAGCCTGCAATTAGGCGAATATGCCGAAAATGCGGCATCGGGCATTGATGTTTACACCCTGAACCAGCCTTTGGGCGTTTGTGCCGGCATTACCGCCTTCAACTTTCCCATCATGCTGCCCTGCTTCATGTTCCCGATTGCGGTAGCGTGTGGCAATACCTTTGTGCTGAAGCCGTCCGAACAAGACCCCAGTTCCTCATTGTTCCTGGCCGAACTAGCCCTTGAGGCCGGCTTGCCACCCGGTGTCCTGAACGTTGTGCACGGTGGACCTGAAGTGGCCAATCGCTTGTGCGAACATCCCGATATCAAGGCGGTATCGTTCATTGGCTCCACCCGCGTGGGCACTGAAATTTACCGCCGTTCATCCAACGCAGGCAAACGCTGCCAGGCCATGATGGGCGCCAAAAACCATTGCGTCATTTTGCCTGATGCCGACAAAGAGGTTGCTCTTAACCAGTTGGTGGGTGCAGCTTTTGGTGCTGCCGGACAGCGCTGCATGGCAACGTCTGTGGCCGTGATGGTTGGCAAGACCAAAGAATGGCTGGACGATTTTGTTGAGCGCAGCAAAAAACTCAAGGTCAATGT
>JBBADT010000087.1:0-7912 GCA_041656315.1 Advenella sp.
AAAACTACAGGAAGAATTTCATGGAACAATTTCACGCTACTACCATTGTTTGTGTTCGCCGCGGCAACGACGTTGCCATAGGTGGTGATGGTCAAGTCACACTGGGCAACATCGTTTTCAAAAGCACTGCCCGTAAAATCCGTCGTCTTTACAATGACAAAGTCCTGGTTGGATTTGCTGGCGCCACTGCCGACGCCTTTACCCTGCTGGAACTCTTCGAAGCCAAACTTGAAAAACATCAGGGCCACCTGATGCGTGCTGCCGTCGAGCTCACCAAAGACTGGCGCACCGACCGCGCGCTGCGTCGCCTTGAAGCCATGCTGATTGTGGCCGACAAAGAGCACACATTGGTACTTACCGGCAATGGCGATGTCCTTGAACCCGAACACAGCCTTGCCGCCATCGGCTCAGGTGGTGCTTACGCGCAATCTGCCGCGCTGGCCCTGCTTCATAATACCAACCTGACGCCAGCCGAAGTGGTTAAAAAATCGCTTGAAATCGCCGGTGCCCTGTGTATTTATACCAACCAGAATCACGTTATCGAAACGCTTTAATCAGGATATCTCATGACAACCAGCGTAATGACGCCCAAAGAAATTGTCTCTGAACTGGACAAAAACATTATCGGCCAGCAAAAGGCCAAAAAATCCGTTGCGGTCGCCCTGCGTAACCGCTGGCGCCGCCAGCAGGTGGCAGAACCGCTACGCCACGAAATCTCGCCCAAGAACATTCTCATGATTGGCCCCACCGGTGTCGGTAAAACCGAAATTGCCCGCCGGCTGGCCAAACTGGCCAATGCCCCGTTTATCAAGGTAGAGGCCACCAAATTCACCGAGGTCGGTTATGTGGGCCGCGATGTCGACACCATCATTCGTGACCTGGTTGATATTTCTGTCAAGCAAACCCGTGAACTGGAAATGCGCCGCGTGCGTACCCAGGCTGAAGATGCCGCCGAAGACCGTATCCTTGACGTGCTGGTAGCACCCGCCCGCGATGCCAATGGAAACCCGATTCGCGAAGAAAACAGCGCACGTCAGAATTTCCGCAAACGCTTGCGTGAAAACAAAATCGATGACCTGGAAATTGAAATCGACGTGGCACAACAATTGCCGCAAATGGAAATCATGGCACCTCCAGGCATGGAAGACATGACCGAACAATTGAAAGGCATGTTTGCCGGCCTGAATCGCGACAAGAAAAAAACGCAAAAAATGACCGTTAAAAACGCGTTCAAACTGCTGGTGGAAGAAGAAGCGGCCAAGCGTGTTAATGATGAGGAAATCCGCAACGCTGCCGTTAAAAATGCCGAACAGAACGGCATTGTCTTCCTGGATGAAATTGACAAAATCGCCGCACGCCAGTCACAAAGCAGTGCCGACGTTTCCCGCCAAGGTGTGCAGCGCGACCTGCTGCCGCTGGTTGAAGGCACTACTGTTAACACAAAATACGGCATGATCAAGACCGATCACATCCTGTTTATTGCCTCGGGTGCTTTCCACCTGTCACGCCCCTCAGACCTGATTCCCGAGTTGCAAGGCCGCTTTCCAATCCGGGTTGAACTGGATTCACTAACTGCCGAAGACTTTGTTGAAATCCTGAGTAGCACCGACTATTCCCTGATCAAGCAATACACGGCCCTGCTGGCCACTGAAGACGTTCATCTGGACTTTACCGATGAAGGCATCAAACGGCTTGCGGAGTTGGCGTTTGAGGTGAATGAACGCACCGAAAACATTGGTGCACGCAGACTGTATACCGTCATGGAAAAACTGCTGGAAGACCTTTCCTTTGATGCCACGGCCAGCAATGAAGCAACCATTCGCATTGATGCCAACTACGTCAACAGCAAACTGGAAGAAACCGCCCAAAGCCAGAATTTGGCCCATTACGTGCTCTAGTTCCTGTCAGGCAAAACATTATTTGTTGCCCCCGAATGACAGCTGTCTAAACAACGGCTGTCATTCGGGGGCAATCTTCTTCATGGAGCCTAGTCTTTACGGATTTCCGTAATAATGTATTGATTGTCCTGGTGCAATGCCTTGAATTTGACCTCATCACCCGGCTTGATGTCTTTCAGCAAACCTGGGTTAATGTTGTAAATCAATGTCATCGCCGGTAACTTCAAATCAACAATAGGGCCATGTTTGATAGTGATTTTTCCCTTGTCTGCCTGAATGCGACGAACCTCTCCGGTGGCACTGGCCTCATCCTGTGCCAATACCGGACTGGCCGCCCATAAACTGGCAAGTCCAAGCGCTGCCGCCACTAGCATCTTTTTCATGAAAACTCCTTATTTAGAAGAACATCTATCGTTTTATAGTACACAAATTTATTATGAAAAAGAGAAAACCAATTACTTTACAAGCCTAAAGACATTTCATTTCATGCATTAAAAAACTACGTTAGAATGTAAGTTAGACATATAATTTGACTTAAGAATATACCAGTAACTTTGGAGCAATGAATGGCAAAAACAATATTAGTCCCCTTCGATGGTTCGTCCAACGCAAACAAGGCATTGGACTGGGCAATTTCCCTGGCAAAAGTATCCGGTTTTAAAATTCTGCTGCTGAATGTTCAACCCAGCTTCAGAACCGTTCATGCCAAAACTTTTTTCAGCAAATCAGATCTGGAAGAATACCAGCAACAGCTATTCAAGGAAGCCACCGAAGGCGTTGAAGACAAACTGAAAACATCTGGTATTCCTTACAATCTTAAACTGGATATCGGTGACCCCAAAGAACGTATTGTTGAAGAAGTTCGCAACAGCGCCAAAGGTGAAGACCGCATCGAATTGATCGTTATGGGCTCACGTGGTACCAACCCCGTATTCAGTGGTGTGTTGGGCAGTGTCAGCTACGCCATCATCAATGCTGGTGTTTGCCCCGTTACCATTATTCCCCAAGAAAAAAAATAACGCTCTTCCGGCATAATAAAGAGCCATCTTTTGATGGCTCTTTTTATTTGTGTCCAACCATAATCGCGCGCCAAAAGGAAATATCATGCCTGACCGTTTAACCTCTATTGTTACCAAAACGGGTGATGCCGGCACTACCGGCCTGGGGGATGGCTCCCGCATTGCCAAAAATGATGCCCGCATTGAAGCCATTGGCCATGTTGATGAACTTAACAGTTTCATTGGCCTGCTTGCCTGTGAACAGCTATCTACTGACATACATGCCGCACTGGAACGCATTCAACACCATTTATTTGATCTTGGTTCGGAACTGTGTGTGCCCGGTTACTCTGCCCTTACAGAAAACCATGTGACTTTCCTGGAAACGGAAATCGAACAATGCCTTGCCCAACTCCCTCCCTTAAAAGAATTCATCCTGCCAGGGGGCTCACGCCAGGCAAGCCTGGCCCATGTCTGCCGTAGCGTTTGCAGACGCGCTGAACGCAGCCTGATTACGCTAGACCAGCGCGAACCCCTGAACGATGTCGGCAAGCAATACCTGAATCGCCTGTCCGATTATTTTTTCATGCTTGCCCGCATTCTTAACAAAGAAGCTGGCCGCCAGGACATTTTCTGGCAAAAGGAAAAAACAAGCTAGGCAAGCCACTCTTTAATTAATCGGCCGCCCCTGCCCCGCTTCTTCATAAGTAATGCCATCCCGGATATGATAAATACGCCTGAAAGTGGGAATAATTTTCTCGTCATGCGTCACGACAATAATAGCTGTCTCATACTCGCGCGCCATGTCATTCAGGATACGGATAACCGCCAGCGCCCGCTCGCTATCCAGAGGGGCGGTGGGTTCATCAGCCAAAATAATGGGGGGCCGGTTAACCAGGCCCCTTGCAATGGCAACCCGTTGCTGCTCACCCCCAGACAACTGGGATGGCATCGCCTGGGCCCGGTGCGCCACATCAAGCGCTTCCAGCAAATGCATGGCTTTTTGCCTTGCCTCCCCGTTGGGCACCCCCGCCAGCATGGGAAGCAGTGCGACATTATCAACCACATCAAGAAAGGGAATAAGATAGGGTGACTGAAAGACAAAACCGATTTTATCGCGCCGCAAAGCACGCAAATCACGCACTTTCCAACCATTGTCATAAATAACCTGATCACCCAGCATCATGACACCCTCGGTTGGATCAATAATGGCACCCAAACATTTAAGCAAAGTGCTTTTACCTGAACCGGATGGACCAATAAGCCCAACCACTTCTCCGGGAGCCACTTGCATATTTACGTCTTTAAGAGCCAGAAATGCATTTGCCCCCTGGCCATACTGTTTTTTCAGGTTCTCGATCCTGACACCGCCCACTCGTTGTGTCATTACTTTTTTACCCCCCTACCGCTTCAGCCGGATCAACCCGCAATGCCATGCGAATCGCCACCAGGCTAGCTAATATACAAATGATCATGACGGCAATAAAACCCATGATCGAATCTTCCGGCATGATGAGTACATATTTGGGGAAGTAGGGAGCGGAAAAACTGGAAGTGATTTTACCTACCACAAACCCGATAATTCCCAATACCACCGATTGCTGCACAATCATGGCAGCGATGGTGAAGTTTCGCGTGCCTATCAGCTTCAAAACCGCAATTTCCCGTATTTTGTCCATCGTTAGCGTATAAATAATGAAAGCGACAATGGCAGCACTTACGACCGCCAGAATCACCAGAAACATGGCAATCTGGCGTGCAGATGTTGAAATCATTTTACCTACCAGGATCTCTTCCATCTCTGCCCGTCCATAAGCAGTCAGGTATTTCCAGCGCTCTATGGTGTTGATGACCTGGGCAGGATCGACCCCCTCTTTTAAGGTCACCAGTACCGAATTGACCGACAGGTTACTGGTTTTTGATGCAAGAACCGCCTCCAGCAGGCCTGGAACATTAGGCCGGTTAAATTCAGGATTGGCCTGCGTTTTGCGCCGATCCAACCAGATGGCTTCATTGTTTTTCAGGAACTGGGCTTCCTGCGCGTCTTTCAGGGGAATAAACACCATCGGGTCACCACCTGAAGACACCATGCGCCGGGTCAATCCAACAACCGTATACTGGTTACGGCGCAAAGTTATCTTATCGCCCAGCTGCAATCCTGTTGCGATATCCACAACCGCTTCATAGTGACTGCGCGTGATATGCCGCCCCGCCACCAGAAAACGGGGCCAGCCAGGTGTTTTTCCCGCCACTCCCGGTGCAATTCCGACCACCATCACCCGAATATCCTTATCATGATGACGGACCTGCATGGTCAGGTAGGTAATATTGCTTGCCTGTTCAACACCTGGGATGCCCAAGAGACCACGGTACACATCATCATTCAGGCTTGAAGGTTCCGCATAAGGACCCAGCGTATCCTGTTGCACCACCCAGATATCGGCGCCGCTATTGTCAAGCAATGATTTGCCATCGCTGACCAGCCCCCGGTATACGCCTGCCATAACCAAGGTTACCCCGATAAGCAGGCCCAAACCCATACCTGTAAAAATAAATTTACCCCAGGAGTGCAGGATATCCCGGGAAGCCAGGTTAATCATTGGCCACCCCTGGAATTTGATCAGTAATCAAGATACGGCTTTTGGCCGTTAACGCTTTCTCGCTATATACCACAACCTGATCACCCTCTTGCAGTCCCGCAATAATCTGCACATTACCGTCCAGGTCCATTACACCCGGCTGCACAGCTGCAAACTGCAGATTTTTATCAACAACACGCCAGACACCTTGTTGATTGTCCACCCGTACCAGTGAAGCATTGGGAATAACCACAAAACCGGGTATTTCAGGCAAATGCACCGTTACCTCACTGAGTTCTCCCAGCGAAGGCACTTGTTCGGGCAAAGAAATGAAACTGACTTTTGCCAACATTTCTTCGGTAACCACATCGGCCTTGGGTTCTATTCGGGATATTTTGCCAGGAAAAACGGCCTGTCCACGTGTGCGCAACACAATACTGGCTGGCAAATCAGCCGCCAGCCCAATCGAACTGGCCTGATCAAAACGCGCCTCAATCCAAACCTCTGCCGGATTAATCATTTCAAGCACGGCCTGCCCCGCAACAACCGTAGAACCTGGATCTGCATTTCGTGATGTCACAATACCCTCAACAGGTGCAATCAGTTGCAATGATTTTCTCTGGCTCATCAGGGCAGCCAGATCCGCCTTTGCCTTGGTGATATCTTCTGCCGCTGCTTCAAGCCCCGCCTGGGCCACCCGATACTCCTGCTCCATGATATTCAGGCTTTCTTCACTGCTTGACCGCGAAGCGAATAATTTACGGTAGCGCTTGAGCTGGACACCGGCATGTTCAAATTTGACTTGAGCCTGGGTATGCTGCAAACCGACGCGTTTCAGCACTCTTTCCTGGGAATGTATCCGTTCATCAAGATCAATCGGATCCATTTGCCCGACAATTTGTCCTGCCTTGACCGTATCACCAACATTAACGGCAATATCAAGCAATCTGCCCGTTATGACAGGGCCGACTTTATAGGTATAGCGGGCATTAACAGTTCCAATGCCAAATACTGAAGGGGAAACCGGTTGAACTTTAACCTGTGTTACCGTAACAGGTACAGCCGCCAGGGGACCAGAGCGGATGACCACATATACAAATAAACCCAACAAGGGCAAAATAGCCAGCAATAGACCTAGCTTCCTTGAACGCATGGAAATTCTACTCATTATTAGCTCCTGATGGCGCTTAAATACAAGGAAAATACCGATCTGGCATTCTGTTTCATCAATTGGATATCACCTGCCAGCAGTGACTGCATTACCAGCCCTTGAAGCGTGCCGATAAACAGGATAGCCGCTGCTTTCGAATCCAGTCCAGGGGTAATCTGCTTTTGTGCCTTGCCATCCTCAAGCAACTGCCTGATACGTTCTCCGTACCGCTGTATTAAATCCAGAGCGATCCGCTTCGCGGGTGTGGTCTCTATATGCTGCAACTCACCAAACAGGATTCTGGGTACCCCCGGATAGGCAAGGACAAAATCAACATGCTGCATGAACACACTTTCCAGGGCTGCTAGCGCAGAATGCGAATTCTCTTGGATCGCTTTCATGATCCGGCTGTAAAGGGTTTGTTCAACCCAACTCATGACCTCTTCCCAAATGGCATATTTATTGGGAAAATGCCGGAACAGGGCACCCTGCGTCAAATTCATCTGTTGTGCAATCGCTGCCGTCGTAATATTTGCCGGATTCTGGACACCGGCAAGCTCAACGACAGAAATAACCGTCATTGACCTGCGCTCAGCCGCAGTAAGATTCTTGCCCCTGGCTTCCATATTTACCCCAAAAAGATAGTAATCAATTACTATCTTATCAGGTTCTGTTAACAATGCATGTTTCTTTTACACACCAAACAATATTACAGCTGATACCGGAGTTAAAAAAACTCCCTTGATGCCCGGGATGACATCAAGGGAGTTTTGCATGCATGGCAATGTTTATTTGCCGGTTAACAGCATATCAGCGGTTTTTAATCCTCTTCCACAAACGTTTCTTCGCGTTTCTTGCGGATGGAGGGCAGTGCCACCAGAATGACCAGGCCAAGCGCCATTAACAACAGGGTGAGCGACAGCGGACGCTCCACAAAGGTCATGAAGTCACCACGGGACAGCAGCAGGGCACGACGGAAGTTCTCTTCCATCATCGGGCCCAGTACCAGGCCCAGCAGCAATGGCGCACCTTCACATTTGAGCTTGGTCCAGATATAACCGATGATGCCAAAGATACCCATCACGTAAATGTCAAACGCGTTGTAGTTCAGCGAGTACACACCAATCGTGCAGAACAGCAAAATGGCCGGGAACAGGACGCGGTAAGGCACTTTGAGCAGTTTGACCCACAGGCCCACCAGCGGCAGGTTCAGGACCACCAGCATCAGGTTGCCAATCCACATGGACACGATCAGGCCCCAGAACAATTCGGGGTGGCTGCTCATGA
>JBBADT010000088.1:0-7246 GCA_041656315.1 Advenella sp.
CCGCTTACGCGCACTACGCGATCGAAGCGTTCGACCTCAACGCCATCGATTATCTTCTAAAGCCGGTGCGACCGAAGCGACTCGCCGAAACGATCGCACGGCTTCAGCAGAGCATCCGAACGCTTCCGGATCCTGCGGCGGAAGATGACGTCGGCAAGGCGGATGAGCGGCTTTACATCCGCAGTTTCGGAGGATTCGAAGTGCTGTCTCCGTCGGGCCAGCCGATTGAATGGCGGACACAAAAGACCCGCGAACTGATGGCCTATCTCTGGTTTTTCGGCGGCCAGCCGATGGACAAGGCGCAGATTGTGGAAGCGCTGTTTTCCGATAAGTCCCACGAGCAGGGGCGGACGCTTCTGCATACGACGGTCTACCAGTTGAGGCGAAGCCTGAGCAGCGCCGGGTTCCCAAACGGCGTGCAGTATCGCAACGACCGCTACTGGCTCGACATCCCCTTCGAAAGCGACGTGGATGCGCTGGCCTCTATTGCGGAGAAGCCGCAGCTCACCGAGGACGATGTCCGCAAGGTGCTCGAGCTCTATCGGGGTGAGTTTCTGCAGGAAGGTTACCCGTGGCTCGGTCACGAACAGTTCCGCTACAACCTCGATATCTACCGTGCGCTCGCAGGCTACCTCGAGCAGAACGGCTCAGCCAATCCCGAAATCCTCGAGTCAGTGCTCCGACTTTTGTACGAAATGGACCCGTTCTCTGACGCGACGGCTTCCATCGTCATCCGGACGCTGGGCGAACAGGGGAGGCGGCGCGCCCTGGAGTTTTTTTATCGCCATTACGCCGACAGTTTGATGAAAGAAATCGGCGTCGAACCTTCGAAAGAATGCAAAACTCTCTACGAGAAATACATGGTATTCGACCGCAAACCCTAAAACAAGTGTAACTTTGTTACAAAACATGGAAATCTTCGTAAATAACGGCTGCTTTGTGCGATTTGTTCAGCAATTGTTCAGAGAAGTTTCCTATAATAAAGCAGTTGGACTATATGCATCGAACGGACTTGGAATGTCCGCGATTCAAGATAAATAATCAGGAAATCCAGGAGGTTGTTATGAACAAGTCTATGAAAAAGGTGACCGCGCTCGTGCTGACGCTGGCGCTGGTGATGGGAGTGGTGGTATTTCCGTCGTATGCGGCGCCAAAGGATGTAGGTGGCTGGGTGACGGTGCATAAAACGAATGGGGATCCAGATTACAGCGGAGATGGGTTCCCGCCTCCGGCCTTTATGGAATCTAAATTAGAGATCAAGGACGCAATGAATAGTGTTATAGCTCCTAATGGTAGCGGAGTATATGAAAACATTCCAGCTGGAGCAAAACTAGAGCTTACTTATGCATTCAGCCTGGCGGATGGGGACGGCATATCGGAAGTTTACAACTATGAAAAAGATGATTTTTTTAAGATAGCATTACCGCAAGGGATTACGTTTGATGCGCCGCTAAGTGGGACCATTACTGCTGATCACGCAGGAGTAACCTACGATTTAGTAAATTGGGAGATCGATACGCCGAGCACACATGTAACCTTCAAGTTAACTGACGAGGCTGCAAAGGATGTAGACGACCCTCCTCGTGACGAAAAATCAGCTCGTTGGGGGAAACTCACCATTACAGGCACATTCTCTCCGTTGAGCGAAGGCGATCCAGAAGAAACGCAGATTGTATTTGGTACAGATATAATCACTGTGAAAAGGGAACCGCTTCCTACCGAGAGTACACTCACGAAAAGTGGCACCTATAACGTAACAACGAACGAAATCACGTGGACGGTCGGGGTAGAAGTGCCTAAAGGGGATACGGGCTTATCCTATAAGGGTTTCACGGTAATTGACGAATATAGCACCAATCAAAAATTTGTGCCCGGAAGTTTTGAAGTCGGGGGGGCAGCGATTGCTGACTTAACCTTAGATATAGATGAACTTTCTAGTCCGCACTCGATAAAATATACCTTTACTAGCGATACGACCGGGGATCAGACGATCACTTATAAGACGAAACCGACAGAATTTGATCGTCTGGATGGAAAAGAAAATGGAGAAAGCGAGCATAAAAATACGGTTAGCTTGAAGCGCGGAGAGGACAGTGCTGCAGATTCGCAGACTGCAACTGTTTTGCTCGACTGGTTCGAAAAAAGCGGGAACGTTACAACGGAATCCACGGATACGGCAGACATTATGAAGTGGACGATCAAGGTCCATATACCAGGCACCGCTGGGGACAGCTTGACCGGGGCTCGGGTTGTCGATATCCTCCATAAGGATTTAAAGCTGATGCAAGGTGATTCTGCTCATCCAATAACAATAACAATTGGGAGCTTCACGGATACCCCGTCCTTGGCAGCTCGGAGAATGGAGATTATAAGTATGTAACGGATGACACGAATGGTGATACATTTACGTATTACTTCCCTTCCGGAAATCAGCCGGAGGCTGGTACCGAGGCGATATTGACATTCTATACGGAAGCTAAGAATAAAGATGTTTTTTTAGGTTCCAATGTAGCCATCAATGTGGCGAATACAGCTATGCTTCTTTGGGATAACAGCGATGACCTCACAAAGGCGCCTACCTATACTTATAATACAACGGGGCAAGGCACAGGAATCGGTGGCGGAGGGTTGCTGAAAAAAACTTCACCTAGTGAGCAATTTATTCATAATCCCGCCGGCAATACGATTAAATGGACAATCCAAGTAAATAGTCACGAAATAACCATGCCGAATGCCGTCATCGTGGATACGATTCCTTCTGGTCAGGAATTGCTGATAGATAATTCCGGGCATGCATTTATAGTCTCATCGTCCGGTGAAGTCAATCAAACCATTACCTCGAATGCGGATGACGGTGTATTTGTTTCTGGCGGCGATTATGCATTCACGCTTGATTTAGGCAATATTGCGAAGAAGCACACAATAACGTACTACACTAAAATCACAGATTTTGATGCCTTGTATAAAAACGGGAACATCCAATACAACAACGGCGTTAAATTGACGTATACAGGCGGTGGGGTTGAGGAGACAGGAAATAAAGAATTTAGCAGCCAAATGCTTAATAAGGGAATCCCTACAGGAGGAGGATATAATTACAATACTCATCTCATGAAGTGGGAAATCGTCGTCAACAGAAACAAGCTGCCTCTTGCGAATGCAAAAATAACGGATACATTGCCTGACGGCATGGTCTTAGAAATTGATGCCACTCATAAATTTGAGGTGTCTCCCGATATAGGTGTGACCCGCAGTGCTGTGCATGAAGGTACGGACTTTTTCGTTACGTTGCCTGTGGCGACCAGCGAGGAGTATACCATTACGTTTTGGACGAGGCTCACAGATGTCGCTTTAAAAGAACAATGGTCCGGTACGAAACCATTCAAAAACACTGCAGTATTATCACAAGATGGGAAAGGTGACGTAACGCATTCTGCCACTGCAAATATTCGGAATCCATTTGTTCAGAAATCGCATAAATATACAAAGGGTGACGATACGATTCATTGGACCGTTGAAGTCAATAGAGCGCAAGTTGCAATCACGAACGGCGAAGTGGTGGATTTGCTGAACGCGGCATTACAACTTGATCCAGACTCAGTAAAGCTGTTCGAAGCAACTGTTCAAGCCAATGCAACGGATCCGCTCATAAAGGGAGCGGAAGTAACAAAGAATGCTTCTGCCGCGACCGATACCGAATTTAGCACCACCATCTCGAAGGTTGGCGACCAGGATCAGTTGTCAGTGTATCTGCCCACTCCGACGAAGAAAGCATACATATTAGAGTTTGATACCATTATTGTCGAAGACAGTATCGATCTACAGAACACGGTGTCCATAAGCGGAAGCGGAGGCGGAGCCGATAGTACGTACTCTTCAGGATCCGTCGTCGTCAACAACTTGTATAGTTCAGGTGGGAGCGGGAGCAATACTTTAACCGTTATCAAGAAAGACAGTGCCGGGAACCTGCTAAAAGATGCGGAGTTTAGATTGACGAATGCAGGGAAACTTCCGATTACAAGCGGCGGAAAGGATATTACGAAAGAAACGGATGGAAACGGAGAGGCAAAGTTTGAAAGCTTACCTTCGTGGACCTTTTATGTAGAGGAAACCGAGCCGTCTCCCGGCTATCTGATTCCGTCAGACCCGTACGCATATGGAGTAAAACTATCCGGTGATCAAATTGTAATGGTCATAAATGCAAAAGCTCTGGCTGATGTAGCCTTTACGAAAAAAGGTGCGAAGGGCGAACTTCTCAGCGGCGGCAAATTTACTCTGGCCGGTACGAACTACGAAGGGACTTCCATAACAATCGCTGATGTAGCTGCTAACGCAAGCGGGATCGTCTCCTTTGCGAATCTTGAGCTAGGAACCTATACGATTACAGAGACCGAAGCACCGGCAGGGCATCTGTTAGACAGCACGCCGATCAATGTCGTCGTTGAGTACAACGCGACAAAAACGGCCGTCGTTGTCAAGCTAAACGGAACAGTCGTAACGGATGCATCGACGGAGTTTATCAATACGCCGAATACGATCGACGTTCAGTTTACGAAACAGGGCGTCGACGAAAACGGAAATACGATTGATCTTTCCGGCGGAAAATTCACTTTAGCGGGGACGGACTATAACCTAAATTCCGTAACGCAGGCGGATAGGGTTGCCGACGCAAACGGGATAGTGACGTTTACGGGAATACAAATCGGGACGTACACAATCACAGAAACGGAGGCTCCGGCCGGTTATCTGCTGCCCGCGGCACCCGCAAAGATCTTCGACGTCGAGGTTGAATATAACGTCGGGAAGACGGGGCTGATCGCCGACTTGACTCGCTCACACGATTCTACGAAGACTAACATTTATGTAGACAAAAAGGGTCTGGCCGACATCTCGTTTGCCAAAGTCGACTCGAGAGACGGAGTGACGCCTCTGAGCGGCGGGTTGTTCGAACTGAGCGGAACCGATTACAAGGGCGATCCGTATGTGCAGACAGCACCAAGTATTGGCGGGACGGTGACATTTACCGATGTACCGATTGACGATGGCAGTATCGGCTACACAATCAAGGAGCTCTCCTCGCCGTCAGGTTACAAGCTGACTACGGATACATTAGCTGCATCTGTCAGATACCCAGTTGTTGGCGGTGTAACGGACTACACGAAAGTAGAAGGGAAGATTACTTCTGCTGCGACAAAGCTGGAAAACGACAAGAGCAAAAAAGTCGTGCCAAAGACAGGCATGCTGATGATCAGCAAAAAGGTGACGGGTAACGCCGGGGATAAGTCGAAGAAGTTTACGTTTACGGTAACGTTCAGCGACAAGGTCCAGAGCTTCGAATACTTCGGAAGTCTCGGAAACGGTACGATTAAGAGCGGAGACAAGATACAGCTGGCGCATGGGGAATCGATCACAATTGTAGAAATTACAGAGGGCGTTACGTATACGGTTGTCGAAGACGACTACACGAGTGATGGCTACAAGCACGGACCACTAAGCGTAAAAGGCACCATTGAGGAAGATGTAATGGCCGCGGCGGCATTTATAAACGATAAGCACGATGAAGATTTAGAAGAAGAAGGCGTGCTTGGCGATACCGACGAAAAAGACCCCGGCAAACCCGGCGATGAAGACGGAGATGTGCTCGGAGACGACGCAAGGCTGCCCAAGACCGGCGACGACTTTATGCCGGCTGCGTGGGTGGCGGGGCTTATCGCCTCGCTGCTTGGAATCTGGTACGTGCTTCGCAGGCGCTCTTCGTTAGGCGAAGAATAGACGGTTGCGAAGGTAAAACTCAATAGGGTATACTGGATAGGCTATGGTATTAATCTAAGGGCCTACTGAAGAGGCGCCATTGGCGCCTCTTTTTTACAACGGGACCGGTATGCATCAACCTGGGATGGGTGGATGCCGTCGGAGCGGAAGAGGGGAAGAACGTTGTCAAAGAAGAACAAACCGGGCAGACAGAAGTCACAGGCTCCTCTGTGGATCGGGGCGGCGCTTGTCGCTGCGTATGGTGTGTATAAGAGCTATAAGGATCAACGCGAGCTGCAGGAGGACATCGACGATCTGCTGGCGCCCGGGGAGAAGTTTTTTACGTTGCCGCCGGCGGATTCCGAAGAGCAGACAGTGTGGGAAGAAGAGCTTGTGCAAATAATCGAGCCCGAAGTCGAACTGGTGCCGGAAGAGGGGTTCATCCAAATAACCGAGCCCGAGGCAGAGTCCGAAGTCGAACCGCTGCCGGAAGAAATGGAAGACCGCGCGCTTCAGACAGTGCGGAAAGAGGCACGTGCCCGGAGCAGGGGACGAAAAAGAGGAATCTATACGTTTCTGCTTCTCGTCTTTATCTGCACGGCGGCGTTCAGCGGCTACAAGCTGTACGAATACGTGCGCGCATCGCAGGCGGAAACTCAGCTGAGCGATGCGCTGCGCGCGGAGTACCGTCAGCCGAAACCGAGCGCGGCGCAGAAGGATCGCTTCGAGGGACTGAGAGCAGTCAACGAAGACATCGTCGGGTGGATCCAGGTCACCGGCTCGAAGGTCGACTACCCCGTGCTCCAGGCCCGCAATAACGACTACTACCTGCGCCGCAATGCGCTCAAGGAGTATGCGATCCACGGCTCCATCTTTATGGACGCGACAAGCGACGCGAGTGCGAACAAATTGCAGACCGTCATCTATGGACACAACATGAAAGACGGGAGCATGTTCGGAAGCCTTTCACAACTGAAGAAAATCGACGCATTTGAAAAGAATCCGCAGGTAATCTACGAGTATCCGGGCGGAAAGTCGACGTGGGATATTTTTTCCGTCTATATCTATAAGGGAAGCGACAGGTTTTTTGAATTCGAGTTCGCAAGTCAGGCAGAATTCGGGCGCTATGTGCAGGAATGCGCGGAGCGGAACATGCACGGCGCGCTGGAGCTGACGGAAATTCCCGCCCGCATACTGACGCTTGTAACATGCACGTACGAGTTCGACAATTCGCGACTGATCGTGCATGCAAAACCTGCAGATTTATAGGCAGGCCTTGTGGTATACTCATGAGTATGGGCCGGCAGAGTTTCGACCCGGCAGGCGGCAACCCGCAGAAGGAGGAGCACCATGAAACAATTCAAATTTGATATCGACTACGTACGCGAGCAGTTTCCGTGCCTGTGCAAGACGGTCAACGGATATCCGGCCGCGTTTTTAGATGGCCCCGGAGGCACGCAGGTGCCCAGGCGCGTCGTGGATGCGATCAGCGAAT
>JBBADT010000089.1:0-7226 GCA_041656315.1 Advenella sp.
TGTGGCTTGATATCGGCACTGGACAGATCGGGTGGAATGCTTAACGGGTCTCCGCGAACGGTGCTTTTGTAATCAACCTGTTCTCCATCTCCCATGATTTCAGAAACGGCGTTGCATCCGGCAAGCAGGGTTGCGGCTGCAATTAAACCCGATGCTGTAAGATGGCGTGCATTGATGCGCATAAATCTTGATCCTTGATATTTAAATAAGGCCCAGGCTTTGAAGGGCTTGGGTAACCGGAATCTTGTTTTGTTCACTGAGTCCGCACAGGGGGAGACGATAGCCCAGTTGTGACAAACCAAGCTGGGCAACCGCCCATTTAACGGGAATGGGGTTGGCTTCAATGAATAGCACTTTGTTCAATTGAGCCAGTTTCGCATTGAGTGCACGTGTTGTGGGTACATCACCCAGGCGGGCGGCAACACACAGTTCGTGCATGAGTTTTGGCGTGACGTTGGCGGTGACCGAGATATTGCCATTGGCGCCCAGCAGGATAAGGGCGGCAGCGGTTGGGTCATCACCACTGAAAACCTGGAAGTGGTCGGGTTTGTTGGCCAGTAGCAGGGCGCCACGGCCGATGTCGCCGGTGGCGTCTTTGATGCCGATAATGTTTTGTACATTGGCCAAACGCAGAATGGTGTCGTTGCTGAGGTCGGCAACGGTGCGCCCGGGTACGTTGTACAGAATGATAGGCAACTCGCCTTCTTGTGCAATGGCGCTAAAGTGCAGGAACAGCCCTTCCTGTGAAGGTTTGTTGTAGTAGGGCACCACCGAAAGACCGGCCTGTGCACCTACTTTTTTGGCCTGTTTGGTCAGGTAAATGGCTTCATCGGTTGCGTTGGCACCTACACCGGCAATAATCGGGATACGGCCGGCGGCGTGTTCGACGGCAACGCGGATAAGTTCGGTATGTTCATCAAAATCCACCGTGGGCGATTCGCCCGAGGTACCCACCACAACCAGGCCGTCGGAACCTTCCTGCACATGCCAGTCGATCAGCTTCTTGTAGGCTTCATAATCAATCTTGCCGTTGGGCAACATGGGGGTAACTAATGCAGGAATACTGCCCGTAAAAATAGGATATGAAGAACTGTCGACTGTCATAATTAAAAAGTCCTGAACAGGGATAAATATAAACCGCTAAGCATAACGCTTTTTTGCGAATAGTTTAATAGAATTAAACGATATGGTTGGGAAAATTGTTGAAAAAAAGCATAAACGAAGAGTTTGCCGGGGTTTTTACCGGCATGTTTGTGTTTACAGGCCCAGGCTGGCAGGGTTTCCGGCTCCTTCGCGTACCACTTCAGGAATGCCCGAAGACAGGTCGATCACGGTGGTGGGGGTGCCGGGGCAGCTGCCGCTGTCAATCACGCCCGCCAGCTCGTGGCTGTAATGGGCCATGATTTCTTCCGGGTCATTCAGTGGCTCGGTTTCGTCCTTGGGAATAAAAGTGGTGGAAAGCAGGGGAGAGCCAACCGCCTCGATCAGGGCTAGGGTAATGGGGTGATCGGGGACGCGAATACCAATGGTTTTGCGTGAGGGGTGGGATACCCGGCGTGGCACGTCTTTGGTGGCTTCCAGGATAAAAGTCCAGGGGCCTGGGGTGGCTGCTTTCAACAGGCGGTATTGTTGGTTGTCGACCTTTGCAAAATGCCCGATTTCGGCCAGGTCACGGCATAGCAGGGTAAGGTGATGGCGTTCGTCAAGGCCACGAATGCGACGCAAATGTGCGGCGGCATCCTTGTCGTCAAGGCGGGCCAGGATGGCATAGCTGGAATCGGTGGGAACCGCGATCAGTCCCCCGTCGTTAATCATTTGCGCCGCTTGTTTCAGCAGGCGGATTTGCGGGTTTTGTGGATGAACATCAAATAAAATTGCCATATCAGACCCTCTTGGTTGGAATTATCAGTGATAAATTTATGGGTTATTGTAGCTAAATTAATGCAAATATTATTTACTCGGGTTAGAATAGCGGGCTTGTGTTGTCTCCGTAGCTCAACTGGATAGAGCACCCGCCTTCTAAGCGGGGGGTTGTGAGTTCGATTCTCGCCGGAGGCACCATTAAATATCCAAAAAATCAATTAAATACTTAATAAAAAACCTCATACGGCATCTTGTTAATATGCCCGTTCTTCAATTGGTTTCACGTAATCAGAATTTGCATTATGCCGAATTAGGCCTGCTTTGTACATGCCGGCCTTTTCAGTCTCATTTCTGTTTTCACGCCAGCCACTAATGCAAACCGTTATTTGCCCAGCAAATACACTGCATAAAATACCAGCCCCAACAGTTTTCTTTAATATACCAGTCATAAAGCTTGGCTATCCTTCCCGTACCTTGTAAATAACTCAAAGGAATTATTGTGAAGAAGCCATTTCGTTTATCTATATTAAGCCTGGTATTAAGCGCTATTTCTTTTTCTGCCCATGCGCAGCAGGAAATGCCCGCAGTACTGGAAGGCCATGCCATTTTGCCTGCCAACAGTGTGATCCAGGCCCCCGATAACGCACCCCAGGACCTGAAAGTGGCCGGAAAATATACAACCCGTGCCCGTGTAGAGGAACTGGGCAGTCTCATAGGTAAATCCAATGGTCGCGAGACGGGTCATAAAGTGCCATTCAAGGGACAGCCTTTGCAGGGCCATTCGGGTATTCAGGTCATGGACGATGGCAGTGTATGGATTGTGACTGACAACGGTTTTGGCAACAAAGCCAACTCGCTTGACTCCATGCTGTACGCCAACCAGTACACGATCGACTGGAAAACCGGAGAGTTCAAACATCTGCAAACGGTGTTCCTGAGTGACCCCAACAAGAAAGTGCCTTTCCGTATCGTTCATGAAGATACCAAAGAACGTTACCTGACCGGTTCTGATTTTGATCTGGAAAGCATGCAAATCATTGGTGACAATATCTGGTTTGGTGAAGAGTTTGGTCCCTTCCTGATCAAGGCCGATAAAACCGGTAAAGTACTGGCTGTGTATGAAACTGAAGTGGATGGCAAAAAAATCCAGTCTCCGGACAACTATCTGGTTGCAACGCCTGGTGCACCCGGCGAAACCTACAAAACCGTTAACCTGAAGCGATCCAAAGGCTATGAGGGCATGGCCGCCTCGGTGGATGGCAAATTCCTGTACCCCTTGCTGGAAGGTCCGGTATGGGATGAGAAAACCCAAGACTGGGAAAAGTCCGGCGACAAAACCGCATTGCGCGTACTTGAATTTGATGTGGATGCAGAAAAATGGACGGGCCGTTCATGGTTTTACCCATTGGAAGCCAGCCACCACGCGATTGGCGACTTTAATATGATTGATGCCACCACAGCCCTGATCATTGAGCGCGACAACGGTGAAGGTACGCCCGACAAGGCTTGTAAGGAAGGGGAAGATACTACCAAGTGTTTCTCAGACCTGCCTAAATTCAAGCGTGTCTATAAAGTTGAATTCAGCCCTGAAACCGCCGGCAAGGATGTACGTAAAATTGCCTATATCGATTTGCTGAACATTCAGGATCCCAATAAACTTGCGCGCAAGCCCCTGACCAATGGTGTGTTGCAATTCCCGTTCTTTACCATTGAAGATGTGGATGTGATTGATGGTGAGCGTATCGTGGTGGGTAATGATAATAACTACCCGTACTCTTCAAGCCGCGAGCCTAACCAGCAAGATGATAACGAATTGATTTTGCTTAATGTAAAAGAACTGTTGCAAGCCAAATAAGTGCTGGCCTGGTAACGGGCAGGCGGGGCGTCAGGCAGTTAATGCCCGCGCCTGCCGGTTAAAGGCCAGGTGAAAACCTGGCCTTTTTCATGTAACGTTCTTTGACTTTTTCGGTCCTTATGTTTCAGTTTGTAGTTTGTGGGTTTTTCATAGGTAAAACATGGCTTTTTCAGCACACAATCTATATCATCTTGCTAACATACCTTAAAAACTGCTGAATAACTTGTTATTCAAGAGTTAGTCTTTTTTAATCAAAGCCTTAGGCGGTTTTTTAATTTTTACCAATTTTAATAATATCAGAGACAATGTTAAACCCACATTTTGTATAAATTTTTTATTGCATTTGAAAATTTTGTATCTAAAACAACACAGCATTAATCATTAAAGCATTTTTAAAATCAACACAGATCAAGAAGTTTTTAAAAGGTATATTTCAGATATATCTTTTAGGATGGTTGTTTGATTTAAATCAGAAGTTGATCAAATTTAACCCGTAGAATTTCCATTAACGGATGCCCGAATATGAATAACGGGAAATTATTCACCAGGGCAATACCCGGAAATTTTATTTTTATCCAGGAGAAGTCAATGAAAGTGAATAAATTGGTTGCCGCGGTCTCTATGGCCTTAAGCGTGGGCTTGGTGTCTAGTGCCGTGATGGCCAAAGAGGCCAATGTTGTTAAAGTTGCCTTAGAGCAACCCGCCTCAGATGCCATTAAAAAATTGCCCATTGAGCAGGCCGTGCGTGTTGCCCCTCCAATGGTGCCGCCTCCAATTACCCGCAAGCATCCTGCTCGCGTGGTGGTGGAAATGGAAACCGTTGAAAAAGTCATGAAAATGGCCGATGGTGTCGATTACATGTACTGGACATTTGACAGCACCGTACCCGGAACATTCCTGCGTGTACGTGAAGGTGATACGGTTGAATTCCACCTGTCCAACCACCCCAGCTCTAAAATGCCGCACAATATTGACTTGCACGCGGTAACCGGCCCTGGTGGCGGTGCGGCCTCATCATTAACAGCACCCGGGCATACTTCTGTATTCAGTTTTAAAACCCTGAACCCCGGTCTGTATGTATACCACTGTGCCACTTCGCCCGTGGGTATGCACATTGCCAACGGCATGTATGGTCTGATTCTGGTTGAGCCTAAAGAAGGCTTGCCTAAAGTGGATCGCGAATACTACGTCATGCAAGGAGACTTCTACACCAAAGGTGCTTATGGTGAGCCAGGCCTGCAACCCTTCGACATGAAAAAAGCCATTGAAGAGCATGCCGATTATGTGGTCTTTAACGGCTCTGTGGGTGCCCTGGCCGGTGAGAACGCCCTGAAAGCGGAAGTGGGTGAAAACGTTCGCCTGTTTGTGGGTAACGGTGGTCCCAACCTGGTGTCTTCCTTCCACGTGATTGGCGAGATTTTCGACAAAGTCTATGTGGAAGGTGGAAAGCTGGTTAATAACCATATCCAGACAACCCTGGTTCCAGCCGGTGGTGCCACCATGGTTGAGTTCAAGGTAGACGTGCCCGGTGATCTGGTCATGGTTGATCACTCCATCTTCCGTGCCTTCAACAAGGGTGCCTTGGGTAATATCAAAGTAACCGGTGCTGAAAACAAGGAAATCTATTCCGGCAAACAAATGGACGCGGTGTACCTGCCCGAAGGTTCTGCCATTCAGTCGGTTGATACCGGTGCTGCACCCACTCCGGCCGTTGCCCAGAATCTGGAAGAAAAAATCAAGTTTGGTCAACGTGTTTATGAAGCCAACTGCCAGGCATGTCACCAGGCCGGTGGTGTGGGTATTTCCGGTGCCTTCCCTCCGCTGGCGGCATCTGATTACCTGAATGCTGACCACAAGCGGGCTGCCAACGCTATTGTTCACGGTTTGTCTGGTGAAATTACCGTTAACGGCACCAAGTGGAACAGTGTGATGCCCGCCATGGTGCTTAGCGATAATGACGTGGCCAACGTGGTTACCTATGTATTGAACAGCTGGGGTAACAAAGGCGGTGAGCTTTCACCCGAAGACGTGGCTGAGCAACGCAAGGCAGCACCTGCGCAGGCAGTACCCGGCGCGCACTAAGCATTGACATAATGCGTGTAACGCCCACTGCCTTTGGTGCCCGTGCACTGAAGGCAGTGTTTTGTGTTTATATATATAAAGAGCAAGCCATGACAACAACCCATTGCCAGCAGACTTTCCAAAATGCAAATGCTCAAAGCGGCCCCATGCGCCGTACATGCAAGCCGGTTCTGGCCGGTATGGCGGCTATCCTGTCTGTCATAACCATGCAGGCGCAGGCGGTTGAAATGGTCAGCTTGCCACAGGGTGAATATCGGCCTTTATACTCCAGCCAGGCCAGCCCTTTGGAATGGGTCAAGGCATTCAAAATAGATACTACACCCGTTACCAATCTGGAATTTGCTGAATTCATCAGGCAGCACCCGCAATGGTCACCCGATAAAATCCAGAAAATGTTTGCTGAAGAAGGCTATTTAAAGCATTGGTTAAAGGAAAATGACCAGTGGATGCCTAAAACCATTGATGCCCAAAGCCCGGTTAGCAATGTTTCCTGGTTTGCAGCCCAGGCCTACTGCAAGGCTCAGGGCAAGCGTTTGCCAACCATTGCCGAATGGGAATACGCCGCGCGCGCCTCTGAAACCAAGGTGGATGCGACCAAAGACAAAGACTTCACCCAGAAAATCCTGAACTGGTACGCCAAACCCGCCACTGCCAACTTGCCTGCCATTAAGCAGGACAAACCCAATTATTGGGGCATTTATGACATGCATGGCCTTATTTGGGAATGGACCCAAGACTTCAATGCCACCGTATCCAGCAAACTGCAAACCTCAAATGTTGAAAATGTAGAGGTGGATGGCCGTACCGTTACCCTTGACCTGGGGGCGTTCTGTGGTGCAGGTGCCGAAGGGGTGGCAGACCCTAGCGATTATGCCGCCTTTATGCGCTATGGTTTTCGGTCTAGCCTGAAAGCGCCGTTTACACTAGACACATTAGGCTTCAGGTGTGCCATGGACGGGGCCGTAAACCCTTAGGGCCAGATCAATCACGGTACTTAGCCGTTTGCAACCCTGCCTATTGCATTTCGCCGCCCGCATTGCCGGGCGGTTTTGTATTAAAACAACAGATGTGTTATATTTTAACAACGCGAACGATATGGGCTACTTGATGGAGTTGCACAGTAAACAACATATCGTGCATTAACAATTGCGGTGCTGCCCAATCGGCAGTACAGTAAAGATTCATGCGGTTATTAGACGTATGTCTTAAAGTGTTTGGTTGGGTGAGCTTAACAGTTTCGAAGGGAAAATGGCTTGCTTGATAATCGGTCTGTTGCATCGGCTTTGTTGCTCGGTACCAACATAAAAACCATAAAAAAGGGTTTTTATGAAGAAGTTGGTAGCCAGAAAGTCAAAAATTTGGTGCAATAACTACAACTTCCCTTCGCGGAGTTTTATAGAGCGGTAGAACATAATGTCTTGATCGC
>JBBADT010000090.1:0-7043 GCA_041656315.1 Advenella sp.
GCAGCAAATCCTGAAACTGGCCCGCAAAACCATTCAGGCCAATCACGATTACCTGCAAAACGCCATGCTGTATGCACAATCCAGCCAGCAACAGGGTAACCGGGAAAAAGACCCATCTCCGGCTGATAACATTTTCTTTTTCAGCACCCAGCTGGCTCGAAAAAACCTGCATACCGCCTACAGCGAATTTGCCGACAGTGTGGCTCGCATGCTGAACGAGCCTAAATCCAAGCAAATTCATATCCGGCAGTTAAACAAGCTGCTGGTGCAAAACGATACCGTTGGCAGTGAAATCAATTCACTGATTCCTTACCTGGCCAGCCTGCCCGAAACGCCCCCTAAAATGCAGCAATCGCTGGATTATATCGAGGCTATGCTGGATGAAAACCGCACCGACGTACCCGACCCGCCCAGCCAGATTGAAACCGACGGCGACCATAGCAACCTGGCCTTCCCGCTAAAGCAAATGCAAAAAGCGGTGCTTAACATACGTAAACAGGCTGTGGAACTGGGCCTGATGCCCCCGATTGAAAAAAGCCCAAACAAGGAAGCAGGTTCTCCCGTATCCACGCAGGAGCCCGGGAACCAGCCAGGGACTGGCGACTGAACCGGGCACTCACGTCCCCACGCAAGAGCATGGGGACGTGCCGACTCAGGCAAATTCAGCGGCTTCCACCTTAAGCGAGGAAGGCCAGAAATACCATAAAGCCGCCAGCAGCTGCAGGCCCAGCATAATCCCCCAGGCCGTGATATGTGCCTGGGCCGGATAAACCCCATCTTGTTGGGGCCACACATCCAGAATATAGCCAATGCCCATTTGCATGGAAAAAATACACACAAAGTACACCATATTAAAGGCTGTGGTCACCCGCCCCACCACCCGATGCGGGAACGCTTCGGCCATCACGGAATACGCCAGAATGCTGCAGGAAGCAGCAAACCCGTACACACTCCATAACAGCATATGCGGTATTGGCCACTGCATGATGACCCCCAGCTGGACAAACAGGAAAAACAGCATACCCAGGCCGGCAAAGCGAAACAGATTCAGGCCAAGCCGCTCCAGTTTGCGGGCCAGCAAACCCGTAATAACCGTGCCAGCCACCAGCATAAGGCCCAGCAGGGAAACCAGCCGGTCGGCCTGTTCTGGTAGCATGCCTTGCGCCTGAATCATGTAGGGCCGTACCCATAAGGACTGGGCGGCATAAAAAGCACCGCCACAAACCGAAGGCAACGAAGCCAGCTGCCAGAAGACCCGATGGGAAAGAATGCGTCGGGTACCTGCTATCTGCTGACTGAAAGAGACTTTCGCCCTGACCCCTTGCGACTTGGGGTCCACCACGCCAAACCACATCAGGGCGGCCATTAACAAGGTACACACGGACATGCCGATACTAATAGTTTGCCATGAATAGTGCTGAAGCAAAGCCGCCAGCGGCGTACCCACCACCACACCACCCATCCCCCCCAATGCCACCATTACCCCATTAAGCATGGGCAGCCGCGACATGGGGAAATTTTGCGCCAGCGCCATAAAGGCCGCCCCCAAACACACCGAGACCCCCATCCCAATTAAAAACCGGCCCATAAACAGGCCGATCATGCCGCTGGACATACCGTAAACCACCGTACCCAAAGCAGCCACCAACAACAGACAGGCCTCGGTTTTACGGGCACCGTAAGTATCCAGCGCCAGGCCTGCCGGCAACTGGGCCAGCGCAAAACTCATGAAATAAGCACTGGTCAGCAAACCCATATCACCGGCCGACAGCCCCAATTCCGCCGTCAAAAAAGGGGCAAACCCAATGTTTAAGCCCCTATATACATACGACAGAAAATAGCCTGTCGCAAAAATCAAAAAAATACGCAATCCTGTTTTTGCATTCATGGTTTCCTTCTGAAAACAAGCTTGTCCGGGCTGGATACCTCGGGGTCAAACCTGTAATCCTCCTTGTCAAATAACTGCAGGTCTTCGGGGGTTTGTGCCTGGGTTTCTATGGCAAAACGCGCCATCAGCCCACGTGCGCGCTTGGCATTGAAGCTGATGATTTTGTAGACACCATTTTTATAATCCTGGAACACGCACTGTACCACACGTGCATCCAATGTTTTAAGGTCAACCGATTTAAAATATTCTTCAGAGGCCAGGTTAATCACCACCCTGGATGCCTGCTTTTGCAGACGCGCATTCAGATAGGCGGCAATCTGGCTGCCCCAGAACGCATACAGGTTTTTACCCTTGGCATTTTCCAGCCGGGTGCCCATTTCAAGGCGGTAAGGCTGCATTAAATCCAGCGGACGCAACACCCCATACAGCCCGCTTAAGATGGCAATATGTTCCTGGGCCCAGTCTACCTGGCTTTCATTTAAGGTTTGCGCTTCAAGGCCTTCGTAAACATCGCCATTAAAGGCAAACAGGGCCTGGCGGGAATTATGCTGGTCAAACGTAGTTGTCCAGGCAGCATAACGGCTTACGTTCAATTCAGACAGCGCCGGGCTTAAACTCATTAAGCCGGAAATATCATCAGCAGACTTGGTTTTAAGAATATTAATTAATTCAGCGGCCTGTGGAACAAAGAAAGGCTGGGTATGTTTGTTAATGGCCAACGGGGTATCGTAATCCAATTTTTTGGCGGGAGATAAAACAAATAACATAAATTCAACCTACTTTTGTGAAGAATGCCACCCGACATCTTTTGCACACGAGTGGACAATTAAACGGGAACACGGAAAAATCTGACAATACCTTTATATTTAAACCAAACATAAGGCCTTGTCCAATTGAAAATAGACAAGGCCTTGATATGAAAAACTTATTCCGCTTTTATATGCCTTTTCATCGTCAATCTTAACGACGGGCATCATCAAAGGCTGCAGTACTTTCTTGTCTCACGCTTCTGCGTGGGGATGTAAATTTAAGGTTGAAGTACCTTGAGACCACCCATGTAAGGCTGCAATACTTCAGGTACCACTATGCTGCCGTCAGCCTGCTGATAGTTTTCCAACACTGCCACCAAAGCACGGCCCACGGCCAGGCCAGAACCGTTCAGGGTATGGGCGTATTCGGTCTTGCCCTGCTCGTTACGGAAACGCGCCTGCATGCGACGGGCCTGGAAAGCCTCGCAATTGGAAACCGAAGAAATCTCGCGCCAGGTATCCTGGGAAGGAATCCATACTTCAAGGTCATAAGTTTTGCTGGCGCCAAATCCCATATCACCTGCGCACAGCAACACCACACGGTAAGGCACACCCAACAATTTCAAGACTTTTTCAGCATGATCCACCATTTCTTCCAGTGCATCGTAAGATTTTTCAGGATGCACCACCTGTACCATTTCCACTTTATCAAACTGGTGCTGACGAATCATGCCACGGGTGTCACGGCCACCACTGCCGGCTTCGGAACGAAAGCAAGGGGTATGGGCGGTAAGCTTGATGGGCAAATCGGCACCTGGCACAATTTCATCAGCCACGGTACTGGTCAGCGTAATTTCAGAAGTGGAAATCAGGTACAGCTCTTCCTTGGCCACCGGATTACCCTGCTCGTCTACCTGCGGCTCATCGTCGCCCCCTTTGGTGACCCAGAACATGTCTTCCTTGAACTTGGGCAACTGGCCCGTGCCAAACAAGGTGGAACTGTTCACAATGTAAGGGGTGTAGCATTCGGTATAGCCGTGTTCGCCCGTGTGCAGGTCTAGCATGAACTGTGCCAGGGCACGGTGCAGGCGGGCCATTTGGCCACGCATGAACACAAAGCGCGAACCCGACAGCTTGGCTGCCGTATCAAACTCCATTCCCAGTTTTTCACCCAACGCCACATGATCGGCCACTTCAAACCCCAAGGCGGCCGGCATCTCGTCTTGCACATATTCCTTACCCGGCAACCAGCGGCGCACTTCAACGTTGTCATCGCTGTCTTTACCATTTGGTACGGCATCATTAGGCAGGTTGGGAATGGACATTAACCAGGCATCCAGCTCTTGCTTGATGTCGTTCAACTGCCCTTCAAGTTCTTTAAGCTTGCCAGGAATAGCCTGCGATTCGGCCATGACCTCGCTGGCATCCTGCCCTTGCGACTTAAGTTTGCCAATTTGTTTGGCCAGCGCATTGCGCTGGGCCTGCAAGGTTTCGGTTTCTACCTGAACCGCCTTGCGGCGGGCCTCCAGGGCATTGAAGCGTTCTTCATCAAAATCAAGGCCACGACGCTTTAAGGCCGCGACAACCCGGGGTAAATCTTTGCGCAGTAAAACAGGATCTAACATAATCTTCTTTTTAAACAGGGTTCAAATGTTGGGGTTTGCCGGCACGACATTGGCCGGATAAATTGCTTTGCACCCTAAGTGTGGTACAAGCCAGAATGGCTATTATTATAAACACCATTCGGCTGGCTTGCTGAAGATTAAGATAGATGTGGCATGAATAGGAAAAAACAGTTATTGACGTAATGTTTTCAAGAATAAGTTTTCAAGAATAAATGTGCCGACCCTTCAAGTAGCAAAATAATCCTCGTGCAATACCCTCTTGCAACATAACTCAACATAGCCAAATCCATCCGCCCGACAATTAATCTACTTCTTCTTCCGCGCTTCTTCATCCAGCGTTTTCAAAAACGCCATTTTTTCAGCAATCTTGATTTCCAGCCCGCGAGGTACGGGTTGGTACCAGCCGGGTTTGCGTATGCCTTCTGGGAAGTAGTTTTCGCCAGCGGCGTAGGCATTGGGTTCGTCATGGGCGTAGCGATAAGCGTGGCCGTGGCCCAGTTCTTTCATGAGCTTGGTGGGGGCATTGCGAAGATGGGGGGGCACTTCGCGGCTTTTGTCCTGTTTCACAAACGCACGGGCCTGGTTGTAAGCCATATAACCGGCATTGCTTTTGGCAGCCACTGCCAGGTAAATAACGGCCTGCGCCAAAGCCAGTTCTCCTTCGGGCGAACCCAGCCGTTCATAAGTGGCAGCGGCATCATTGGCAATTTGCATGGCGCGCGGGTCGGCCAGGCCGATGTCTTCCCAGGCCATGCGCACAATTCTGCGCGACAGATATTTGGCATCGGCCCCGCCATCAAGCATACGGGTAAACCAATACAGGGCCGCATCCGGGTCTGAACCACGTACCGATTTATGCAGGGCAGAAATCTGGTCGTAGAAAGCATCGCCCCCCTTGTCGAAACGGCGCAGGTTTTGCGACAGGGCAATTTCCAGCCAGGCTGTATCCACCAGGTCGCGGCCTGAAGAGATGGCCGAATCCAGCACCACTTCTACCGCATTAATCAGGCGGCGGGCATCGCCATCGGCCCAGGCAGCCAACTGCGCGCGGGCTGCCTCGTCCATGGTTACCGGGTGTTCAGGATGGTCACTGTTTACCAGTTCTACCGCACGGTTGATGAGTTCCAGCAGTTCTTCCTGCTTCAACGATTCCAGCACGTACACCCGGGCCCGGGACAGCAGGGCCGAATTCATTTCAAACGAAGGGTTTTCGGTGGTGGCACCAATAAAGGTAAACAAGCCGCTTTCAACGTACGGCAAAAAAGCGTCTTGTTGGGCCTTGTTGAAACGGTGTACTTCATCGACAAACAGAATGGTTTTGCGTCCCTGCCCCTGCGCCACCTGCGCAGCGGTAACGGCTTCACGAATGTCTTTTACCCCGCCCAGCACGGCAGAAATGGCAATAAACTGTGCGTCGAAGCCACTTGTCATGAGGCGGGCCAGCGTGGTTTTGCCCACGCCCGGCGGACCCCAAAAAATCATGGAATGCGGCCGGCCAGATTCAAACGCCACCCGCAACGGCTTGCCCGGTGCCAGCAAATGCGACTGCCCCACCACCTGGTCTAGCGTACGCGGGCGCAAGCGCTCGGCCAAAGGGGCCGAACTTAACACCTGCGATTGGAATAAATCACTGTCGTTCATTGAATTCACAATACTGTATTTGCATACAGCCTATCATAAAGGAGATTCACACCTGCTTAAACAAAAAAAGGGCCCAACGACCCTTTTTTATGCCAGATTATCGCCCATGGCATTACATTTTAACGGTATCTACCCCGGCCGGTGCCTTGAACTGAAACTGGCTGGCTGGAATTTTGGCGTTGGATTTAAAATTACGCATCTTGATATTGGTGGTTTGCCCGAAAGAATCCAGGATCACCAACTCGGCCGGCAGGTTATTGGCAAATGCGATATCCACGTGCGACAAACCCGCATCGGGCACTTTAGGGGTGGCGCGCAACCAAACCAGGCCATCTTGGGCCGGCAATACGCTTACATTAAAGCTTTCATCTAGAGAGCCTGACCCAAACAGAATCGCTGCCGGAGAAGCCCCCACCGCCTGGTTGACCGGACGCTGGGTAACCTGCATTAGATCGGGGTCGTACTGGTACACGGTTTTACCGTCGGAAATGACCTGTTGCTCGTAAGGCGTAGCCACATTCCAGTAAAACTTGCCGGGCCGCTCGAAACCGAAGGAACCGGTTTGCGCGCCCGAACCGGTGGTTTGCTGGGCAAACTGGCCGCTGGCCGATTTCACATTCTTCACAAAATCCTTCAGTTGCTGGCTGGCATCGGCCCGCACACTATTCTTGACTTCTGGAATTTCTTCAAACTTCAAGTTTTGCAAATCTGTATTCAAGCCAGCCTCAGGCAACTGAAAGCTGGGTGAAACGGTAATAGACTGCGCCTGCACCCCCCAACTGGTAGCTACCAAGGCCAGGGAAACAGCAACAAGCAACGCATTTTTTTTCATTCATCTTCTCCGGAAAAACCCCGCTTGCCAGCAGGGAAGCCGTTAATCTGGTTTTATAAATTCCCAAAGGAACGTGGGTTTGATACTTTACACAACCACCAAACGCCTACCTCTTGTTTTTAACCCAATTTGGTCCACAGCACTGTTACATAACCGTAAATACAATTACGGTATTGAAATATTGACGTCCTCGCCCACTTGAAGGAAGGCGATTCCTACGGCGCTAAGCAAAAGAGAACGCCTGCTTAGCCGCTTCGGCGGGTTCCTGCTTCGCTGGACGGTCTGACCGCACCGTTCCTCCACAGGCC
>JBBADT010000091.1:0-6936 GCA_041656315.1 Advenella sp.
GTTTTATCGACGATGGTGACAAAGCCAAGGTAACACTTCGTTTCCGTGGACGTGAAATGGCACACCAGGAACTGGGTATGCGCGTGTTAGAACGAATTCGGGAAGATCTGGGCGATACGGTCCAGGTTGAGGCCATGCCCAAGCTCGAAGGACGTCAAATGGTAATGGTGCTTGCGCCGCGTAAAAAAGCCGCGGGCGGCAAGGCTGAATAAACCTGATCATTCAGTTTTTATGACTCAATATATCCCGCTTTAATCGGCGGGAGTCTCTTTGGAAGTATAGCAATGCACGTATTATTCATCATAGACCCATTGCCCTTGTTAAAAGCATATAAAGACACATCGGTCGCCATGATGCGTGCCTTGATAAAACGCGGCCATTCCATCAGTGTTGCCCTTCAGGGTGACCTGTTTATTGAAACCGGTCGGGTTTTTGTCCGCTCGCGTTCCATACAAATTGAAGAGAATGCCAATTTGCATGGTAATGCCTGGTGGGCCTATACCTCTGAAGGCAATGAATTCCCATTGGTGCATTTTGATGCAACCATTATGCGCAAAGACCCTCCCTTTGACATGGAATACGTTTATTCTACCCATCTGCTGGAATATGCCGAGCAGCAAGGGGCTAAAGTATTCAATTCAGGGGCGGCCATCCGTAACCATCCTGAAAAATTGTCGATTACCGAGTTTTCAGAATTTACCGCGCCTACCCTGGTTACCCGTGATATGGCGCGCATCAGGCAGTTTCATGCCCAGCACCAGGATATTGTTGTCAAACCGCTAGATGGCATGGGTGGCAGCGGTGTGTTTAGGGTGCTCCAGAATGAGGCCAATTTAAACGCGATTCTCGAATTGCTGACCCAGGAAGGTAACAGGACCATTATGGCGCAGCGCTTCATTCCTGAAATTACCAATGGTGACAAGCGCATTCTGCTTATTGATGGTGCACCGGTTCCTTATGCACTTGCACGTATTCCGCTGGCTGGAGAAACCAGAGGTAACCTGGCAGCTGGCGGGCGTGGTGTCGCGCAAAAACTCACCGATCGCGACCTGCACATTGCGCAGGCTATTGCTCCTGTCTTAAGGCAAAGAGGCCTGTTGCTGGTTGGATTGGACGTCATTGGTGATTATGTAACCGAAATCAATGTAACCAGCCCAACCTGCTTTGTTGAAATTACCGAACAAACCGGTTTTGATGTGGCGGATCACTTTGCCCAAGCGCTTGAAAAAGCGGTTTTATCAGCCTAAGGTTGTTTTATGACTGCGATAGCAATAATTGCTCATGTCCCCTTGGCATCTGCCTTGCACGATTGTGCAACCCATGTCTATGGCAATCTGGAAAACTTTGTGTTCTTTGATATAGAACCCGATGTGGATCCTGAGCAAAAGGTTGCAGAAATTACCGGGCAGTTAACCAGCCTGGCCGACAAAAACAATGCGGTGCTGGTATTGGCGGATTTAGGTGGTGCAACACCCGCCAATATTGGAGCAAGGGCGGTGCAGATTTTACAAAAAGCCGGTGTTCAGGCGCATATTCTTTCAGGTACCAATGCCTGCATGATTCTGAATGCCATTCGTTACCGTGACAAGCCCCTGGAAGAATTATGTGAATCGGTTTTCGAGGGTGGTAAAAAAGGCATGAAATGCATTGATCTTGCCTAGGATCAATAAATTCAGGTTATTAACGTATAAGATGAATTATGGCTTCAGTAGAAATTATTATTAGCAATAAATTGGGATTACATGCCAGGGCTGCCGCAAAATTAACGCAGTTGGCAAGTTCCTTTAGCAGTGAAATATTTATTAGCCGTGCGACGCAACGAGTCAATGCTAAAAGCATCATGGGTGTCATGATGCTGGCGGCAGGCAAGGGCACGCCCGTTACACTAGAGGCAATGGGTGATGATGCTCCCGAAGCATTGCAGCAACTTGAGGCCCTGTTTAATAGTAAATTTGGTGAGCCAGAGTAAACATAAAGATTGGGCCTGCATATGAGAGAGTCAAAGGATATCCCCCCTTCAACCGCTGTGATGCTCATGCGTGGCAAGGGTGTGGCCCGAGGTTTTGCAATTGGTCGTGCGATTATTATGGGTGCAGCCACCCTGGAGGTCGCTCACTATCGCATTGCCACTGAAGATATCCCACAGGAATGTGCCCGTCTTGATGCTGCGCTTGAAACGGTTTACAAAGATCTGCAGCATATTATCAAAACCCTGCCAGCTGATGCGCCCAAAGAGCTAACCCCTTTGCTAAATGTACACAGCTTGCTGGTTTCCGATCCCATGCTGTCTGAACAAACCCGCGAAATTATTGCCAGCCGTCAATACAATGCCGAGTGGGCCTTAAGTACCCAGGGTCAGCTGCTAGCCGATCAATTCTCGGTCATGGAAGATGAATATATTCGTGAGCGTGCTGCCGATGTCAATCAGGTCATCGAAAGGGTGCTGCGGGTGTTGTCAGGAATGGGCTCCTCCCTGTTGCCCGATATGTCGCCAGATCTGGATATTAATTCATCCATTGTTGTGGCTCATGATATTTCTCCCGCAGACATGCTTAAATTGCGTGGTGCCCGTTTTGCCGCTTTCGTTACCGATTTGGGTGGTGCAACTTCGCACACCGCCATCGTTGCTCGCAGCATGAATGTCCCTGCAGTGGTCGGTCTGGGCAATATTCGCAGTCTGGTTCGTGACAAAGACATGTTGATTGTCGATGGTGAAGCCGGTCTTGTCATTGTCAATCCGTCCCCGCTCATTCTGTACGAATACCAGCAGAAGCAGGATGCGTATATACGGGAACGTGCCGAACTGATTATTCATAAGGATGAGCCGGCTATTACCCTTGACGGTAAAAAGATCAAACTTGAAGCGAATATAGAGCTGCCACACGAAGCCGATGAGGTCATGCACTTGGGGGCTGATGGCATTGGCCTGTTTCGTAGCGAATTCCTGTTCATGGGGCGGGAAACCTTGCCTGATGAAGAAGAGCAATACGAAGCGTATTCATATGTCCTGAAAACCATGCAGGGTAAGCCGGTTACGATTCGCACCCTGGATATTGGCTCAGATAAAACCCTGGATGGTGAAGCCACGGTTGCCGCCAATCCTGCCTTGGGTTTACGGGCAATCAGGTATTGCTTATCCCGTCCCGAAATGTTTCAGACACAGTTAAGAGCCTTGCTTAGGGCCTCGGTGCATGGGAAATTAAGGATCCTGATCCCCATGCTGTCTCATATGCACGAGTTGCATTCTGTCAAGCAGGCTATAGAGTTTGCCAAAAACCAACTGGCTGAAGAAGGTCACGCGTACGCCGATAATATTGAATTGGGCGCCATGGTTGAAATACCGGCTATCGCGATTGCCATAGAACCGTTCCTGAAACATCTTGATTTTGTTTCTATTGGCACTAATGACCTTATCCAGTATACGCTGGCTATTGATCGGGTTGATAACGAAGTGTCAGATTTGTATGATCCCATGCATCCGGCTGTTTTGCGTTTGATTTCCCAAACCATACAGGCAGGAGAGCGCGCCGGCAAAGAAGTGGCGGTGTGTGGTGAAATGGCGGGTGAATCCCGCTACACGCGTTTGTTGCTGGGCTTGGGCCTTACCGAATTTTCCATGCATCCGCAGCAACTGCTTGATGTTAAGAAAATAGTGCGTACTTCCCATACCAATGCCTTAAGAAGCAAAATTGCCACGGCACTTAATCATGCCGAATACATTGATCTGGGGATACTTGAGGTTTAATTGAATCCTGTCAAGATACTCCTTTCCACATAAAAAAAGACCGGTTAAAAACCGGTCTGAATTTTGAACACTGAGGAAGGAAGGGCCGGTCTGTGCCGGTTAGATAAACTGGTTTAGCCTGGCATGACAGGTTTTTGTCCGGTCAGGAAATATTGAATGGTTTCATAAACGGTACGGATCTGATCGCCAAAGGGTAGTGGATCTTTGCTGCGGAAAAACAGGCCTTTACGGACATCACCGTTGAAGGCATCGGAAAGACGTTGATCGATGCAGAACTGGCCAATTTTGCTGATACCATCGCGCAGCCCGCATACGCTAAGGCAGTTCATGCTTTGTACGCAACGGCGAGGATCGGCTTTGGCATTGGCCTGCAGTTTTTGTTCGTTGTTCAGGTATTTTTTCAGGAAAGGGGTCAGAATGCCACGGGCAGGCAGGCCTGCGACCGACATGAATTCAACAATATCTTCTTCCTTGGCTTCAGAAAGCGTTTTCTTGAAGTTGATATGGGCATCGCCTTCCTGTGTTACGGCAAAAGCAGTACCAATTTGAACAGCGCTGGCACCCCAGTCTTTAAGGGCAGTTTGGATTTTTTTGAAGTTGGCCATACCGCCGGCAAGAATAAGTGGAATTTTTTCGTTTTCAAGCCCCAATTGTTTGATAACCTGCGAAGTTTCTTCAAGAACCCGCCTGAAGCTGAAGCGGTCATTGTTGAGGTCTGTCATGCTGGGAGAGCCCAAGTGGCCGCCGGCATGGTTGGGATGCTCAATAATGATGGCATCGGGCAGACGGTTTTTTTTCATCCAGCGCTTAAGGACAATATTGATGCCGCGCGATTCTGACAGAATGGGAAACAGGGCTACATCGGGGTGATCGGCAGCCAGATCGGGTAATTCAAGTGGAAGGCCTGCACCCATGACGATGGCGTCAGCGCCTGATTCGCAGGCTTGGGTAATAAGGGCAGAGTAGTCGGATACCGCTTTCATGACGTTGACCGCAATCATGCCCTGGCCATTGGTTTGGGCCTTGGCGGCCTTGATTTCGCGATCAAGCGCAATACGATTGAGGATGTCGTAGTTTTCTTGCACCGGGATTTCTTTTGATTTTGCCAAAAGATCGGGGTGCAAATGACGTAAGTCGATGCTGGCAATGGTGCCAATGGCATTTTCGCGGGCTACTGCGCTTGCCAGTTTGTTGGCTGAAATGCCAACGCCCATGCCACCTTGAACGATGGGAAGCAGCTTGCGATTTTTAATAAGAAGGGGATCAAGGTTTTGTGTCATGCTTTATAGTATAAGGCGATATCAATAAGATATATTTTATATGTATCTTTAATGATTTCAATCAATTTGTGTATATTGCCTTTTATTTGAATATCTTCCTTGATTCATGTCAATAAACAGTACGCTTTCAGAATTTGACGCTTAGGTTTTTGTGATTAATCAAATTCAATAAAAAAAGCCATTCATTTTTTACATGAATGGCGCAAATGGGATTGAATTTATTTGTAATCAGAGATGGTAACCCTGCTCTCCATGGTGGCTAATGTCCAGGCCTTGGCGTTCGGCGTCTTTTTCAACCCGGATTCCGCCGGTTAACAAGCCGGCAATTTTCAGGGCAATGAAGGTAACAACCGCACACCATACCGCCGTGATCAGCATGCCTTCAAGCTGGAGCCATACTTGGTAGGGAATTTCGTCTGCCGTTTCAAGCCCGGGGCCGCCCAAGGGTTTTGCATTGAAAACACCGGTAAGCAGTCCACCTACAATGCCGCCCACACCGTGGATGCCAAACACATCCAGCGAATCATCGGCGCGCAGGAACCGTTTCAGGCCATTAACGCCCCACAGACAAAAAACGCTGGTGACAAAGCCGATAATCAGGGCACCTATGGGGCCTACCAGGCCAGCCGCAGGCGTGATGCCCACCAGGCCGGCGACGGCACCAGATGCGGCACCCAGCAAAGAGGGGTTGCCTTTGACTTTCCATTCGAGCAGTACCCAGGCAATAACGGCAGCCGAAGTAGCCAGCAAGGTGTTAAAGAACGCAAGGGCCGCTTGTGTGTTAGCGCCCAGGGCAGAGCCCGCATTGAAACCGAACCAGCCTACCCATAATAAAGCTGCTCCTGTCATGGTCATCGTGAGGTTATGGGGCTGCATGGCTTCTTTGCCATAACCCAGGCGGGGGCCAATCATATATGCGGCAACCAGGGCAGCCACACCTGCATTAATGTGTACCACGGTACCACCGGCAAAATCCAGCGCAGCACCACTAAGCAGGCCCGTAGACGACCAGATCATGTGGGCAACCGGCACATAAGAAAATGTCATCCAGATGGCCATGAAAACCAGTACTGCGGAAAACTTGATCCGTTCGGCAAATCCGCCAACAATGAGTGCGCAGGTAATACCGGCAAACGTTGCCTGGAACGAGGCGAAAGTCAGTTCGGGAATACTGCCACTTAATGCAAAGGTATCATTGGCTATGTCATACATTCCGGAGAAAAACAAGCGGCTGAAACCCCCGAAAAACGAATTGCCATCAGTAAAGGCCAATGAGTAGCCATAGGCGAACCAAAGAATAATGGCAAGGGCGAAGGTAACCAGGACATGACTCATGACAGACAGAATGTTTTTGCTACGTACCAGTCCGCCATAAAACATGGCCAGTCCAGGAATAACCATTAGCAGAACCAGTATTGTAGAAATGCTGACCCAGACGAGATCGGCTTTATCCATGATGAAATCCTTTAAAGGCAAATAATGAGTGTTGTTTGGGATAAATCATTATTTTTATTGATGAAATTTAGTTCAGAGTGCGGCCTCACCAGCCTCACCAGTACGAATGCGGACAACCTGTTCAAGATCGGTGATGAAAATTTTTCCGTCACCTATCTTTCCTGTCGTGCCGGCCTGGCAAATGGTTTCAATGGTCTGTTCGACCATGGCATCAGGAATGGCGGCTTCAAGCTTTATCTTGGGTAAAAAGTCAATAATATATTCCGCGCCGCGGTACAGTTCGGTATGGCCTTTCTGGCGTCCAAAGCCTTTTACTTCGGTGATGGTCATTCCCTGTATGCCGATTTCGGCCAGGGCGGTTCTGACGTCATCTAGCTTGAAAGGTTTAATAATGGCGGTTAGCAATTTCACGATAGTCTCCATTGCAAGTAAAAATTTGATATTTCAAAATCTGAA
>JBBADT010000092.1:0-6867 GCA_041656315.1 Advenella sp.
AACTTTTGTCTTATTTCTGCTGATTTCATCGTGTAAAAGTGGCTGAATAAATTTATTTAACCGCCAATTATAAGGGGTGTTTAACAAATAAGTGCATTTTTGACACTTTACTACGTTAAATGCCCCATTGGAGCCCCCATGAAAACCCTGGCAAGCATTCTAAAGACACGATCATCTGATGTTGTTTTCTTGCCAGTGGCGTACCCGTACCAGCCGGTTTCCGGCCCTTAAGGATAATTCGGACCAGTTTCCTTTGATAATGACATAAGGATCATTGCGATAATAGGGCAAGGGTTTCTCACCTTTGGCCTGAACGGCAAAAATTGCCGGTATGGCGGCATCAGGGTCAAACTGTAACCATATTTCACTACCCGTGCTAAAAACCTGCAAAGGCGCAATATCCGGATCACCGCTTAAAGACCAATCAAAGGAATATTGGTTAACACTGCGATTGGATACTTCCCATTGGGGGTAAAGACGCTTGCGGACCAGCCATTCGGGCTGCGTTGCACAGCCCGTGAGCATACCTGCCACTAGCACACAGGCAAAAGAACGAATTATTCCTGTCATGATTAACCTGATTCAAATTACAAAACCCAGTCATCATGCAACGGGAAAAACCAGCCGACAAGCTGCGAAATTTACGGACGGACAAAAACGCAGCGTGACGGGTAGACCGTTTTTGGCCGATCCTCAGGCCTTGGCGGCATCCAACTTGGCCACATCGGCTTCTGAAGTGAAGGAGTCGGCATAAAATTCGTTTTCGGGAAGACTGCAGTTGGCCACAAATTCCTTGCGCGCACTGCTAACCATGATGGGTGCACCGCAGGCATAAACCTGATGCGATGACAAATCCGGGAAGTCCTCAATAATGGCCTTGTGCACAAACCCCGTTCGGCCAGTCCAATTGTCTTGGGGCAAGGCATCTGAAATAACCGGCACAAAGGTAAAGAATGGCAGTTGCGCTTCCCATTGACTGACCAGATCACTCATGTACAGGTCTTTAGGCCTGCGTCCGCCCCAGTACAGGGTCACAGGTCGGGTAATACCCTTTTCAATAATAACTTCCATCATTGCTTTCACAGGTGCAAAACCGGTTCCGCTTACCACAAACACGATGGGCTTATCAGAGTCTTCTCGCAAAAAGAACGAGCCCAGGGGGCCTTCCGCACGCAAGATCTCACGCACCTTCATTTGTGTTGCACCGCCACCGAAAACATGATCGGTAAACACCCCACCCGGCATATGACGAATATGTAATTCTACCGGTTCGTTACCATTAGACGCAGAAGCCATGGAATAACTGCGACGACGGCCATCCTTAAGAATGAATTCCACATATTGGCCGGCATAGTAACGAAACGGTTCTGCTGCTGGCATTTGCAATTTCAGGACCATGACATCATCAGCCACCTTTTCCATATCCACCACCCGAACAGGCATTTTCCTTACCTGGATATCGCTGGCCATGCGGATTTCGCGACTTTCAATCTCAAGATGACTGGTTGCCGTTGCCTGGCAGAACAAGGTAAGGCCCTGCTCCCGTTCCTCTTCACTAACTACTTGGGAAACGGCAGGAGACTGTTCTATGGTACCTGAAAGAACCTTGCCTTTACATGAACCACAAGAACCGCTTTTGCAACTGTACGGAAGAATAATGCCAGCCTCAAGAGCCGCATCAAGAATGGTTTGCCCTTCTTTGGCAATAAATTGATGGTTACTTGGGTGAACCGTGATATTAAAGCTCATAATATATTCAAAATTCGTTTAAATCTTTTAAATAAAAGTAATCGTGTCATAACTGTCTGTAATTATGACACGATCAGACACTGGCAAAATTGCTTCCCGTTAAATTACCGGAAAAAGAACCGCCTGCTTCATGCGCACATCAAGCTGTTTTCCCTTGCGTGCACGTTTGCCTATATATTCCTGCAGATCACCCAGGGCCAGGATTTCATCCACCTGCCTGTTCCGGTAAACACCCGAAATTGTTAGTCCTTGCTCACTGATGGGAATCAATTGATCAAGCTTGTCATTGCTATCCAGAGACATCAGGATTGTACCCCGCCCGCCCCCCGACAACGACTTGACCTCGCTTAACTCAATAACCAGAAAACGTCCACCCACCGTTAGCATGGCCAGGTATTTGGCATCCTCAAACAGGGGAACCGGTCGCATCAGGACATCACCTTTTTCAAGCGTAATGAACTGTTTGCCCGCTTTTTGCCGGCTGCTCATATCTGAAACCCGGGCACTAAAACCAAGGCCACCGATTTGCGCCAACAGCCAGCGGCTATCGGACGGCCCTGCAATAATATGAATAATATGCGTACCGCTTTCAAGATCCACCATAGAGGTAATCGGCTGACCATCGCCTCGCGCAGAAGGCAAACTGCCCACTGCCACCGAGTACACACGACCGTTATTCCCAATTCCAATAAGCGTGTCAGTACTGCGGCATTCATAAGTGGCATACAGCTTGTCGCCCGATTTGAAGTTGAATTGATTGGTATCATGACCATGCCCCTGACGGGAACGCAGCCAGCCCTTTTCAGAAACAATGACCGTTACCGGCTCATCAACCACCTTCGTTTCAATAATGGCCCGTTCAGCCTCCTCAATCACTGTTCGGCGGTCATCACCATATTTCTTGGCATCCGCTTCAATTTCCTTGATGATCAATCGTTTCAGGGCACTGGGATTATCAAGCAAATCCTGCAATTTAAGCTGTTCCTGGCGCTTGTCCTTAAGCTCTTGCTCTATTTTAATGCCCTCAAGCCGTGCCAGCTGGCGCAACCGCATTTCAAGAATATCTTCCGCCTGGCGCTCGGTCAGGTTAAAGCGCGTCATTAAGGCCGCTCTTGGCTCATCGGAGTCACGAATGGTTTGAACAACCTCATCAATATTCAGGTACACCAGCATCCGGCCTTCAAGCACATGAATCCGATCCAGCACCTTGTCAAGACGATGGCGGCTGCGACGCGTGACGGTTTGTGTCCTGAATACCAGCCATTCCTCTAGAATAGTACGCAAATCACGTTGCCGCGGACGACCATCAATGCCAATACAGACCAGGTTAATGGGAACACTGCTCTCCATACTGGTATTGGCCAGCAGCAAATTAACAAATTCATCACGGTCTATGCGAGAGGATTTGGGCTCGAACACCAGCCTTACCGCCGCATCCTTGCCCGATTCATCACGCACGGCATCCAGCATGGCCAGCATGCTGGCCTTATTATTCTGCTGATCGGCTGTTAAAGACTTTTTGCCTGATTTGACTTTTGGATTGGTCAGTTCCTCTATTTCTTCCAGGACTTTTTGCCCGGACGCATTGGGTGGCAACTCGGTCACCACCAATTGCCACTGGCCACGCGCCATTTCTTCAAAAACCCAGCGAGCACGCGCTTTCAGGGAACCCTTGCCGCTGGCATAAATAGCAGCAATTTCATCACGGGAAGAAATGATCTGTGCCCCGCCCGAAAAGTCTGGTCCGGGAATGATCGCATGGAGTTCTTCATTGCTGATTTTAGGTTGCTTGAGCAACGTGACGCAGGCCTGGGCCACCTCACGCAAATTATGCGATGGAATTTCTGTGGCCATACCCACCGCAATTCCCGAGGCACCGTTAAGCAGCATGACAGGCAAGCGTGCAGGCAACATTTGCGGTTCCTGCTGGCTGCCGTCATAGTTGGGCGTAAAGTCCACCGTACCTTCGTCAAGCTCGTCTAGCAACAACGCCGCAATGGGCGTAAGCCTTGCCTCGGTATAACGCATGGCGGCCGCACCATCACCATCGCGCGAACCAAAGTTACCCTGCCCATCCACCAACGGATAACGCAGGGAAAAACTTTGTGCCATACGCACCAGTGCATCATAGGCTGCCTGGTCACCATGGGGATGATATTTGCCCAGCACATCACCTACAACACGGGCCGACTTAACCGGCTTGGCACCGGCACGCAAACCCATCTCGTTCATTGCATACAAAATACGGCGCTGAACGGGCTTTTGCCCATCGCCCACATCAGGCAAAGCCCTGCCTTTTACCACTGAAACCGCATAATCAAGATAAGCCTGTTCAGCATAATGTCCCAGCGTGATGGTTTCATCATCACCGGGCTCGTTATTCATTATCGTATCCAATTCACTCATTACAAATCCAATTCGGCCAGATTGCCTTTTTCTTCGATCCAGGCACGTCGCTGCGACGACTCACCTTTACCCATTAGCATTTCAAACATTTTATTGGTATCTTCAGGCGTTAATTCACCATAACCCACCGGCAGCAAACGGCGGGTATCAGGGTTCATGGTGGTTTCCCACAGTTGCTCGGGGCTCATTTCACCCAAGCCCTTGAAGCGACTGATTGACAAGGCTGAGGGTTTAACGCCTTCGGCATTTACCAGCTTGTCCTGAACCGCGTCCAATTCAGCCTGGTCAAGACAGTAAATTTTTCTTGCGGGGCGTTTGCCTTGGGCGGGCACATCTACCCTGAACAGCGGTGGTTTGGCAATAAACACAAAGCCGTTTTCCACCAAACGGGGAAAATGCCTGTAAAACAGCGTCAGCAGTAAAACCTGAATGTGTGAGCCGTCAACGTCCGCATCGGAAAGAATACAGATGCGCCGGTAACGCAAACCGGATAAATCGGGGCTATCCTTGGGACCATGGGGGTCTACACCAATCGCTACCGAAATATCATGAATTTCATTATTGGCAAACAGGCGGTCACGATCAACTTCCCAGGCGTTCAGCACTTTACCGCGCAATGGCAAGATCGCCTGAAACTCTTTATCCCTGCCCATCTTGGCAGATCCACCGGCCGAGTCACCTTCAACCAGAAAAACCTCGGTACGGGTATTGTCGTGTGATTCACAATCCGTCAGTTTGCCTGGCAAAACCGCAACACCCGAGCTTTTGCGTTTTTCTATCTTCTGGTTTGAACGGGTACGAGCCTGCGCCTGGCGAATAGCCAGTTCAGCCAGTTTCTTGCCATATTCAACATTACTGTTTAACCACAGTTCCAGGGCACTTTTGGAAAAACCGCCCACCAGCCTAACGGCGTCCCGACTATTGAGTCGCTCTTTGATTTGCCCCTGAAACTGGGGATCTAGGACTTTGGCTGACAACACAAAACTGGCCCGTGAAAAAACGTCTTCAGGCAACAGTTTGATTCCCTTGGGCAATAAGCTGTGTAAATCGGCAAAATTCTTTAACGCATTGAAAAGACCCTCACGCAGCCCTGATTCATGGGTGCCACCAGCAGAAGTAGGAATCAGGTTAACATAGGACTCGCGAATCACCGGACCTTCGGTTGTCCAGCAAACCACCCATTCCGCCCCTTCCCCCAGCGCAAAGGTTTCATGACTTTTTCCGGCATATTCTTTACCCGCAAACATGGGGATCAACAATTCCGTATCAGCCAGGGCTTCTTTCAAATAACCCTGCAAGCCATCTTCATAATACCACTCACGTGATTCGCCCGTTTTTTCAAGAGTTAAAGACACCTTGATGCCGGGCATCAGTACAGCCTTGCTGCGCAGCAAATGCGCCAGTTCCGCCACTGGAATGGTGGGCGAGTCGAAATATTTATTGTCTGGCCAGACACGAACTCGCGTGCCGGTTTTTTTACGTGGCACCGAACCAGCTGCTACATGCAAGGGCGTAAGCACATTGCCGCCATCGGCAAAAACCAGTTCATTTATTTTGCCATCGCGCCATACTTGCACCTCAAGCCGATGAGACAGCGCATTGGTGACTGACACCCCCACACCGTGCAAACCGCCTGAAAACGCATAGGCGCCACCGGCCTTTTTATCAAATTTACCCCCTGCATGAAGGCGGGTAAATACAATTTCAACCACGGGCACTTTTTCTTCGGGGTGCAGACCGATTGGAATACCTCGCCCGTCGTCCTCTACCGTCACACTATGATCGGCATGCAAAATTACCTGAATATGTTTTCCGTAACCGGCCAGCGCCTCATCGGCCGCATTATCAATGACTTCCTGAATGATATGAAGCGGGTTTTCAGTCCGCGTATACATGCCAGGCCGCTCACGAACAGGTTCCAGACCTTTCAGAACCCGGATGGAAGCCTCGTCATAACTTGTTTTGATCGCCACGTTAGTCTCTATACTGTGCAAAAAAACAGACATTTTAAAGTCTGATTAGTGATTTTGTCGTGCCATTCGGGCATTTTTATACAATCTTTAGATATAAATGTTATTCTTACATCAATGACAGTACACATTGTGTTCCTGAAACAAGCGAACCAACTTCCGAGCCAGTGTACTTGGCTATTCCAATTTCACCAATATAAAATTTAATTCGTATGAGCGATACTATCAAACACGCGACTGAATCCAGCTTTAACGCTGATGTTCTCAAGTCTGACAAACCCGTACTGGTTGACTATTGGGCACCCTGGTGTGGCCCCTGTAAAGCCATTGCCCCTGTCCTTGAAGAAATTGCCAAAGAATACGAAGGACGCCTGCAAGTGGTCAAGGTAGACGTGCAGGATCACCCTGAAGTGGCTGCACAGTTTGGCATTCGTGGCATTCCCACGTTAATGGTTTTCAAGCACGGTGAAGCCGTTGCAACCAAAGTGGGTGCCGTCAACAAGGCACAACTTACCAGCTTTATCGATAGCGCCCTCTAAAATCACCCAACGTATTTTATTCGTCGCGCGGGCTCATCCGTAGCCCGCCAATTTTCTCATTCTCTAATTTATTCTTATTAAAAATAATGCATCTTAACGAACTCAAGGCACTGCATGTGTCGCAGCTGCTTGAAATGGCAGCTACCCTGGAAATAGACAACGCAAACCGTTTTCGCAAGCAAGAACTCATGTTTGCCATCATG
>JBBADT010000093.1:0-5875 GCA_041656315.1 Advenella sp.
CGTGCCCGCGAAAGTGGGATAGGTGACAAGCCGGGTCCGGGGCGTACCCGAATACAGAAACGCCCCACACAATTCAACCGCCGTGGGAGGCGAGAAAACATGGGAAAGAGATTTTGCAAAGTGTGTCAGGAAGATTTTGAGACGGAGTTCTACACAGAGGTTTGCTCCACAGAGTGTGCCAAAGAGCGCATAAAGCAATTGAAGAAAATGCGTGAAGTGATGTACATGATGCACCTCGAAGACTCTATTCTTCCGAGGTTGATGGCGATGGGGGTACTCGACTTCGACGGAGACAGGTACTCAATCCTCGAAGATAATCTCAAGGAAGAGGTAGAGCCGAGGACGGTGCTTGCAACACGCCGAGCATGGTAGACCGTCTCGGGCGAGTGACATTGAGACTCGCGCCGGAGTGTCTGCTTAGTTAGGTTGTGCGGGAGGCAGCAGCACGCAGGATAATCTGTGTGGCCCCCGGCTGGTACTTCAAAATCGGGTACTCTTCCCTGCCCGAGCCTCCCGCGCGCCAGCCGGGGCCACCCAACCTAAAGACCGTGGGAGGTCTAACAGGAGATGCGCTTCAGGTTCCAAGCACCGTTCATCATGCGCACCGGCTACGGGAAACTGGCTTGCTGGTTGGCACAGGAGTTCCTCGCTCGCTTCGATACCAAGGTTGAAGTCGCCGCCCATCAGGGGAAGGCTTACGAAGACATTCCCGACAACGTGAAGAAGGCCCTCAACAAGCCCGCGAACTACCGGGGCCTCGGCCTGCTTCTCTCCTACCCAGACCACGTCCACTACCTGCCCACGACGTTGAAGACCATCTACAGTATGTGGGAGACGACGCGGGTGCCCTCCCGCTTCGTGGCAGACCTCCGAATGGCAGACACCATCTTCACCCCGAGCACGTTCTGCAAGTCCGTCTTCGAGACGGAAGTGAGCGGAGTTCGGGTGGAGAACGTGGGCTGCGGAGTGGACACAAAATTCTACTCGATGAGAGAATTCAAAGACGATGGGCCTCTGCACTTCGGCACCTGCGGGGTCATGTCGCCCCGAAAAGGGGTTGATGTTCTGCTTGAGGCGTTCAATGCGGTGGCCGAGAAGCCGGACGTGGTCCTGTCAATCAAGACACGGGACACCCGTTGGTTGCCAAGAAGCATTCCTCCCAACGTCAGGGTCATCGACGAGGAGTGGAATGAGGAGGAGATGAGGGACTTCTACGGGACCCTCGACTACTTCATGCTTCCCACTCGGGGAGAGGGTTTCGGGCTTGGCCCAATCGAGGCGGCATGTTGTGGAGTTCCCGGATACGTGACGAACTGGTCGGGGCCGAGAGACTACATCGGAGACTACGTGCGCGGTATCGAGTGGAGGACACTGTCTGCGCCGCCGAAGGGCGCGTTCCGGGGCGACGGGCACGGCAGGTGGGTCGAACCCTCTGTCGGCCATCTTGCCAGCATCTTCGAGGAACTGTATAATACGGGTAAGCCAACCAGTGAAAGAAGGATAAATGTTTCACGGTGGGCACGAGGGAACTACAATATTGAGGCGGTTGCCGACCGGATACATGCGGGCTTGAGGAGACTACTTGATGAACGCAGATGACCTCGTTTCTGAAGTCAGGGCCAGAGGTATCTCCACCACCAATCTGTCGGACGACAACCTCGACACGATTATCGGCGGGGTTCTGCGTGCCTACAATCGTTACCGACCCCGGCACCTGCACAGTACTATCACCACTGTGCAGTATCAGGGCGAGTACGACGTGGACGTGGACTGCACTCGGGTCATCGAGGTCTTCTGGGAGCCGAGCGACACTGCCGACATCGTCTCTCGTGTTATGACGGAGTTGCAGATGATTGAGACGGACTTCTACTACCCGTCTCTGTTGAAGATTTACCACATCAACAAGGCGCAGATGCGGGACACAATCAGCGGCAACTGGACGATGTACGGACGGAAGATACGCCTCATTCCCGTGCCCACCGACGCAGGCATCAGTGTGCCCTACATCTACTCGGCCAACTGGAAGAACCTCGAAGACATCCCGCTCTCTGACGAGGAGTTGCTTGTCGAGGGGGCAGTGGCGTTGGCTAACGTTTCGGTGGCACGGAGCAGGGCGGGCAATGCGGGGTGGCAGGCCGGAGACTACAGAGTAAACGGTTCGGATGCCACGAGTGAGGCCGCACGGGCGCAGAAAGACTACGACTGGTGGCTTACGAAGTTGGCCGGTGCCGGGATGGGGATGGCGTAAATGCTTGCCGCAAGCTTCCTACACACCGTAACCATCAAGACCAAGTCCGTCACCTACTCAGGGACGAGGCAGCAGACGCCGACTTGGGCGGAGAGTGAGACGGGTGTCAATGCGACAATCTCACCGATGGCTTCCATGTCTTACCGCTTCTCTGTTATGGGGCCAACTACTGACGCGACTCATCTACTCTTTCTGGAAGCAGGCACCACTGTCAGTCAGGACGACGTAGTGGTGGACGAGGCGGACAACAAGGAGTACGTGGTGACGACGACGCCCACCACCTACAAGAACCCGGCAACTGGAGAGGACAGCCATATCCAGTGCGAAATCAAGCCGAGGGAGCCTAATAGCTGATGGCACATCATGGCGAGGAATTGACGAATGCCCTCTACGACGTAATCGACTGGAGTTGGCTCAACGATGGGGGAAGCCACGGCGCGGCTCCTGCTTCTGTTTCAGTGGAGGCCATCGTCGAGGGGCACCCGTTGGAGTACGTTGACACCAGCAGTAAGCTCCCCGCTGTTGTGATGATGAAGCCCAATTGGCCCCTCGTGACTCATTACCCGAAGTTCGTCATGGAGACCTACGAGGTGCAACTCTACGTGATTGACGAGCCGCCCACAACCGGCTTCCCGGAAGAGGCTATTCGGGAATTGGCCTACAACATCAGGACGAACATTCTCGCCGCCGCCGACCCGACTGTGGAGGCATACGACCTCGACTACCCATTCAATCTTAGTTACGTGGAGGATGTTCGGTGGCTTGGCGACTTTGTGCGCGACGAGGTGCAGGAGTGGATTGAGGCGATGGGTCTCGGACTTCTCTCGGTGCGCATGGACTTCCAGATACAGTGTCACGGAACGGACAGGTAGATGGGCGTAACCATCGGCGTAGGCAATCTGCGTCAGATTATAGCCAGATACCGCATACGGAGGACCACACTCTACCCGAAGGCGGCACGGGACTTCGCGCGAGACGTTGCCATCTTCGCCAAGAGGCAGGCGGTCAAGCAGTCTTCATTCAGGAAGTACGTGTTGGGCAGGGGGAGAGTGACCCTCACGAGCGAGCGGTATGGTAAGCGTCGGGCAGGGCCGTACTCGAAGAGGTTGCCCGCAGGCTCAGGGCCGACAGCAGACGAGGAACTCAACATCCAGTCGATGGAGTACGTGAAGGGTTGGTTCATACAACCCGCAGGCAGCATGTTCCGGGGTGGGTCTGCCGCTTACGGCCTCGGGAACAGGGCACCGCACGCCAAGTACATTCACTCAGTCGGAGGCGCGGGATGGATGCGTGAGAGGCGCATCCTGAAGGGCATAACGGAGCCGACGCTGCGGCAGGCGTTCAGGCCGAGAGTGCGAGAGTTCCACACCTATGCCCTCGGAAAGTTCGCAACTCAGGGGCCACCTCGTTCTCGGTAGGCTAGGAAGGAATGGGAAGATTGATTAGGTTCAAGTTGGACGACACGAGGTTCTATGAGACACAGAGGTTCGGCATTGGCGCACCTCGATACATTCTCTGGAAGCACGAGTGGTACATCGTCCACGACGAGTATGCTCGCTCACTTCGCACTCTCTCGCAGAGGGAGTTCGTGATTGAGCCATACGAGCGGAAGGTGTGGACAGCAGAGGACGGTTCCGGCGAGGGGCAGTCTCTCCTCTTCGCGTGTTGGGGAGGCATCGGGGACCTTATCTCCCTCACTCCAATCTTCCGGGCACTGAAGGACAAGTATGGCTTCGAGGAGATTGGTCTCTCCTCTCCGGGCATCAACAAGTACTGGTTCGACGGTTACATCGACCACACTATCGCCTACCCTCCGCGCCAGACGAGGGTCGAGGCGTATGACCAGATATTCCTCCTCGAAGAGATATTCAAGGAGACCTTCATCCACAACCTCACCGACGTGTTCGCGGCGAGATTGGGCATGGAGTTGACGCCGGAAGAGAGCAGGCCATTCTTTCGTGTTGACGAGGATACTGCGAACTACACGAAGAGACTTCTTCCCGAGAAGAAGGGGAAGTACGTGGGCATCCACTTCTCTGCCTCCACGCCTGAGAGAAGCATCCCATTGGCGAAGGCCCTCGCGATGGCCCACCGAATAGCAGACGAGGGACACACTGCCATTCTACTCGGGAGCCAGAACGACCTCGACGCTTATGAGGACACTGAGTACGGGAAGACCACCTGCCGTGAACTCAAGCCGGGGATATACAACCTTTGCGGAATACTCGAAGACCAAGATGAAATCATCGGGGCGATGTCTCACCTCGACTTCTTCATCGGGCCGGACAGTGGGCTGCTGCACATTGCGGGGACTCTCGGCATACCCGGATACGGCATCTTTACACCCTACGACAGTTCCATCCGCATAGGCTACTACCCCTCAATCGAGGGAGTGGACGTAGACGAAAAGTATCACACCTACAACCGGGATACATTCTTCCCGGAGGAAGAGATGCGGGCGAGGTACGAGGCAGCCATTGAGAGCATTGATTGGGACGCATTGGTTGAGGGGGCAATCCAGTGAGCGAGCCTGCGATTGGCGTCATCGTCGTAGCCTACAACTCAGAGGGCTATCTCCCCGCCCTCATGCAAAGCATGGGAGAGGCGGAGGATGTGGACATTGAAGTCCGCCTCATCGACAACGGTTCGGACGACCACTCACGGGACTGGATTGAGAAGTACGTGAGCACGGACGCCCTGCCGAAGCACATCTGGCCGACCGGCTTTGGCTTTGAGGAGAACACGGGCTTTACCCATGCTGTGAACAGTGGATTGAAGTACTTCTTGGCGAATCATCCCGATATGGAGTACTTCGCCCTCGTCAATCCCGACGTGATACTTTGTGAAGAATGGTTATCCAAGCAGGTAGCAATCTTTACAAGAGAGCCACGATGCGGTATAATCACATGTAGACAAGTCAGAGGGTCTGAAATCATTCATGGCGGCGGCGAGATACTCGAAGACCCTCGCCCTCTTTACGAGCAGGTGGAGCAGGAGATTGTTCCGGGAGTGTGGGCAGAGCAGAATGAACTGGTCTGTTACAGTCGTGCCCGACACCGGAGGGGCCACCTGATTGACGACGCATGGAACGTAACCGAGAGGGTGCCGTGGGGAACATTCGCATGTGCTTTGTTGCGCAGGGAAATGGTTGAGGACATCGGGCTTCTCGACGAAGCCTACTTCAACTACAGTTCGGACATCGAGTATTGCAGCAGAGCATGGCAGCATGGTTGGGAAGTGTGGTACACCGGAGAAGTCACGGTTTACCATCACGTAGGCGCATCCGAGGCCACGGGAGGCCCTGAGTTAGTCCAGAGGAAGATAGAGGACTTGAGAAGATTCGCTCAGGAGGAACCACGATGGCCCGACTTATCGGAAAGGACGTAGCTCTTTTCTCCATCAGCGGCACGGACGTTCTGGCTCTGTACAGTTCTGCGACCCTGTCTTTCTCGGTGAATGAGGTAGACCTCACCGCCGCGAAGGATGAGTGGGCAAACAGTCGTGTGAGCACCCGTAGTTGGGAGATTAGCTGCACGAAGTTCATTGAGGCCACCAGTGACTTTATGACCATGATTGTCACGGGCGGCCGGGCGGTAGTCTCCTGCGACATCGGCGGCAGCCTATTCT
>JBBADT010000094.1:0-5683 GCA_041656315.1 Advenella sp.
ACTGCTTCTAAAATTTCTACAGATTCTGCATCTTCAGCTCTAAAGAGTTCTGAAGGAAGTATCTCCATCAGATTGCTTAGTTTAATTTGAGGTCGCAATAGCACTGTTGCTAACTTTTGTTTTGATGTAACAGCTGTAGTTCCTGCCTTAGTTAAGATCGGGTTTAAAATTTCTGGTTTACTACTTTTAGTACGCAAATATTCGGTCAACTCATTTACCTTCGTTTGTTTCTTCCTGAATATTTCCATACGCTCTTCAGAAGCCAATCCAATTTTATACGATTTTTCTGTCAACCGAAAATCTGCATTATCTTGTCTGAGCAGTATTCTGTATTCTGCCCTGCTTGTAAACATACGATACGGTTCATCCACGCCTTTTGTAATAAGGTCGTCAATTAACACACCTATATAGGCCTCTGATCGGTTTAGGGTAAAAGCTTGTTGTCCGTTAAGTTTTAAATGTGCATTGATGCCGGCCATCAAGCCTTGTGCTCCTGCTTCTTCGTATCCGGTTGTTCCGTTTATCTGACCTGCGAAATACAAATTCTCAATTAATTTTGTTTCTAAAGTATGATAAAGTTGCTCGGGTGGGAAATAATCATATTCAATGGCATAACCTGGGCGGAAGATTTTTGCATTCTCAAAGCCTTCTATTTGTCGCAATGCTTTAAGTTGTATGTAATCGGGTAATGAGGAGCTAAAACCATTCACATAATACTCTATTGTATTCCATCCCTCTGGTTCTACAAACAATTGATGTGAATCTTTATCTGCAAAGCGATCAATTTTATCTTCTATGCTAGGGCAATATCTTGGGCCTATTCCTTCAATTCTCCCACTAAACATTGGACTTAAATGGAATCCGGTCCTCAATGTTTCATGTACTTTTTTTGAGGTATACCCTATCCAGCAGCTTCGTTGGTTTTTTAGATGAATTGGTTCTGTAAATGAAAATCTTCCGATATGGGTATCCCCTTTTTGTTCATTCAGTTTACTAAAGTCAATAGTTCTACCATCGACTCTCACTGGGGTTCCGGTTTTCATGCGGTTAGATTTAAATCCTAAGTCAACGAGTTGTTCGGTTAAACCAACACTTGCTTTATCACCCATTCGACCACCGCCGAAAGATTTTTCACCAATATGTATCAATCCATTTAAAAATGTTCCGTTTGTAAGTATTACTGTCTTGCTATAAATCTTCATACCCATAGCTGTACTTACTCCTATTGCTTTTTTATCTTTTACTAATACGGCTGTAACTGTATCCTGCCAGAAGTCTAAGTTCTTGATTTTTTCCAATACATTACGCCATTCCATTGAAAACAGCATGCGGTCATTTTGAGCTCTTGGACTCCACATGGCAGGTCCCTTTGATTTATTTAGCATTCTGAATTGTATCATAGTTCTATCTGTAACAATTCCAGAATAGCCACCTAAGGCATCTATTTCGCGTATGATTTGTCCTTTCGCAATACCACCCATAGCCGGATTACAAGACATTTGTGCAATATTCTGCAAATTCATCGTAACAAGTAGTACCCTACTACCCATATTGGCTGCTGCAGCCGCAGCTTCAGCTCCGGCATGCCCACCTCCAACTACAATTACATCATATGTGTCAAAAAGCATGATTAGTTAAAATTTGAACGTTTCACGTGAAACTGTATAGTATCTATCTGATTTTTAAGTGGTTATTTAGTTTTTTAAGCGCATCATCCTCTTCTGTTCTCATAATTCTCGTATCCTTATCCGTACCATCTTCGTATCCTAACAAATGAAGTATGCCATGTATCATAACCCTATGTAACTCACTTTCTTTATCTTGTGAAAACTTCTTGGCATTTTCCCAAACCCTTTCAAGACTTATATAAATTTCGCCGCTTAGTAAATCTGGATTTTCGGAATCTGGAAAAGTCAGTATATCAGTAAACGTATCATGGTTGAGAAATTTTTTGTTTAACTCAAGCAGAAATTTATCTGTACAAAATAAAAAAAAGACCTCTCCGGTCCTCTTCCCCTTATCACGTATGATACTATCTATCCAGCTCTTAGTACGATCTGTTAAAAAAACAGGTAAGGTAACATCAATCGAATAAAACTCAATCACCGGTAATTTCATAAGACTTAAAAACAGGTGTTTCCTTATAAAAGGCTTTCAAAGACCTTTGCCGCTCCCGTTGTAAATGCGACTGAATGCCATAATCGGAGAATACAAAAATATAGGAATTTGAAAGACTATCTTTTTTCCAAAAATCAAAAAGTTTCATAGATTTTATTTCATCTATAACTGATTCAATCCCATGTAAATTCTCACCATTTTTGGATTCCAAAATTAATTGTAATTTTATTCCATGTAGATCAGATGATAAATCAAGGCTGTACTCGATTTCGTCAGTAACAGTCTGGAGAAAGGAATAAAGTCTGGAAGCAGTCACATTAAGAGCTCCAAAATTTGTATCATCTATGATTCCTTCGCTTTGAGCGTCTTCCAAATATCTCTCAAATAAATCAAACTGATTTTGCTCCTTATTGAATTTGATCTTTCTCATGCCTGGCTTGTATATTAAATCTCATAAAATATTCTGACAATTTACGCTTGTAATAAGGCTGCAAGTCTAAAGGTGCAGTCCTTAGCATATCCAACTGTCGCTCTATAATACGTTTATACTCATTTTCATCAATAAGGTTTCCAAAATTTTCGCCTTTAAATTCAGTTGATTCTCTTCTTTCCTCCTTCTCTCTCTCTTTGATTGCTTTTTCGGATTCTAACAAGCGAACCATTATTTCATTCTGTCGCTTTACTAAGTTCTGATTCAATTGTTTATTCACTAATTGTTCCTCAAACATTTCCATCTCTTTTAAAGCTTCACTTAGTCCTTTATCCCCTAACTCTCCTTCAGCCTTCAATCCGTCTATTAATTGTTTCATCTGATTTCGTATCGCTTCTTGTTGAGCTGCCATACGTGCGATCTCCTCACTCATCCCCATTCCATTTTGACCGCTGTTTTTACCGTCCATAAGATCCTGAAGAGTTTGCCCTAACGCATCTTGCATTTCCCTAAGATTTTGTATTCCCTCTCCTGGACTTTGTCCATCAGCACATTGTCCCTCACCTTGCATTGGACTTGGCATGCCCATGTTTTCCTGCATTTTTTTGAGTGACTCGGCTAACAGCAAAGCTAAATTATTCATTCCCATCATGGCATATTGCTGTGATGCAGCCGCCTGAGATGAATGCCTGTCTTTCATATATTCTTGTGACTCAGTAATATGATCATTAATTTCGTCTATCTCTTTGAAAACAAAATTTTCTATCATGGGTTGCCTTTTACTGATGGCTCTCAGAGAATCTTCAACAGTAAGAAATGCCTCAGCTATCATACTTTGATCTTTCATGATACCAACATAAGCGGGATCATCACGCCGAATCTGGTGCAAACTCATTAACGCATCTTCCTGTGCGAACGAAATTCTCAAGATAGTTTCAAGTAAAAAACGTACTTCTGCAGCATCTTCAGCCAATTGCTGCATTGAACTCATTTGCATCATCTGTTGAACTTTATCACGCAGCTGCTGCATCCCCTGAGCTGCATTTTGTTGAGAATCATGTGATTCTTTGTTCTTTCTCCGGGATAAACTCTCCTGCCCCTGTTCTAATTTACTTTCTATTTCTTGTTCCTCTTCTTCAGTATTCTCAAGATTAAAAGGCTTTTCTAAAAGTTCATTTTCCTGCTTCAATTGATCAAGGGAAGAAATCTCATCTTCAAAAGCTTCCTGTATTCTATTTAACTCCTCAGAAAGTTCGTCCTTATCCCTTCCCTTTTCTAAAGTATTTTCAGCATTCTCAATCAGCTCCTTTGATAAATTCTCTAACCTTTCCATCCATTCATTCATCTTCTTTTCGAATTGCAGCTGCTTTAAAAGGGCCAGATTTCGGTCTAACATCTCCTCAATCTTTTCGTTATTCATCTCCAGATTCTTAAGCATCTCGGCCACCTGATCCTTATTCAGTTCTTCCAAGAATTTTTGCAATTCTTCCATCATTTGCCTGATGTCTTCTGGAATAATCTCTTCTATAAGTTTATCGATCTGTTGCTGTTTTTCTAATAAACGCTCTTGCACCAAATCGTGATCCTGATTAAACTGATTTAATTTTTTTTGATCTTCTTTTAAACTTTCCAACAAATTTTCAAGTGATTGTTGTCTATGAATCAGCTCTTCAAGTTGTTGTTTGTCATTCCAATCCAATTCCTTTTTTTGAAGAAGTTCTCTTTGAAACTCTCTCATTTCATTTCTTAACAAGGCAGATTCTTCTTTCACTTCTTCTAATGATTTGGTAATCAATTCTTCCTGTGCTTTTGAAATTGAATCAAGTGTAGATGGGTCAGTGAAAAGCAAAGTAAAAGATTGTGATAATTTTTCTTTTGGGCCTCTTACCTGATCATTATCATATACCGCAAATTGCACCACTATCTCTTTTGCGTTCTCAATTCGCAAGGAATCCAACGTAAGAAAATAGAAAAACTGTTGTCGCAAAAGCGTTGGATCAAGTTGTAGTACCTCCGCATTTTCTTTCAGGATTTGCCCCTTTTCATCAATAATTTCGATTCGTCTTTCAAGCCGGCTAAATCCGTAATCATCATCTATAAGACCGGTAAAGTATTTGTTTGAGTTCAAATATTCATCTTCTATCAATTGAACGCTGATAGATGGCCATTCATCCGGAATTGATTCAATATGCAGCAGCATAGGCTCAGAAGGACCACTTTGAGTATTTGAAGCAATCAGCTCTAAATCAAAAGATGCATCCACTATTGTCTTTAAACTCCATTTATCTTCCAGAAAATCTACCTGTTGATTCGCACTATCAACCATTACATGTAGTTCATCACTAGCACGGGTGTAGAATCTCCAGTTGATAAGAGTACCTTGGGGAACACCTATCCAGTTTTGATCCCGAATTGATTCATTTTCCCTGTTCATATATTCTGGATATTGTAAATGAGCCTCAAAGCTCATCAACATAGCCTTAGGAAAGACATTTAACTTCAATATTCCGCTGTTATACCTTCCTCCACGTATCTGGAACAACATTTCCTGACTAAGCTTTTTAAACAGCAGTGAAAACGCATTTGAAGCAATTCTCTCCATAGGCATTTTCATACCGTTAGTTTCTATGTGAAACTGCTCCGGAAATTCATCTCCTTCCAATTCTATCAACAACTCATAATCAGAATTTTGTGTAACAAATAAAGGTGATTTTATACTAACAGTAAAAGGTAATGGCTTGTTATATACAGTGTTATAATCAAGTATCCGTTCTGTAGGTTGCTGTATAAAAGCTGGTGCTGCCAAAAACAAAACCATTAATATCAGCAAAGGGATACTAGCCCATCTCAAATACCTTATGTTTTCGCGTAAGTTTACGGCTGAAGCAAACGGAATTTTTGATAATTGAAGAGTCCGTTGATTGATTGAAGCTACCAATAATTCTGTTTCGTTGTCAATGCTATATAGATCTTGTAGTTGTAAAGTATTCAATAGCTTATCCGAAACGTTTGGAAAAAATCTTCCTAAATAAACTGCTGCTTCCTTATAACTCATTGATTGCCGGTATCGGATTAGTTTATAGACTGGAATACCCACATAGCGAACCAATACAATCAAAAACAGCATACAATATC
>JBBADT010000095.1:0-5355 GCA_041656315.1 Advenella sp.
GAATAAGACAGAATTGGTTGAATACATTGCATCTAAGGCAGATATTTCCAAAGCAGCGGCTGGCCGCTCTCTGGATGCAATGATCGCTGCAGTGAAAGCAACACTGAAAAAAGGCGAGACGGTAACCTTGGTTGGTTTTGGTACATTTGCCGTTTCTACTCGTGCAGCCCGTACTGGTCGTAACCCACGCACAGGCGAAGCCATCAAAATCAAAAAAGCCAAAGTACCTAAATTCCGTCCAGGTAAAGCACTGAAAGACGCGGTAAACTAAATGCCAAATGGCAAACACGGTTTGTCATACATGAGGTCATTTATTTTGTTTTTTTATAAGTGACGCATTTGAAAGTGTAGATAAACCCTGTTGGGCAAACAGCACCCCACCAATCAGATTTTTATATGATTTGTGGGGTTTTTCTATGGTAGACTGCATTTAATTAATTAATACAATGGATATAAGCGCAGAATGCTGATTGACAGGTTTGGTCGAAAAATTGATTATTTACGCCTCTCATTGATAGATAAGTGTGATTTGCGATGTTCTTACTGTATTCCCAAGGGATTCAAAGAGTTTGAACGTCCTGCGAATTGGTTGTCTTTTGATGAGATAGTGCGTGTGGTCGCTGCCTTTTCCCGCATGGGAACCCGTCGTTTCAGGTTAACAGGCGGAGAGCCGCTGCTGCGCAAAGACCTGCCCGAGCTGGTTGCCCGCCTGTCGGCGTTGGAAGGAGTGGAAGACCTGTCTATGTCCACCAATGGCACACAATTGAAAAAATATGCACAACCCTTGCGTGATGCCGGTTTGCACCGTTTGAACGTCAGTCTGGATTCCTTGCGTCGTGAATGTGTTGAGGAAATTTCGGGCAGCGACAGTTTGTCTAAAGTCATGGCAGGACTGGAGGCAGCCAGGCAAGCCGGTTTTACGAGAATTAAAATCAATATGGTCCCGCTGGCCGGTATTAATATCTCTGATATCGAAGATATGATTCAGTACTGTATCCAGAATCAGTTTGTACTGCGCCTTATTGAAGTGATGCCCATGGGCGTAACCGGGCAAAAACAGGTACCGGTTAATTTGCAGGAAATTATTGAACAGGTCAAAGACAAGTTTGGTTTGCAAGAATCCAACAAGGTATGGGGTGGGGGGCCAGCCCGTTATTGGGAAACACCCAACAGTGATTTTACGCTTGGCTTTATAACGCCCAAATCCCAGCATTTCTGTGAAACCTGCAATCGGGTCCGGCTTGCGGTTGACGGGCATTTGTACTTGTGTTTAGGGCAGGAAGACAAATTTAACCTGTTGCCATATTTGCGTGATAATTGCAGCGATGCCGAGCTTGAACAGGCCATTCGCGAAGCGATAGAGCTGAAACCCGAACGGCATGAATTCAATAGCCGGCCAGAGAAAATCATCCGTATTATGTCGATGACGGGTGGTTAAATTTTTTAAGTGAAGCTTTCATTAATAAAAAAAGCGGCCTGTGAGCCGCTTTGCTTATAGGGCAGACAAACTTACTTCGGACGCACCGATTTGCATACCTCGGGGTTGGTTTCAACCAACGGGCCGCCAACGGCATCCACACAAATAGGTACCGATGCAAAAATACCATGAATGATTTGTTTGCCTTGTTCATCTTTGACGCCACCGAGCGTTTCGGCGATTGCATTTGGACGGCCTGGCAAATTCAGAATCAGACTGTTGCCGCGGATAACACCCACTTGGCGGGATAAAATGGCGGTAGGCGTGAAGTGAAGGCTGATTTGTCGCATTTGTTCGCCAAACCCGGGGATGATGCGATCAGCAACAGCCAGGGTGGCCTCAGGGGTTACATCACGCAAATAAGGGCCTGTACCCCCGGTAGTTAAAATCAAGGGGCATTTTTGAATGTCGGACAACTCAATTAGGGTTTGTTCAATCATGGGCTGTTCATCGGGAATTAAATGCGCTACAAATTCCAGCGGGTTCAGGACTGCAGCGCCTAACCAGGATTTCAATGCAGGCAAGCCCTGATCTTCATAGGTTTTGTTGAAGGCCCGATCGCTGATAGAGACGATACCAATGCGTAGTGTTTCCATACTGATTCCTTTGACTGCATTTGCTTTTGATGAATAGCGGAGATTGTTTATAAAGATAAAGATGTGCTTTTGCCAGGCACTGGCCTAATTTATGCCAGAATACATGGCCTAAATTCTTACCATCAAAAGAATTGTATTCTATAACATTAAAATTATCTTATTCCCCCTGTTCTAGACAGTATTAAGGATATAAAACGTGACAGATCAACAATTAACGCATTTTGACAGTCAGGGCCAGGCCCATATGGTTGATATTTCAGAAAAAAAAGAAACAAGGCGGGTTGCCCGCGCCAGTGGGAAAATAAGCATGAACGAAGTGGCTTACCGTTTGCTGGTTTCCGGTGAAAGCAAAAAAGGGGATGTGCTGGGTATTGCACGCATTGCCGCCATCCAGGGTTCCAAGCATACCAGTTTGCTGATTCCCTTGTGCCATCCTTTAAGTCTTACGCACGTGAGCATTGAGTTTAATCTGGCCGAACAGACGCGATCCGTGGAAGTGGTGGCAACGACTGAAACCACCGGTAAAACGGGCGTTGAAATGGAAGCCCTGACAGCGGTCTCAACCGGTTTGCTGACTATTTACGATATGTTAAAAGCGGTTGATAAGGGAATGCAAATAAGCCATATTCATTTGCTTGAGAAAAAGGGGGGCAAGTCAGGTGATTGGCGTGCCCGGCAAGAGGCTTGACGTGGCTGTGACCTTGTGTTTTTTATGACGTTTTTTTATCATCTTCAGGTATTTCAAAGAGGTAGGTTGATGTTCAGACGAGTATGGCTGTTTTTGGCATGTGTGACAATGACGGGCAGTGTCTCGGCAGCAACCATAACGGTTTCCGCTGCGTCCAGCCTGAAAGACGTGTTTCAGGAAATTGGCCGGAAATTTGAACAGGTGCATCAAGGTCACACCATTGATTTCAATTTTGGCGGTTCAGGCAGTCTGCTTCAGCAAATCCGTCATGGTGCTCCTGTCGATGTTTTGGCCAGTGCCGACCTTGCCAATATGCAGGCTGCCAATGAGGGCGGGATTTTGCAAAATAACCGGCATACCCATTTCGTCAAAAACGAACTGGTGTTGATTGTGCCGGCAGACAGCGATTTAAAACTGGAAACCCTGAATGATTTGCAAAACGATGCCGTCAATCGTATTGCCATTGGCAACCCGTCCAGTGTGCCGGCCGGACGCTATACGGCAGGGGCGCTTAAAAAGGCCGGTCTTGATGAAACACTGAAAGACAAAACAGTTTTTACGCAAAATGTCCGACAGGCCCTGGAGTACGTGGCCAGTGCGAACGTGGAGGCCGGTTTTGTTTATGGCACCGATGCCAAAATCCTGCCAGACAAGGTCAAGGTTGCGTTTAGTGTTGAGCTGGAACAACCGGTTGTATATCCGATTGCCGTGTTAAAAGACAGCCAAGAGCCCGATCTTGCCCGGCAATTTGTTGATTACGTATTATCGGAAGAAAGCCGGGCTATTTTTGATCAATACGGTTTTGTGCGTCCATAACAGCAAGGGAATCAGTTAATGCAGTCGATCATGATACCTTTATTTTTGTCTGTCAAAGTGGCTGTCTGGGCTACGATGATCAATCTTGTCCTGGGTATTGCTTTTGGCTGGTATCTGTCACGCAAGCGTAGTTTTTGCAGACAGGTGCTTGATGTGATGGCCACTTTGCCAATGGTATTGCCACCAACGGTATTGGGATATTATTTGCTGGTTTTGTTTGGTAACAAAACCGGTTTAAGCAAGTGGCTTGAAGCCAACTTTGGGTTTGGTCTTGTTTTTTCCCTTAATGGTGCCATTATTGCCGCGGCAATCGTCACTTTTCCGCTTGTTTTCAAACCGGCACGGGCCGCTTTTGAGTCGGTTGATGAGCAATTGCAGCAGGTTGGCTGGGTATTGGGTGTTTCCAAAAGCGCTGTTTTTTTTCGGGTTTTTCTGCCTTTGGCCTGGCGAGGAATTCTTGCAGGTTTGTTACTGGGCTTTGTTCGCGCATTGGGCGAGTTTGGGGCGACCTTAATGGTGGCTGGCAGCATTCCCGGCAAAACCCAAACACTTTCAATTGCCATTTATGATGCGGTTCAGGCCGGACAGGATAGTGAAGTCAATCAATTGGTTTTGCTGATATCGGTTGTGTGTATTGCAGTTTTGTCGTTGGCTTATTATCTATCTCCAAAGCGTGCCTGAAATGATTTTTGATATCGCTATCCGGAAAAAAATGCTTTCAGCTTCAAGAACATTCATGCTGGATATTCAAGTACGCAGTCACCGGGAACAGGTGATTTTATTTGGCCCTTCCGGGGTTGGTAAATCCCTGACGGTAAAATGCATAGCGGGCTTATTGACACCTGACAGTGGTACCATAAAAATTAAAAACAGCGTGCTGTTTGATAAACAGAATAATATAAATATTGCACCGCAGGCGCGTAATGTCGGTTATATCCTGCAAAACTATGCTTTGTTTCCACATCTGAATATTGCACAAAATGTGGGCTTCGGACTTAATCGTAAAGGCTGGCTCAACAGGATTACACCTGAAAATCATGAGAAAATCCACCACTGGCTGGAGCGGTTTCAGATTGCCGATCTGGCCCGTCAGTATCCAGACCAATTGTCCGGTGGCCAGCAGCAGCGGGTTGCCCTTGCCAGGGCGCTTATCATAGAGCCTGAATTGCTGCTTCTTGATGAGCCGTTTTCCGCGCTTGATAAAAAACTGCGCATGTATATGCGTGAAGAAGTGCAAGAGCTGCAGGAAGAATTGAAAATTCCTCTTATGTTGATTACGCATGACGAGGAAGATATACAAGCATTCTCGGCAGAGTTGATTGAATTAAAACCTTGAGAGCATTAAATAAAATACATACGCGCCCAGTCATATTTTCCTTTCTAAAAAAAATGAATGTAGTCAATTGGCGGGCTTTCTTGTATTCTTGAAATGACCAGCTTGAATTGTTGTTGAAATAAGCATGTGATTTTTATGCTCATGTTAGCTAATTTGTAAATATTTAAAATGATAATTTTTTTCAACTGAATTGTTATTTATAATAGCTTCCATTGATCATAGGGTCTTAAATACATACACGATAGGAGCATCATCGCAATGAAGATGACCAGACGACAGTTTTTTAAAGTTACGGCAGGCGGTGTTGGTGCAACAAGTCTTGCTGTAATGGGAGCCGCGCCAACCAACGCGTGGGCTGAAGTTCGCCAGTACAAATTGTTAAGGGCGGTTGAAACACGAAATAACTGTACTTATTGTTCGGTTGGCTGTGGAACCTTGCTGT
>JBBADT010000096.1:0-5131 GCA_041656315.1 Advenella sp.
GCATGAAGTCACTTGGCCTGTCTGACAACGGCCATGTTGGAATAATTTCTGAAAACCGTTCAGAATGGGTGTTGGCACAATTAGGCTGTGGCATGGTGGGCGTGGTCACCGTTGGTGTTTACCCAACCAGCCCCGCCCCCGAGGTTGCTTATATCTTGAACCATTCCGACTCTGAAATCGTCGTGTGTGAAGATCAGGAGCAGGCCGACAAAGTTGCTGAGTCTTTGCATGAACTGCCGCAGCTTAAGCATGTCATTATTATCGAGCCTGATGGTTTTCGTAATACTGACGAACGTATTGCCGATATTGCCGTACTGTATAGTGATGTTGAGCAAGCCGGCAAAGCGTATGAAAAGACGCATGCCGGGCTTGTTGATGAGGTATTGGCCAAACAAACGATGCAAGACATAGGGCTTGTCATTTATACCTCCGGCTCTACGGGTAAGCCCAAGGGGGCGATGATCAGTTACGCCAACATACATGGCGTGACACCAGGCATCATAGAACGCCTGAAGCTGCAACCTGACTCAAACCATTTATCTTATTTGCCTTTGTGTCATGTGGCCGAGCAAATGCTGACCACTTTTGTTCCCATTTATCTGGGGTCGGTGGTTTGTTTTGGTGAATCCATACGTACTGTCCAGGAAGACTTGCGTGAGCTGGCGCCTACCCTGTTTTTGGGTGTGCCACGTATTTGGGAAAAACTCTATTCATCCATCGCGATCAAAATCACTGAAACCGGACGCTTTCGCCGGTGGTTGTTTAATAAAGCCATCGCGGCGTGTGAACCATTCAGATACAAACCAAAAAGTGCCCGCAGTCTAAAAGAAAATGTGATTTACGGGTTTTGGTACTGGATTATTCTGCGTGCCTTGCAAAACTTTATCGGCTTGCGTAATTGCCGGGTGGCCTTGACGGGGGCAGCGCCCGTACCACCTGCTGTCGTCAGGTTTTTTCGTACCATAGGTGTGCCTATTGTAGAAGTGTATGGTCTGACAGAGTCCACGGGAATGGTAACAGGGCAACCTCTTGATGACCCCCATCCTGCCTCTGTAGGCAAGGTTACTTATGGTGCCGAGTACAAGATAGAGCCGGATACGGGTGAATTATTGTTACGTGGGCCGATGGTCTTTGCCGGTTATTATAAAAATGAAACTGAAACGGCTAAAACCATTGTTGATGGATGGTTGCATACGGGGGACGTTGTTAACGAGCGCAACGGTCAGCTTTATATCGTTGATCGCATGAAGGACATCATGATTACCGCGGGTGGCAAAAACATCACGCCATCAGAAATAGAAAATACGATGAAGGGCAGCCCTTACATCAAAGAGTGTATCGTTATTGCGGACGGTCGCCGGTTTGTTTCTGCATTGATAGAAATTGACTTGGAAACCGTGTCAAAGTGGGCGGAAACACGTCAAATAGCTTTTACGCATTTTCGCTCGCTTACAGAGCTTGATGAGGTAAAAGAACTCATCGAGTCCGAGGTCGCTAAAGGCAACGCCCTGTTGGCACCCGTTGCAAACATCAGACGCTTTCATTTATTGACGAAGGAACTTGATCATGATGATGGTGAGGTAACTGCAACTATGAAAGTAAAGCGTAGCAGCATTCATAAGGCTTACGAGACAGAAATAGAAGCTCTGTACGCCTAGTTTTTCACGCCGTTTAGGTCTTTGGGTTTTTTATGATTAATAGCAGCCAAAACATGGCTGTAAGGGTGTCTGTTGCTTGCGTTTTGTGACATGCGCCAGTATTCAGGAGTAATAAGATGCAATTTGAATTGACTGAAGAGCAGAAGCAAATACAGGCCTTGGCGCAACAGTTTTCGAAGAAGGAAATACAAGGCATAGCGAGTCAGGCAGATAAGGCTGCACAATTTCCCATGCATATTTATAGCGATGCATTTTCCTTGGGGCTGCTAAATTCAGTATTGCCACAACAATATGGTGGTGCCGGTCTTGGTTGCATGGAGTTGGTGCTGATAACAGAGGCGCTTTGCCATGCTTGTTTGGGCATTGGTGCTGCTTTATGTATCAATACCTTGGCCGCAGAACCTATCGTTATAGCTGGAACGCACGAACAAAAAGAAAAATACCTTAAACGTCTCACCTCGGGAGCGATGGCAAGTTTCGCACTGACAGAGCCTTCAGCGGGTTCGGATGTTGCCTCCATTAAAACCAAGGCGGAAAAGGTATCGGGCGGCTATCGATTAACAGGTGGCAAAATATGGATTTCCAACGCTAATATGGCGGAATTTTTTGTGGTGTTTGCCAAAACGGATGCCCAAGCAGGCCATAAGGGCTTATCCGCTTTCATTGTGGAGGCGGATAGTGAGGGATTATCTGTGGGTACGCCACTTCCCAAGATGGGACAAAAGGCTGCACCAACGTGTGAAGTGTTTCTGGATGGGGTATTTGTGCCCGATAGTCAGCTTTTAGGTGAAGAAGGCAGTGGGTTTTCAATCGCCATGAAAGTGTTTGACCGCACCAGGCCAATGGTTGCGGCTTTTGGTGTTGGCTTGATACAGCGTTGTTTTGACGAATCGCTTGCCTATGCCAGCCAGCGTCAGTCTATGGGCAAGTCCTTGATGAGCCATCAGGCCATTGCCCATAAACTGGCCGATATGCGTTTGCGCCTGGAGGCGGCACGTTTGCTGACTTATCAATCAGCATGGCGCCTGGATTGTGGGCTGAATAATACGTTAGAAGCGTCGATGGCTAAAGTGAATGCGGCGGACTCGGCGATGTGGGCGGCCACTGAAACCATACAAATATTTGGCGGTATGGGTTATTCAACCGAGTACCCTGCAGAAAAGCTTTTCCGTGATGCGAAGGTACTGCAAATTTATGAAGGCACTTCAGAAATACAACGCAATATCATCGCGCGTGAGTTGATTTAATTCATCATATAAAGGTTAAACATATGAATAAGATAGATTCTAATGAAGCGGTGATTCTTGAAGCTGTGCGTACGGCGTTTGGTCGTCGTGGTGGTGCATTAAGAAATACGCGCCCCGATACGTTGCTTGCCACCGCACTTGAAGCACTTGTCAGTCGCTCTGGTGTGCAGACTTCCATGGTAGGTGATGTATTGGCAGGCTGCGTTAGCCAGGCAGGTGAGCAGGGCGGAAATATCTCACGCCAGGCTTTATTGGTTGCCGGTTTTCCTGAAAGTGTGCCTGGGGTTACGATGAACCGTATGTGTGGTTCCAGTCAGTATGCGCTTCATGCAGCGGTTCAGGCTGTCGGTATGCAAGACATGGATTTTGCCATTGCGTGTGGTGTGGAAAGCATGAGTCGGGTTCCGATGTTTCTGGATATGACTTTGGGGCAGCATGACTTTACCGGCTTTGATAATTTGCATCCGGACCTGGTCAAACGTTTTGCTATTCCGCATCAGGTAGAAAGTGCCGAACTTATTGCTGACCATTGGTCCTTAACGCGTTCACAGTTGGATGATTACGCGGTCGAAAGTCACGCACGCGCCAAGGCTGCACGTGATGCAGGCTTACACGCTGAAATCATCCCTTTACCAGGTGTTGATAAGGAAGGTAATACCATCACACTGGATCGCGATGAAGGCATCAGGGAGGTGATTGATAGAGTCCGTATGGATGCGATGGCGCCTGTTTTCAGGTCTGCGGAAACGGGTAAAGTGACCGCAGCCAATGCAAGCCAGATGTCTGACGGTGCAGCGGCGGTATTGGTGGGGCGTTATGGTGCCGCCATTGAGCTGGGATTTAAGCCCAAGGCGAAATTTCTGGCACGCGTTGTGCTCGGTTCCGATCCTGTCATGCAGCTCACCGGGATTATTCCAGCTACACGCCAGGCACTTGTAAAAGCCGGTTTAACAATTAACGATTTGGACTGGATAGAAGTCAACGAAGCATTTGCCAGTGTGGCACTTGCTTTTGAGCGTGAATTTAAGCCCGATACAGCGATTCTTAACCCTTGGGGTGGTGCCATAGCGCATGGTCATCCTTTAGGCGGGACAGGCGCGGGTTTGATGGCCAAGATGTTATCAGGATTGCGTCATGTTGACGGAGAGCTTGGTCTGCAAGTAATGTGTATCGGTCATGGTATGGCAACGGCAACGATAGTACAGCGTCTGGATTAGTTGAAGGTTTTGGGATGGTTCCTTTCCATCCCGTGCTGCAGATAATAAAAAAAGCCCTTGAAATAAATTCAAGGGCTTTTCAGTATCTTTGGCGGAGATGGAGGGATTCGAACCCTCGATGCGGGTATAAGCCGCATGCTCCCTTAGCAGGGGAGTACCTTCAACCTCTCGGCCACATCTCCAAAGAAAAGAGGATTCTAACTAATACTGGCAGCTTCTGTCAACAGCTTGTAGTCGAAATGCTGCTTTTTAGCTAAAAAACAGCATTTTTCTCTTTTCTCACTTACTCTTCAATAGCGGTTTCAGCTGGGTTGCCATCCAGGCCAAACGCTTTGTGCAGGGCACGAACGGCCAGTTCCATGTATTTGTCTTCAATCAGGACAGAAGTCTTGATTTCACTGGTGCTGATCATCTGGATGTTAACGCCTTCATCAGCCAGGGTGCGGAACATCAGGCTGGCAACACCAGCGTGTGAACGCATGCCAATACCTACGATGGAAACCTTGCAGACTTTTTCGTCGGTAATGACTTCGCGGGCACCTGTGGCGGGAACGATGGTTTTCTTGATGATATCAAGCGTACGTTTGTAATCGTTGCGGTTAACCGTAAAGGAGAAGTCTGTAGTGCCATCAACAGACTGGTTCTGGATGATCATGTCGATGTCGATGTTGGCATCGGCAACAGGGCCCAGTATGGCAAAGGCAACACCGGGTTTGTCGGGTACGCCCAAAAGCGTGATTTTTGCTTCATCGCGGCTGAAGGCAATACCAGAAACTAAAGCGGCTTCCATTTTTGAGTCTTCCTCGAAAGTAATAAGTGTTCCCGAATTTTTTTCTTCTTCGAGCGAAATTAAGGGGTCGGTTAACGATGACAGGACACGTACCGGAACTTTATATTTGCCGGCAAACTCGACAGAGCGGATCTGGAGTACTTTTGAGCCCAGTGATGCCATTTCAAGCATTTCTTCGAATGACACCACATTCATGCGGCGCGCTTCGGGAACAACACG
>JBBADT010000097.1:0-5049 GCA_041656315.1 Advenella sp.
AAATTGCGTCCATCGCATGAAGGAGGCAGGGAAAAAGGGGAACTCATCGCGAAAAATCAGAATTCAGCCAATCGGAATATCAACATCAGCTAATTAAGCACCAACGCCGTTATATACGCTCAGTCTAAGGAGGTACGGTGTGTTATTACCATCGATGCAAACGGGATATATCGTGTTCGTACTGATTTCTGGGACACGTCGGACTGGGATGTTGTAGGCGAGGCATTCTGGGCAGAAATGCACTCTGGCACGTTGGTCGACACTTTCGAGCATGGCAAGCGTCTTTGCTTTGAGCATTTGCATGAGTTGAGAAGCTAAAATGAAACGCCCTTCGACAACTCTTTCCAAATAAGTCCTGATCAGGGAACTTCATCGGGTGTCAAAAAATTACCTGATTTTTGACATCGCTTATTTTTCCAAGCCAACCCCAATATAATGTACGCAGAGATATTTCGATTCAGGTTTTGCGACTTTCTCAGTCCTTCGGATCGAATGCAGTTTCTGTCCGAACTATTTCAGGTTCCAGAGCATATTGGATCGCGCGTCGACGATATCTATTGGTACGAGATGAAGTATGACGGAACGGTTGAGTTCTATTCGAACTCCATTGATGTCACTCGCGCCATTGAAGAACGCTTGGCAGATGCAGAGGAACGTGGAGTGCTCAAACGCCTGACTCTTGGAATTGGCAGCGGGCTAAGCTTCTATGGCCGAATCTTTTTCGGACTGGGCGGTGCTGCCCTCAGGAGTGCTCTTGCCCTGTTGCTGCGGAAGTGGAAATGAATGGATACCTCTCAAACTGTCAACGTTGAGGCTGGAAGCGAGCCATCCGCTATGCAATTGGCTATTAACAAGTTCAAGAACAGTTAAGCCGCTCACAAGAAGTTTTCCTACTCTTTCCCTGAGGAAACGGCGTTGGTGCATTAAAATGTCATCCATCGATAGATCAAGGCTTTCAGGCCCCCTGAACCGTTGAGTGTGATCATGGCGACATGCGTAAAGAAAGACGACACTCCGAGCAAACCCAAGTACCGCTACCGCGTCCTGAACTGGGCCGAGTACGACCGTGCGCTGGTGAATCGGGGCAACCTCACAGTGTGGTTCGACGCTGAGACGATCAAGGATGCGTGGACGCCCGCACCGCCCGAGGGTCGCGGCAAACCCGGGCTTTACTCGGATGTGGCAATCCAGACCTGCCTGACGATCAAGACCCTGTTTCGCCTTCCCTACCGAGCGACCGAAGGGCTGATGAAGTCGCTCATGACGCTGCACGGACTGGCGCTTCCGGTCCCCGACCATACGCACATGTCGCGCCGTGTGGCGCAGTTGTCGGTGGTGGTGCCGCGCATCCCGCGCAAGGGGCCGATCCACGTGGTAGTCGATTCGACCGGGCTCAAGATCTTCGGCGAAGGCGAATGGAAAGTGCGCCAGCATGGAGTGGGCAAACGTCGCACCTGGCGCAAGATTCACTTGGCGGTCGATGCGAGCGAGAAGGACATCATCGGCGTCGAAGTCACCACCGCAGACTGGGGCGACAACGAGATGCTGCCCGGGTTGCTGGATCAAATTCCTGGCCCCATCGCGCAGGTTTCGGCAGACGGTGCCTACGATACCGAAGGCTGTCACAAAGCGATTGCCCAGCGCCAGGCCCGCGCCACCATTCCTCCACGCGAGGGCGCGGTGCGATGGGGCAACGCGCATCCGCGCGACGCGATTCTCGATGACATTGACGCCAAGGGGCGCGACGGTTGGAAAACGGACAGCGGCTACCACCGGCGCAGTCTTGCCGAGAACGCGATGAACCGCCTCAAGGGTTTGGGCGAACGGCTGTTCTCGCGCACTTTCGAGCGCCAGGTCGCCGAAGTGCATGCTCGGGTTGCCATCATCAACCGCTTCACCTACCTGGGCATGCCGAACTCCGTCCGGGCTGGGCAAATTGCGTCCATCGCATGAAGGAGGCAGGGAAAAAGGGGAACTCATCGCGAAAAATCAGAATTCAGCCAATCGGAATATCAACATCAGCTAATTAAGCACCAACGCCCTTTTTGGTTGGGTGTGGCCACTATTCGGTATGGCTGCGGCCCTGTCCACATTGTGCGTAGGTTTCCTTGTGCGTTGGCCCCGGAAATATATCTGGGCTGGTGCGCAAGTGGTCATGGCCATTGGGATATTTATGCCCATCGTCGTACCTAGCCTATTCGGGCTCTCGGTAGCTGCGTTTTGCGTGGGCGGAACTTTCATGCTCATAACCTTGATCGGTTTGCAGGAGGCTCGGCAACAGGCAGGTCATAACGCACAGAAGCTATTGGCATCAATGACTGCTGCATTTGCTGTTGGTCAGCTAACAGGCCCGATTGCAGCCAATTTCTTGCTTCGAGTGGGCTGGCCATTCAATTCGGCGCTGTGGTTAGGGATATCAGCATTACTGACAAGCAGCGCATTGCTCGTTCGTTTTAATTCTCGATAGGCTTTCATTTAGGAGAACCCATGAACACAACCATTCAGCAAGGCTTTGGTCAAAAGCGCAGCGAGCGTTTGCCCTTACCGCCGATGGAGTCTATGACGCAGGCTCAACGAGTTGCAGTCGATGCATTGATTGCCGGGCCCCGAAAAGGAGTGAAAGGGCCTTTCATTCCTTTGATGCAAAGCCCGGTATTGCTTGAGCGACTGGCCGGCGTCGGAGAATATCTGCGGTTTGAATCTGTTCTGCCAAAAAATGTCAACGAGTTTGTGACTTTGCTGGTTGCTCGCGAATTAGGTAATCAGTTTGAATGGGCTGTCCATTTTCCTCTGGCGATAGGCGCGGGCGTAGCCGAAACCACACTGGAGGACATGGCTCAAGCGACCCGTCCTCGCACAATGACAGAGGAGGAGGCCGATGCATGGGCATTCACCACCGAGCTGTTGCATCGGCACGGTGTTAGTGATTCGACCTACGAGGCTGCGAGAGAACGTTGGGGCGAGCGTGGCGTAGTGGAGATATGTGCCTTGATCGGCTATTTCTCATGCGTTTGCTGGATCATGAATGTCGCTCGAACGCCTGCTCCCAAAGGTGAACTGGTATTGACCGGCCTTCCCTCATGAAAGAGCAGGTCGTACGCCCCAGCAAGATGCTGTGCTAAGTGAGGAGAGGGAGTCGATATGGAGTTGCGCCACCTCCGATGCTTTTTAGCAGTGGCTGAAGAACTCCACTTTGCCAGGGCAGCCGAGCGGCTGCACATCGAGCAGTCGCCACTGTCCCGCACCATCAAAGAGCTGGAAGAAGACCTGGGTGAACAGTTGTTCGTCCGCACCAGCCGCAGCACAAAGCTGACACGGGCAGGCAAGCTGTTTCTGGAGCATGTGCCGCGCATCTTCACGGCCTTGCAACAAGCCCGCGACAGCGTGCAGGCAGCGGTCAATGGCTTTCATGGTCAGTTGCGCATTGCCCTGTCCGACGGCATCACGCCGTCGCGTCTGCCGGCCTTGTTGGCGTTGTGCCGGCAGGAGGAGCCCGAAGTAGAGATCCGGCTGTTCGAGGTGCCGCTGTCACAACAGATCAAGGGGCTGCATGATGACCTCTACGACGTGGGTTTCGCGCAGTCCGATGAATTGGGCGATGGCGTCGTGGCTCAAGCAGTCTGGAGTGACCCCCTGATGGTGGCAGTGCCTGCGCGGCATCCACTGCTCAGGCACAAGCGCATACCGCTGGAAGAGTTGCTGCGCCATCCTCTGGTGCTGTGCGATCCACAAGTATGCGAAGGCCATGCGCGCCAAGTCGAGCGCGTGCTGCGCCGCTCGGACATGGAGCCGCTGATTGCTGAGCGCGTGGCGTCCTGCGATTTGATGATGGCGCTGGTGTCGGCCGGCTTTGCGTTGGGCCTGACTGGTGCACCACACATCGCGGCCAGCCGCGAGCCGGGTGTGGTCGCGCGGCCTCTGGCGGGCCGTTCCCCTGTGCTAACGACTTATCTGCTGCATCGAGAAGGTGAGTCTTCGGAAGTGCTGTCTCGATTCATCGAAAGGGTGCAGGCCATCGACTTGCCCGAAGGCGTGAGACCCGCGCGACCACCTGAACCAGATCCCCCGGAGGACATCGAGCCATGAAGCGACTTACCCCTTTGTTGCTGGTTGCAGCACTCACGGCCTGCGGCCCGTCCGAGCCGCCGAAGCAGCAAGCCAATGTGCCGACCGTGGACGAACTGGCCGCTGATCCCGAGCGTTTGAAGGAACTGCGCCGTCAGTGCAAGACCGAGCGACCGACGATGGGCGACGTGTTGTGTAACCGGGTGGCCGAAGCGACGAACAAGCGCTTCTTCGGCGACGGCAAGGTGCCTTACACGCCATCGGAAACGCCGCCGAAGTTCTGACCGTTGGCGGCTTGCCGCATATCTTCGTTTTCTTTCTCGACACGCCGCAGTGCGCTCGCGCCTGCGGCTTTTTTACTGATTTCGCCCCTGCATGAAACCATGCTTTTTGCATCACCTTGCTGCCGATAACGGTCTTTGACCGGCACTGAACCGGCACCGATCCTGACGCCTGCGGCACGCCTTTGTGCCGCGTTTCCCACGGGGAATCAGCGCAGGAGAAATCGGAGGCCAAGGTATGCAGGCTCAGGGTGTGTTGTTCGGGCAGATCGCCGCCGTCTTTGGCATCGTGATCGCCGGTGTGTGGGGTGCCACGCAATGGACAGCTGCCGCCTTGGGCTACCAGCTACGCCTGGGCTCGCCCTGGTTCGACTTCCACGGTACGCCAGTCTATTACCCATGGAAGCTGTTCGAATGGTGGTTCTTCTTCGACGCCTACGCGCCGCAGGTGTTCGACACCGGCGGCATGATCGCGGCTGGCAGCGGCTTGCTGGCTGTGGTGGTCGCCATCGCCATGTCGGTGTGGCGCTCGCGCCAGGCGCGCAAGGTGACGACCTATGGCTCGGCCCGCTGGGCCGATGCCACCGACATTCGCAAGGCAGGGCTGACGCAGCCTGCTGGCGTCTTTCTCGGCAAGTATCGCAACGAGTATCTGCGCCATGAAGGCCCGGAACACGTCCTGACTTTCGCACCCACCCGCTCG
>JBBADT010000098.1:0-5025 GCA_041656315.1 Advenella sp.
AAACAAGAAATTAATGATTTCTATGCTACTTCTAAAAATCAAATGGCAATCGTCGATAGATTGAAAATTAAACGTTTCCGTGGAAATTATTATGAAAAATTATGTGCATCTGAGCTTGAAAAACGTAAAATGACATCTATGGATTTAATTAGAATGCTTTTTAATTTAGATGCTTTTATTCCAATAACATATGACGATTTATTTGTTCTCGGTCCTCAATATCATGATTTCGTACAAGAAGATTATAAAACTTTAGAATATATGGACTGTGATAATATTACTTATAAAGAACCTGTAAATAAAGATTTAAGAAATGTTAAAGCATTTTTACAGAATAAAGAAAATGATAAAAATAAAGTTGCTGAAATTAAAAAATTAATCTTTTATGCTGATTTTGAAGCTTCAACTGATAAAGTAAAACATCAGGCGTATTGTGTTTCAGTTCGTCATAAGTATACAGATTCAAAAAAATTCTTTTATGGTTTTGATTGTGCCAAGAGATTACTTGATGCTTTACCGAATTATTCAATCGTTTATTTTCATAACTTGGCTTATGATGGTTGTTTTTTCCGTAATTATTTTGTAAATGCAGTTGCTGAAGGAAATAAATATTATTCGATTGATTTAAACTATAAAGGAAAACAAATATTTTTGAAAGATTCTTTAAAAATTATCAATATGCCACTCGCTTCTTTTCCTCTAGCATTTAATTTAAAATCATTAAAAGAGATCTTCCCATATAATCTTTATACTGAAGAAAGAATTATAATTGGTAAATGGAAGATATCAGATGCAGATGAATTTGAAAAAGTAAGATGGAATGAAAAACAGAAACAATTATTTACTGCTAACTGTGATAGAATCAGTGCAACACTTCCAGATGGATATTTTGATTTAAAGAAATATGTAAAATTTTATTGCGAACAAGACACATATTTATTAAAAGAAGGGATGGTTTCTTTCGGTAATGATATTCAAAAAACATTAAAAATTGATATCGATGCTCATTTAACTATTTCAAGTATCTCTCAATCTTATTTTACAAAAACTGTTTATAGAAATTGGAATTTGATTCCAGATAAAGTAACCAAAAGATTTATGAGTGTTGATGAAATCTGTAAAGTTCAAGGTTGGAGTGACAAACAAAAGAAAAGATTTAAGGAATCAGTAGATTCTGATATTGTTGATGTTAGAGATTATTATTATAAATATGCAAGTCAAGTTTATAAAAATGGAGGTGTTATTAAATCTTATTTATCTCAATTTGTAACTGGTGGAAGGTGTATGTTATCTGAAAATAAGAAACAAATTTCATTAGAAGAGATTGAAGATGAGGACGTGAACAGCTTATATCCATCTGCATTCTCAAGGCTTTATGTTATTGAAGGAAAACCGCAAGTTATCAAGAATTTTAAATGGGTCAGACAGCATGAAATGAAAATTAAACAACTTCAACAGACTGAAGAAAAATTTATTTCAGCATTCGTTTGTAGAATTAATATTACTAAAGTTAATGTTCATTTAAATTTCCCTATGATTTGTATTAAAAAAGATGGGTTAAATCACTATATTAACGAACCTGGAAAAATGAATGTAGATAATATTATGTTAAAATTATTGGAAAAATACCATCAAATTGAATATGAATTTATTGATGGATACTATTGGGGTTGTCCTCCAAGTGAACAACATGAAAGAATAGATTATACAGGAAGAAAAGATATTAATATTCGAGAAATTATTAAAAAATTATATGAAGAAAGACAAAGATATAAAGCTGCTGATTCTTCGGTTGAAAGAGTTATTAAAGACACTCTTAATACATGTTATGGAAGAACAATTCAAAAAATCCATAGAACCAATACTGTTTATATAAATAAAGAAGATGTTAATGCTTATTGTGAAAAGAATAATTACAAAGTTATAAATATTGAACCTGATTTTACGCCTTTTAAATCAAAAATTATTGAACTTAAAGAAATATCAGATGAATTCACAAGTTCACTTATTGGAATCCAAATATTAAGTATGTCGAAAAAAATGATGAATCAAGCATTTAGATTTTGTGATAAAGAAGCTATGTATCAAGATACCGACAGTATCCATTTAAAAGCTAAAGATGCAATTATATTGAAAAAACAATATGAAGAACATTATAAACGTCCATTTACATCAAAAAAATTAGGTGATTTCTCTTCAGATTTTGGTAATGATACTAAATGTTTACGATCAATTTATTGTGGTAAAAAGGCTTACTATTGTGATTTACTTAAAAAAGTTTACAAAAATATTCAATATAGAAAAGGAACTGTTGAAAAAAGAATTGATTTAAATATTAATTTAAACCAAGAAGTATTTGAATGTCATTATGAAACTAAACTTTCTATGAAATTAGCTAGGTTTTCTAAAGAATTTGAAGTTGGTAAATCATATGAAGTGACATTTAAACTAAATAATATTGATCATGTAGTTTCATTTAATGTTGAAGAAGAACGAGAAGATCATGTCAGAATGAAAGGTGTTCCTAATAAAGTTGTAATTCACTATTGTAAAATTAATAACCTCACTCTATGGCATCTTTATATGAAACTTTATAATGGTGAAGCAATAACTTTTGATTTAACTTCAATTAAAGTATGTTTTAAATTTGTAAATTTAACAGTTGGAACACAAAAAGAATTTGAAAGAAAAATCATTTTTTAAAAATGTCAAAATTTTACCTCAAAATTTTTTAATTATTTTTTTTCCTAGAAAACGTCCGAAAATGTCTAGACAAATTTTTAAAAACGTTCACATCACATATGCTGATGAAAAATCAATTAATTTTGATAAATCCATTCTTACTATTCCAGAAGGTGTATTCAAAACTATCTACATGTCTAAATTTGTTGCTAAGATGAAAGATGGAAAACCAACTGAAGAACTAATGAAAAACAATGATATTGTAAATATTGATTTAAAGATTGGACCTAAATTTATTAATGTTATGGGATACAATATTATCGGTCATAAAGAATTAGAATCAGAATTTATTGAATATGATTTTTCAAAATTAATTTAATTAATTTATTTTTTTTTTTAAATAAAATGCAAGTCATTAAAAAATATGGAAATGAAGCACTAGGATTATTTCATGGTGTTGAAGTAATTTTCAGAACAAGTGACCAATATATCGATACAACAAAACTATATTCTAAAAAGATTCTTAATAGATTTCTTAAACAGAATGATATGATGAAAGGAGAATATTGGATGCCTCAAGATCTAGTAGTTCATTTGATTTCCTCAAATGATCCTGATTTTGCTATAAAAATGAGTAAAATTATTTCTAAATCACCAGTAGAAGAAGTGACTGAGGAAGTAAAAGATGAACTCATCAAGAAGTACGAAGACTCTAAAAAAGATCTATTGATGATCTGGTCTATTACAAATGTTGAATATAATTTTTCTATGAACCGTGTTAATCCAGCAAGAGAGAAGAAGATTTGCGAAAAAATGCTAAAAAAAGGAAATGTTTTATTAAAAACAATTAGAATTCCTAAACTAACTAATAAAGAATTTAATGATATATTAAAAAATAATGAGATTGAAAGAAAATACAATCTATTTAACTACGGAAGACCAATTGAGAGTCTTTTTGAAATTTTTGAAAAACTCTAAATATTGATCTAAAAAAAATTATTTTTTTTATTTCTTTAAAAATGTCAGAAACTATCATTTTTAAACATATTAACGATGAATTTGCAATCGGTTCATATCTTGATTTCGAAGTTATCATCATGAAATCAAATGGTTATATTAACGTCACAAGATTATGTAATGATATCTCAGTAACTATTAAAAAAGATAAGAGATTTAGAGATTGGTCACGTCTTCAAGCGTCTCAAGAATTAATTAAAGCTGTTGAAGAAGAGATAAATAGGTCCGCGCAGATTCCCGCTGACCCAATTCTAAGTGTAATTAATGTTGAAAATTACTTAAAAGGTCAATATGTTCATGAATATCTTATTCCACATATTGCTTCTTGGGCTTCACCTAAAATTGCAATTCAAGTTAGTAAAATTGTTAATGAATATAATATTAATAAAATTAAATCAATCAGTGATGATGAAAAGAAACTTATTGGTGATAAATATGAAGAAGAAATCAAAAAATCAAAACTCAGAATTGAAACACTTGAGGAAGTGGTCGTATTATCTGGTCGTGAATTAAATGAATATAAAACATATCTCAATACTATGAAAGATTATATTTTAATTTATAAAGGAAAAACTGAAAACACATATTATATTGCAAGAGTTAATAAAAGATCTCTTAGAGATACATTAAGAAATAATAATGATAAAGAACTACTTAATCAAATTGATATGACAAGAAATGCAGTTGAATTGTTTTATGGTTTAAAAACTAAACTAGAAAAAGAAGGTAGACTGAAAATATTAAGTACAAATGAAGTTCAATTGAGTAATGATTATACATTAGAAGAATTTATAGAAGCAATAAGAAATGCTCATCTATAAATTAATTATTTTTTTTACTAAAAAATGTCTATTCCTGGAAAATTCATTAAAGAACATTATAAAACTATTAAAGAAAATGGTTTTTTAACATTAGTTAAAGAGCATGCTAAAGATAGACTTAAATTTAAAGATATGTTATTAAATGAACTTAAAAAAACAGACAACATGGAAAAAATCATTGATTTAGTAAGTAATATTATACTATGTGATTACATGCTTGATTACGAAAGTAATATTAAAGAACTTTTCGATCTATGTAATCGAAGTGACATCTACGATTATGTTATGGAAAACTCATACACAACTACTCTTTTATGGGCTAGTTTTAATTTATTTGAAGATTATAAGAGACTTAAAGAATTAAAAATAGATTGTGACGAATAATTATTTTATACACACGATACGGGTAAACACGTACCGGGTCTACTTCCAAAATATCACTACGAATAATCCCGCAGTGATATTGATACGAATAATTCCGTATCAATTTTTTTTGAAAATTATT
>JBBADT010000099.1:0-4960 GCA_041656315.1 Advenella sp.
CAATGGCAGCAGCATTATAGGTAATGGATTTCAAGAGACTTTCGGGTATCAGCCGGAGCCTGGTATTTACACTGTTTATGCGCGAAATATTTTCACTGGATGCAGTCGGATGCTTGACAATTATGTCGAGGTAGTACGCTATGAGTTGCCGGAAGTTTTCGCATCACCGGATCAAACTATTCCAAATGGAAGCAGTACTACTCTATCGGCTGTAGCATGGGGTGGATCAGGTGAATTCCAATACCGATGGGAACCGTCAGCCCTTTTAACACAACCCCATCAGGCTCAAACAGCTACCATTGATTTGTATCAGTCTCAAATCTTTCGGGTACTAGCTATTGATCGAACTACTGGCTGTAATAGCATAGCCGACAGCGTCAGTGTGTTTGTGAGTGAAAGTACTTTATCGGCCACTGTATTAGCCGATATGACTTCCCTTTGTGAAGGCGATCAGGCGACACTCACAGCCCTGCCAAGCGGTGGAACGGGTTACTACACCTATAGCTGGAGCTCCGATCCAGAAGGATACTACTCCGATCTACAAACTATAACAGTCGCCCCACAACAAACCACTACCTATCATGTTCTGATTGAAGACGGCATTAATCACACTTATAGCTCAATTACTCTGACCGTTAACAGCCTACCGTCCGTATTTGATATGACGGGAGGTGGAACATATTGCGAAGGTGAGCAAGGGAAAGAAATTGGGTTATCTGGCTCTCAAAGTGGTATAATTTATCATTTGATGCGTAATACTATCCCGGTAACAAGCATATCGGGAACCGATAGTCCTCTTCATTTCGGTATGTATGACCATCCGGGGCATTACACCGTTCAGGCTGTTCAGCCAGCTACAGCTTGTATCCGTGTCATGGATGATACCGCTATAGTGCAGGTTGCACAGCGTCCTCTATCATTTGCAGGTAATGATCAATCCATTACATCAGGTGAATCAGCGATATTAACGGGATCAGCAATAGGTGGAAGTGGTATTTACAGTTATGTATGGAGCCCTGCCGACAAACTGATTGACCCTAACGCCCCTTCTACAGCCACTACAACTCTTTACAGCTCGCAAATCTTTAGCCTGGAAGTAACAGACCAACATACCGCATGCACCAGTCCACCTTCTTCAACTACAGTCTTTATCAGCGGTGGAACCTCTTTGACCTTAGACCTTATAGCTGATTCATACAGCATCTGCCCGGGTGAGACCGTTCAGCTAATCGCACTACCTACCGGTGGCACAGGTAATTATAGTTTTGCCTGGTCATCTAACCCAGATGGGCTTGCATCCCAGATATACAATCCCACCATACCATTATTTCAAACTACTACTTTCATAGTCACAGTAAATGACGGATTAAATCAAATCACCGATTCGTTATCAGTTGTAGTACGACAAAATCCGATGCCGTATGCTGTTACAGGTGGAGGGCTGTTTTGTGCCGATGGACCAGGGGTTGAAATAAAATTAAGCGGTTCACAGCCAAACTGTCTTTATACTCTATGGCATAATGGATCAGAGACTAATGAGGTCAGAATAGGAAATGGTGCTGCCCTCAGTTTCGGTGAATATGTCATTGAAGGTTCTTATCAGATCAACGCCTTGTCGTTAGAGACCTTATGTTCGCTACCAATGGATGGAACAGCAATTGTCTGGAAGGGCATAACGCCTACTGCCGATGCAGGCCCTGATCAGTCAATTATAGCCGGAAACATTGCGAATCTATTTGCCAACCCATACGAAGCTTACGACTATTATAGCTTTTTATGGGAGCCTGCCAATAAAGTGATTCATCCGTATGCATCTCAGACTAACACTATTCCGCTTATACAAACACAAGCATTTACCCTTCATGTTACAGATACTTCCAGCCATTGCCATGCAATGGATGAGGTGGTCATTTATGTACGTGAAGGGGATTTAACAGCAGTGATAAGTGCTCAGACTACAACAATTTGTGAAGGCAGTACAACTCAACTCATGGCAGTTGCCAGTGGTGGTAGTGGCTCCTATACCTATTCATGGACTTCCGATCCGGCCGGATTCTATTCTACTCTCCCTAATCCCGTGATCAGCCCTGATACCACCACTATATACAAGGTAATAGTCTATGATGGACAACAAAGCACGCAGGCTCAGATAAAGATAAATTTAGCGCTCAGGCCGGAGAGCTTTTCAGTAACAGGAGGTGGATATATCTGTACACCAGATGATAAGGCAGCTATTGGACTGCTTGGCTCACAGACATCAGTGCATTACAGCCTGCACAATAATGGAGAATTCATAGGTAGTTTGACAGGAACTGGTGAACCTCTTAGTTTTGGACTGTTTTCTATGCCCGGGGTCTATACGGTTCAGGCAACAACCTCCGATGGTCAATGTGCTTCTAATATGTCTGGGGCTGCGTTGATACATATAGGCGGTACTGTTATTGCTCATGCAGGACCAGATAAGTATCTTTCACAACCTGGACAAGTTACTTTAGAAGGCGAGATATACTCATCTGACCATCCTTATACCTTCAGCTGGTTTCCTGAAGAGAAGCTGTTGAACCCGGAAGTGCTACAACCTACTACCTTAGTGTTAAACCATACTACTTTGTTCAAGCTACAAGCCAGCTCTTCGAACACCTACTGTCAGGTATCTGAAGATTACACAGTAGTATATATAGGTGATTCGAGCGAACCTATGCAACTATCGGTTTTCACACCGGATGAGACCGTATGTCAAGGAAGCAGTGCAAGGCTATTTGCTCTTCCTACGGGTGGAAACGGAAGCTATTGGTATCAATGGACTTCCCTGCCACAGGGATACTCCTCCTCAGAAGCAAATCCAACGGTATTTCCTGAGACAACCACCACATACATGGTTTTGGTAACCGATGGAGTACACACCCTTGAAGACAGTATTACCATTCAAGTACTTCCAGCTCCAGATGTTTTTACCTTGAGCGGCGGAGGAATATATTGTGCCGGCAGTCCGATAAACGATATTATACTACAAGGCTCAGAGCACCAAATGGTCTATACCTTACACAAAAACGGCTACCCAACCGATTATGTGCTGTCTGGAACGGGAGCTCCATTGCAGTTTGGGCCTTTAGAAGAAGCTGGTATATATACTGTTGTAGCAAAAAATCCTATATCACTCTGTTCAAGATTTATGTCGGGTGAAATCACTGTATCCCTATCCGATGTACCTATAGTAGTGTGTGTTCCATTGCAACACATCTCATCCGGTTCATCCACAGAGCTTACAGCTAATGCTGCGGGTGGATCGGGAGATTATAGATTTCAATGGCAGCCAGCCTCTCTGTTGGTTGAACCGGAAGCATTATCAACCATGACCCATCCGCTCTATCATACTACCGTATTTTTATTTACTGCAACTGACCTACAATCAGGGTGCACCAGTCAGGCTGATACTACTATAGTCATAGTTACAGATGAGATGCTCTCAGTCACTATATTGTCTTCAGCTTATCAGATATGCGAAGGTGAATTTGTGGAGTTGATTGCTCTTCCACAAGGTGGAAACGGTTCGTACAGCTATACCTGGACTCTCCAAACAGGTGAACAGATTGGGAATCAATCACATATAATTTATACGCCTGAGGAATCAACCGAAATACATCTAACGGTTACCGACGGCAGTCAAACAACCGAAGCTACTATATTTATAGAAGTAGTTACATACCCACAGGTATATCAGGTTTACGGCGGTGGAAGCTTATGCAATCTCAATGAAGGTGCGAAGATTTTTTTAGATAGCTCGGAGAATCATGTGCTATACAAACTCTACCGCAATTATACTTATCCGATCGCTCAGTTTGAGGGTAACGGTTCTGCTTTAGATTTGGGGATGTATACTATCAGTGGTATTTATACGGTAGAGGCTTTGAATCCAGAGGCAGGTTGTCAAGTCAATATGTCGGGCTCGGCTTTGATACAGTATCACGAAAAGCCACAGATTGTAGCAGGTAATAACCAGAGCATTCCATACGGCAGTTCAACCCAGCTAAGCAGCAGTGTTGCAGGAGGCTCAGGCAATTATGCGTATGAGTGGCAGCCATCAGCAAAACTGCTGAACCCAGATGTAGCAGACCCGTTCACTATCCATTTAATTGAAAGTACCATATTTACAGTGAATGTGTCTGATACAGATACCGATTGCACTGCTTCGGATCAGACTATGGTGTTTGTTAGTGGCGGCACTCTTGAAGTAGCTCTACAAAGCAATAAAACAATCGTTTGTTCAGGTGAATCGGCTATTTTAACTGCCCTGCCACAAGGAGGGACCGGTAATTACAGTTGGGAATGGCACGACGCCTCTGGAAGACTGTCGGATAATAGTCCTACCATAGAAGTTTTTCCAGCAAGCTCAATGTATTATTATATCAGCCTGTCCGATGGGATTGAAACTATTACTGATTCAATTTTAATACGTCTTGCTGATCCTATTCAGCATTTCAGTGTATCGGGCGGCGGAAGTTGGTGTATAGGCGACAATGCTCCGGAGCTGGTGCTCACAGGATCGCAATCTGGATATAAGTACCAATGTTTTATAAACGGTCAAGCCAGTTCACTCATAATGACCGGGACTGGTAATCCTTTAAAGTTCGATATAACAGCAGAAGGTGTTTATACCATATTAGCTACTGATCTTGCAGGCTGTTCCGCATGGATGCATGGTAACGCAATTTTTCAACAAAGTTTACTACCTATAGTTTATACTGTCTTTGGAGGTGGGACATTTTGCTCAAACGACAGGATGTCAGGCGTTTATCTACAAGGATCACAGATAGGTATTATCTATGAACTACTATTAGATTTCAATACGGTGATAGATTCCAGGACAGGTGATGGCCAACCTATTATTTTTCATCCTATCACTAAATCGGGGGCTTACAGTATTCGTGCCCGGCATGCCGATGGACGCTGTCAGCGACTG
>JBBADT010000100.1:0-4932 GCA_041656315.1 Advenella sp.
AGTCGAATTTGCCAATGTGGTGGTCATCGGCTTCTTTACCACGCAGGGAGCCAATAGTGACCACACCGCCCAGCAAGGCCAGGACAACACCCAGCCAGAATGGAAAATAGCCGGGCCCCATGCGGGCGGGCGTACCCATGTCATAGCTCGTGGCGAACAGCGCAAAGCCAACTCCCAGGGCAATGAACATCAAACCGGACCAGAAGTCCTGATTGTTCTTAATTAACATGAAATCATCCTCTTTTTCTCCTTAACTGCTTTTATTCAAGCTTAATTAATCTTGCGTATATAAACGCACTGCGAGATTGTAAGGGATAGCTTCTATAAATGAATGAACAAAACATTACCATTTGGTCATCTTTCAAAATAATGACCTTAATGACGCATTATTTACATAAAGTATTGGTAAATACCCTAGCTACAATTGGCTTAAGCAACTGAATTTATTGCATAATGAGCAATTATTACCACAAGTATTGATGGAGAATGCGAATGTGGCACTGTCTGATCGTAGAAGATGACTACGAAAACGCCCGTTACATCGCCAAAGGCCTTACCGAACTAAAGCATAAAACGGTGATTTGCAACAATGGTCCCGAAGGCCTGAAAAAAGCACTCAGCGAGCAATGGGACATTATTATTCTTGACCGTATGTTGCCTGGCAATATAGATGGCTTGTCCATCCTTTCCACCCTCAGATCAACGGGCAATAAAACCCCGGTTATTATCTTAAGCGCCTTGTCTGCCGTTGATGAAAAGGTCAAAGGACTCAAATCGGGCTGCGATGACTACATGACCAAGCCGTTTTCCTTTTCAGAACTGATCGCCCGTATGGAGGCACTGATCCGCAGAACCACCAGGAACGACCAAACCGCACAACAGCTGCAGGTGGCAGACCTGAAACTGGATCTGGTCACGCGCAAAGTAGATCGCTCTGGCACGCACATCAACCTGCAACCACGTGAATTCCGCCTTCTGCACCACTTGATGCTAAATGAAGGCAATGTCGTTACTCGCACCATGCTGCTTGAAGCAGTTTGGGATTACCGGTTTGATCCTCAATCGAATGTTATTGATGTACAGATCAGCCGACTGCGACGGAAAATTGACACAGGATTCACTCCTGCCCTGATTCACACCGTGCGCGGAGAAGGCTATCTTTTATCCACACAAACACCCGATAATTAAGGCCCTCTCAATCCAATGACTGCATACATCCGATTGAAAATCCGCCAGACTTGGGACTCGATTTCCTTTCGTCTGATGGTCAACTATGGCCTGCTGGCTTTTTTCTCAATTCTTGTCCTGCTGGCTTTTATCTTTCTTCAGGTCATTGGCACCCTTCACTCCCAAGCCTCCCAACAGGCCACAGCCTCCATGTCCCGCCTGGCGGGTGAGTTTGTCATAGGAGGAAGGGAAGGCCTGATGCAAGCCATCAACATGACCATCTCGGACCAAATTGACGGCAGTCAGGAGATTTACCTTTTGCTGGATGAAAAAGGACAAAAACTGGCTGGCAACCTGGAACAGCGCCCCAAACTGACCGAAACCAACAAAACCGAGGTGCCACTGGTACTTTATGGCAGACCCACAACGGCACGGATGCTTGAAACCACCCTGCCAGACCAAAGCATCCTGCTGACCGGTATTGACCTTGACTCCATGAACGATACCATCCGAAAAATTGGACAAGCCTGTCTGGTCACCGTCTTTATTGCCTTTTTACTGGTCATGATTGGCGTTCACATGTTTCGCAAGGAACTGGATTACCGCGTTGGCTCAATCAGAAAAACCGCCGTTAAAATCAGTGAGGGTAATCTTTCTTCCCGCATACCCCTTTCTGCCACCAAAGACGAGTTTTATTTTCTGAGCAGTGAAATCAACTCCATGCTGGACAAGATTGAATCGCTCATGACTGGCATCAGGCATGTTTCAGACACCATCGCCCACAACCTTCGTACCCCCCTAACCCGGATTCTCAATCAATTGCGTTCGGTACAAAACCCGCAATGCAATGAATCAGACTTGCGGGCAGTGATTAACCGCTCCATCAATGAAATAGAAAGCCTGAACAAACTGTTTGAAAAGCTGCTTTATCTTTCAGAAATTGAATCAGGCATCCAACGTCAACGATTCTGGCAATGCGATCTGGAAGAAATTGCAGCTACTGTAGTTGATATGTACGAGGCCTACGCTGAAGAAAAAAACCTGTTGCTAACCCTTCAGTCAACAGGTCTGGCACGAGTATGGGTATGGGGCGATGCAGACTTGCTGGCAAGCATGCTTTCACAACTCATTGAAAACGCCATCAAACACGCAAGGCAGGCTATTAGCGTCACGGTCACTGCCTCGGGAAAATATATTACTCTGCAGGTCTCTGACGATGGACCCGGCATTCCTGCCGATGAATACGCCAATATTGGCAAGCATTTCCATCAACTGAATCCGGACAGCAGCGGTTTTGGGCTGGGCATGGCCAGTGTACGCGCCATTCTTGCATTACATGACGGGAAACTGGGCTTTGCCGACAATCAACCAGGCTTGATTGTGAATATCCAACTGCCCGTCTTTGAAGAGCCACCAGGCATAAGCGAATAAGCCAAAACAACTGATGCTGCCAAGGCAAGCAATATCAATTCAGCTAAATAAAGAACTGAAAATAATAAAGGCCTACGTTTAAAAAACGTAGGCCTTTGAATTTGGTGCCGGCTAAAGGAGTCGAACCCTCGACCTTCTGATTACAAATCAGCTGCTCTACCAACTGAGCTAAGCCGGCTAAGAAAAAGAATTATATCTGTTTTATTGCATTATTGTCCAGAAGAAAAGCTTTATTTGTTGCAAAAAAACACAATCAATAAAACCGGCTTATTTGACCACTTTCAGCCAAGGCGCTTTTCCTGCTCCACCTGATGGTGGATCATCATTGGAATCATCAGAAGTATCCTCTGACTCAATATCCTGATCTGGCTCATACTCTTCTGTTTCAAACTGCATTCCTTCCTGGGTTTCGCGGGCATAAATCGCAGAAACCGCACTAACCGGTACGGCAATACTGCGTGAAACCCCACTAAAGCGCGCATTGAAACTGATCCAGTCATTTTCCATAGACAGCTTACCCGTTGCCAGTGCGCCAATATTCAGGGTGATATAGCCATCACGCACAAACTCTTGGGGCACTTGGCAATATTGGTCTACCTTGACCACCAGATGCGGTGTATAACCGGAATCGGTACACCACTCATATAAGGCACGAAGCAGATAAGGTTTTGTAGAAACAGAAGTCATGATATTAACGTCGCATTACTTTTTCTGAAGGCGTCAAGGCTTCGATATAGGCTGGACGGGAGAAAATACGTTCGGCATATTTCATCAGCGGTGCAGCACTTTTGGGCAATTCTATACCATAGTGGTCAAGACGCCACAATAACGGCGCCACCGTCACATCGAGCATGGAAAACTCTTCACCCAGCATAAAGCGGTTTTTAATCAGCAAGGGAGCCAACTGGGACAGACGATCCCTGATGGTACGGCGAGCAAGGTCAAGACGTTTTTCGTCTGTCTGCAAGCTACGGTCTTCCAGCACTCCTACTGACACAAACAATTCTTTTTCAAAATTATGCAGGAACAGTCGGGTACGTGCACGCATGACAGGATCAGCGGGCATCAGCTGGGGATGCGGAAAGCGTTCATCAATATATTCATTGATGATATTTGACTCATAAAGAATCAGATCACGTTCAACGAGAATAGGCACTTTGCCATAAGGGTTCATGACAGAAATGTCTTCTGGTTTATTAAACAAATCTATATCACGCACCTCGAAATCCATGCCTTTTTCGTACAAGACAAAGCGGCAGCGTTGTGAAAATGGACATGTTGTTCCAGAGTAAAGCACCATCATATTGTGCGGACTCCCATTGAAGAAAATAAAGAAAGGCCAGTGCCCACAAAAAGCACTGACCCTACAAAAAGGATTTTGGCAGACTGACTGATTGTACTCTATTTACAGGTAAATTATGTCCGTCTGCCCCCTAACCGCTTATTTTACATGCTTCCAGTATGTCTTGTTCAGGCGCCATGCAATCACAAAGAACAGTGCCAGGAACAGCAGAACCCAGGTTCCCAATTGCTTGCGGAACTGTTGATCAGGTTCTGCCATCCAGCCAAGGAAGGCGGCCAGATCAGCCATGTTGTTATCAAACTCGGCCTGTTTGGCTGGGTCCAGATATTTCAAGGTTTGCTCGACAGAACCGGTACCCTTGTAATCAGCCAAAGGCTCATCACTGACGACACTAGTGAAGCCTTCAGCATCGACTAATGTGGTTGTCTTGAACCATTGCACTTGCCCGTCCTTTTCAACCGGATGGACAGTCACTGTGGTTAGCTCGCTGGGACCAGACTCTTGCCAGAACACATTAGGCATACCGGCGTTGGGGAATACCAGGTTGTTCCAGCCCAAGGGACGGGTCACATCACGGTAAAACGTACGCAGGTAAGTATAAATGTAGTCGGTACCAGGCTGGCCCAGGTTGGCCGCCTTGGCACGTGCCATGACGGACAGGTCGGGTGGCGCAACGCCCAGCCAGAGCTTCGCATCTTTGGGGTTCATGGCAACGGTCATTTTGTCGCCCACTTTATCGCCCGTGAACAGGAGATTTTCTTCAATCTCTTTTTCAGTCAGGCCAAGGTCTACCAGCTTGTTATAACGCATGGCATTTGCGCTATGACAGTTCAGACAGTAGTTGACGAACAGTTTTGCACCGTTCTGCAAAGCAGCCAGATCAGTAATCCGTTCGGGGGCGCGGTCCCAAGGATACCCCGCCGCGGCAGACATGGCGGGACCTGATACGGCAAACATCAATACTAACGCACCTAATAGTTTCTTAATCATGTTCATTCCTGATTTACGCATGAGGATGGAAAGTCACACGA
>JBBADT010000101.1:0-4862 GCA_041656315.1 Advenella sp.
ATCAAGGAAGCACCGAACTACCGCGTGTGAAAGACCGGGATTCAGCAGCTGGGATTCGGGGTTCAGGGTATTGACACCACAACCGGGACCGCCACATTCCTTCCCGAATCCCGAATCCCGAATCCCGAATCCCGAATCCCGAATCCCGAATCCCGAATCCCGAATCCCGAATCCCGAATCCCGAATCCCGAATCCCGAATCCCGAGCTACCGCCTTGAACCCCCACGCCGACATCCATGCCCACCGTATCCTGATCCTCGACTTCGGCTCGCAGTACACCCAGCTCATCGCCCGCCGTGTGCGCGAGATCGGCGTCTACTGCGAGATCCATCCCTGGGACCTGGAGGCGCAGGACATCCGCAGGTTCGAGCCCAGGGGCGTGATCCTTTCTGGTGGGCCGGAGACGGTCACGGCCGAGCATACCCCGCGTGCGCCGCAGCAGGTGTTCGAGCTGGGCGTACCGATACTTGGTATCTGCTATGGCATGCAGACCATGGTCGCGCAGCTGGGGGGCAAAGTGGAAGCCGCCGCGCAGCACGAATACGGCTATGCACAGGTGCGCGCCCGGGGGCATACCCGCCTGCTGAAGGACATCGAGGACCACACCAGCGAAGAGGGCTACGGCCTGCTGGACGTGTGGATGAGTCACGGCGACCGTGTCAGCGAGCTGCCGCCCGGCTTCAAACTGATGGCGAGTACCGACAGCGCACCCATCGCCGCCATGGCCGACGACGCGCGTGGCTTCTACGGTGTGCAGTTCCACCCCGAGGTGACCCATACCCGTCAGGGCGGGCGCATCCTCGAACGTTTCATCCGCGACATCTGCGGCTGCGACGCGCTGTGGACCGCCGGCAACATCGTCGCGGACAGCATCGCCGCCATTCGTGACCAGGTCGGCACCGACAGGGTGCTGCTGGGGCTTTCCGGCGGTGTCGATTCCTCGGTGGTCGCCGCGCTGCTGCACCGCGCCATCGGTGATCAGCTCACCTGCGTGTTCGTCGACAACGGTCTGCTGCGCCACAAGGAAGGCGATCAGGTCATGGCCACCTTCGCCGAACACATGGGCGTGCAGGTGATCCGCGTCGATGCCGAGGCGCGCTTCCTCGAGGCACTGCACGGCATCGACGACCCCGAGCGCAAACGCAAACTCATCGGTAATCTGTTCATCGAGGTGTTCGAGGAGGAGGCCGCCAAGCTCAGGAATGTGAAGTGGCTGGCCCAGGGCACGATCTATCCCGACGTCATCGAGTCGGCCGGTGCCAAGACCGGCAAGGCGCATCTCATCAAGTCGCACCACAACGTCGGTGGCCTGCCCGAGCACATGAACCTCACGCTGCTCGAACCGCTGCGCGAGCTGTTCAAGGACGAGGTGCGGCGCCTCGGCGTGGAACTCGGCCTGCCCTACGACATGGTCTATCGCCACCCGTTCCCTGGTCCGGGCCTGGGTGTACGCATCCTCGGTGCCGTGAAGAAGGAATACGCCGACACCCTGCGCCTGGCCGATCACATCTTCATCGAAGAGCTGCGCAAGCACGACCTCTACGACAAGGTCTCGCAGGCCTTCGCCGTGTTCCTGCCGGTGAAATCCGTCGGAGTGACCGGCGACGGCCGCCGCTACGACTACGTCGTCGCGCTACGCGCCGTCGAGACTATCGACTTCATGACCGCCCGCTGGGCGCACCTGCCCTATGAGTTCCTCGACCACTGCTCGCGCCGCATCATCAACGAAATCCCGCGCATCTCCCGCGTCACCTACGACATCACCGGCAAGCCGCCGGGGACGATCGAGTGGGAATGATTTCACGTCTGGCACTGGCTGGCACCAACAGGCACCAAACAGCACATAACTCATTGTATTTAATAGAATAATCCTATTTATATCTGGCACCTGCTGGCACTGGCAGGCACCGCCAAGCAAAGTTTTTTAATGGTATAAATCATGGTATCGTCGCCCACAGGATCAGGGCTGCGACAAAATACCATGCCATTTTATTCAGTGTATTCATGGTATTAAAAATCATTAAGTCCTTGAAAATAAAGAAGAAAAACCCGAAAAATATACCATGAAATCTCATGGTATTTTTTCCCTCAGGGGAGGACTTGTGATGCTGACGGATACCAAGCTGCGAAATTTGAAGCCCCAGGACAAGCTCTACAAGGTGAACGACCGCGATGGGCTCTATGTGGCGGTGACACCAGCGGGAGGTATCTCCTTCAGATACAACTACTCGATTAGCGGTCGACAGGAGACGCTGACGATAGGCCGGTATGGCAAGCGTGGCGTCACGCTTTCAGAAGCGCGAGAACGCGTCAGCGAAGCAAAGAAGATGATTGCGGCAGGGAAGTCACCGGCCAGGGAAAAGGCGCGTGACAAGAAGCGCGTGAAGAATGCCGAGACGTTCGGTGCATGGGCCGAAAAATGGCTGCGTGGCTATCAGATGGCTGAATCGACGCGCGACATGCGTAAGTCAGTCTACAACCGTGAATTGAAGAAGCGGTTTGGCAATCAGAAATTGTCTGAGATTACCCATGAGGATCTCCGGGCAGTGACTGATTCCATCGTCGAAAGAGGGGCTCCAGCAACCGCAGTTCATGCTCGTGAAGTGGTGTTGCAGGTTTTTCGTTGGGCGATTGAGCGCGGACAAAAAGTAGAGAACCCAGCGGAACTGGTTCGCCCTACCAGTATCGCCAGATTCGAGCCGCGCGATCGGGCTTTGAGTCCTGCTGAAATTGGTCTGATGTACCGGTATATGGATCGAGTCGGGACGTCGCCGCAATATAGAGCCGCGATAAAACTGCTGTTGCTGACCATGGTGAGAAAATCCGAGCTGTCCAACGCCACCTGGGCTGAGATCAATTTCAGCGAGGCTCTTTGGACTATTCCGAAAGAGCGAATGAAGCGAAGAAACCCGCACTTGGTGTATCTGTCACGCCAGGCTCTGGACATCTTTATCGCATTAAAGACCTTTGCAGGTGGATCCGAATTTGTGCTCCCCTCGCGCTATGACTCGGACATCCCGATGAGCGCTGCTACTTTGAACCGCGTTCTGGCATTGACGTATCAGGCGGCCCAGAAAGACGGCGAACAGCTCAGCAAGTTTGGCCCGCACGATCTGCGTCGTACAGCCAGCACCCTATTGCATGAAGCAGGCTATAACACTGATTGGATTGAAAAGTGTCTTGCCCACGAGCAGAAAGGTGTACGGGCAATCTATAACAAAGCCGAATACCGGGAGCAGCGAGCTGCAATGTTACAAGATTGGGCGGATATGATTGACGAGTGGACTAACGTGAAGCGGCAGTAAATCCAGGGCAGTGTGCTCGATCCTCAGACTCTTTGCGCGACTCAATCCAATCTTCGACCTCGGCTAGGTCCCACGCGACATTGCGGCTTGTCAGTACGATTCGGCGCGGAAAATCGCCGCGTTTTTCCATGTTGAAAATGGCGCGGTCTGAAAGCGGAATCATCGCCAGCAGTGTTTTCCGGTTTATTAATGCCTTGCTCGGGCGGTTTTGGTTTCCAGCTTCCATTGGTTATCTCTGTTGCCCCTGGCAGTGCCTCTCAGAATCGTGGGTTTGTGATATCTGAACGTTAGCACCGTGCAAATCTTTTTGGCAAAAGAGAATGTTTAGCAAAGTGATAAATACCTTGCCGGATCATTCGGTGGTAAGGGTGGATCGGAGTAGGGTGACCGGTCGTGACAGCATGTCACCCGCGACAATCACCTGAGATTTAGCCCCTGGTTGGGATTGTTCTTGCTCACTTTCTGAGCAGACGAGGATAGTTCAGACCACTTCCCCTGAACAACACAGGAATGAATCCAACCAGTATACTGCCTCACTTAGTGCCGACCAATCGGAAGCTCGCGCGGCGCTCCGTCTCCATGAAGTTCATACATTCATAAACGACATAAATTATCAAGCTGAATGCACAGCGATCGATGCATTGAGTATCGCAATGGGCGAAGCGGAGGATGCTAAGACAACTGCAAAGGAAAAGGTCGACAAAAAACGAGCAAAAATCGGAGGCCTAAAAGCTCAGCTAAAAAATGAAAGCAAGGGTGCTGAAAGGGTAAACGACTATTTGAATAATTATTTCGGTCATCAGTCCCTTTCACTCAAAGCTATAGAAGAAACCCCCGGGGATGCGTCGTCGGGATACCGGTTTGAAGTAACTCGGAACGACAAAAAAGCATTCCACCTTAGTGAGGGAGAATGCAGTCTGATAGCTTTCTGTTACTTTATGGCGAAGCTGGACGATATTGAGACTAAAGGAAACCAACCCATTATCTGGATTGACGATCCCATATCCAGTCTTGATGCAAATCATATCTTTTTTGTCTACAGCCTTATCAATGCAGAGATCGTATCTCCTGAGAAATATATCGATTGCGGCGAGCAAAAAGAACGCGACCGTTATAAGCAGCTGTTTATATCGACTCACAACCTGGACTTTTTGAAGTACCTGAAACGGTTACCCGGTGCGTTGAAGAACAGCAAATCTCAGTACTTCATCATTAACCGGATAGATCAGGTCAGCGACATTACATTGATGCCTCGATATCTTAAAGACTATGTTACAGAGTTCAATTTTCTGTTTCATCAAATCTATAAATGCGCCAATGCGAAAATAGAAAGTGATGAAAATCATGATTGCTACTACAACTTCGGGAACAATGCTCGTAAGTTTCTCGAGGCATTCTTGTACTACAAATATCCGAATGCTGTGGAAAAAGACGACAAGTTGACACGGTTTTTTGGAGATAGAAGTGGACCCCAAAAATTGGACAGCGTGATAAGTGCTGCCTCGGGTCATGCTGCCATCCTGGCGGCGTCTTGGTAATACACACTGTCCGGCGTTT
>JBBADT010000102.1:0-4526 GCA_041656315.1 Advenella sp.
GCTCATTTCATATTGGCCATATCATGGAATACATCCAGGCCGATATCTGGGTTCGCACCATGCGCATGTCGGGTCATACCGTTCATTTTGTCGGTGCCGATGACGCCCATGGCGCCCCCATCATGCTCAAGGCCGAAAAAGAAGGCATCAGCCCGGAAGAACTCGTTGCTCGTTATGCCAATGAACGCCCCACTTACCTGAATGGTTTCCATATCAAGTTTGACCACTGGCACAGCACACACAGTGAAGAAAACAAACAATTGTCGGGTGACATTTACAAAGCCCTGAAAGCGGCCGGTTTCATCAGTAGCAAAACCATAGAACAGTTCTATGACCCGGTCAAGGGCATGTTCCTGCCAGACCGCTATATCAAGGGCGAGTGCCCAAAATGCCATGCCAAAGACCAGTATGGCGACTCCTGTGAAGTGTGTAGTGCTGTTTACGCCCCCACCGAACTGATCAACCCGTACTCTACCCTGACCAATGCCACTCCGGTATTGAAATCATCAGAACACTTCTTCTTCAAACTGTCTGACCCGCGCTGCGTTGAATTCCTGCAAGACTGGACCAACGGCACCAATGCCCGTGGCCAAAAACGCCTGCAAAACGAAGTACTGGCCAAAACCCGTGAATGGCTTGGCAACACCGAAGACAGCGAAAGCGAAAGCAATCTGAATGATTGGGACATCTCGCGCGATGCGCCCTATTTTGGCATTGAAATTCCCGATGAGCCCGGCAAGTACTTTTATGTATGGCTGGATGCCCCTGTTGGTTACCTGGCCTCTTTAAAAGCCTATTGCCAAAAAGAGGGCCTTGATTATGACGCGCTGGTCGACCCCAACGGCACCACCGAACAGGTTCACTTCATTGGCAAGGACATTATTTACTTCCACGCCCTGTTCTGGCCCGCTACACTCAAGTTTTCAGGCCGTAAAGTGCCCGACTCCCTGTTTGTGCATGGCTTCATTACCGTCAGCGGCGAGAAAATGTCCAAAAGCCGTGGCACCGGCATTTCTCCCATCAAATATCTTGAACTGGGCATGAATGCCGAATGGATGCGCTACTACATTGCCGCCAAACTGAATGCCCGCGTTGAAGATATTGATTTCAACCCCGATGATTTCATTGCCCGCGTCAATAGCGACCTGATTGGCAAATACATTAACATTGCCAGCCGCGCCGCCAACTTTATCAGCAAACACTTTGATGGCAAACTGGCTTACCAGGGCGATATCAACGCGTTCACCACAGAAATTGCCAGTGTCACCGAAACCGTTCGCCACGATTTCGAGGCCCGCGAATATGGCCGCGCCATCCGTACCCTGATGGCCTACGCAGACAAGATTAACCAGGCCTTCGACAATGCCCAGCCATGGGTACTGGCCAAAGGCATCAGCACCGCCGAAGCCGCCCAAAAGCAACACCTGCAAGACATCTGCTCACGCGCGATTGCCGGCTTCAAGGCCCTGTCAGTCATGTTGACGCCCGTCTTGCCAGCGCTTGCCAACCGGATTGCAACAGAACTTTTCGAACAAGGCAATGACTTTACCTGGAAAGATGCCACGCAATTGCCCCAGCACATCGCCACCTTCAAGCATTTAATGCAACGGGTTGACCCCCAAATGCTGGAAGACCTGTTTGAACCCCCTGCAGCCGAAGCCGTTATCCCCGGTGGCGAACCCATTGCCGAAACCATCAAGATTGACGATTTCGCCAAGATTGACCTGCGCATTGCCAAAATTGTCAATTGCGAGCACGTAGAAGGCTCAACCAAACTGTTACGAATGACACTCGATGTAGGAGAAGGTCGTCACAGAAATGTTTTCTCGGGCATAAAAGAAGCATATAATCCAGAAGATCTGGTGGGTAAACTAACCGTTATGGTTGCCAACCTGGCTCCTCGTAAAATGAAATTCGGTATATCCGAAGGGATGGTGCTTGCAGCCAGCCATGCCGACGAAAAAAACAACCCCGGCATTTACATTCTCGAGCCCTGGGAAGGCGCACAACCCGGTATGCGTATTCACTAAACCAACAAGGCAAGATCAATTTATCTCGCAACAGGATGTGCATATGGATGGAGTCTGGTGGCAACAAGCCAAAAAGATCAGCAGTATCGTAAAAACAGCAGGCCCGTTCATGTTCCTCCAGGAGCTGATCAACCAACCGAAGTTTACCGGGGCCATTTGCCCCAGCTCAAAAAAGCTGGCCCGGCAAATGGCCCGGCATATTCCCCTGGACAATGATGGCATCGTCATTGAGCTGGGCGGGGGAACTGGCGTGATCACCCAGGCTATCCTGGAGCATGGCATTTCCCCCGACAAACTTTATGTGATTGAATTTTCCCCCACCTTCGCCCGTCATTTAAAAGCCCGTTTCCCCTCTATTACCGTCATCAACGGCAATGCTGCCCATCTGGACACCCTTATTCCACACAACGCAAAAATCAATGCTGTGGTTTCCAGCCTCCCCCTGATTTCACTGCCTCCTGATGTCTGCCAGCAGATTCTGCGGCAATGGCATACCCTTTTAAAAGGGCAAGGCCTGGCCATTCAATTTACCTACAACCTGCGTTCGCCACTATGGAAAACCCACATCCAGGCCAGCCAGTTTCACAGCGAAATCGTCTGGGGTAACATTCCCCCTGCAAAAATCATGACATTTAAGTTTTAGTACGTATATCGTCAACTTGTTGGCCTGTATCAAATACAATTACGGCTTAACGAGTGAAATTGACATGAGTACTGAAAACACAAACCCCGAACCGGTTGCCGAAGGCACCGAAAAGCCCGAACAACAATTCGGACACATCAAAAGCTTTGTTCACCGCCGCTCACACATGACACCTGGCCAAAAACTGGCCATAGAGCGACTGATGGACAAATGGTCGATTGCCTACCAGCCACTTTGCATAAACTACGATAAAGTGTTCGGCAGACAGGCGCCCACCATTCTTGAGATTGGTTTTGGCATGGGTGAAACCACCGAAAAAATTGCCATCGCCCGTCATGAGGAAAACTTCCTGGGCGTTGAGGTATTCAACGCCGGTGTTGGTGCAATGCTCAAGCGCATTGAAGAGTCTTCGCTGAACAATGTGCGTATCATTCAACATGACGCGGTGGAAGTGGTCAAGAACATGTTGCCCGCCAACAGCTTGGCAGGCGTGCATATTTACTTCCCCGACCCCTGGCCCAAAAAACGGCATCACAAGCGTCGCCTGATCCAGCCCGAATTCGTGCAACTGCTGGTTAGCCGACTGCAACCAGGCGGCTATATTCATTGTGCCACCGACTGGGAAAACTACGCCGAACAAATGCTTGAAGTATTGTCAGGCAACCCCGAGCTGGAAAACACGGCCCAGGATTACGCGCCCAAGCCCGACTATCGTCCGCAAACCAAATTTGAAACCCGTGGCCTGCGCCTTGGTCATGGCGTCTGGGACCTGGTCTTCAAAAAGAAAAAGGATTAATGCATATGTACCCCCCCATCGAACCCTATCAAACCGGTTTTCTGGAAACCGCTGATGGCCATCAGGTTTACTGGGAACTTTGCGGCAACCCGCAAGGCAAACCAGCCGTTTTCCTGCACGGTGGACCGGGTTCTGGGTGTGGTGCCCAGCATCGCCAGCTATTTGATCCAGCCAAATACAATGTCCTGCTATTTGACCAGCGTGGCTGTGGCCGTTCACGCCCGCATGCCAGCCTGCACAACAACACCACCGCACACCTTATTGAAGACATGGAGCGCCTGCGCAACGATATCGTAGGCGCAGAGAAATGGCTGGTCTTCGGTGGCTCATGGGGCTCTACCCTATCCCTGGCCTATGCCCAGGCACACCCTGACCGTGTCAGTGAATTGATTGTGCGGGGCATTTTTACCGTCCGCAAGGAAGAGTTGCGCTGGTTCTACCAGGAAGGCGCTTCATGGCTATTCCCCGACTACTGGGAAGACTACCTGGCCCCCATGCCAGCCGAAGAGCAGGACAACCTGATTGCCGCCTATCACAAGCGGCTGACCGGCAACAATTACGAAGAACAAATCAGGGCAGCCCGTGCCTGGAGCCAGTGGGAAGGCCGAACCATCAGCCTGCTGCTGGATGAAGCGCATGTCAGCAGCCATATTGAAGACCATTTTGCCATCGCCTTTGCCCGCATTGAAAATCATTATTTTTCGAATGGCGGCTTCATGCAAGAAAACCAGCTACTTGATAACGCCCACAAACTGCACGGCATTCCGGGCATTATCATTCAAGGGCGCTACGATGCCTGCACACCGGCCAAAACCGCCTGGGAACTGCACAAGGCATGGCCACAGGCCGAATTCCAAATCATTGCCGATGCCGGGCATGCTTTCAACGAGCCCGGAATTTTAAAAGCCCTGATTGCCGCTACCGACAAATTTGCCGATAACAGCCGGTCTTGACGTCCTCGCCCACTTGAAGGAAGGCGATTCCTACGGCGCTAAGCAAAAGAGAACGCCTGCTTAGCCGCTTCGGCGGGTTCCTGCTTCGCTGGACGGTCTGACCG
>JBBADT010000103.1:0-4395 GCA_041656315.1 Advenella sp.
CGGTGAATCGTATCGGCTCGAGCAAACCATCAGGAGTAAAAACTAACCAAGTGGCTCACTTTCAAGCGAGCACGAGGTGGCTCACTTTGAGATGAGCGCGTGGCTCAAATTCGGATTGACAAACACAACCGATATTATCTTGCGTTAGAATCCGATTTTTTAGCGACGGAACGTTTCGTTACAATAGATCAGGATAATAGCAGTGCTTTTTCGGTAGAATATATCAAGCTGTTACAGACGATATGCAGTGAGATCGAAGTCGTTGCTAAGTATTTGTGCACGATGATTGATGCAAAAGCCAAATGTAAAGATTTCACTGATTGCTGTAAAATAATAACTACCTCAAACACTTTGTTTGAAAGGGCTACCACTACCGTGCCACAATTGGAAGGGTTGATAATTGCTCCGTTTTTAAACTGGACCTTTTCGATTGAGAAGAGTAAAGAGGGTAAGGAATATACAAAGTCAAACAATCCAGAATGGTGGCAAAAGTATAATAAGGTTAAACACGATCGAACTGGATTAGATACTTCTACGGGTGTTTATAATTACAAACATGCAAATCAAGGAAATGTCCTTAATGCGCTTGCGGCACTGTATATCTTAAATTCCTATATCATTTTTGAATTATGTAAGAACTTGGAGGACAAAAAAACTCAAGATTATTTTCTTGGTGAATGGAAACAAGGAAGTAGGATCTTCAACAGTTTCTTGGTTGCAGCTAATAAGTAATTGTGGTAGATGAGCTCCACATTTTCAGCCCGGGTCTTTTGTATCAATCACGGGGTCCAAACACAGAAGTAGTTGGCAAGTTCTCATTGCGAGAACTTGCCATCTTTCTTTTTTCAGCGGCCACGGTACGACGCTTGCAAAGGCTGGCACCTCAACCGACGGATAACGACTCCTAAGCCGAAAGGCGATATTGCAGCACGAGTCTATAGCTGCAAGGAGATGTTGTATCGTGAAGCTATAGCAATAAGGCGATGCTGCAGCATAAAAGTCGCAATAAAATAGCAAAATTTACGATTATGAGTGAAATTTCTTAGCGTCACGGAAAGATAATAGACATATTTCGCAAATGTGTCTATTATCTCGATGAAAATGCCAGATAATGTCAAACGATTCACACAAAAGCGAAGATTTTGTCATTATTTCCGCAAAACGCAAAATCGCCACATCGATGATCAGGTTTTTGGAATTGATTGTGCGAAGCGGAAAACCTTTCGCGAAAACCTTTCGTTCGGTAACCTGATTACGCAGAACGACTCTTCGTGGCTTCGTTTCTTGTCATTATCAAGTGGATTGATTACACTGTAGCGGGCCTGGCGCTGTTTGCTTAGGCGGGTAGGATGGATCTTACAGAGATCCGGCACTGTGCAACTTCAAAACTGGAGAAATATATGAAACTCAAAGTAATTAACCGCGATACACTAAAAATACTGGCGATGGCGTTTATGCTGCTCGACCACATGTGGGCGACGGTCATTCCGGGGAATCAGTGGATGACGTTCGTCGGGCGGATGGCATTCCCTATATTTGCCTTCCAGATTGCAGAAGGGTTTGTTTACACATCGGATTTCAGCAAGTACGCAAAGCGTCTGCTCGTGTTTGCCATCGTGGCCGAAGTGCCGTTCAATCTTTTTTATAGCAGCTCACTGCTGTATCCGTTTCATCAAAACGTGTTGCTCACGCTGCTGCTGGGGCTCTTAGCCATTCGGTTTTTGGACAACTTCGCAAAAGAGAGGACGCCTAAAAATGGCGCGCTGGCTGTGATCGTGCTGCTGGGCACCACGCTTGCTGCGTCGCTTGGCATGACGGATTACGGTGCGACAGGCGTCTGGACGGTGGTGCTGTTCTATCTGACCAAAGACCGACCGTATTCGTGGCTGCTTCAGCTGGCCGGCATGTATCTGCTCAATGTGCAATTTTTCAGCGGGATGTATATCCCGGTGGAGCTGTTCGGAAAGGTGTACGAGTTCCAGACGCAGGGCTTTGCGATTCTTTCGCTCGTCCCGATCCATCTGTACAACGGCAAAAAAGGGAGCGGGAGCAAAGTGTTACAGTACGGCATGTATGTGTTTTATCCGCTACACATGTTTATTTTGTATCTCATTCACAGTAATATGTAATTAATCTGTCGTCCAGATGCTTTTCGCATGGCGCAGAGATGTGTGAATCATACGTTCTCCAACTGTGTGCATCTCATCGCCGTGTATGCATTCTCCAACTGCACGCCCTCTGTGCGGAGTACACATTTCTCCACTTGAACATAAAGTCGAATATGACGCGCGACCGGGCTGTTTTCCTTGCTAAGTCGCGCTGTTTTGATTAAACTTAGCATAGAAGCTTTTGAGGCTGGATGACCGTATTCAGCTGAATTGCAGAAGATTCCGGTGGGCTGAATGCATCCGGCCAAACTGAATCGTGAGTCGATACCGGCGCGACAGTATCCGTAGGAGAACAGAGGATCAAAGGGATGACAAAACGAAAACAAATAGCGATCGTCATTTCGATTCTTGTGTTCGCCGGTGCGATTGCAGGGATGCTGTATGTAAACCGCAGCCCTGACGTATCGCATGTGCGGGCTGTCGGCGGCGTGCTGGAACTGCAGATGGGCGAAGCGGGCGAGACCGCGCCCATACTGCTCGACGGAGAGTGGGAGCTCTATCCGGGCGTGCTCATCGAACCAGGTGAGCGTGACGGCGACTTGCGCGAGTCCGACGGTGACACGGGAGAATCGCAACGGAGCGGGCAGGCCGGGAGGATGGGTGCCTTTGCGGCTCACCGCGATATCCGCACACTGATTCAGGTTCCCGGGCCCTGGGATGAAGCGCTGCCGGACGGCGGCCCCTCCGGGTCGGGAACATACCGCCTCCGGATCACCGTACCCGAAGAAGGTACGTACGGCATCAAAACCGGCACGATCCGGACGTCTGCGCGCATCTATGCGAACGGCAACCTGCTCACTTCGATCGGAACGCCGTCGACGGACTACGCGACCTACGAACTCGGCAGCAGACCTTAGGCGGTGTATGTGACGAGCGATCAGAGGCACATCGAACTCGTCATCCACGTATCGAGTTACGACTACCGGGCAGGCGGCATACTCAAACCGATTCGTTTCGGAGCGGCCGAAATCATCGACAGACAGGACAACCGAAGCCGTGCCGTGGACAGTATCGCAATCGTCGTCTGCCTGGCGTTTGCACTACACTCGTTTTTCAGCTGGCTGCAGAGGAAGAATGACCGCTTCTTGCTGCACGCCGCGATTGCGGGTCTGTTTCTCGCACTGTACCTGTCGACGCTCGGCGAACAACTTCTCGGACTCCTCTACCATTACGATTACTATATGCGGCTGCGGATCCAGATTTTCTGCATGCCGACGATTGCAATGCAGCTCCTGCTGTTTACAAAGAATCTTCTGCCGGGACACGGCAACCGGTTTGCCCTCCGCGCTAATCTCTGGTACCTCGCAGCGCTCGTGCTCTTTGTATTCAACAGACCGAGCAGCAGTATGTTCATACCGATCGGCGTATCGCAGCTCCTCATCGGCATCGGAACGGTCGTCACATTTATACACATCGCATGGATCATGTTCCGCTCCATGAGCGACAACGAGGACTCCTCCGACTATCTGGTTGTCATCTTCGCGTCGCTGTTTTCGTATTGGACCGTGATGCTCCTCAAGATGCTGTTCGAGATGAATACCGGTAAAATTCCAGATATCATGATCATGCTCACGTCGTTTGTTGTGTCGCTCATGGCCGGCGACCGCCTGCAGGCTGACCGCAGACGCGCTCAGGAGCTGTCCGAGGAACTGCTCGTCAGCGACCACATGAAAAACGACTTCCTGGCGTCGACGTCACAGGAGCTCCGCTCACCGCTGCACGATGTGATCGGCCTGTCGCGCCGACTGCTCGAAGGGCAGAAGGGCTCGCTCAACAAGGGCCAGCAGGAGGATCTGTACCGCATCCTCAACGAGAGTTTCCGACTGTCCGGCCTCGTCGACGATCTGGCGGACGCCACACCGCTGGCCGATTCACAGCTTCCGCTCAACTGCAAAGCTTTCCGTGCGCAGGACGTGTGCCGCTCGCTCGTGGAGGAGATGCAGCTTCTGACAGGTGACGAACATTCCGTCGTGCTCACGTGCGACATCGAGGATGATTTTCCCGAAATCTACGCCGATGCGGAGCGGTTTAAGCAGATTGTTTTTCACTTGCTGCACAATGCGGTCAAGTTTACAGATCAGGGCCATGTCGCCATCCGTGCGGCGGTGCGCGACGGCATGGCCGAGTGTTCCGTGGAGGACACGGGGCGGGGTATCCCTAAAGCGCATATAAACAGGGTGTTTGACAGCCTGTATCGCTACGGAGAGGACGAAAGCGATACAGGCTG
>JBBADT010000104.1:0-4388 GCA_041656315.1 Advenella sp.
CTCTTAATTGAACCATATTGGAATTGAAACACTCTAAAACATCCTTTTTTTTACTATTATTCTGTCTCTTAATTGAACCATATTGGAATTGAAACTAACTAGTGAGAATGCTAGTGTTTAAAATTGTTACTCTCTTAATTGAACCATATTGGAATTGAAACGCATTACATCATCTTTTGGCAACACCTTTAAAAAGGCTCTTAATTGAACCATATTGGAATTGAAACAGAGGAAGCAACCTTTTTCATTTTTTATTCAAAATCTCTTAATTGAACCATATTGGAATTGAAACAATAAAGACGTAGATTCTACGTCAAACATAAAAATACTCTTAATTGAACCATATTGGAATTGAAACTCAGTAGTAGCAGGTGTGCCGTCTTCCTGCTCTGCTCTTAATTGAACCATATTGGAATTGAAACATAAAAGATCCTGTACCGATTTTATATGATACAAATCTCTTAATTGAACCATATTGGAATTGAAACTAACACCGGACGAGGCAAGGCGTAATGGTCGCAGTCTCTTAATTGAACCATATTGGAATTGAAACTTCTATACAGAATTTGCAGTTTCCCTTATGGGTTAGCTCTTAATTGAACCATATTGGAATTGAAACTAATCTTAAAACCGTTATCCGGGGTAGGCTGTATTCCTCTTAATTGAACCATATTGGAATTGAAACAGGTTTCTGTTTCATTGATTCAACCCCGAACTTAACTCTTAATTGAACCATATTGGAATTGAAACGCAGGTCAAATATCATTTGAGCTGCAGGCTTTTCGTCTCTTAATTGAACCATATTGGAATTGAAACTCGATAGCGCATTCTGAAGGTCTGATTTTGTTTCTTCTCTTAATTGAACCATATTGGAATTGAAACGTTTTCGGCTATTTGGGCTTCGTTTTGAGCCATTTTCTCTTAATTGAACCATATTGGAATTGAAACTTGTGGGTTAGACCGCCATACCACGCAACATATTCACTCTTAATTGAACCATATTGGAATTGAAACGCACGTTACAACTCATTTTTGCGAGGCGGCGGCGGCTCTTAATTGAACCATATTGGAATTGAAACATATATCGGGTATGATAGGGCATTTTTGCAAATGTTCTCTTAATTGAACCATATTGGAATTGAAACGGCTAACCAGCTTCCCAGCCTACCAGCCTACCAGCCTCTTAATTGAACCATATTGGAATTGAAACTTTTTTTATACAGCTGTATGTATCAGTTGTAAATACCTCTTAATTGAACCATATTGGAATTGAAACGATTCGATCACTTTCAGTGCCGCAAGTAGTTTATTCTCTTAATTGAACCATATTGGAATTGAAACTGAATAGAGAGTATTTACTCGCCTATTCGGTAAAAACTCTTAATTGAACCATATTGGAATTGAAACTGAATAGAGAGTATTTACTCGCCTATTCGGTAAAAACTCTTAATTGAACCATATTGGAATTGAAACGTTGATCGTGATATCAGTTTCATCAGAGGTTTGGACCTCTTAATTGAACCATATTGGAATTGAAACTTTACTTTATTTCCTTATTTCGTTTCTAATAGTTTACTCTTAATTGAACCATATTGGAATTGAAACACGTACTTGTATTTTTCATTTACAAAACTTTTTATACTCTTAATTGAACCATATTGGAATTGAAACAATAAATCAGCATATAATAGTACTTCACGGCCATAAACTCTTAATTGAACCATATTGGAATTGAAACGTTTCCACCTCGTGGATAAAAAGCGAGCTACGCTTTCTCTTAATTGAACCATATTGGAATTGAAACTTAAAGCGTGCACATAAATCATTGAAAATCAGTAATCTCTTAATTGAACCATATTGGAATTGAAACCCGAAACGGACAGCCCAAGAGGAAGCAACCTTTTTCCTCTTAATTGAACCATATTGGAATTGAAACTTGTGGGTTAGACCGCCATACCACGCAACATATTCACTCTTAATTGAACCATATTGGAATTGAAACATGACTTTCCACCCTTCATAGGTAAAGTCATCATCTCTTAATTGAACCATATTGGAATTGAAACGCTCGTTACAATAGCTTCTTGGCGGGCGGCGGCGGACTCTTAATTGAACCATATTGGAATTGAAACATGATAATATCACCTCTCTGGAGGAGGATTTCGATCCTCTTAATTGAACCATATTGGAATTGAAACAGCATTCATCGTCCTGATGAACAGTATTATACTGCTCTTAATTGAACCATATTGGAATTGAAACGACACTCCGGTAGTCGAAACTCCAATTCCTCCGGCGGCTCTTAATTGAACCATATTGGAATTGAAACGCCACAACTGACGATTGGTTTCTTTTAAGTGTTTTGCTCTTAATTGAACCATATTGGAATTGAAACGTTATTCCATGTTGCTGCGGTGAGGTTTGTTACACCCCTCTTAATTGAACCATATTGGAATTGAAACTGTTGAACTTGGAGTTAAGTATAATAAGTACTATGCCTCTTAATTGAACCATATTGGAATTGAAACCTTTCTCTGCTTTGATTTAATTGAATGATAAAATTACTCTTAATTGAACCATATTGGAATTGAAACATAAGTTTTTCCACCCATCTGGTGCATAAATGCATACTCTTAATTGAACCATATTGGAATTGAAACTGATGTTTGATAACCTATTGCATTGCTCGTCTTACACCTCTTAATTGAACCATATTGGAATTGAAACAAGTCTGTACTTTGCCAACCTAACTCGGTTGGATAGCTCTTAATTGAACCATATTGGAATTGAAACGCACAAGCACAATAAAAATTACGACTATTAGCTTCCCTCTTAATTGAACCATATTGGAATTGAAACGCACAAGCACAATAAAAATTACGACTATTAGCTTCCTCTTAATTGAACCATATTGGAATTGAAACGTAGATACAGCTACTTTTCTTGCCCTTATCCAATTTGCTCTTAATTGAACCATATTGGAATTGAAACAGAGTTTGATTTGTTACATTTGATAGCCGCTGTATTCTCTTAATTGAACCATATTGGAATTGAAACGCACGTTACAACTCATTTTTGCGAGGCGGCGGCGGCTCTTAATTGAACCATATTGGAATTGAAACTTCATATTCTAATAATGAATAGTATTTGTTATCCATCTCTTAATTGAACCATATTGGAATTGAAACTTGTTTCTACTATATCGCTATTTTCAACAAATTGTTCTCTTAATTGAACCATATTGGAATTGAAACAAATTTTAACAAACTGATCTACAGGTACTTAAAAAACTCTTAATTGAACCATATTGGAATTGAAACTTAAACAGCACTTTAGGGTATTCGGGGTTGCTTCCTCTTAATTGAACCATATTGGAATTGAAACGTGCATCAGAATTCAATCGAGCTTACATTTAAAAATCTCTTAATTGAACCATATTGGAATTGAAACTGCCTCATGGCAAAAAATCACGTTAAAAATAAATACCTCTTAATTGAACCATATTGGAATTGAAACAAAGTGGTGGCTTCGACAGGGCTCAGCCACCACTAAGCTCAGCCACCACTAAGTTCTGTCACCATCGACTATCAAACACAATATTTGGAATTGAAATATTCATCCTACACGAACGCGTGAGACCCGCTCCTCATTTTACCATACCGAAATACAATTAAAACACCTTTTATACGCCTCAATTTGCCTGCTTTTGAAAAATAATCAAACAAAAGGTGATAAACAGATAATGATTTACTGAAATAATCAGATAATATTTCATTAGTTATGTTTTTTCCAAAAAACGATTGCTCAAATCGCTTTATCTAAAAACTATTTAATATATTTGCTCTTTACAAAAATCATTATTGAAGTAAATCAGAATAAAAATGAAAAGCCGTTTGTTAAACATATCAGAAAAGAAAAAAAGTCAGGTACAAACAAAATTTGTACGCTATTTATATAATGAAATTGATTGGGAACAATCACTGATTCTTATTAAAGGAGCAAGAGGCGCAGGCAAAACAACACTGTTATTGCAGCGTTTCAAAAAGCATCCCAAAAATGCGGTTTATTTAAGTCTGGATGATTTTTATTTTGAATCTGTACGGCTGTTGCTTCTTATTGAAAAACTATATAGTGTAGGATACACCACATTTTATTTGGATGAAGTACATCAGTATCAGCATTGGTCAAAGGACTTTAAAAATATCTATGATAATTTTCCGGATATTAAAATTGTGGCAACAGGTTCATCTGCTTTGCAGATTGACAAGGGTGTTGCAGATTTGTCGCGCCGTATGACGATATATAAATTATTTGGATTGTCTTTCAGAGAGTTTATTGAATTTGAGCATGGTATATCTATACCTTCGATTTCTTTAAAAGCTTTGCTG
>JBBADT010000105.1:0-4267 GCA_041656315.1 Advenella sp.
GTTCGGCCTGTATTTCCGCGAAAGCATTCCCACCAGCTTTGCTGAAGTGTCCGATGCCAATATAGAAGCCTTCAAAGTGTTTTTCCATGCCATGCTGGATCAGGGCGTTCATCTGGCACCGTCTGCGTTTGAGGCGGGCTTTGTATCGGCCAAACACGATGATGCCATCATTGCCCAAACGCTGGATGCGGCGGAAAAAGCCTTTGCGGCTATTTGATTGATTAGTAAGCAGTAAGCGGACATTAAAGAATTTGCTCCGCTTACGCCACTAGCTCCAGCATCGGTCTTTGAGCCTCGTTCAACAAAGGTACAGGCTTTTCAGTTACAGCCCTATCCTGAGAACCAGATGATTCGTTGGGTATAGAAGACCTTTCATCGTCAAGCATGAAGCCGCCTACCAACTTCACCAGATGATTGGCCTGCTCATTGAGCTCTGCTGCAGCCTTCGCGGCGTCATCAACTGAAGCCGCATTTTCGCTTGTAGCGATATTTAAGGACATAACGGTCTTGTTCACTTGTTCAAGACCAATTTTTTGTTCTAGTGTTGCTACGCTGATGGCATTGATGAGTTCAGTAACGCTCTTGACTTCGGCAACGATTTCGTTCATAGACCCGCCAGCATCCTGGGCGAGCTTCATTCCTGTTTTTACTGTCTGACCGCTGTCTTCAATAAGCGCATTAATATCCTTGGCTGCTTCAGCGCTTTTCAGGGCAAGACTGCGAACTTCGCTGGCAACCACTGCAAAACCGCGGCCATGGATACCGGCACGGGCAGCCTCAACCGCAGCATTCAACGCAAGCAAGTTTGTCTGGCGCGCAATGCCATCGATAATTGAAGTGGCATCGGCAATTCGAGCCGATGACTCATTGACGCTGCCTGGATAAAGTCGCGCATGAAGTAAACATCACCAATGCGCTGACCTTTGTCCTGTGCCAACAATGCACTGCGTATGGCACGGCCTGCTGCTGCCACGCTATTCTGCGCCTGCGCTGCGTGGCGCAAGCCCGCCACCTCTTGGTGGTACATAAGCAGCGCCATTTGCCGGACTTGCTGGGTAGACCAGATACCTACGCTGCCGATAATTGCAGCGATAGTCGCGACGATGAGAAAGCCGAGTGTAATTTTAGTTCGTACCGTGAAATTTGAGATGCTGCGCACATGCTTCCTTGGCAGAAGAAATTGTCAAAGTCTATAGAACAAATATGTCAAAAATATTGCAAGAAAAATATATGTCATATTTAGTTTAGTTAGCGCTTGAACACCTATCCTCTGATGTGGCACATTTCAACGCGATGCATGTAGGTAACAGGAACGTGGCGGGCAAGCCGATTGCGGCTGAGAACCCAGGGCATAGCTTTAATATCACTCACCATGATTTTTCCGGGCATGCCATTTTTATAATGCATGCCCGCCATTTTACGGTTATTATTAAGGGTATTCCATAACCCCAGGGGCAGAAAAGCAGAATGGCTGTCAATCTTCATATTCCCAGTGAAACAGATATTTTTCCTGTCGCAGGCGTAGAAATCGGTGTAACCGAAGCTGGCATCAAAAAAGAAAACCGTAAAGATCTTACTGTTTTCAAATTCAGCCCCGGTACTGCCGTAGCAGGTGTTTTTACCAAAAACCGTTTTCGTGCGGCGCCCGTTCAAATCTGCGAATCGCGTCTGCAAGCCGGCCATGATATCCGCGCATTGCTTATCAACACCGGCAATGCCAATGCAGGCACCGGTGCCGATGGTCTTGACCGTGCGTATGCCACTTGCCATGCCCTGGCCAAAGAACTGGGTGTCCTGGAAGAGCAAATCCTGCCTTTTTCCACTGGCGTCATCCTTGAGCCCCTGCCTTGCGACAAAATCATTGCCGCCCTGCCAAAAGCTATTGATGCACTGGCTAAAAACGAGTGGATGAAAGCCGCTTATGGCATCATGACCACCGATACCCAGCCAAAAATCTGTTCCAAACAAATTGAAATTGATGGCAGGACCGTTACCTTTACCGGTATCAGCAAAGGCGCAGGCATGATTCGCCCCAACATGGCAACCATGCTGGGCTTTCTGGCCACCGATGCCGATATCGAGCCCCAGCTACTCAAGTCACTCACGCTTGACATTGCCAATCACTCTTTCAACCGCATCACGGTTGATGGCGACACCTCCACCAATGACTCTTTCATGGTGATTGCTACCGGTCAAAGTGGCATTCAGGTAAACAGCACCAGCTGCCCCCACTACGAAACCATCAAGAACGAACTTACTGCCATGGCACGCGAGCTGGCACAAAAAATCGTGCGCGATGCTGAAGGGGCCACCAAATTCATTACCATTCGCATTGAAGACGCGGGCGATTCTGAAGAAGCGCTTAAAGTCGCTTACGCCATTGCCCACTCACCACTGGTGAAAACCGCATTTTATGCCTCCGACCCAAACCTGGGCCGTATTCTGGCCGCGGTGGGTTACGCGGGCATCGAAGACCTTGACGTGAGCAAAACCCGCTTATGGCTGGGCGATGTCCTGGTGGCCGAAAATGGTGGTCGCTCTCCGGCCTACCAGGAAGAAGATGGAAAGCGTGTCATGACCGAAGCCGAAATCCTGGTTCGTATTTCCCTGGGCCGCGGTGACGTTACCGAAACGGTTTACACCTGCGACTTCTCTCATGATTACGTCAGCATTAACGCAGACTACCGTTCCTAAGACGGCATGACAGCCCAACAAAAACCGGTAACGCCTGTCGTTAGCCGGTTTTTTTCTGCCAGACAACAAACATTGCCCTGCCAGGCCTGGCGAGACCTATACTGGTTGCTGCATACTCAACCCTTGCTGGCACCCGACTTTTCTTCTTACCCGCCCGCCCGCTTTCCAGACCATTGCCTGCAACAAATCATGCAATGGATGCAACAGGAACAGCTAGATCCACAGGCATTGACGCCCCAGACGGAAACCCGTTTCAGACGTCTTGGCCTTTATGCCGAACACCTTTTGAAACTGGGGCTGGACCACTGCCCAAGCATCCTGCTTTTACTGCACCACCACCCCATTCACCTGAAACCGGTGGCCCCTGAAAAAGGCCGCAAAACGCTGGGTGAGGTTGATTACATTTGGCAGGAAAGCAAAACCGGAACCATCCATCACTGGGAACTGGCCGTTAAGCTTTACCTGTACCTGCCGCAGTCTGAAGCATCCTATCTGCCCACTCACGAGCAGGCCAATAACGAACTGCACCGTTTCGTTGGCACCCAGTTGCACGACACGCTATACAGAAAAACACAACGCCTGTTTAACCACCAATTGCAGCTGTCCTCACATGTGCAAATTACCACCCGGCTGGGCAGGCAGGTGGATGAATGGGGAGTTTACCTGAAAGGCTGGCTGTTTTATCCCTTGCAAGGCCAGGATTGGAGCAGCTACCTGTACCCCGAAAAATCCACGCTTGACTGCCTGAATCCGGCTCATAATAAAGGCTGGTGGCTGCGCCTTCCCCATTTCCTGCCCCGCCTTGCCCGTCAGTCCGACAACATTCGCTGGCTTGTCCTGCCCCGACTGTACTGGCTATCCGAAGCATGGGCAACAGCCGCGCAAACACTGGATGCCTTGCAGTTGCGGCAAAGGCTTGAACAGCACTTTCCGGCCGCTGATAGTCCTGAAGAACCCCTCTTGCTTGCCGCCCTTCAGGAAGACCCGGCACACCCCGGGCTTTACCGGGAAATCCATCGCGGCTTTGTAACGAGCAATACCTGGGCCCGTGCCTGAAAACCACAACACTTTCCTCATCAGTGACTTTCATTTCATCAAGCAATTGATTTATTTGACTTTTCAAAACAAAACAGGATAAAATGCAGGGCTTAGCATTAATTTTGCTATGTTACTTAATTATTTTTGAGGTTAAACCATATGTACGCGGTCATAAAAACCGGTGGCAAACAGTATCGTGTTGCCGAAGGTCAAAAACTTAAGATAGAACAGATACCAGCAGACATTGGGCAAGAAATCTCGCTAGACCAGGTTTTGTCAGTAGGCGAAGGTGAATCAATCAAGGTTGGTACTCCTTTAGTTGCTGGTGCTGTGGTGAAAGCAAAGGTTCTTGCACAGGGTCGTCACGATAAAGTGAAAATTTTCAAAATGCGCCGTCGCAAGCACTATCAGCGTCACCAAGGCCATCGCCAAAATTACACACAAATCGTTATCGAAGCTATCACAGCTTAATTTCGACTTACCTTAATACAGCAGGAGCTAATCATGGCACAAAAGAAAGGCGGCGGCTCAACCC
>JBBADT010000106.1:0-4228 GCA_041656315.1 Advenella sp.
TTCTGCCCCGATAATTTCCTTGATGGAATTGTTTTCACCCATGATGGCCACTTTGGGCTGGTGGTTTACGGCTTCATTGGCATCAACATAAACATAAGACATGATAATGACAATATCGCCTTTCTGAACCAGGCGGGCTGCCGCACCATTAAGGCAAATCACGCCACTGCCCCGCTTGCCGGGGATAATATAGGTTTCAAGACGGGCACCGTTATTGTTATTGACAATATGCACCTTTTCATTGGCCAGCATGCCAACGGCGTCCAGGATGTCCTGGTCGATGGTTACAGAGCCGACATAGTCCAAATTCGCCTCGGTCACTTGAGCGCGGTGAATTTTGCTATTCATCATCATTCGAAACATTTGTTTGTTACCTTTATACAAAACACAATACTTGCGGTATTCATTAAAAAATATAGATGCATGAGCCCCTTGGCATGATATTCAGGGTGACAATGAGAGGCCGTAGAATTACAAATATAAATTGGATAGGTCTAATTATATGATTTGCTGAACAATTTTTTAGTCTGTCGGGCATAACGACAGAAAATTTTCCAGCAAATTGCTTATGGTCAAATTGCTTATGGTCAAAAAAAACCGGGCAAATGGAATTTTCACTTGCCCGGTTTTTATGTTTGACCGTTTGCCTAAAGGCTGTGGTCTGGGTGACCGCAGCCAGACCGGCCTGTTAACTTAAGCTTCGGCGTTGCCATTCGCTTTTAGTTTACGGCTGGCAAAGAATTTGCCCAGCGCAACGATGGTCACTGCACCAATCACTTCAGCAGCCAGTTTCAGCATGCCTGAAGGCTCGCCAATTCTTTCTACGATGAAAATGTCGGTCAATAGCATGCCGCCGGCAATCCAGCCCAGCAAAGCAGCACCCAGGGTAATGACCCATGGGAATTTGTCGATTAGTTTCAAGACGATAGTGCTACCCCAGATAATGATAGGTACACTTACGACCAGACCAAAGATAACCAGGCCAAGCTGATGATCGGGGTTGGCGGTTTGGGCGGCGCCGGCAATGGCAATCACGTTGTCCAGGCTCATCACAAAATCAGCCACAATAATGGTTTTAACGGCAGACATAATGGAAGTGCTGCCTTCAATATTGCCATGGGCATCGTCTTCCGGAATAAGCAGTTTTACGCCAACCCATACCAGCAACAAGGCACCGACTATTTTCAGGAATGGAATGCTGAGCAAGGTCAGGGCGAAGGCAATCAGAACAACCCGCAGGCCAATGGCACCAGCGGTACCCCATAAAATACCTTGCATGCGCTGTTTTTTAGGCAGATTGCGGCAAGCCAGGGCGATTACCACGGCATTGTCACCGCCAAGCAGAATATCAATCAGAATGATCTGAAAGATGGCAGCCCAGCTGAGTGTTTGTAAAAATTCAAGCATCAGTTACCCTTTGAAATAACAAAAAATTGGAAAGAGAAACGGATCTGGCTTGAGTCTGTCCATGCGGTATTCATGTGTATGAGGGGAATTTTCCGCACAAAAAAACAAAAAGGCCTGATCCATCAGGACACAGGCCGTCTTTAAGAGAGAAGATGCACCTTGCCCGTAATGGCAAGGTCTTGCTTACAACAGTTGGTATGTTGCCCGGGCACCGGACGTTTGCGTAACAGGCAAACAATCGAAATGACGATGCGGCGGAAGAAAGCTACTCCCCTTGATTGGCGTAATTATATGGGATACTTGAGCGAAGTCAAGAAAAAATTTTGTGAGCTATGGTAAACCCCAGTATTGGTAAAATAGGGAAATGTTTAATACAGGCCTTGCCTGATGCCTAGCCGGAGAAAATGATGAGTCAGCTGAAAACCGATATTGGAACCTTACTGGACAAAGTCCGCGCCAGCACGCCACTGGTTCATCAGATCACTAATTATGTCACGGTCAATGACTGTGCCAATATAACCCTGGCCATTGGTGCCTCGCCGGTCATGGCGGACAGCATCCATGAAGTCATGGACATGGTTTCAATTGCCTCTTCTCTGGTGATTAATACCGGCACCTTGAATGAGGCAACGGTTGTTTCAATGCTGGCAGCCGCAAAACAGGCCAATGCAAAAGGCATCCCGCTGGTGCTGGATCCGGTGGGGGCGGGCGCCACCCCTTACCGTACTGAAACGGTACATCAATTGCTGCAGCAGGCCAGCTTTTCTGTTATTCGTGGCAATCTGTCAGAAATACGGGTATTGGCCGGATGGGATGAACAAACCAGGGGGGTTGATGCAGCCACGGTTTTTGATGCGGGCAGTGACAGGTCGGCCATGCAGGCGTTTGCAAAAGACATGGCCAGAAAACTGAATGCCACTATTGCCATTACCGGTGCCGTGGATGTTGTTTCCGACGGTGTGCGGGTGTGTTTTATAGAAAATGGCCGTCCTGAAATGTCCCGTGTCACTGGTACGGGTTGCATGTGCAGTGCTCTGGTGGGGGCATTTTTATCGGTAACAGATGACTCCTTTCCGGCTGCGGTTGCTGCGGTGGCAAGCATGGGGATTGCCGGGGAAATTGCCCATGAAAACCTGCAAAAACCAGAAGGCAATGCCAGCTATCGCAACCGGATCATTGACGCTGTTTATCATTTGACTGCGGAGCAGATTACGGAAAAGGGTCGTCTACAAGAGTGACATCTACGTTGTGCTGCAGTTTTCAGAATGTGATTGAAAAGCCACCATCAACGGCAAGTGTTTGTCCATTGACATAAGATGCTGCTGGAGAGGACAGGAACAATGCAGGGCCAACAATTTCCATGGGATTGCCCCAGCGCTGCAAGGGATTTCTTTCCTGCATTTTGGTAATGTTTCCTTTTTCCTGGGTGAGCTTTTCATTAAACTCGGTAGTAAAAGTGCCGGGTGCTATGGCATTGCTAATAATGCCATCACGTCCAAACTCTACGGCAATGGCACGGGTCATGGTATTAAGTGCCTGTTTGGTAATGGGATAGGCAAAATCACCAAAACGAATCAGTTGCCCTGCAATTGAGCTGATAGTCACTATCCGTCCATATTTATGGGCTCTCATTAACTCTATGGCATGGCGTGAAATACGAATGTTGGCCAGGATATTGGTTTGGACTATCTCTTCAAGCTCAAGAGGGCTTAAGTCACTAAGTGTTTTGCGGTTCCGGATGCTGGCGTTATTTACTAGGATGTCCAGACGACCGTATTGCTGTTTGATTTTGGAAAACACATTTTCACATTTTTTCTGGTCATTAATATCGAAACTGACCCAGCTGGTATCAAGGCCTGCTTCGATCAGGGTTAGGGCTGTCTCTCTGGCTTTGTCTTCGTTCCTGCTGTGAACAATAATACGTGCACCAGCTTTGCCAAGCCCTTGTGCGATTTGATACCCTAGCCCCTGGGTGGAGCCAGTGACCAGTGCGACTTGCCCATTTAATGAAAACAAGTTCTTAACGTTATTCATTGAGGTGTTTTCCTGTTTTTGCTGTTATAGGATTAGTCTTTATAACCTGGTGTACGGCGATCCAGATAACGCAGCATTGCAGGCCATTCCATTAATCCAAATGGCCTTCTGACAGTAGGTTGATAAAGGTGATGGGTTCGATTAATAATCGCTTCTGAAGGCATGATCAGTTTGCTGCCGCTGGATAAGGCATCAACCTGAACCCGGCAGGCCATTTCAAGCCAGTACATGGCATTGAAGGCTTCGGCAATGGATGCGCAAGCCACTAATAAACCGTGATTGCGCAGTATCATGGCATCCTGGCTACCCAGGTCCTCAATCAGGCGAGCCTGTTCATCCATTTCAATGGCGACACTTTCGTAATCATGATAGGCAATGTCTTTAAAACGCATGGAGGTTTGAGTAATGGGCAATAGGCCACAAGCCATAGCAGAAACGGCCATGCCTGCGCGTGTATGAGTATGGATAACGCAGCTGACATCGTGGCGAGCACTATGTACTGCGCTGTGAATCACATAGCCGGCCTGATTGATGCTCAATTCTTCACCGTGAGGATTGTGTAACACATCGCCTTTGATGTTGATTTTGATCAGGCTGGATGCAGTAATTTCTTCATACATGTAACCATAGGGGTTAATAAGGATTTCATCTTCTGTGCCGGGTATGCGGGCAGTGATATGGTTGTAAATTAAGTCGCTCATGCCAAACAAAGGCATGAGTCGATAACATGCGGCCAAATTGACCCGGGTTTCCCATTCTTCTTCGCTGTAATTCATTGTTTTTCAAT
>JBBADT010000107.1:0-4198 GCA_041656315.1 Advenella sp.
ATCAGCACGTAAATGGTAATGTAGGTAGATCCCAGGCGGTAGTTGGTGGCCACGAACGCATTACCTAAAACCATGGCCATGAGCATGATAATAAACAATATCGCGGCATTGTCGGTTAGCAAAAACAGCAGCAGGGTAATCACGCAGCCCAGAATGGTGCCGGTTAGCCGCTTTTCGGTGCGCTGGCGGGTTAAGGCAAAGCCCGGACGCATAATAATCAGAATCGTAATCACGATCCAGTAACTGTGGGTGGTTAAGGTGCGGATGGTTGCCGAATCTGAATACAGTAGCGGGGCAAAGTTAATAGCCAGCAGCACCAGGAAAACCGCCAGCGTTACGCGCAGGGCATAACGGAAAATGGCTGATCCCATATTCAGGTTGCGACGAAATTTATCCAGACGGATTTCCTGGCTGGTTTGAAACTGGATCAGCGAGTGGTCGCGACGAAGCGTGTTCAGAGGCTCAAGATGGCTGTTTTCACGCAGGTTGTCGGCAATGCGGTTGATAAAGCGGTTGGCATTACGCATGCGTCGCAAGATTTGCACCGCTAGTGAATAGGTTTCGGGGTCTTCTTTTTGCAGACCATTTTTACGCAACTGTTCTATTTCAAATTCAATCGCCCGCAATTCCGCTTTCACGCTGTTGCGGTAATCAACCGGGCGGTTGCGTGACAGGCTAAGGGCTGTGCGGTTAAGGGTGCGGCTTTGCTTGAACAGGGTGTCACGCATGAAGAGCAAAAGGTCGTGGTCCCTGAAGCGCTCGCGAAGCCGGACGTAGTCGGTTTGGGTGGCTACCAGGGTGTCCAGCAGGGCAATCATGTCAATGAAAATATTCCACAAAATAATGCGCTGCCGGTCATTACGGTACTTGCCTTCGGGCAGGTTCCTGAGCACCACGTCACGGGCGGTTTGGTGACGGTTGGTCATGGACACCATTTTGGGCGTGAGCAGCCGGTAGCAATCGTCCAGGTCTTTGGCCGTGTCGTACAGGTCGGCACGGGCCTTCATGAAGTCGGCTGTGGCATACAGGGCATCGGCCAGGGTTTGCCGCTCTTCACGAAAACGGAAAATATAACTGCTGATAATGCTGAACAGGAAATAGCTGGCGCTGCCCAGCAGGGTGTACTGGGTATGATTCAGGGCCTGTTCGGGGGTAAGTGGGGTGCTTAAGGTAAGCATCATGATCAGCATGCAGCCAAACCCGATGAAGCCGCCCCGAACCCCATACACCGACAGCATGGAAAAGAAAAACACCTGGGCGCAAATGACAAGCAGCACCAGTGGCGGGTACGGGTTGGCCAGCCCGGTAATCAGGGCGGCCAGGTTACCCATGATGAGTCCGGCCAGCATTTCATTGAAGCGTGATTTTTTAGTGCCACCGGGCTGGTCGATAAGGGCAATGCACAGCGCGCCTGCCGCGAAAGCCATGCCTTCATTGTATTTTTGGAAGATACCCAGGAAAATCACAACCGGTAGCAAGACGCCAATTGCCTTGCGCACGGCATAGAAGAAATTGGGGCTGTAAAGGAATTTGGTGATGTTTTCAGCGCGTAAATCCATTGGGGGCTAATTCGTTGAATGTGTTGAAGTTATTGATGTTAACCATCTTAATATGAATTCCCCCTGAATGGTCTAAGCGTAGTAGCAAATATGTGACCCGCGTGCCACAGCCGTTTAGGCAAAATTGCAATTGTTGTTTGCTTTCCGTGCTGCAATGCGGTACATTTAGAGCTTGTTTATTTTGCAAAACCTTAAGCAAAATAAGTGGTTTGCATAGTTATCATGCTATCCGCATGATTTTTTTGCGCCCCGAAGTAAATAGAATATAGCTCTTGGCCGCGCCACAAGCGTGTGTTGCCTAAGCATCCATTTCGAACTTTTTTGCGTTTTTTAACGCGTGAGCGAAAGTTGGTTGATCATGCATGCGCTGGTTTTTCGGCGTCCCCGGGTGGATTTTCTCCGTGAGAAATGAAGCGCCGTCGATGAAGAAAAAGTGGTTCATGTATGCGGTTTAACTGCCAGTCAATGCAACCCAGCCGGTTATGAAAGGAAATAACATGGAACTCAATGGCGCCGATATCGTCGTGCGTTGCCTTGCCGAAGAAGGTGTTCAACACATTTTTGGCTATCCAGGCGGCGCGGTGCTCTACATTTACGACGCAATCTATAAACAACAAGATTTTCAGCATATCCTGGTTCGTCACGAACAGGCTGCCGTACATGCGGCCGATGCCTATTCACGTACCTCTCAAAAAGTGGGTGTTTGCCTGGTTACCAGCGGCCCCGGCTTAACCAATGCGGTTACCGGTATTGCCACTGCGTATATGGACTCCATCCCCATGGTTATTATCAGTGGCCAGGTTAGCACTAAAGCCATTGGCGAAGATGCCTTCCAGGAATGCGATACAGTGGGTATTACACGCCCCTGTGTCAAACACAATTTCCTGGTTCGTGATGTCAAGGATCTTGCCGATACCATGCGCAAGGCTTTCTTCATTGCCAAAACAGGTCGTCCCGGTCCGGTGCTGGTAGATATCCCCAAAGACGTCTCTATGGATACCTGCAAGTACTCACCCCCCAAGAGCGAAGTGAAAATGCGTTCTTACGCACCAGTCGTCAAGGGGCATCACGGGCAAATCAAGAAAGCGGCCCAGCTGTTGCTGAATGCAAGCCGTCCCATGATTTATACGGGCGGTGGCGTGGTCCTGTCCAATGCTGCTTCTGAATTGCGTGAACTGGTTCAGTTAACCGGTGCACCTTGCACCAACACCTTAATGGGCCTTGGTTCGCTTAATGCCGATTCAGAGCAATATCTTGGCATGCCTGGCATGCACGGCACGTATGAGGCCAATATGGCCATGCAAAACTGTGATGTGCTCATTGCCATTGGCGCTCGTTTCGATGACCGGGTTATTGGCAATCCCAAGCATTTTGCCCAGGTCAACCGCAAAATCATTCACATCGATGTCGACCCCTCTTCCATTTCCAAACGGGTCAAGGTAGATATCCCCATTGTGGGTAACGTTAAAGACGTGCTGCTTGACCTGAACGAAATTGTGCGTGAAGCGGGCGACGTTCGCAAGAAAAATGAAAAAAGCCTTAAAGCCTGGTGGGAACAGATCAAGGTCTGGCAAGATAAGCAGTGCCTTAAGTATGAGCCTTCCAATGAGCTTATCCGGCCCCAGTTTGTGGTTGAAAAACTGTGGGAAGTTACCGGTGGCAATGCGTTTGTGACGTCTGATGTTGGCCAGCACCAAATGTGGGCGGCCCAGTATTACCGTTTCAACGAGCCGCGCCGCTGGGTGAACTCTGGCGGTTTGGGTACCATGGGTGTGGGCCTGCCTTACGCCATGGGTGTACAAATGGCTAACCCCGATGCGCAAATTGCGGTTATTACGGGTGATGGTTCCATTCAAATGAACATTCAGGAACTGGGCACCTGCAAACAGTATCATTTCACGCCTAAAGTATTGTGCCTTAACAACCGTTACCTGGGCATGGTGCGCCAATGGCAGGAAATTGATTACGGCGGCCGTTATTCAGAATCCTACATGGAGTCGCTCCCCGATTTCGTCAAGCTGGTGGAAAGCTACGGCCATATTGGCATGCGTATAGACAAGCCTGCAGATGTGGAGCCTGCACTGAAAGAAGCATACGGTAAGTATAAAGATCGTCTGGTCTTTATCGATTTCATTACCGACCCTGCTGAAAACGTCTGGCCTATGGTCAAGGCGGGCAAGGGTCTTACCGAAATGCTGCTGGGTTCAGAAGATCTGTAAGGGGCCAACATGAAACACGTAATTTCCATCTTGCTAGAAAACGAACCCGGTGCGTTGTCACGGGTTGTCGGGTTGTTTTCCGCGCGGGGCTATAATATCGAGACCTTAACGGTAGCGCCAACCGAAGATGCCACTTTGTCTCGCTTAACCATCATGACTACCGGTTCCGAAGATGTGATTGAGCAAATCACCAAACATTTGAACCGTCTGGTAGATGTGGTCAAAGTGGTCGATCTTACCGAAGGTGCCCACATAGAGCGTGAACTCATGCTTATCAAGGTTCGTGCCGTGGGCAAGGAACGCGAAGAAGTCAAACGCATGGCGGATATCTTCCGTGGACATATCGTTGATGTAACCGATAAGTCCTACACGATAGAACTCACCGGTACTCAGGAAAAAACCCAGGCATTCATTGATGCC
>JBBADT010000108.1:0-3975 GCA_041656315.1 Advenella sp.
GGATCTCCATAATCTGGAGCCTGCACAACCGACAAGATACCCCAACTGTCGCGGGTGTAGTTGTCTGGGTCAGCATACCACTCCAACGCCTCCACCAACTCCCGGCGATCCTCGGTGAGTCGGTCCCGCTCAGCAAGTAGGTCCGGTGCGGCGGCTATGAGGAGGGCGTCTGCCTCCCTGCGGATCGCTAAGTGCCCTGATACCACATCAAAAGCATCAGTACGTATCGTATACCCGCATGTCTCAGATGCCGGATGCAGTTGACCATACTCTATGTCCCATGGACCTGGCGTGTGTTCACTCATGGCTGTCCTCCCGCTGTAACTCAGCTATCAGGGCGTCGGCAAATGCGACTGCCCATCGCGGCTCATAGTCATTATGGCTAGCAACCATCACCTGCATCGCCAGCCCCGCGTAGTACTCGCGGAGGGTCATGCCGTCGGTGTGCTCTGTTACCTGATCTCCATACATGTTTTGCACGGTGTAAGGCACCGGAAACGCCGGTTTGCTTTTGTCACTCATCCCCTCATGCCTCCTGTAGTGCTTCTCTTGCTCTTTGGAAAATGTACAACCCCACATCAGCGTTGACGCAGTTCCTTAATACCTGCCGCTTGTTCATTATTCCGCTGCCCTTAAGTAGGTATCCATGCTCAAAATCACTTATCTTGTTTTTTGTCCTAATCTTATCGGCCTCAAATATTTTCTTCGGAACGGTGAAGTTTGACCAGAACAGGTGTCTGTGCAGTTCAAATGTCGGAGATATCAACGGTCTATAGTAGGGTTTCACATTCTCCACCAACCACTTACCGTCGAAGTACGTCTTGAGGAATACGATCAGACCGTAAAGTTGAGTCATGTCAGGAACGATCGGATCAAAGCCCTTTCCGAGTACGCCTACATTATGCCGATACTGTCCGTGAGTTGGACATGGAGGACTTGCCCAGATAAAGTCAAATGCACCATAGTTCTCCTGGACATACTCCAAAGCATCGCCCGTAATAGTTGTGTCTTCTGGGAATCTTTTTGCGTACACCTCCGCAATGGTGGGATTGCTCTCAATTGCAGTAACATCGCATCCGTCCCATTTTTCACGATTCCCACCTATCCCGGCGTATAGATTAAGCACCTTCATCTCCTGCCTCCTGTAGTGCGTCTCCCGCTACGGTTACAGCCAGAACTGCCGCGTCATCTTTCGATGGGTCGAGCATGAGAATTGCCTCCAGCGCCTCCAGCAGCCGGTCGCGCTCGGCGGTGACGCGCTCAAGCTCCGCCCTCATTTCCGACCGCTTAGGTACTATTCCACCCGGCGTGGTTGCCGGTCGTGGCGTGTTCGTCTCCGGCTTATTGCCGCCGTTTTTTATGTTTCCACCAACCATATCTTCACCTCCATATCCTCGTTGATTTCACTCATCGCTCCCTTCCGTTTCTGTGGTGTTTATCTCGATGGTGTTTATCTCGATCCACCGTAAAATATTATTTGCCTTCGTTCGGACAAAATTAGGATTGTCGGCATTATCAATGATTACACCGGCGAGCGATCTGATAAGACGGTGCCCTTCCTGCAGCAAGTCCCGCTCTTTCTCGGCGGCGGTGAGGGCATTATGTAAATCATTCACAAGGTACGACGTAACCATGTGCATCATGAGCGGTTGTCCGGGCAACTCCATACACCTAAACTGCCAATACCGTTTCTCTAACTCTTCACGACTCGCCATGTTCTGCCTCCTGTAGTGCGGCGCGGGCTTTCTCAAGTCGTGCAAACAGCTTTTCAGTAGTTCGCTTCCCGATTAGGTAGCAAGTTGATAGCTCTTGATATGCAAGAGCAGCATCCCGCAGTCGGTCGCGCTCATCTTCCAATTCGCCATACATCTGCCATAGCTTGGCGTACTCGTCCTCACAGTGTTTGTGTGTCATCCGTACATCCTCCATTCTTCCCAGAGCATTTCTATGTGTTCATCCAGGTCTGTGGGGGTTCCTTCACATCGGGGATCGGTCATTTCAACCTCGCCTTCCGGTGTCACCTCGATATCCGCTGTCAGTTCCATGGACTCACCACTATCCGGCTCGTGATAGATTACTGATATGTCTGTTTTCATCCTTTCACTCTCCAAAAAATGGCAATGATTTTGGCATATTCCCAGAATCAAGCTGAGGGATTGCCCAGTCTCCGAATGTCTGCCCGCCAGGCATTACCATGTAAGCAAGAAATTCTTGTTCAAACGTAGCGATGCCACTTTCGACCGCTTCAAGTTTCGCCTTTACAGCAAGAGCGAGAGCACGATAACGACGGCGCCGCTCTTGTTCATACGCGTCTTGTGCCGCTGTCTTTTTTCGAGCCCTTCCGGTAGGCGTTTCGTGGAATCTGGGATCTTCGGGATCGGGGAAAGGTACGATTATTCTTACCGTGCGGCCATCAACAACAAACGATACCGCCGCGGCGTCACCTCGTTCAGCGTGCATGAACTGACTTGCCCCGTAACGCCCTACGGTTGCGTGTATTTCGCCAATGCTTTTGTATGTGTCAACTGATGTGTTCTCGGCGTAACTCATCCCCACCTCCGAAAGTTTGCCGCCGCTATCCCGACGTACCGGTCCGGGTTATACGATCTCGCTTCCCGTTCATGCCGGATAGCCCGGTTATACTCCATGCGCTCAAGCCATGTATCTATGATTACAAAAGCCGTCCATCTCCAGGCGTTTAGGATGTCGATCATATCTCACCCTTCTCTTTCATCCTCTGGATTTCCTCCCGGATAACCTTTCTATCCTTCGCGATCCTCTCAGACCTTGCCCGTTCATCACGGGCCTCCATTCGGTTTACTCGTTCGATCAGTGCTTCATGCGCCCATGTATTTCGGTCTTTGTAGTGCAAAACGTACTCGCTCATACGCTCCCACAGGTCCGCCGGTATGTCAAATTGGATACGTACGGTGTCCATCATGGCAACTCTACAGCGCTGTAGGGGTATCTACTTTTCATACGAGCTTTATGCAGCTCCGCGCCCCAGAAATACACAAACGTTCGACGGTTGATCACTCCTGAGCTGTACCAGGCTATTAACTGTCTTTGTTTCCATGTCATTTCTTCCTTCCTCCCTGTAAAAATAATAACCCTGCCGTACCAGGGTAGTGATACATAAAATATTGTTGGTAATAATCCACCGTACGGAGTGGATGTACAGCTGGACCCGCCGGGACTCGAACCCGGTGCAGGCTCGTCGTTCGTCTAACGGTCGTTTCGGGCCCTTCTCTTTCTGCTGACTATCCTCTCAGCCCTTCCCCCGGCAAGTTCCAATACAGCATTCAGCCGCGCCCGGGGTACACGGTAGATATACTGATCTTTGATGTGTCCATCGTCTGTTAGATATCTCCTTTCTGTAATGAGGAATTTCGAACAGTCCCGAATCGGGAATGGGCAACTCACGTTGATGTGTGTATCTGGACAGTTGTACGTTGCTTGCTCTCTCATACTGTAATTGTACAATAGTTATCGTATGATGTCAAAAAGAAAATGAATAAAAGTGCCAATTCCGACACCGGCGGCTCCCCATAGATATTTACTCCGGTTGGCTTCGGCGGCGTAGTTCCTCAAGGAGGTCTCTATCTCTGTCAGCGATTTCTCTCTCTCGATCTGCAATTGCTCTCTCTCGCTTGACCTCTCCGCTCTCGACTCCAAGGCGCTCTCTCTCTCGGTCAATCGCGTCTCTCTCCTGTCTAAGTTGCTCTCTCTCTCGCTCAAGAGTTGCTCTCTCTCGCTCAAGTTCGTCAAGAGCTCGCTGATAATTTCCGGTGTTGTCATTTCCGCCGGTGGTGGTATTTCTTCCGAGTAGGTAGGCAACGACAGCACCGATAGCAGATAGAGCACCAATAAAATACGGCTTGATCTTGCGCCACATGTCATTGTTCCCCCTCGTTACGTTCATGCACCATTTCCAACGTCCGCGCGTACCCGGCGATATCAACAATGGTGTCCCGG
>JBBADT010000109.1:0-3944 GCA_041656315.1 Advenella sp.
TCACCTGTACTACGGTTAGCAATGGATATAAATATGAAGGCATAAAAGTAAAACTCCAAAAATATTAAGCAGTAGCAATATTCAAAAATTCTTCGGCAACCAGTGCGGCACCACCAACCAGGGCGCCGTCAATGTCGCTCATGGCAAACAGACTGGCTGCATTGGCAGCCTTAACACTGCCACCATATAAAACCTGTACGTTTCCGGCGCCAACGGTGTTTAGCTGGGCACGTATATAAGCATGCACTTCCTGGGCCTGTTCTGGCGAGGCGGTAAGACCGGTACCAATAGCCCATACCGGCTCATAGGCAATAACCATTTTATTCACTGCCTGTTCACCCAGGGCAAGCACCGGTGCCAGCTGTGCCTGAATGACTGCAAGGGTTTTTTCCTGTTCACGGTCTTGCAGGGTTTCACCCACACAAACCACCGGTGTAATGTGATGAGCCAGCGCCGCCTTCGCCTTTAAGGCCACTTGTTCGCTGGTTTCACCATGCAGGGCACGGCGCTCGGAGTGGCCAACCAATGCCCAGGCACAATTGAAATCGTTAAGCATGGCAGCCGAAACTTCACCGGTAAACGCACCGGATTCCTGCAGACTGACATCTTGCGCGCCCCAGGATACAGGGCTGCCGGCCAACGCCTGCGATACCTGCACCAGATAAGGGAAAGAAGGACAAACAGCAATTGTACAGTTAACAGGGGCACCGGCGTTTTCCACACCTTCTCGAATGCCTTTCAAAAGTACTTCATTGGCAGCCAGGCTGCCATTCATTTTCCAGTTCCCAATAACCAGTCGCTGACGCGTTTTTGCTGTTGTCATAGTTAAATCCGGCTTGTAAATATACGGGTTAAATTTAATTAACCTAATATTCTAACCCGTATATGGCCGATTTGTCTTTAATTTTCAAAAGTCAAAATAATTTTACCAATTTGCTCACCCGCATCCATCATGGTGTGCGCTTCCACCACTTTTTCAAAGGGGAAAGTAGCATGAATGACTGGTTTGATTTTACCCGACTCTAGCAAAGGCCAGACATGCTTTTGCAAAGATTGGGCAATTTCAGTTTTAAACGCAGGCGAACGCGGACGCAGGGTTGAACCGGTAATCGTTAAGCGACGGCGCATTAACTGATTGGTGTCTATCGTTGCCTTGCTGCCACCCAGCTGGGCAATAATCACGATACGACCGTCATCAGCCAGACTATTGATATTGCGATTGACATATTCTCCAGAAACCATATCCAGGATGACATTAACGCCCTTGCCCTGGGTGAGGGTTTTGATTTCCTCAACAAAGTCCTGGGTTTTATAGTTAATGCCCTTGTTGGCGCCCAAGGCTTCTACTGCCTGAACACGCTCATCACTACCTACGGTTGCATAGACAGTATTACCAAAAGCACGCGCCAACTGGATGGCGGTTGTTCCAATACCACTTGCACCACCATGCACCAACAAGATTTCATCCTTGGCCAGTGCCCCACGATCAAACACATTAGTCCAAACCGTAAAATAGGTTTCTGGCAAACCGGCCGCCTCAATATCGCTTAACCCTTTGGGAATAGGCAGGCAGTTACCAGCAGGAGCCGCGCAGAATTCGGCATAGCCACCACCAGGGGTGAGGGCACACACCCTATCGCCAATTTTAAGATTGGTACCGGAAACATCACCCTCCACAATCACACCCGCCACTTCCAGGCCCGGCAAATCAGAGGCATCAGCGGGCGGCGGGTAAGAACCTTTACGCTGGAACACATCAGGCCGATTAATGCCCGCTGCGGTCACTTTAATTAAAACCTCACCGGCTTTTAATACCGGTTTCTCACGCTCTACCAAAGTTAATACTTCCGGCCCACCTGGCTGTGAGATTTCAATTGCTTTCATTGTCTTCTTCCTTTTTTCTAAAATCAGGGTAATCAAGCGCTCTATTCTAGCAGGGTATGGCAGACACAAGCTGTTTGAAGAAGACTTTACGCACATGCCAAAAATGCACAGACAATCAAAAACACAGTGACCGTTAAATAGAAAAAGGGGCTGCTGCCAGCCCCTTCGATGTTGCTTTATATCTTTGCCAGGATTTAGACTGAAACGCTTTCCAGACGTGGCGCAATCATGTTTTCAGGACGCAAGATATCGGCCAAAACCTTTTCATCAAGCAGGTTTTCCTCTTTAACCAACTCAAGAACGCCACGCCCCGTTTCCAGCGCTTTTTTAGCAATGCGCGTTGAGTTTGCATAACCAATAAACGGATTAAGGGCCGTTACCAGGCCAATAGAGTTTTCTGCCAGGGCACTGCAATGCGCCGCATTGGCGGTAATGCCATCAATACACAATTCCCTAAGCATATCCATCGCGCGCGATAACAAGCAAATGGAATCAAACATTTTGTAGGCGATCAGGGGTTCCATTACGTTCAGCTGGAGCTGCCCTGCTTCTGATGCCATGGTAATGGCCACATCATTGCCGATAATTTCGAAAGCGATCTGGTTGACCGCCTCTGGAATGACAGGATTAACCTTGCCGGGCATGATAGAACTGCCTGGCTGACGGGCAGGCAGATTAATTTCATTGATACCTGTGCGAGGGCCACTGGAAAGCAGACGCAAGTCATTACAGATTTTGGATAATTTAACCGCGGTGCGCTTAAGCATCCCGGACAGCAATACAAAATCACCCATATCATAAGTGGCCGCCACCAGATCAAAAGACGATTTCATGGGCTGGCCACTGATTTCGGCCAATTTCTTAACCACCAGCTGCTGGTATCGAGGGTCGGTATTAATACCGGTGCCAATGGCGGTGCCACCCAGATTAACCGCCGTTAACAAGTTGGCCGCCACAGAGCGCAACAAGGGCAGATCATCAGCCAAGGTAGAGGCGAAAGCCTTGAATTCCTGGCCCAGGGTCATAGGAACCGCATCCTGAAGCTGGGTTCTACCCATTTTAAGGATATGATCAAACTCATTTGCCTTAACCACAAATGATGCGGTGAGTTTATCCAGACTTGCCAACAAGGACTCATGACTGAACAACAAACCCAACCTGATGGCTGTTGGGTAAGTATCATTGGTTGATTGAGACATATTCACATCATTATTGGGATCCAGATACTGGTACTCACCCTTGGCATGATTCATTGACTCAAGACCGATATTGGCAATCACTTCGTTGGCATTCATATTGGTAGAGGTACCTGCCCCGCCCTGGATCATGTCTACCACAAACTGATCATGAAACTCGCCCGCGATAATTCGTTGACAGGCTTTTTTGATTGCCTCGTATTTCTCACTGGCAAGATGCCCAAGCTCACAATTGGCCTGTGCGGTTGCCTGTTTAACCATGGCAAAAGCATTGACAAAATCAGGGTAGTGAGACAGCGGAATACCAGACAGCCTGAAGTTTTCAATTGCCCTCAATGTTTGGACACCATAATAAACATCATCAGGAACCTCTTTGGTTCCCAACAAGTCTTTTTCTATACGGGACGACTTATTAGTTGACATATTAAATAAAAATACACAAAGAACGACTTTCGTCGTGTTAATAAAAGAAACGGAAGATGGCCCATACTAACAAATTTGACACTGCACGGGCGTCCAAACACAAAAAGTGCCCCTAACGAGCACCTTTTGTGTTTGCTTGTTTACATCTGCATTTAATACCTGCTCATAAAATAGCAATAAAAAAACCCCGGACCATTTCTGAATCCGGGGTTTTGCATATTGGCGGAAGCTGTGAGATTCGAACTCACGGAGGGCGCAAACCCTCGCCGGTTTTCAAGACCGGTGCATTCAACCGCTCTGCCAAGCTTCCTTTTTCTCTCTGGTGCACTCGGCCGGAATCGAACCGGCACGGGCGCAATGCCCGAGAGATTTTAAGTCTCTTGTGTCTACCTATTTCACCACGAGTGCGACACACTTAAGAAAGAAGAAATATAGCATGAC
>JBBADT010000110.1:0-3867 GCA_041656315.1 Advenella sp.
TATCATCTGTTTTTTTACCTTTTTCCTTATTATACTGCTCCTCATTCTTAACTTTAGGGTCTTCAGTTTCTTTTTTAGTCCCCAATTCTTCTTTAGAAAATTTACCTATTTCAGACAAAATTGTTTCTAACTTCTCTCTAATAACTTTTCCAGAACTTAAATTATCCCCTCCCCCTCCTATACGAAAATCTCCGTAACTAGAATAAATACAGAAAAATACTCCTCCCATCTTAACAGGGATTGATGAAGAATATTTCTCTTTATCCTTTGTTTCTTTTAGAACCTCCCTAACAATACCAGATTTATCGCTTTCAACCAACTTCTTTAAATAATTTAAAACACTTTCTTGTTCTTTTTCATTAAAAGTATAAAAATGACCAGAACCTCTAACACTTCTATTTGGTAAAACAGTTATACTTAATTCTTCCTCATTCCCCTTTTTTTCTTCTAACTCTTCTTTGTTATTTTTTTCTGATTCTTTAGAGGTTCCCTTTGCTTTCTTATATTGTTCTTCAGTATAGTAGTATTTGTAGTTTCCCGGAGAACCTTCTCGTTTGAAGTATTTGTGACCCATGGCTTTTTCAAGTAGATCGGCAGTAGTATCAGGGCCGATGCCTTTCATTATATCACTTTTGTCTATAAATTCCATAATGTTTTAAATTTTAATTTGATAATATTTGTATATAATACTCAATTATACCAGGTCATTTATATCATCCTTATAATATGTCTCAGTATACCCCGGTAAACCCATTGATATTGGGAGCATTTTCGGGTAAATCTTTAATCTATAAACTCAAACATATAATAGGAACTTAGTAGATCTTGTTGTTTTTCTGACCAAGCTTCAAAATTATTAGCACTTAAATTTACAATAGAAGTATTAAGTAATTTATAGTCATCAGGTCTATCTTTTTTAAATGATTCTAAAAACTTATCTCTCTCCCTAAGGGACATATTGTCCCAATTACTCTTAAGATCCATTCGTTTACCGTCTTTCTCAATAGTTTCGGTGGGTTTATTTTCTTTTCCATCTGTTTTTTTGCCCTTTTCCTTATTATACTGTTCTTCAGTGTAATAATATTTGTAGTTGCCTGGAGTTCCTTCACGTTTGTAGTACTTGTGGCCCTTTTCAAGTAGATCGGCTGTTGAATCAGATTCAACATTATTCAAAATATTTAAGGCATTAATCTGTGACTGTTTCATATTTTTTATTTTATACTGTAAATATAATAATTATATTTGATATATAAAAATTTATTTATAACTATTATTAAAAATTTCATCACCAATAAACTCATATGAATTTATTACTGTATGGGTTCTACGTGCTATGGCCGATATAGGTAGTTCTACATTTTGTTCTCTGGAATAATTATCTATTACTACTGTATTACGAACATCATGATTCAGATCTAAAATATGATATTGAAGTTCGTGTAAGTAACTTATAGAGATGGAGTCCCCACTTTCAAGGGTATTAAAAATAACTTGATTGCCAGAAAAAATATAATCCACACCAAATTCTAATAGTTTTAGCTTCTTATATACACTTTCTAATTTGAATATATCTAATATATCAACTATAGGGTAAATTGTTCTAATAAAGTATTTATCTTGTATTTTCTTAACTAACGCTCTTTCTGAGTGAACAGACTTAGATCCCAGCACCGTTATTCTATCCATAAAATTTAATTTATGTTTTGAGTTAACAGTGATTGCAAATGTACCAATCCTTTCCACAGACCACTCTCTATACTTTGTATCCTTATTAATAGAAGTAATTATACCTTTTATTTCATACGGATTAATAAAAACCCACCCTGTACCTTCACAGTTTTTACATGAAGATTGAGGAGGGTTCTTATCACCTTTAGTACATGGGCAAGGTATTGCTCTCTCCCATACTACAGGATAACCTTTATTTTCAATAAGAGCATCAAATTGACCCTTATCAAAGTCAAGTCTTAAATATCCGGTGGTATTTTCTGGTATCTTTGTTATTTTTTTTGGTTCCATTAATCAAATCTAAATTTAGACTCTTATTTATTAATAAAAATTTTTCCACCAATTTCCATAAAATCATCTCTTGTGAGAGAGGTAATAGAAGTTTTGGAGAGATACAGGTTCCCTCCAACTTTTAACCCTTCTGGAAGAGAGGTGATAGGAGTTTCGGAGAGTGACAAGTGCCCTCCAACTTCTAGTCCTTTAGGGAGAGAAGTAATAGAAGATCCGTAGAGATCCAGATTCCCTCCAACTTTTAAATTTTCTGGGAGAGAAGTAATAGGAGACCCGAAGAGATCTAAGTTGTCCTTAACTACAAGATTATCCTTAGTAATTCCAAATCTGGCTAAAATTTTTGCATCTCCAGAGTCCCAATTAAAAGATGAAGATTCTTTTTTATGCGACTCTTTAGTGAGTTCTTCTTTAGTGAATTCTTTATCAGAGAGTTTCCTGATATTAGCGTGCAATTTGCCCATGCCCGCTTGCTCAGACATTGAAGAATGTCCTTCTGAGTCGTTAAATCTTATTCTCTCTAATTCTTTTTCGCTGTCTTTCTTAGTCATCCCTTGTTCAGAAACCTCCAAATATTTTCCATTTGGTTGGAGTTTGTATCTTTTGCCGTCTTTCTCAATGGTTTCAGTGGGTCTATTTTCTTTGTTCTCCTCAGATTTCTTACCCTTTGCTTTATTGTATTCAGCCTCCGTGTAATAGTACTTGTAGTTTCCTGGAGAACCTTCTCGCTTAAAGTATTTGTGACCCATAGCTTTTTCAAGAATCTCTATTTGTCCAAAAGCTTGTTCAGCTGTAAGTTCATCAATAAGGCCTTTATTAAAGTTGGCATTGATTGTCTCTAGTACACTGTCTAAATTAGTAACCTTAACATTATTAAGAATATTAAATGCATTAATTTCTGATTGTTTCATATCTTTTGTTTTTTAATCATACTGTAAATATAATAATTATATTTCATATATAAAAATTTATTTTACATTGAAGTTACAGCTATATTTCTGTAATAATTTTCCAATTTCTTTAAAGTTTCTTTAATCTCTTTGTTGTACATTAGAATACGAGCAGAGTATGCTGAGTTCTCTGCTGAAGAAGTTGTTCCTATCGATTGACTAAGACCATCTATAGACAAAGAGTAATTAGCAATACCTGCTGTGCCTAAAACAAGGTCACCAGCTATATTAAATATACCTACGGATGCTAATTTTCCCACAACATCAACAATATCTCTAGGTATCTTCTCGAACCCTGTACAATAAGTTGCAGTCCAGTAATTAGGCAAATGGTTCCAGTTCAACATGCCTATATTAGGCAATACCCCAGAGTATAACATACTTACTCCAGATTGTGAAATAGTAGTATTTTGCGTTGGGATTATAAATATTCTACGATAATAAGTTTCTCCATCGGAAGTACTTCTACAAGACAACCATTCACCAGGGTACTCAAGTTGTTTTACTTGGCCTAAATACCCCACTAACTTTAGGGGTTTTACTACGGGGTATGTTGTCTGTATAAAACCAAAAGAACGAAATTCATCTCCATAAAAATCCAAACTCTCTGTTATTATCTGTTTACTCAATCTTATACCCAGGTGCTTCTCAACTTCTTGTTGAGCTGCTTGGATAAAAAATCTATAAGTTTCCTGGCTTAACTCTTTCCCTGATTTATCTAAAATATTTATCCCATAGAAGTATGTAGATTGTAACTCAGAGGGAGAGAGTACAAGTCCCTCATTTTTCCTATATTTTGAACTTAAATTAAGTATCATATTCATTTAAAATAAAAAGAGCTTAATTAACACATGTATATATGAGAATTAAGCTCTTATGATGTAATAGAATTTTAAAAATT
>JBBADT010000111.1:0-3859 GCA_041656315.1 Advenella sp.
CTTCGTTTAAAAGTGCATTTTGTGTTTTGTCCGCCATTTGTTTCCCGTTTCGGGCAACATTCTAACGGATGTTTAATGTCGGGAAATTGGTTTTTTGCCGAGCGTTCCGTTAGTATTGCCACTAACGTTTCGGGGCTTGGCGATAGTGCGGGCTTGAATTGAGCGAAAGTTCAATTCAGACCGAACTAAGCCAAAGCCAATTTCTATTTGCTAATTTAATAAAAAAGCCAATAAAATTGGCTTTTGGCGACTTAATATGCACAAAAGTTCAACTTTGTATTTAATCCCGCATTTCGCCAAGCCTTTGTTAGCTGTAGGTTTTATTTTACTTTAAGAATTTTTGTATTGTTTTGATTTACATCCAAAGTAAAGTTAGAATTCTCTTTTTTAATAATTTCTTGGTAATCGTTGAAATCTGCAATATTTCTATTTATTTCAGAATATCTTACAACTTTTCCTTGTTTCAAGAATACAATAAGATTTATGTTGTCTAGCATTTCAATTGAATTACTCACATTTGATAAATCAATATTTTTTTCCATTTCAATTTTTTCAATATTTGAGTATGGACCTAAAATTATTAATGAATCCCAATCAAACTCATTGTAGTTAGAAAGATTTAATTCTTTTGAGTTTTCTAATTCATTCAAAATTAGACTTTCAAGAGATTTCTCATTTATTGAACAAGAAACTATAGATGTTATTAAAATAATAAATGTGATGATTTTCTTCATTTTTACGTCTTTTTTGGGAAACTTACAGCTAACGTTTCGGGGCTTTGCGAAGTGGCGGAAAATCGAAGCGGAAAGTTTCGATTTAGACGACACGTAGCAAAAGCCAATTTCTATTTGCTAAATTATGAAAAAAAGCCAATAAAATTGGCTTTTGCGGATTACGAAGCAGAAAACTTTCAACTATTACTTAACCCGCCATTTTGCAAAACCCTTGTTGGTGGCAGTACTGGTTGTTCACAGTGCTATTTTCCGTTTAATATTGATTTGCTCCAAAAAAGTTTCATCGTGAGAAATGACAAGCAATGTTCCCTGATAATCGTTGATTGCATTCGTCAGAATTTCAATATTTTGAATGTCTAAGTTGTTGGTCGGCTCGTCCAAAATAATCATATCGGGTGATTGATTGCCGATACTTAAACAGCATAGCATTAAACGCATTCTTTCTCCACCACTCAAAGCGTTACAAGATTTACCCCAATCTTCTCTTGTGAACAAAAACCGGTTCAACCGAATTTTAATTTCGTGTTCCTGCAATGCAGTCGTGTTAAACACTTGTGCCTGTTCGTAAACTGTCAGATTATTGTCAATCAAAGAATAATCCTGGTCGATATAAACCGATTTATTTTCTGCGATAAAAACCGTCCCGATTTGTGGTTTCAGATTTCTCAAAATCACTTTTATCAAGGTTGTTTTTCCCGAACCGTTTGTACCTTTTATGGCAATTCGTTCTCCACTTACAATTTGAAAGTTAAGATTTTCCGTCCACAAATAGTTTCCGTTTTCATAACTAAAATTGATATTTTCGGCAACGAACAACTTTTTGCCTTTATGTAGTTTGGCGTTGTCAAACCCGAATTTCATTTGGTCGGTTTCCGAAAGCGAAGAACGCAGGTTTTGAAGCTCTTGTTTGATATTCCCGATTTTTTCTGTGTGAACACCCGCAATTTTGGCGGTACTCCGCTCTGCACTGTTTTTCCACGTATTGGAAACTATTTTCGGAAGTCCTGCTTTGCCTAAATTTTTCTTGGCTCGGACATCTAATCTTTGTTGCCGTTCTGTGGTTTCACGTTCTTTTTCTTTCGCTTTCTTCAACGCTTTTTCTTTGCTGTGTATATCTTGGCTTATCGCATTGATTTCAATTTCTTTTTGCTCTTTGTAAAAATCATAATTACCTCCATAAACTTTAATTCCGTTTTTGTTCAGTTCGCAAACGGTATCCAGAATATTTAATAATTTTCTATCGTGGCTTACGATAATCAAGGTGCTTTTTGTGTTTTCGATGAAATCATACAAAATATTTCTTCCCGAATTATCCAAATGATTACTCGGCTCGTCCAACAAAACCAACTCGGGTTGGTGAATGGAAATTCCTGCCAAAAACACTTTGGTTTTCTGTCCTCCGCTCAATGTTTCCATTTTTTGAGACAAGTCTAAATTAGACAAATTCCAATAGTTCAAGGCTTCCCTACAACGGTCTTCTATCGTCCAATCGTCATTGAGCAAACTGAAATTTTCTTCCGATACATTTCCGTTCAGAATTTCTTTCAAAGCGTTCAGTTTTTCATCAATTAGCAAGGCTTGTGCAATGGTTAAATGATTGAATTGCCCGAAAATTTGCGGAATATAATACGGTTGCGTTTCGACTTTCAACAGTCCGTCAGACGGTTGTAATTCTTTGGCAATAATTTTCAGCAAGGTAGATTTTCCAACACCATTGTTGCCAATTAATGCAATTTTTCCGTGATTATTTACCGTCAGATTGATGTCGCTGAACAGTAAATCTTTGTTAAGATGTGTATATGATAAATTTTGAATAGTAAGCATAATTTCTTCCTTTTAGATATTAAACAAATCAGCCAAACTCGATTTCGAGTTCACTGTTTTCTGAAGGTCTGAAAGAAATTATTTTTTTACATTTTTCGCTTACTTTTAATTTTATGGTGCAAAGCTACAATTTTTTTCGAGAGTTCGGTTCGTATTGCCACCAACGGTTTGGGGCTTTGCGAGGGCGGGGATTTTCAGCAGAAAATCTCGACCGAAGCACTAAGCTACAAATATAGCGAAAATCTCCAACGGAGTATTTTCGCCCCGCTCTTGCAAAACCCTTGTTACCTGCTGGCTGTGTTTTTAGGTTTGGATATTATGTTATCAACTTCTTTTTTCAGATAGTTTAAGTTGATTTTGTATTCTTCCGAATTGAGTTCGTCAAATTGTAATTGTTCGATAAACTCAAAAATATCTTGAAGTTTTCTACTTGTCAGATAATATTGTAAAACCGTTTCATTGATTTGATAATCAGGATTGAGTTCATAATATCTTTTGATAAACAAATCAAAATAAGGTTGCTGATAAATGCTGAAAATATCGGCTTCGGGTGGTGCAAACTTTATTCCTTCCCAATCCAAAAGATATAATTTTTGTTTGTCTGTGATAAGATTCCAATGATGAATATCTGTATGACATAAACAATATTTTAAATCTTTTTCCTTTAAAGCATTTGATAAATTATACCATTCGTTGATTTGATTTTTTATAATTGAAAGATTAGGTTGCAGTACCGTTTTGATTTCCGTTTTTAGTTGGTCAAGGTTTTTGTCTATCCAATTGTTTAGTTTAGAAATAAACGAAAGGTCAAATGTTTCAGAAATCTGCGAAAGGTCAAAAGGAGTTTTTTTTAAATGATGTAACTGACTGACAATTTCGGCTAATTGAGTTATTTGTTCTTTGGTTAAATTTTTTTCTCCAACTGTTTCTCCTTTAATGTAATCAAACAAAACATATATATAATTTTCATCTTCGCACCTAAAATCATCAGATTGCGTTTTAATCAATCGAATGATTTTTCCTTTCAGCAGAGTTTGATTATCAAGCCAATCCACAATGGGAAGATAAAGGTCGATGTGTTCCGTTAAATAAGAAGTTGATTTTCGACTTTTTTCATAAACTTTTAAAAAATAAAAATGCTCGTTTTCATCTTCTATTTTATAAGCCAAAGAAGCCCAACCACCTTTTTGTTTAGAAATTGTGTTTGTTTTGATAAGATATTTTTGTTGCAATGTTTTTATCAATGTTTCAACCATTTTATTTTGTCGGATTTTTGGTTTCAGCTTGCAGGTAACATTGTT
>JBBADT010000112.1:0-3835 GCA_041656315.1 Advenella sp.
TTTTTTCTGAGGAATCAGGAAATTGCGTGCGTAACCATCACGAACACGAACAACCTCACCCAGGTTACCCAAATTGCCGATTTTTTCTAGCAAAATAACTTGCATGATTAATAATCCTTAATTATTTATGGTTGTCAGTGTATGGAAGCAAAGCCAGGAAACGTGCACGCTTGATGGCAGAATCAAGCTGGCGCTGGTAGTTTGCTTTTGTACCTGTTAAACGGGCAGGAATGATCTTGCCTGTTTCTGTGATGAAGTCACGTAATGTATCAACATCTTTGTAATCGACTTCTTCAACACCTGCTGCTGTAAAGCGGCAGAATTTACGACGTTTGAACAATGGATTTTGCTGCGTGAATTTGCTGCGTTTGTCCTTGCCTTTTTTCATGAAAGCCATGATTTTTGCCTTTATTCGTGTGTGAGGCCTGCGCCTCTAATTCATAAAAGAGCCTTATGCCCTGAACTTTAAGTATTTCAGACAGTAGAGTGAACCATTGCAACAGCGTTTGATGGAAACTGAACGCTTTGGATATGCAGAATGACACGTCCGGAATTTTTACGGGCCTGGGCCAGAAAGCCCTTGACACGCACTTCGCTTCCCAATGCAACACCCGACATCACCGTGGCGGTTTCTCCGAGTATCCTTGCATGAATGATTAATTCAATCATGCGCGGATGCGAAGCTTCGATAATTTCCGATTGATGCTGAAGCACAAGATCCAGTGCTGGCAAGCCTGCCGGAGTATGCCGTAAAGGCTTGACTTCAAGTAGCCTGGCCTGCAATTGAACCTGGTTCACAAACAATAACCAGCTGATTACTCTTCGCTATCCTGCTCTGCAGATGACTCGGCAGTTGCTTTACGCGCCTCTTCACGCTCTACAGATTTCATCATGATAGATGCTTCTGTGTGCGCTTTATTGGTTTTGATAACCAGATTGCGTAAAACAGCATCGTTGTAGCGGAAAGAGTGTTCCAGCTCGTCAAGCGTTTCCTGGTTGCACTCGATGTTCATACACACATAATGGGCTTTAACCAGTTTTTGAATTGGGTATGCCAATTGACGACGGCCCCAGTCTTCAAGACGGTGGACAACACCATTGTTGCCTGTTACCAAAGCTTGATAACGTTCGATCATTGCAGGGACCTGTTCACTTTGGTCCGGGTGCACGATAAACACTACTTCGTAGTGACGCATAATAACTCCTTAAGGATATCTTGCCATTAATGACAATGGCAACTGACAGCCCGCCTACGCTTTTGCCACCAAGGCTTAATTCCAAAACACCAAATTAAACCCGCAACAAAAGATAAGTCGAGCAAGAAACCGTTAAATATAACATAATTCTTAAAAACGAACAAAAAATTCTTAAGATTTCGTTTTGTTTTTAGATACTTGGGAGGGTAATTCATGATATGTCGCAAACTTGCGACATATCATGAGCATCATCCTTCTATCACTGCATAAGCCGAATGATTATGGATGGATTCAAAGTTTTCGGCTTCGATTTTATAACGCCTGAGCTGGGGAATTTTCCTGATATTGGCCGCCACGTCACGAATCAGGTCTTCGACAAACTTGGGGTTATCGTAAGAGTGTTCAGTCACATACTTCTCATCAGGACGCTTTAACAAGCCCCACAACTCGCAGGATGCCTGCTTTTCAACGGTCTTGATGACCGATTCCATCGTGTAGTGGCTATCAGCGACCATCTGCACGGTAATATGTGAGCGCTGGTTGTGAGCTCCATAAGCGGAAATGGCTTTAGAGCACGGACAAAGGCTCATTACCGGCACAACCACATTAAATTCAAATTCAACCTCATTGCCGCGAGCAACCGCAAACCAGGTAACCTGGTAATCCATCAGGCTTTCAACGCCTGAAACCGGTGCACTCTTGTTAATAAAGTACGGGAAAGAAACCGTCAGATCACCTTTTTCAGCATGCAGCAAAGGCAGCATCTCGCGAGCCATTTCCTTGAAAAGCTCAATGGTCATGGCTTGTGAGCGGTAACGCTCAAGCAAGGCCACGAAACGGGACATATGAGTCCCTTTTTCATGTTCTGGCAAAAATACGGTAAGCGTCCATTCAGCAATGGTAGGCTGCACTGAACCATCGGCAGCCTGCACCAGCATGGGGTGTTTTACACGCCTGATTCCTACGCGTTCAATTGGTATATGACGCAAGTCCTGGGAACTTTGCACGTCGGGCATTAACTCGTCCGGGCCAATTATGGAATTCATATATTCAAAACCTAAGTAATATTCAAAACGGATTTAAAACGTGCGTGGATTGCCGCCTCGATTCCGTCAGAATCAAGACCCACACTTTTCAAGAGAGCAGCCTGGTCACCGTGATCAATAAAACGATCAGGCAAGCCAAGCTGCAAAATGGGTTTACAAAGTCCAAACGCGCTCATGAACTCCGCAACAGCGCTACCTGCGCCCCCCATTACACTACCTTCTTCCAGTGTTACAAATACCTCATGTGATGCCGCCAGCTGTTTGATCAGTTCTGCATCGATGGGTTTTACAAAACGCATATCAACCAGCGTTGCATTCAATTTTTCAGCGACCGGCAAGGCCGCATGCAGCAAAGGTCCAAAAGCCAGAATAGCCAAACGTGAACCTTCACGGCGCACCAGCCCCTTGCCTAATGTTACCGGATCCAGGGTATCACTGACATTTGCGCCCACGCCCGCTCCCCTGGGATAACGTACGGACGCCGGACCTTTATAGTGGTAACAGGTGTTCAGCAACAAACGCGCCTCATTTTCATCTGAGGGGACCGCCACCACCATATTGGGAATGCAACGCAAAAATGCAATATCATAGTTACCGGCATGGGTGGCGCCATCGGCCCCCACCAGTCCCGCCCGGTCAAGCGCAAAAGTAACATCAAGATTTTGCAGGGCAACATCGTGAATAAGCTGATCATACCCCCTTTGCAGAAAGGTGGAATAAATAGCCAGGACCGGTTTAAGGCCTTCACAGGCAATACCGGCCGCAAAAGTGACCGAATGCTGTTCGGCAATGCCCACATCGAAGTAACGGGCCGGAAACCGTTTTTCAAACTCGACCATACCGCTGCCCTCTCGCATGGCAGGCGTGATACCAACCAGTTTTTCATCTTGCGAGGCCATATCGCACAACCAATGCCCAAAAACCTGAGTAAATGTTTGCTTGCCAGGCTTGGCCGGTTTCTGGATACCTACTTCGGGGTCAAATTTACCGGGCCCATGATACAGAATGGGATCGGCTTCGGCCAGTTTATAACCTTGCCCTTTTTTGGTTACCACATGCAGGAATTGCAGGCCGCCCATTTGACGCAGGTTTTGCAAGGTCGGCACCAAGGCATCCAGATCATGGCCATCTATGGGGCCAACATAATTAAAGCCGAACTCCTCAAACCAGGTGGCCGAACCCAATATGCCTTTGGCATGCCCTTTCACTTTACGGGCCATTTCCATGACAGGAGCGGGAAACTGTCCCAACACCGCCTTGCCTACGCTGCGGGCTTCCTGATAAAGCGTACCCGACAATAACCTGGCCAGATACTTGTTAAGCGCCCCAACCGGAGGGGAAATGGACATATCGTTATCATTGAGGATAACCAGCAAATTAATCCCGGGGGTGACACCGGCATTGTTCAACGCTTCATAGGCCATGCCTGCCGTCATGGAACCATCACCGATAACGGCAATATGCTGGCGATCTATTTGCAGATTACGCGAAGCCACGGCCATCCCCAAGGCAGCTGAAATAGACGTGGAAGAATGAGCAGTGCCAAAAGCGTCGTATTCTGATTCGCTACGCTTGGGGAAACCGGAAATACCA
>JBBADT010000113.1:0-3180 GCA_041656315.1 Advenella sp.
GCAAGTCAGCCGCCATGGTTTCACGAATGGGCTTGCCATTATCTATGGTTTCAGCCACAGCCAGCAATTGCAGGTTTTTTTCCATCCGGTCTGCCATGCGAAGCAACAAATTCGAGCGGTCCATGACCGATGTTTTTCCCCAGGCACGTCGGGCAGCATGCGCTTTATCCAACGCCAGTTCGACGTCTTGCGCACCCGAGCGGGCAACCTGGCAAAATGGCTTGCCGGTAATGGGGGAAATATTCTCGAAATATTCGCCTGATACAGGGGCGACCCACTGCCCTCCTATGAAATTGTCATACTTTTTTTTATAGGGATAAGCCACATCCAAACCAAATTGCTTCAATTCTGAAAGATCCATGTCATCTCCTTGGTGATGTTAAGTATTGGCACTTCCCCTATCCTGAAAACCTGCAAACAGGGATTTCTTCTATGAGACACTTAGGCCCAAGCGCAGGAATAATCAGCATGACATCAAGTATTGTCAACACCCTGTTACACACGCTGTCTTTCCTCTTATAACGGGTATCTTACAAGATTTTTCAAGACATTCAAGAAGTGAAAACACCAAGAAAAACAGCCGGCAAACAGATTAACTTTCTGCTTGCCGGCTGTTCCCGGACACAGGCAATTGTAATTTTTGTTTTTTACAAAAGCCTTTTATGGAAAACACTTATTCAGCGCTAATGGTATTGCGCAATACACCCACTGCATCCACTTCGATTTCCACCACATCCCCCTCTTTCATGAATACTGGCGGATTACGCTTGGCACCCACACCACCTGGCGTACCCGTCACAATCACATCACCGGCATTCAACGGCAGAAATGAAGAAATATAGGCAATCTGCCTTGGAATACTGTGGATCAACAATTCTGTGGTGGTACGCTGCATTTCCTGACCATTCAATCGGGTAACCAGCGTTAATTCCTGACCGGGCTTAATTTCATCGGCAGTAACCAGCCATGGGCCGAAACCGCCGGTTTTCCAGAAGTTTTTGCCCGGTCCCCATTGTGAAGTGGCTGTTTGCCAGTCACGGATGCTGCCATCGTTGTAACAGGCATAACCGGCAATATGATCCCATGCCTCTTCTTCTGAAATTCTACGACCACCTTTGCCAATCACAATGGCGATTTCACCTTCGTAATCCAGCTTGACCGATTCGGGAGGCAATACAATGCTGTCATTATGAGCTACCTGGGACTCAGCCACACGCAGGAAAATGGTGGGTGCCTCGGTCACTTCACGATTGGTTTCCTTAACGTGGTCTGCATAATTCAGGCCAATACAGAAAATCTTGCCAGGCTCGGGAATTACGGGCAACAACTCCAGGTCCTCATAATTCAGCGTAGCCTGATTGTTTTCAAGCGCCTCTTGCACCGGTGAAAGATCGTTGTTACCCAGTAGGCTGGCCAGATCAGCAAACCGCCCTCCCAGCAATGGCCCCAGATCCAGCACTTTTTTCTCATCGGTAACCACACCGTAAGTATTTTTACCATTCAAAACAAAACTGATTAACTTCATCTCTCTTCCTTCTTCCTGTTTCTATATTGTTGAAAACCATTAAACCAAATTTTGTGAAATACTCCGGGTGGCGCCTTCAAGCATCTCTTTCATTTTGAGAAAATCAACCACCTCAAATCGCGATAATTCTGCCACCAGTGACATGGCTCCCCACACACCCGGCTGCCCTTGCTTTTCTATGGGAACCGACAAAGCACCCAAATGAGATTCCAGTTCACCGGCAGAATAATAAAACCCCTGTTTTTTGATACCTTGATAGTAAGCCCTGAAACCATTCCAATCTTCGGGCATACCCGATTTATTCAGTTCTTCGGCGTGGCCATCATAAATTTTACGTAGCTGCCTGGTGGGCAGGTGGGCCAGAATAACCTTTGGAGCGCCCCCCTGAAACAAGGGTCGTGGCATACCCCTGCCATAACTAAGGAAGGTTTTACCATTACTTTTTTCATGGTGGGAATCAAGCACTTGGTCACCATAAAAGGCCGACAGCACACACTCAAACCCGGTTTTGGCCACCAATTCTTGCATAAGCGGAGCACTGGCGCGCAAGACCGGATCAGACTGCCGTACATAATAATCCATGACCAATATGCGAGGACCAAAGGTATAACAAGATTCTGACTGATGAGTAAGCCAACCCGATTCCACCAGCATTTTCATATAGCGATAACAGGTTGGGATGGAGACCTCCAGTTTCTGGGCGATATCTTCAACACTCCATATGGGCGTGGCTTCGGTAAAGAAGTCCAGCACCATTAACATACGAACCAGACTGGAAGGGGATTTTTCACTCATCATAAAACCTTTAACTTAAACCACATCAGGACACTAGCGATAACAATGCCTTTAATTGTGCCTCATTTTTACCGGTTCCCAGCACATAACGGTCTGGACGCAGCACAACAAATTCCGCATCATTTTCGGCCAGCCATTTACCCACCTCCTGACAGTCCATTTGCACCGGAACAATATCGGCTTTTTCCGGCAATACACCTGTCAAGCTGGTGAGCCTGGCCTGATCAGTATGCAATATCGCGAAGCGGTTACCCACCAAATCATCCAGTGCAATGCCTTCCGCATTTTTGGGCTGGAAAAACAGTTGCCCTCCTGCCTGCTTTTGTCCGTCCCAGAGTCCGTCTCCCAATTGTGAAACCGGCATAAAAAACTCACGGCAGGCTTCTTCACGGAATGTCCTGTCCCGTTCTGCCGCTTTTTCAGGATCAGTCGTCTGGATAATACTGCCCAGATATACCGCCAGTCCAATCACTTCATGAACGTGAGCAGAACGCTCTGACTCGTAAGTATCCAGAATAGCGTCACTTGTATTACCAGTAATGACTGCCTTCAGTTTCCAGTACAGATTGGCGGCATCACGTATACCGGCACACAAACCCTGCCCCAGAAAAGGCGGTGTCTGATGCGCGGCATCACCGGCCAGCATCAGGCGCCCTTTACGCCAGCCTTCGGCAATCAGGGAATTGAAGGTATAGATGACGGCACGCTCCAGATCCGCCTGCTCAGGCCTGATCCATCGTGCCAGCATCTTCCAGATATTTTCAGGTTTAACCAATTCCTCCTGGTTATCATCTGGCATGACCATGATTTCCCAGCGACGGCGGTTACCCACTACATTGCAATACGTCATGGGACGCTCA
>JBBADT010000114.1:0-3176 GCA_041656315.1 Advenella sp.
GATACGACTTCTTCCAACCCATCGGGGTGAATAGTTCATCGAGAAGAGCCATGTCAACACGAGCGTCCTTGTACAGCAAGAGAAACACATTGTTGTTCTTGATTTGATTCTGCCGAACGCTGATTTCGTCCTTTCTGAGTAACCGAATTTCTTTCATAGAATTTCTCCTTCATTGTGTTTATTCAGTTCCATCAGATAATCCTTCCAGAACTGTTCCCTATCGCTCTCCGGCAGTGTCTCAGCGTACCTACAAGCCATTGCATAGCTAATTATGTACGGAATACTGAGAATTGCTATAAGAATGATTCCAGCCACGATACAGCCTATTACAGTTAATATACTCATATGCTCTCCTTTGCATTACCTCAACCCACTGTATGGGTTGGAGAAATGCCCCCTCCGAAGAGGGGATTGCATCGGTTAGGCTACCAGAGCCTTGAGAGCCTTGAGGTACTGTCTCTTCTGCTCTCCGTCAATGGTGACTATCACGCTGAATCTGGTGTAGGAGCAAGATGCACTTGTGCTGATTTTAACATCAACGACCTTTCCGTTGATAGTCACAGACTTCTGGTAGCTGTACCGCTTCTCCATTGCCCTGCGTCCGCTAGCTCCAGACCAAGGATAGGTTCCGTGGCTGCGGAGGTACTCAATGTCAGCTATGATGTTGGTGATTTCGGTCTTTGCGGTTTTGGTGTTTTCGTTCATGGTTGTTCTCCTTTTTTTCTTCCAGGGGCTTCTCTCTGTCCCCCTTACATCTATATACTACACCATATAGTACTATCTGTCAATCACTTTCTACCATCTTTTTACAAAACTTTTCCATTGAGGATTCGGTAGTTGTGCACCAAGAACCCATCCCCATCTTCGAAAACATCAGCAAAGCCGTGGTTCCATTTATTGAGTGGCATATATTCTGGGTGCAGGTCACACAGGCATCCGACCGACCAACACGTAGCCAAGTCGCCATTTATAGCTGTTTCGGAGTGCTCGCTTGTCTGGTGGAAATGAAAACACATTGCGTTCTTCTTGGCTCTCGTGTACAAGCCACGTGCCGGATTGACGGGGTTTGAAATTGCGAAGGTGTATTCGTGTCCGTGGATGATATGTAGCTTCTTTGCGGTTATAACCCTTTTGTTGTCCACGTAGTCAATCCAATCTTCCGTTGCCCCGATGAGATTTTTAAGCGTGATTTCATCCATTCCAAAGAGTGCCGGAGCGTGCTCCATCAAATATTTTTCGTAGCGTTCCTCGTGATTCCCCACCTTGTAGACTATCTTGGCTTCGGGGAATGCGTCATGTAGACTTCTGAGAAACGCCTTCATCATTGCGACTTCTGACGGGAAATCACGCATCTTCGGGTTCTTGTTCCAGCGTGATACTTGGTAGCAGTCCAAACAATCTCCGGCTAACAGGATTGTCTTGGGTTGTATCTTGTAGCAATGGTCGATGAATAATTGGATAGCTTGCTCGTCATGGTACGGCATGTGCATATCACCGCAGACGGCAACAGGGAACTCGGTTATCTTGTATGGGGTGAAATCACTTTGCTTATCCGCTTTTGGGATAATCACACGTGGAATAATCTCTTTTGCATCTTCTCTTTTTGTATCGCCCAATGCGCCTCGGTAATATCTCACCACCGACCTTGCGTGCTCAATGTCTCGAAAACATTCTGGATGGTCAGTGATTAATGCTCTTGCAATTTCTCGTGTTGCCGATGTTTGAAATCTCTTGCAATATTCCTTTGCCAATTCTCCGGTAATCTGTTTGTTGTGTCCCGCCATTATTTACTCCTTTTGTCATTGTAGCAGATTCTTCACTATCTGCAAGTGCATGGACAGCCAGCCAATAACGATATCTTTGCTCTTCGGTCATCTTCACTCCTTTTTCAGTGAATGTAATGATTTACGCTGCCTATAGTTTTCTCCTGTCAAGTCAATAACCTTTCCCTCCGATGCAACACGATCAAGAGCAGACTCACCAATAATAGCACCGAACTCGCTAGGTGTTGCATTTGTAATCAGAATTGTAGGCTTCATATAGTTGTACCGTTCGTTAATGAGAGAATACAAATATACAAATTCTGTTGGTGTTCCTTGAGTTTTATCTATCTCATCGATCACGAGTAAGTCATATCTATGATATTTACCAACAACCTTATCGGTTGACCCATTAGAGAATGATTTTCTTACCTCATTGAAGAAATCAAATGCAAGAACATACCCAGCTACCTTTCCTTGCCTTGCTTGATACTCGCATGTAGCATATGCCAAGTGAGTTTTTCCAACACCATTAGAGCCATATATAACCGCACTTCCTCCAGTTTTCAGATATTCCACTGTCTTTCTTTGTTTATCAGAAGAGCATTGAAAAGAAGAAAATGTTGCATCTTTGAACCTAGGCGGTACTTCTCTTATAAACTCACTATAGATTGTCCTAATTTTTTCGTTCTCTATATCTTTCTTTCTTTGCAATTCTTCTTTTTCGATGATTGAATCTCTCTCATTATCATCAAGAATCCTTCCATATTGCTTCATTTCCCTTGCATCACGTTCTTTCCTGTACTGTTCTATTTTTTCCAAAAACTCTGGATTCATACAACTCTCCTAAATCGTATCATATTTTGTGATGTCAACAGAGTATCCCTCTTTTGACCCAGCGTGCTTCTTTTCCACAGGCTTCTCATTGAGATAACCCTGGAACTTAGAGGCATTGAAAAGCGTAGAAGGTCTTAGATACTTCTCCCACTCAGTGCCTTTCCAAGTCTTTACCTTGTTGTCAATGACAGTGAAAAAGTCCTCTTTGGTGAATCCCTCTTCTAACCTAGCATGGATAAACTCCTTATGAACTTTCGTTGCCTTGAATCTTGAGGATGTTCTTTCATTGAGATAGGATATTATTTCTGTGCAAACTTCGCTATATATATTATCAGTACTTTGTTTATCAGTACTTTGTGAAGAGTTAGTACTTAGTAGCTGTTGATTACCCGATTTCGGATTATCCGAAAGTCGGTTTTCCATAGGGTCGGTTTTCTCTACAGATTCTCTGATTGTATAGTCCCATCCAGAGAATTTACCTCCTTCCCCTTTATGCCTTTCTTTTGTGATATAACCAAGTTCTTCGAGTTCTTTGAAAGCCGTATCTATTGCAGTGATTCCCTCTGAGAAATGTTTATA
>JBBADT010000115.1:0-3171 GCA_041656315.1 Advenella sp.
TGGGGCATTTAACGTAGTAAAGTGTCAAAAATGCACTTATTTGTTAAACACCCCTTATAATTGGCGGTTAAATAAATTTATTCAGCCACTTTTACACGATGAAATCAGCAGAAATAAGACAAAAGTTTCTACAGTTCTTTGAGTCTAAAGGCCACACCATTGTTCCATCTTCGTCATTGGTGCCCGGAAATGACCCAACCCTGTTGTTTACCAACTCAGGCATGGTTCAATTCAAGGATGTCTTTACTGGTAAAGAAACCCGTCCGTATAAACGGGCAACCTCTTCGCAGCGATGCCTGCGTGCCGGTGGCAAGCATAATGACCTTGAAAACGTGGGTTATACGGCTCGCCATCACACTTTCTTTGAAATGCTCGGAAATTTCAGTTTTGGTGACTACTTCAAGCAAGACGCCATTAAGAACGCATGGGAACTGCTTACGCAGGTTTACCAACTGCCGGCTGAAAAGCTTTGGGTGACGGTTTATCAGGAAGATGACGAGGCATATGAAATCTGGAACAAAGAAGTAGGGGTTCCGGTTGAGCGAATCATTCGTATTGGTGACAATAAGGGCGCACGTTATGCGTCCGACAACTTCTGGCAAATGGCTGATACCGGTCCTTGTGGGCCGTGTTCTGAAATTTTCTATGATCATGGTCCTGATGTCTGGGGAGGCCCACCGGGTTCTCCAGAAGAAGACGGGGACCGTTATATTGAAATCTGGAATCTGGTGTTCATGCAGTTCGATCGCGATGCTGCTGGTGTCATGCATCCGCTGCCCCGTCCCTGTGTCGATACGGGAATGGGCCTGGAACGTGTTTCTGCAGTTTTGCAACATGTGCATTCCAACTATCAGATTGATCTGTTCCAGAATCTGATCAAGGCGGCGGCTCGCGAAACGGGCGTTGCCGATCTCGAGAATAACTCTCTTAAAGTCATTGCTGATCACATTCGTGCCTGTAGTTTCATGATTGTTGATGGTGTCATTCCTGGCAATGAAGGCCGTGGTTATGTGCTGCGCCGCATTATTCGTCGTGCTTTACGCCATGGTTATCAGCTGGGTCAAGTCAAACCGTTCTTTCATAAGCTGGTGGCTGACCTGGTCATGGAAATGGGCGAAGCCTATCCAGAACTGGTGCAGCATCAGGATCGTGTAACCCAGGTGCTCAAACAGGAAGAAGAGCGCTTCCAGGAAACGCTTGAAAAAGGCATGAAAATCCTGGATGCCGAACTGGAATCCACTGCCAAAGGTGGCGCCCTTAATGGCGAAACAGCCTTTACACTTTACGATACATTTGGTTTTCCTTTTGACCTCACGGCGGATATTTGTCGTGAGCGTGGCTATGAGGTAGACGAGGCGGGCTATGAAGAGGCCATGAATCGTCAGCGTGAAATGGCAAGGGCAAGTGGCAAGTTCAAAATGGCACAGGCTTTAAGTTATTCTGGCGAACAAACCCGTTTTGAAGGGTATGAGCATTTGCAAACCAATGCCAAAGTGCTGGCTGTGTATGTAGATGGTGCGTTGGTTGAGTCTGCTACCGAAGGGCAGGATGCCGTTATTGTTCTGGACAAAACCCCGTTCTATGCAGAGTCGGGTGGTCAGGTGGGTGATACCGGTATTCTGGCTGGTTTTGGCAGTAACTTCAATGTTCATGACACCCAAAAAATACAATCCAGTGTTTTTGGTCATCACGGAACGGTTACCTTGGGTACCATCAAGGCCGGTGACTTGCTTGATGCGCATGTCGATGTAGAACGTCGCCAGCGCACCATGCGCAATCACTCGGTGACTCATATCATGCACAAGGCCTTGCGTCTGGTGCTGGGTGAGCATGTGCAGCAGCGTGGCTCATTGGTGGATCCTGATAAAACCCGCTTTGACTTTGCGCATGATGCCCCCGTTACGGCCGAGGAAATCAGTCGGGTTGAGGATATCGTCAATGCTGAAATCCTCAACAATACTGATGTTGCCGCGCAGCTGATGTCCTATGATGACGCAGTGGCGGGTGGTGCGGTAGCGCTGTTTGGCGAGAAGTATGACGATGAGGTTCGTGTACTGGATATCGGCTTTTCCCGTGAATTATGTGGGGGAACCCATGTGCGCCGTACCGGCGATATTGGCTTGTTCAAGATTGTGTCCGAGGGCGGTGTGGCAGCAGGTATTCGTCGAATTGAGGCCATTACGGGCAGCAATGCGTTGGCTTGGGTTCGTAACCTTAACAGGTCGGTTCAGCAGGCGGCGGCTTCCTTGAAGGCTAATCCGGCCGAATTGGTTGAAAAGGCACGTCAGGCACAAGAGCATATCCGTTCTCTTGAAAAAGAGGTTGATCAGCTCAAGGCCAAAGTCGCTTCCGCTGCCAGTGCCGACCTGTCATCCCAGGCGGTTGATGTTAATGGCATCAAGGTGTTGGCGGCGGTCATTAAAGGGGCAGATCCTAAATCACTGCGTGGCATGATCGATCAGCTTAAAGACAAGTTAAAGACCGCAGTGGTTGTGCTGGCAGCAGAGGCCGATGGCAAAATCAGTGTCGCTGCCGGTGTAACCGCCGATACCACAAGCAAGATCAAGGCGGGTGACCTGGTGTCACATGTTTCCACACAAATTGGTGGGAAGGGCGGTGGTCGCCCCGACATGGCGATGGGTGGTGGTACCGATCTTCAGGCGCTGGATGCGGCGATTGCCGGGGTTTGTGCCTGGGTTAAGGCTAAGGTATAAGCATGTCTGAAAAACATTCTTATGCTTTGGAGGTGGATGCCAGTGGTTTGGTCTGTCCGCTTCCTATCCTTAAGGCTAAAAAGGCGCTTTCTACCATAGAAAGCGGGCAGGTCCTGAAAGTCATCACGACCGATAAAAATGCCATCAAGGATTTTCAGGCTTTTTCGGCTCAAACCAAAAATGAGCTGGTGGCCCAGGAAGTTCTTGAGGCTAGTACCGTGCATTACCTTAAACGAAGATAGTGCATGTTGCCTATATGTCAAAAGCGGGGTGTTGTTGCCTTGCTTTTGACACGCTTTATAAATTAAGATTGCATTCTGTCTGCATCTCTTGATATAATCACTCGTTTCATATTTATTTAATTTTACAAGAAAGGACTACCTATGGTGGTGATTCGTCTAGCCCGTGGTGGCTCAAAAAAACGCCCATTTTACAACATTGTTGCCGCTGATTCACG
>JBBADT010000116.1:0-3121 GCA_041656315.1 Advenella sp.
CGGGCGGCCGGCGCAGCAGCAGTGACAGCTCGCGATAGGAGCGCGCATGCTGGGTCAAATCGTCATAGACGATCAGCACGTCGTGACCCTGGGCCATCAGGTATTCGGCGATGCTGGTGGCCGCATAAGGCGCGATGTAGGACAGCCCGGGCGGGCCGTTGCCCTCCGTCACCATTACGGTGGTGTACTCCATCGCCTTGTGCGCCCGCAAGGTCTCGATGACCCTGGCGACCGCCGCGGTGCGTTGCCCGATCGCGCAATAGACACAGAACACGTTCTTGCCACGCTGGTTGAGAATGGTGTCGATCGCAATGCTGCTCTTGCCGGTCTGGCGATCACCGAGCAGCAGCTCCCGCTGCCCGCGGCCGATCGGGATTAGTGCGTCGATCACCTTGATGCCGGTCTGCAACGGTACCGAGACCGGCGCTCGGTCCATGATGGGTGGCGCCGGCCGCTCAATCGGCAGCCGCTGGCTGGCTGGCGGGGCGGGCCGTTCGTCGAGCGGCCGGCCGAGCGGATCGATCACCCGACCGATCAGCTCTTCGCCGACCGGCACATCCATCACTCGACCGGTCCGCTCGACCTCGTCACCCGACTGCAGGTGCCAGTACTCGCCCAGGAGCACCACGCCGATCTCGTCTTCGTCGACGTTGAAGGCAATGCCGGAGATCTCGCCCGGGAAGACCAGCAGTTCCTCGTAACCGACATTGGGCAGTCCGGTGACATGGGCGATACCGGCCGACACGCTCCGCACCCGCCCGATTTCGCGCCACTCAAGCTGTGTCCGGAACGAATCACTGGCCTCGCTCAGGGCGTGCAACCCGTCCTCGAGTTGATGGAGCAGCGTCTGGTCGGCTGTCGTCACGACAGCGACCCTCCATTGATCGGCTCGGCGTCTGGCTCGTCAGCAGCAGGCGGCTCGATCGCCCCCACCTCGCCGTCAAGTCGCTCGGCCAGATGGTGCTGGAGGGCATGCAGATACTCCTCGATACTCCAGCCAAGCTTCTCGCCATCGCCAACGAGCTCGATCCCGCCGACGATCTCGGGGACCACCTCGAACTGCATCGGCGGCTCAAGCCCGAGCGTCTCGGACAGCGACGCCTCCAGCCGCTGCTGCTGCTCGCGCGACAACGGGAACGCGGTGCGCAGCCGGATCGGCTCGGTGGCCCTGGACAGAGTGCCGGCAAGCCGGTCACGCTCGGCCGGTTCCAAGGCCTGCAGCCGGTCGAGGAACACGGCGGTCATGGCAGCCTCCAGGTCACGATGAGCCAGATCGCTCAAGGCCCGCCGGGTGATGGCAAGCACCTGCTCGCGGACCCCGCGGACCAGCTCCAGGCTCAGCCGCTCCTGTTCCCGGCGCAGTGCCTCGACCTGCCGTTCGCGCAGCTGCTCGGCCGAGCGACGGGCCTCCTCCATCAACCGATGACGCTCGTCCCGGACTTCCTCGGCCATCTGCCCGAGTCGCTCCTGGCGTTGTCGCTCGAAGGTGGCATTGCGCTCCTCGAATATCCTGCGTTGAGCCTCGGCCTCAGCCTGGATCTCCTCGGCCTGGGCCAGCGAATCGGCAATGCGCTGCTCGCGGGCGTCGATCGCCCGCAAGATCGGCTGGTACAGGAATCGTTTCAGCAGCCAGACGAGGACTGCAAAATTGATTACCTGCGCAACCACCGTGTACCAGTCGATCAGCATCGGTCAGCTACCCGCTGCGGCGAGGAAGTGATTCCAGAACGGATTGGCGAAAAGCAGGATCATTGAGATCACGAAGCAGTAGATCGCGGCCGATTCGATCATCGCCAACCCGACGAACAGGGTGCGAGTGATCGTCGGAGCGGCGTCCGGCTGCTGTGCCAGCGAGGTCAGGGCAGTGGCGACCGCTCGCCCTTCGCCCAGCGATGGCCCCAGCACGCCGATGCCCACAGTCAGCCCGGCGGTGACGATAGAAACCACTGCAATGAAGGTCATGCTGTCCATGAATGTTTTTCTCCCTTCGAGAAACATCAGCCACCGACTGACTGCACGCGGGTAGCCGCGGCAATGTAGACGGTAGCCAGGATGAAGAAGATATAGGCCTGAACCATGCCGGTCAGCAAGCCTAGCGCGGTCAGGACGATCGGAAACAGGAATGGGGTGATGGTCAGCAGAATGGCGGCAATCATCGCGCCGCTCATCATGTTGCCGAACAGGCGCACGGCCAAAGCCAGGGTGCGCGACAGCTCGCTGATGATATTGAACGGCAGCATGATCGGGGTCGGCCGTGCATACGAGCGCAGGTAACTGCCCAGCCCCTGCCCGATGATGCCGTAGAAGGGCACCGCGACAAATACGGTCAGGGCAAGTGCGGTAGTGGTCGACAGGGAACCGGTGGGTGCCAGATAGCCCGGGATCATCGTGCCCAGCGCCGAGGCGGCGATGAACAGGAACAGCGTGCCGAGAAACCCCAGATACTTGCGTGGTCGATCAAGGCCAACGTCCTCAAGCTGTTTCTCGATCTGGATGACCAGCATCTCGACCAGGTTCTGCCAACGCGAACGCCTCTCGCCACTCGACAATCGTGAGGTGATCAGCCACGATCCGCCGACCAGCAACAGCATGATCACCCAGGTGAACAGGATCGTGGCATTCAGCTTGAGCCAGCCAAACTGCCATAGCACCACTGTATCGGGACTCAGTTCCATCGCTGCTCCACCTGCTCATCAGCCATGTTTTCTGCCTGTCCTCGCGTCCAGCGGCTCACAAGCCAACGCGCCAGCATGAAGCCGACCAGGCAGGCGATCAGGCGCCGCCAGTCACCATCCGCAACCAGATAGAAACCGACCACGGTCACCCCCAGACGCAGCAGCAGACTCGCTGGAAACAGCAATGCCGGGAACCGCATCGACAGCCCATGACGCACCGTCCACCACAGGCCACCGAAAAAGAATATCCCCAATGCCATACCGGCGATGATCGCAAGCAGCAAGACCAGCCAGTCAGTCATCGCCTCCCTCCCAGTTCGATTCCATCGCCTGACGTTCGCGGCTGATCCAGCGCCAGGCATTGAGACTGCCGATCATCAGTCCGGCAACCAGCAACGCCAGTGTCCACGAGAACGGCGCGGGATGATGCTGGTCGAGCCACGCAC
>JBBADT010000117.1:0-3109 GCA_041656315.1 Advenella sp.
GGCCGCTCCTGTGAAGGGCGCATCAATATCCGGGAGGAGATTGTCTCTCGCAGGCTTCAGAACAGAGTCGAGGTATTCGACACCCTCACGCCCGAGGAAGCGAGAGAGAAGGCTGCTGAGGCAAGCGTGGTTGTCGGTACCGTCAATGAGAGTTTCGGGTGTGCGACCGCAGAACTTATGACGGCAGGAGTCCGGCCTGTTGTTATTCATGGGCCGGGGTATCAGACTACGATGGCAAAGAAGCATGGCGTTATGGTTCGCCCGACCATCGGCGGCATCATCGAGGGCATCGCGCGGGGTCTGGAATTGGCAAAGGACAAGCGCGGCAACCGCAAGATGGCGGAGTGGGCGACCCGTAAGTTCAGTCATAAGCGCATGGCGAGTGAGTACCGCAAACTCTACATGGCACTTGAGCGCCCCACCATAGACATCGTGGTCATGGCGTGGAATGAGTTAGAGGTTACGAAGTCTTGCATCAACACCCTGATTGCCAACACCTACACGCCCTACCGACTTATTCTTCTCGACAATGGCTCAGAAGAGCCTGTTTACGAATACTTTCAGTCTGTCGAGGCAATGCACCCGAACGTGGTCGCCGTGCGTTCTGAGGCCAATCTGGGCTGCCCAATGGGCCGTGAGTTGATATACGAGAAGTTCCCGGAGAATGAGTTCTTCTTCTGGCTCGACAATGACATGCTCGTGCCTCCGGGATGGCTCGGGCCGCTGTATGATGTCATGCGCAGCGACCCGAACATTGGCTCGGTGGCCCCGTGGAACACAATCTACACCGGCAACAACCGGCTAAAGGACATGAAGGTGGAGGATGTGGACTTCCACGGAAGCAACAACCTCTACAGGCGTTCTGCGGTTGAAGCTGTGAAGGAGGGCGAGTATCTCTTCCCGATGCCATTCCGGGAGATGAATGGGCGGGAGGATAGTGACCTTCTTTGTCGGTTGCGAGAGGGCGGCTTCCGCCTCGTCTTCGACGGGACGGTGAGGATGCACCATCTCGGCGGCCCATTGAGAGGCGGCTACGCACAGGGCATGACGCGCAGGCACGGTGACGTAAGCGTGATGAATGATGCGGAGGACGAATTCGGACGCAAGTGGAAAGCGTTCGGGAAAAGGAGACTGAACTACGATGCAGGGTAAAGGCTACGGGAGTGCCGATGAGTACTGGTTCGTCTGGGATGAAGAGGACGGGGAGTATGACTCCAAGGCGCACAAGATTGCGGAGATGCTTCTCTCCCCAGACGAGCGGACAGAGGAGTGGAAGGGCATCGACTGGTTCCCCGGCGAAGAGGGCGATACCATTCTCGATGTGGCGTGTGGCAACGGGAACTACTACCCGTTCTTCACTGAGGTTGTCGGGCTTGAATATACCGGCTGCGACCTCTCGGAGAACATGATAGCTATCTGCAAGGAGAACTACCCTGACGGGGAGTTCATTCGCGGCGACGCCACTGACCTCCCGTTCGAGGACAACGAGTTCGACATCGTGTTCTGCTCGGGACTGTTGCTTCACGTTCCGGTGGAGACGCAGGAGGCAGTCCTCGCCGAACTGTGGCGAGTGGCCTCGAAGTACGTCGTGGTGCAGACGCGGCCCATCAAGGGTGACGAGCGGTTCGAGCGTATCGACGATGACGGCGCACTGTTCCGGCATGAACTGATAGAGACGGACAGAGAAACGATGGAGGAGTTCGACGAGGATGTCAAGATGTACGTTTTGCGCGAGAGACAGAACGACAGGGACGTTTATTGGGTATTAGAGGTGGACAATGAGGCCGATAGTGCTGAGACTCGGAGCGGCGCAGTGTACGGGGAAAAGTACGGTTCTTAGTCTCATCAACAGCGGCACGAACCAACTGCTGTGTGATGTGCTTGACGTGCCGGGTCCAGTGTGCCAGTCCGTCCCTCGCTCGTTGATTACGGCGAGGGAACGCAATGGGACATTCGAGAACGAGTGGGCGCATGGGCTTCTCAGCGAGCATGGGTGCCAGACCCTTGCCATTGAAGAGGAACTCATCGGCAACCTCTACACTGCGACATTCTCGGACTTCGAGGTTCGCAATGTGGTTCTCGTGCTTCCCTACTTTCTCTGGAGGGCACGCAGAGACTTCCGTGCCAGTCGGGGCGGCGACCTTCGGATAGACTGGGTCCGAGATGGCAGCCGAGAGGCTTACGCCAAGTACGCAGCGATGATGGTCCGGGACAACCCGAGGGACACCGTCTTCGTGGATGTCTCTGACTACCCACTTACCGTCATCCCGAGGTCGGAAGTCTATGGTCGCATGGTCGAGAATGACTGCGGTGAGTATGAGTATGAGCCGGAGTTCACGACCGGGGATAGCGGCTACAGGCCCGACTACCACCGGGCCATCTACACCCCCAAGAAGGTGTATGGTCACGGCTACCACCTCGAAGACATTCTAAGGCGTGCGGACGAGACACTTCCCGACGACATGACAGGAATGTCTGTTCTCGACATTGGGGCGGCAGAGGGCGCGTTCACTTTCGCTTCAGTGGCTCGCGGTGCTGCGAATGTCACCTCCTTTGAGATTGACGCCAACCGCGTGAAGACCATCAAGGGAGTTCGAGACGAAATCAGAGCACCCGTCACTACCGTCTGTGCCAACATTCATCAGACGCCTCCGCCGAATCTCGTGTGCGGCGGTGGCGGCAGGTATGACCTCACTCTGTTCCTGAATGTCATTCGCCACCTCCGCGACCCGGAGGACAAGCTGCGGAAGGTGCTCTCGGTCTCCAACAAGGTCATCTGCGAGACGAGGACGGAGGACGGTGACGGCGCTACCATTGGCAAGCCGCCACACCAATCATTCTCTCCACATTGGATGCGAGCCATCGGCGAGGACTGTGGCTTCGACCTCACGGTGCGAGAGCCTGCCATCAACAGTGTGGACTACAGAAAGATGTTCGTCTTTGAAAGGAAAGCACAATGATCTGGATTTACTCACTCAACTCCAGCGGCAGCAACTGGATATTGAGGCTGTTCAAACGGGCGCTCGGGGATGATGCCGCCCTCGCAGAGCCATTCTCCCCGAACGCATGGGATGGCTTTAGCGGGCATCCCGACTACCTAAAGGTAGTA
>JBBADT010000118.1:0-3101 GCA_041656315.1 Advenella sp.
CGGCTATCGATATTAAACTACCCGATGAAATCCGTACTCCGCGTGTGTTGTTAACCACTTTGCCGCAAGAAAAACACACTTTGGGTCTGCTCATGGCCGAATGCTTTTTTGCCCTTGAAAATTGTGAGCGCCTGTCCCTGGGGGCGGATACCCCCTTGTCGGAAATTCTGGCGGCGGCCGGGGAATTGAATGCCGATATTGTTGCCATTGGTGTCAGCACCCATGCACCGGTTCAGGAGGTCATCCAGAACCTGAAGCAATTGCGCCAGAATCTGCCTGTCGGTACAGAGCTTTGGATAGGGGGGAATGCGGCTTTATTCAATTCAAAACGGTTGCCGGCAAATACCGTCTTTTTTCGTAAAGCCCAGGATATTATCGACGCCTTAGCTGCCTGGCGTGCCAAGCGGGAGACAATTTGATGATCAATAATGATACAAACAAACCTGCGGCTGGGCCCGCGCCCATGACAGCGGCCCTGGTCTGGTTTCGCCGTGACTTGCGCTGTGAGGATCATGCTGCGCTTTATCATGCCTTGCGGACTGCGCAGAAAGTGTATTGTGTTTTTATTTTTGATACCGATATCCTGGATGCCCTGCCTAGCCGTAAAGACCGCCGGGTTGAATTTATTCATCAAAGCGTTCTGGCCCTTGATGCCGGCTTGCGTGCCTTGTCCTTGCAGGCCGGTGGGCAGGGTAGCGGCTTGATTGTCAGGTATGGGGCGGCCCAGGATTGTATTCCCGAATTGGCCCGGCAGCTGGGCGTGCAGAAAGTATTCACCAATCGCGATTATGAACCGGTTGCCATCGCGCGTGACCAAAGGGTTGCGGCCAGCCTTGATGTCATGGGTATCGGGTTTGCCGATTTCAAGGATCAGGTGGTTTTTGAAACCAATGAGGTTCTGACCCAGGCTGGCAAGCCATATAGTGTTTTCACGCCATACAAGAATGCCTGGCTGAAGAAAGTGGATGATTTCCAGCTCAAAGCCTATCCGGTTGAAAAATATGCCGCCCGGCTGGCCAGCAAACCACAAGGGGAAAGTATTCCTTCATTGGAACAGATGGGTTTTGAGTCTGGCACCTGGGAATCATTGCCTATGCCGGCGGGCAGCAGTGGTGCGCAAACCCTGTTTGAAGACTTCACCACCCGGATGGCGCGCTATAAAGAGGCGCGTGACTTTCCGGCGGTCAAGGGGGTGTCGTACCTGTCGGTGCATATCCGTTTTGGTACAGTGTCTGTGCGCAAGCTGGCCCGTTTTGCCCTGCAACAAAACAATGACGGCGCGGCAACCTGGCTGTCCGAGCTGATCTGGCGAGAGTTCTATCAGGCCATTCTGTATCATTTTCCACATGTCGTGAACCGGTCTTTCCAGCGTGCCTGCGACCGCATCGTGTGGGATAGCAATCCTGGGTATTTTGCGGCCTGGTGTGAAGGCCGGACGGGTTATCCGATTGTGGATGCCGCCATGCGCCAGCTGAACCAGACCGGTTACATGCATAACCGGCTGCGCATGATCACGGCTTCTTTCTTGTGCAAGGACCTGGGTATAGACTGGCGTGAAGGTGAAAAATATTTTGCCGATAAACTGAATGATTATGACCTGGCCTCGAATAACGGCGGCTGGCAATGGGCAGCCTCTACCGGATGTGATGCCCAGCCATGGTTCCGGGTTTTTAATCCGGTGACCCAGTCAAAAAAATTTGATCCCGAAGGCAAGTTCATCCGGCGTTATGTGCCCGAACTGAAGCAGGTGCCTGATAAGGCCATTCATGAGCCCTGGCTGATGGCAGGCGTGTACTTGTCACCTATTGTGGATCATGCCCAGGCACGCGAACGCACCCTGGTGCGATACGGGGTGTTAAAAGCGGGCGATTAAGCCCAAGAGGCGGGTTGTCGCGCCGTCAAGCAGCATGCTTGCCGGCACATTACACCGCCGGTCAGGTGTTGGTGTTGTCGATAACCGTGGCGCTTGCTGCGGTTTTGCATTCGGCCATGGCGTAGTGTCGCGTTGCTTCATCGGCAAACATGGGACTGGTCCCAATGATTTGGCCATTGCTTGATTTTTTTAGCTCGAAAGACGCAGACATGTTGGACTCCTTGAAAAAGGGACAAATCAGTGTTGGGAACAGAAAAATCCTATACAAGCTATGATAATGATCTTCAGAATAAAAAGAAATCTTTTCAGAATGTATTTTTAAGATTTTAATTTTCTGGGTGGTGATGGTTCCTCTCTTGCCGTTGGGAAAGGTGGTTTTATGAAAAAGATTTATTTGGCCGGGCCCGATGTATTCAGGCACGATGCCGTTGAATATGGCCAGCAGCTTAAAGCACTTTGTACGTCATTTGGTTTTGCGGGCCTGTATCCGCTGGATAATAATGCTCCGGCCGGGCTGGATAAACAGGTGTTGGCGCACTGGATTTACCAGTCCAATATCGGGCTGATCCGCCAGGCAGATGCTGTCATGGCCAATGTCAATGCCTTTCGAGGGCAGGAGCCCGATTCGGGTACGGTCTTTGAAGTGGGGTTCGCCATTGCCTTGGGCAAGCCGGTTTGGGTATATACCCATGATGGCCGGTCGCTGGTGGAGCAGGCTTCAGTTGGCCATGAGCAGGGGCGTGATATTGATGCACACGGCTTTACGGTTGAGGATTTTGGCTTGAACCTGAACCTGATGATTGGCTGCAGCGCCAGGGTGGTGGTGGGCGATGCCCGGGATTGCCTTGAAAAAATGGTGGCCGAACTGGCGTGATGCTGTTGATGGCAATGGGGTCCCCGGCGGATAAGGCCGGGCTTTGGCCAATGACTGATGTTAAGCCGGATCAGCCGGTTTCTTTTTTGCAGTTGCCTTTTTGGCGGCTTTTTTCTTTTCAGGCAGGGCCAGCATGGTGCCGCGGCAGTTTTCCGAGCCACACAGGCATTGGTATTGCTTTTTCAGTTTGGCGGTCAGTTTATCGTCAATGACCAGGCCATAATCGTAAAACAGTTCTTCGCCGGCTTTGATATCCCTTTTGGCAAATACATACACCCGTTTGCCGTGGCGTCCTTCCTGGGTTTCACAGTTGGGGTCGCAGCTGTGGTTGATCCAGCGGGCGTCGTTGCCACG
>JBBADT010000119.1:0-3090 GCA_041656315.1 Advenella sp.
GTATGTGCCTAGTTCCTTCGCTATTCTTATCTACTGAAATGAATAGCTACAAAATTGCGAGAGGAGTATAGGGGGCTAACGCCGCTCATTCAACCGTCATATCTACTTTTACGACCAATAGCTATAATTTACTTAGCGTATATGCGCTAAAACTCCTTGCAACTCTTCTAGAGTTCCATAACGGATGACTAATTGTCCTTTGCCTTTTTGGCCATGTTTAATTTGTACTTGCGTACCTAAACGCTCGGCCAGCTTTTTCTCTAGGCGTTTTACATCAGGATCAATCATCGCTTTTTCTGGTTCAGGTTTGTCACTCAGCATGTTACGAACCAAAGCTTCAGTTTGTCGAACCGTTAACGCTTTTGCGACAACATGTCGCGCCGCTTCAACTTGTTTATCCGCTGGTAAACCTAATAAGGCTCGCGCGTGGCCCATTTCTAAATCACCATGTGCCAACAATGTTTTAATCTCATCGGGCAAGCCAATCAATCGTAACAAATTGGCAATGGTGGCCCGCGACTTGCCTACAGCATTAGCAACTTCTTGCTGAGTCAATTCAAATTCTTTTTGTAAGCGTTGCAAAGCCTCTGCTTCTTCTACAGGACTTAAATCTTCGCGCTGAATATTTTCAATCAGCGCCATAGCAATCGCGGCTTGATCACTCACATCACGCACTAAAGCAGGGATGGTTGTTAAACCCGCAAGTTTTGCTGCGCGCCAACGACGTTCACCCGCAATAATTTCATATGTGTTTTTAGCAATCAGGCGAACCACTATCGGCTGCATAACGCCTTGCGCTTTGATCGATTGCGCAAGTTCTTCGAGACTGGTCTGATCCATATCACCACGTGGTTGGTATTTACCACGCTGAATACACTCTAAACTCAAGTGCTGTAACTCGTTGGCAGCCACTTTTGTGGCCTGCTCTTGTAAGGTATTGGCCGTTGCACTACTCAGTAAAGCATCAAGTCCTCGTCCGAGACCACGTTTTTTAACCGCCATAATGTGATTCCTTATGTGCGTGTTGCAGCACGCTGACTGGCGCGCTGGCGGCGTGATAATTCGCCCGCTAACGCTAAATAAGCTAATGCACCACGTGACTGTTTGTCATATGCCAAGACCGGCAGACCGTGACTGGGCGCTTCTGCTAAACGCACATTACGTGGAATAACAGTGTCATACAGCTTGTCACCAAAATGCTGTTTGAGCTGCAACGAGACATCATTGGCTAAACTTAAACGCGGATCATACATGGTTCGTAAAATACCTTCTATTTCCAACGCTGGATTGAGCTCTGCTGCAATGCGCTGGATACTGCCAATCAAGTCAGTTAACCCTTCCAAGGCAAAATACTCACACTGCATAGGGATCATCACGCCATCCGCTGCCACTAAGGCATTGATCGTGAGCATGCTCAAAGATGGCGGGCAATCAATCAAAATATAATCATAATTACCGCGTACCGGTTGTAAGGCATCCAATAGCCGATGTTCTTTATTGGGTAAATCGAGTAACACCACTTCAGCAGCAGTTAAATCGCGGTTGGACGGTAATAACTGATAACCACCATGCTCAGAGAACTGCATTACATCAATAAGATCAGCCTGCCCAGTCAATACATCCAGCACTGAGTATTGCAAACTGTGTTTATCAATACCACTGCCCATGGTGGCATTGCCTTGTGGATCAAGATCAATCAACAACACATGACGGCGTGTGGCGACTAAGGAGGCTGCCAAATTAATACAGGTCGTGGTTTTACCGACACCGCCCTTCTGATTGGCAATTGCCAAGACCTTGCCCATATTATCTCCTAAGTTATTACTGACGTTGCAAAATCAATAAATGCCGCTGCCCTTGGCAACCGGGCACTTTAAGAACCTGACAACTGTCGAGACGAAAATCCTCTGGCAATGCCTGCAACTCATCATCTGGATGCACGCCTTTCATCGCCAACCAATAGCTGTTTGCGTCGCCAAGATGACGTGTCCAATTAGTAAAATCTTCCAACGAACTGAATGCCCGCGAGATAATGCCAGAGAATACACGTTCGGGGGTAAAGGCTTCGACACGATTGTGGATAACTTCAAGGTTATCCAGCTTTAACTCCAATTTAACCTGAGTTAAAAAGCGCGTTTTTTTACCGTTTGAATCCAGCAGAGTGAACTTCCGTTGTGGGAAAATAATCGCTAACGGTACCCCCGGCATACCGCCACCGCTACCAACATCCAACCAATCGTTGCCATATTGTTCGACGTACTGAACAACACTAAGGCTGTCGAGCAAATGCCGAGAGACCATTTCGTCAGGATTACGCACAGCGGTTAAGTTGTAAGCTTTATTCCACTTAATCAATAAACTTAAATACTGCAGTAATTGTTTTTTCTGCTGCTCAGTTAAAATCACACCAAGTTGCTGCGCACCGTCAATTAACTCTTGCGCATGCTGTGTACTGACGCTCATGAATCTGGTTGCTCCAACGACTGAGTGGCTTTGCGCTTTTTCAAATGCACCATCAACAAAGAAACGGCGGCTTGAGTAACCCCAGGGATACGTGAGGCCTGACCTAAGGTTTCAGGGCGGCTGGCCATAAGTTTTTGCTGAATTTCTTTGGATAACCCAGAAATCATCGTGTAATCAATATCCAATGGCAGCTTCACCGCTTCGCTAGCTCGCAGCTTTGCTATATCGTCCAGTTGACGATCAAGATAGCCTGCATATTTAGTTTTGATTTCCAACTGCTCAGCTATTTGTTCGTCAATAATACCACCACCGGTCACCGCAACTAAATCAAGGTAATTGATTTCTGGACGCGCAAGTAAATTTAACAAATTGTACTCATGAGTGAGTGGCGTATTAAATTTTGCCATCACCGCTTCACCTAATGGCGTGCCTGGTCGTACCCAAGTATCTTTTAGGCGTTGTTCTTCTTGAGCAATAGCTTCGCGTTTAGCTTCAAATATCGACCAACGATGATCATCAATTAAACCAATTTCGCGACCTTTTTCAGTTAAGCGCATATCGGCATTGTCTTCCCGCAGAATCAAACGGTATTCGGCGCGTGAAGTGAACATGCGATAGGGTTCTTGT
>JBBADT010000120.1:0-3008 GCA_041656315.1 Advenella sp.
GCACAGCCTTTGCCAGGCCAGATGCCCTCATTCCGTTTGAAAAGAAAGCCGTTGCCGCGCTTGCCAGCACACCTGACGAAGCCCAGGCCAAGCTCATCCTGGAAGAGGCAGGTTTGCAGGCCATTCCGGAAGGAATTGCCCATGATGCTGCCGAGGCAGCACGTCTGGCGGGGCAATTCGGTTTTCCAGTAGTGATGAAAATCCTTTCTCCTGATATCAAGCATAAATCTGAAATTGGTGGTGTGATACTGAATATCAACAGCGTAGCTGAAGTTCATGAAAGCTATCAATTGTTGTTGGAGCGGGCCGCTGAGAAAGCACCTAATGCAATGGTTACAGGCATTCTGGTGGCGAAACAGGTAAACAACGCCGTTGAATGCATTATGGGTGTCAAGAATGACCCTGTATTCGGTCCTGTGGCCATGTTTGGTCTGGGTGGCATTCACGTGGAAGTGTTGAAAGACGTAGTCTTGCATCGTTGCCCATTCAGCCCTGAAACAGCCAGGAAGCTGATCCTCAGTATTCGCAGCGCGGCCATTTTGCAAGGCGTGCGTGGCAAACCGGCGGTTGATATTGACGGACTTGCCGTGCAGTTGTCCCGGCTGTCCATTTTTGCGGCACAGGCGCAGGACCAGATCAAATCGGTGGAAGTCAATCCGGTTTTGGCGGTTCCGGGTGAAAAGGGCTGTTACATTGCCGATGCATTAATCGAAGTTTAACTAAGGCAGGCAAAAAAAAGCCTGCTTGGTAAAAGAAGCAGGCTTAAGGGAGGAGTTTCCCCGTGAAGGGGAGGAGGAGACTTCAAAAGGATCTTCGCCACCGCTAAGGCGGGGAAAGGGTGTGTGGTGACAGGTCTTTAACAGCCAGACTTGCACCACACAAGGCTTGCAGATTTAGTGAAGAGTCCTACTGCGCGTTAGAGAACCCTTCACAGCTGCAATGTTTGTATCTTAATACCAGACTGTATTTTTGTATAATTTATTTATTATTAATTCTTAATAGTAAATTACTATTCCCGGTTTTTTTAGTCTCTGGAATTGAATTCACCTTACCCATACAGTTGAACTTGCATTACCATTTTTTTCTGTAAAAACCATATGTCTTTGACTGGCAGGGCGGGCCACAAAAAAACCGCATCCGAAGATGCGGTTTCTTATTTCTACTTTCCGGCTTGCCTGAACAAGGATAAGCCGGAAAATGACAACACTGGAATTACTTGTGCGTCAGAATGGCTTCATTGGCCGCTTTATTCATGTTGCGGGTAATGTACCATTGCTGGGCAATCGAAAGGATGTTGTTCACAACCCAGTAAAGTACCAAACCGGCAGGGAACATGAACATCATGGCACCAAATACCAGCGGCATGAGCATCATGATTCTGGCTTGCATTGGATCAGGCGGTGTTGGATTCAGCTTGATCTGCAAGAACATGGTGGCCATCATGATGGCTGGCAAAATGAAGTACGGGTCACGGACTGACAAGTCGGTAATCCAGCCAATCCATCCTGCGCCACGCATTTCCACACTGGACAGCAAAACGCGGTACAGGGTAAGGAATACCGGAATTTGAATCAGGATCGGGAAACAACCGCCCAATGGGTTGATCTTCTCGGTACGGTACATTTCCATCATGGCTGTGTTCAGCTTCTGGCGGTCGTCACCGAATTTTTCCTTCAGGGCCTGCATGCGCGGTGCCACGTTTTTCATTTTGGCCATAGAGCGATAGCTGGAGGCCGACAATGGGTAAAGGATTAATTTGATAATGACCGTCAATAGAACGATCGTCCAGCCCCAGTTACCAACCAGGGTGTACAGCCAGGTCATGAAGGTAAACATGGGCTTGGCAAGAATGGTTAGCCAGCCATAGTCAACCACCAGATCAAGGGACGGGGAAATGGCTGCCAGGGCTTTTTGGTCTTGTGGACCTACCCATAAGGTGGATTGGGTGGCAACTGTACTGTTGGGCGCGATGATACCTAATGGCTCTACCGCACTGATGGCATACAGGGTATTGGAAACCTTGCGCATGTCGATAAAACGCTCTTTGCCTTCCTGGGGCACCCAGGCGGTCACAAAGAAGTGTTGAATGACACTGATCCAGCCATCGTCAGCCGATTTAATATAATCGGCGTTTTTCTTGTCGATTTCAGAAAAGGACACTTTCTGGAAGCGTTCTTCATCAGAATAAACCGCCATTCCCGTAAAGGTGGGATAGAAGCTGGAGCTGCCAGCCGGATCCTGGCTGTCACGGGCAATTTGCAGATACAGTGAGGGGGATTGTGGCTCTGCGGCAGTGTTGGTGACCTCGTCCTTGACATCGATTCGGTAAGAATCGCGATGGAACGTATAGGTACGTGTAACCTTGATGCCGTCAGACTCAGACTCAAAGACCACTGGCAGGGTATCACCGGTCATGGTGGTTTCAGTAGAAACCATTCTGAAGGCGGTATTCTGGTCGGGGTAGCGCTTGTTGCTTCCTTGTGGTGCGATCAGGCCGCTTTGCACAATATATTCCGCCGCTGCAGAGTTATCCAGCAGTACGATTGGCTGGTCACGGTTTTCAGCGGAAGGATACTTCAACAATTCGGCGTACACAATCTGGGCACCTACGGAATCAAAATTCAATTTGAAAACATCGGTGGTGATGGTGATTTTTTCTGAAGCAACGGCAGGTGCTGTTGTTGACGGAGTGGCGGCAGTACCGGCAGGCGAGGCTGCATTTGGAACGCCAGGCGTACCGGAGGCCGGATTGGAGGTGGTTTCGGATTGGGGAGCCTGGCCAAACAGGGATGGCTGACCATTATAGGTTTGCCAGTTATTCCAGATGGCGAAGACCGAAAATACAAAAATCATCCAAAGGATGGTGCGTCTAATATCCATTTAACCTGATCATTATTAAGCGGTTAGTAAAGCTCGTCAGTTTAACCCAGCTAGGGGTATAACACCTGAATTTAAAACAAATCTTTGGGAAAAAGACTCTTCTCAGGCGAGGAGCGGCCAGAAACAGG
>JBBADT010000121.1:0-3006 GCA_041656315.1 Advenella sp.
AGGAAAATCTCACCCGAATCAGGCTCAACCAGTCGGACACAGCTTCTTAACAAAGTACTTTTACCCGCACCGTTGGCACCGATAATAGCAACGCGTTGACCGTAAGGAATATCAAAAGAAACATCAGACCATACGGGAGTTTCACCTCCCTGAAAGCGTTTGGAAAGCCCCTTTACCCGTACTGCCATACAGGCAGAAGGATCGCTCAATTGCGCAGACATCATTACTCACCAATAAAGTCAGAATATTCGGGATAGCCGGCAGTGCGATACATGGCACGCACCGGATCATAATCTTTATCGGTAATCTGGGTCAGAAATCGCATGCCGTCATAGCGTTTTACGTGATCTGCTCCTTGTGCGATACTGGCAATCAATGCATCTGAATTCTGACCAATGGCGTTACGCACTTTTTCAACAACCGCAGCGGAGACATGCTCACCTGCCATCAATAAATCATTAGGCAAATCTCCACCGCGTGCCAGGATACGATAGGCATTTTTCTGATTGTCAGGCTCTTTCTCCAAAAAACTTTCCAGATCGGAACGACCCATTCCAATCGCATCCAGATCTCCTTTTTTCAGTCCTTCCCAGGCCAAACGCAAATTGGTATGCGTGACTTTAATATCTTTTAAAGGATCAATCGAAGCATTCGCAAACAACTGGACAGGCCCAAGATGACGGGAAGTTGAGCCAACAGAACCCATGCCAATCTGCTTACCTTTTAAATCACTCAAGGTAAAGTACGGGCTGTCAGCCTTAACCACAATCTGTGAATAATAATTGGGGCGATATAAACCGGTTACGACCGAAGCCTTGGCCCGCTTTTCCATCACCACATATTCTGCTGGCCCTGCCAGGACAAAATCCACCTTTTTAAATCGAAGCGCTTCAAGTCCTGCCGTACGATTGGTAACCGGCAAGAATTCAATACTCATTCCCGTTACTTTTTCCAACTCATTTTTAAAGGGTCCAAACTCACGCTGCAATTCCTCAAGTCCGACAAGGTCAGTAATCGCCAATTTAATTGATTCCGCCTGTACAGCGAACGAAGCACTCATAGCAGAAACAGCAAGTAATCCCTTTGTAAAAAATTTACGTAACATTATTAAATACCTTCATCACTCATTAAAGAAGAAGGTATTCTATATTTTGTTTATTACATATTGTTGACAATATGCAATAATTTGAAGATGATGCTAAAATCACCATTCAACCGGTTAATATTTCTTAGTAAGAATAATATATGAGCTCAACAGACGCACTCACCCTCCTTCGCACCCGCTCCCTGACAACCCTGGTTCATGAGGAGCTGGAGCGTCAAATTCTAGAAGGAGAAATACAACCTGGAGATGCCTTGCGGGAAGCAAGCATCGCCACTAACATGGGCATTTCCCGCGGACCTGTACGCGAAGCATTCAGAACACTGGAGGAACGCGGTTTAATTCTCTTTGAGAAAAACTGCGGAGTCTCTGTCCGCAAGCTTGACAGTGAACAAGCCGCCCAGATTTACCAGGTGCGCATTCCTTTGGAAGGCTTGATTGGACAATTAGTAACACTGAATTTAAAGCCAGAGGGACACGCACAACTTGAAGGCTTAATAAAGATAATGCACCGTGCTGTTGATGAAAAGGATATTAGTACCTACGCTACATTAAACCAGCAATTTCATGACCTATTGGCCAAATTTACCAATAATTCCGCCTTGTACGACACATATCGTAAATTAGTGGTTCAGCTCAGATTATTCAGAAATCATACTTTCCGTCATAGCCCTGAAACCATCAAACTTTCCTTGCAAGAGCATATTGCCATCTTTAATGCTATAAGTAGCGGTAATGAAAATTCGACCAGTGAACTACTACGAAAACATGCCGAAGACAGTCTGCAACGCTTGAATGCCACTATGAATAAGTAAATATAGCCTCTGCACAAAAAGCCTTATTTAATATGGTCGCTTAAGCGGCCATTATTTTTAGGGGATACAGGCTGAATGAGGGAATAATGTATGCTAAGGGGTAACGATTTCAATCAATAAATTCAATCAACAAAACACTCTGGTTATTTAGTGTACATTTTTCGACAATCCAGTCAAAAAAATCAAGACCAGAAAGATTGAAAGGCCCCCCAAATCATTTGCAAGCTTAACAACACCATTGTTATCCTGAAACCCAATTTGAAGACTTTATCTGGTAGATTATCAAGTAAGCGAGTACCCACATAGGTTCCTGCCAGGCCACTGGCTATCATGGCAATGAGCATAGGCATCCATTGGGCGAATGCAAAACCCAAGGCACCAAATGCCAGAATTTTCAGTCCATGCTGAAAAACCATGCAAGTCGCATGTGTTGCCACCAAAGGCTGTTTAATATATCCCTTGGATGCGATCAGGGCTGCCACCATAGGTCCTGCAGCACCAATAATCATGGCAGCAAAACTGGTTAAGGCACCACCCAAAATAAAATAAGTTTTACTAATTGATGAAGCCTGCTTAATCTTGGTGCCAAAAACGGAGCATAAAATAAAAGCCGCTAATAAGAGTTTGGCAAAGGTATCCGGAATATACATGACAACCGGCCCACCCATTGCCACGCCAACGATACTGCCAACCACAAACCATAAGACCAATGGCCAGACAATATATTTGAACTGAATAACGGTTCGTCCCAGGTTTGAACCCAATTGCACAATAGCATGAACTGGAAGCACACTAGCCACTGGCATACCAGTCCCCATCAAGGCCAATAAGGCAACCCCACCGCCAAGTCCCATGGCTGCTGTTAAAGCAGATGTTAAAAAACTGGCAAAAATCAGTACAATTGCAAAAGTTCTGCTTATTTCTTCAGGTAAAAACAGCCATTCAAACATTTATTTTCATCCTTTTAGCAAGTTTGACCGGCAATAAAAAAACCCCTTCAGTAGTGCTGAAGGGGTTTTTCGTAATAAAGAGCCTGACGATGACCTACTTTCACGGATGTCCATCCACTATCATCGGCGCGAAGGCGTT
>JBBADT010000122.1:0-2960 GCA_041656315.1 Advenella sp.
ATGAATAGTTTTCATACCCGGCCTGTTTTGTTGATTATCTTGTTGCCAGTGTAATGGGAGCAGCTAAAATTATTAAATACAAATTCTCAATTTATATATATCTTTATGGTTATTAGTGTGTTTTTTGCGAGGCAAGCGGTTTGCGTTCCCATGCAAGAGAGAACACGGGAACGAGTAGGCGGGAGCGGTTTAATGCTCCCTTTGGCCTTGTATTACCAGGCGGTAAAGTAAGCACCGGGGAATGTTTTTTCAACAAAGGCTTTTACTTCATCAGATTGGTAAGCCTTGATAAAACGGGCAACCCGTGGGTCATCCTTGTTATCTTCACGACCGGCAATCACCACCACGGCGAAATCGGCTTTCTCATCTTCAAGTGCCAGCGTGTCTTTAGCGGGGTCAAGGCCGGCAGGAATCGCATAGGCCGAGTTAACAGCTGCCGCATCCACATCTTTTAATGAGTGAGGCAATTGTGCGGCTTCAATTTCGACAAATTTAAGTTTTTTGGGATTCTCTTCAATATCAAACAGCGATGCGGTAGTGGTCACGCCCTCTTTGAGGGTAATAAGCTTGGCTGCCTGCAAGACCAGCAGGGCACGGGCGCCATTGCTGGGATCATTGGGAATGGCAATTGTGGCACCTGCAGGCAACTCATCCAGGTTTTTATAACGGCTTGAGTAAATGCCCATCAGTTGCACAACAGCATCGGCAACCGGTACCAGTTTATAACCACGGGCACTGTTCTGGGCATTCATGAATGGACGATGCTGATAGATATTCAGGTCAATTTCCTTGGTGTCAAGAGCGGCATTCGGTTGGATGAAATCACTGAACTCGATCAATTTGACTTGCAAACCCTGTTTTTCGGCAACCTGGCGTGCCACTTCACTAATTTGGGCATGGGGGCCAACCGTTACGCCCACTTTCAGGGGGGCTTCCTGTGCAATGGCCAATGGAGGAATGGCCAGGCCTAGTGTTAATGTTGTGCAAAGCAGTGTTTTTTTCAGCTTCATGGCGGCGTGAAAAATGTTCATTGTTTATAAATCTCGGTTGGAAAGTGAATGATGGAAAAACAGATGGTAAATTGGAAGATAAACCGTTATAAGATTTTTGGCTTATTTGGCTTTGAATTATAACTATAAGGCATAAATAGGATAAGAATTTATTTATTATATGAATATAACCATTGGAAATATATATTGGATTAAAATTATTGATCATACAATTACCCGTTCAGGTAATTTTAATCAAATTAGTGAAAAGTTTATGTCATTGCCCGAATTGCATCGTTATGTTCCTGATCTGTTAGCTGATAATTACGCAGCGATTGATGCCGATTTGCCCCGGTTGCTTGAAGTGCTGTTTGCCCGCAGTGCCAGTGAGGATTGGCACAAGGCCGGTACCTTTAAACATCATTTGCTGGGGGTGTACCGTGCTTTAAGCCTGTGGGACCAGCCCCGGGAAATACGTATGCTTGGGCTGTTTCATAGTGTGTATGGGAATGAATATGTCAATCTGACTTTATTCAACCGTGAGCAGGAACGGGCAACACTACGAGGTCTGATTGGTGAGGAGGCAGAGTCGTGGGTTAGCCTGTTTTGTGCCATCTCCCGCACCCGTTTTGTTCAGGCTGTACTGAATGGGCAGGGTACAGGCCCTGAAGGTCTTGATCTTGAAGACGGTAATGGTGAAATTACTCACCTTACGCCACGCCAGGTGGCTGCTTTTATTGTGTTGACTGTAGCTGACGTGGGCGAGCAATGGCATAGCTGGCAGGACGAGATTTTTTCCGGTTACCCCTATCAGCAAAAACGCGAACTGGCATCGCATTGGGTTTCTTCTATGTGGCCTGGACCGTTGAAACCGCCTGCCAATATTTTGCATATGCTGTCGCGTCTGGTTAATATATTGCGCGCAATGCCAATAGAAACCGGGATTCCTGTTCCACCTGCTTTCCAGCAAGGGCAGGGCGTACTTGAGCGTAAGGATGAAGCGGCAGCCTCGGCTTTATACTGGCAGGTGATTACCCGCATGCATCCATTAACCGAAAGCGTCACGGCCAGGCTTATGGTTGAATCGGTGATAGACCATAACCCCTATGTGGGCGAGCCGCGTTTGTTATTGGCACAACTGGCACTCACTGACGGTGACTTTGAAACGGCCGAGGCACAGGCTTTGGCCGGTTTGCAAGCCTTGCAATCCTGGGGGCTGGCATGGGACAAGCGGATTGCCTGGGAGGCCTGGATTGCCTGGGCCCGTATTTTGCTGCAACATGCGCGTAAACGCGAATGGCCGCAAAACCTGGGCGCTTTGAATGGCTTGGGTCTGGTTGAGTAGCTTGAAAAAACCCAGGTCGATTGCACGGCCTGGGTTTTTTCGTTTACATGCCCTGCGTGGGAACAGCTTATTATCTGAAAATCCGGTTAACGCTTATTCCTCTTCTGGTGTGCCTGAAGGCCAGTCACGAATGTAGGCCTTGAGCATGGTGTTTTCAAATTTTTGGGCCTCAAGGATGGCGCGAGCCATATCGTAAAAAGAAATCACGCCCAGCAAGGTAGGACCATCCATGACCGGCACATACCTGGCATGATGTTCAAGCATTAAGCGCTGTACCTCGTTGGCATTGGTATTAGGTGAAACGCTAACCGGCGCATCGTCCATGATTTTTCGAATGGTGGTGTTACCAGCCTGCTGGTTGTTGTCGCTAAGATGACGGATGATTTCGCGAAAAGTAAGCATTCCGGCCAGTTGACCCTGTTCCATAATGACTAAAGAGCCAATATCATGAACACTCATGGTTTCAATTGCCTGGGCAACGGTTTGGTCTGGTGTGGCTGTATAAAGAGTATTGCCCTTAACTCGCAGAACTTCACTGATTTTCAACATATTGCTCTCCCTGATGCTTGCCAGCCGTATTTTTATAATTTAAGTGCTTTTGAAAGCCGCTTAAACGGACCTAGCTG
>JBBADT010000123.1:0-2839 GCA_041656315.1 Advenella sp.
AAAACTCTACATCCTTTCGTCAGCCAATCACAAATGACGAAACCTATCTAAAAGTTACATTTGCTTTTGCGGCAGGTTTTTGCTTTAATTGGGGCGATGGTTAGTATTATATAATATACGAGGTGAAAATTATGAAAAAATGGATAGTAGAGGATTGGGAATTTGAGCTTACTGTAACAAGCGGGAAAGCCGGACATTGCAGGCTTGGTTTGGAAAAAGATGATAAATTTATTTTTCAATACGAGTGTCCGGCCGGCATGTGCCCAAAAATCATGCCCCAACTGTATACATGGTGTGAAGTCATACGGTGCGGCGGCGACTTTACATACAGGAGCGAAAAAGAAAAATATGAAATGGATATATCATGCCCTGACGGTTGTATTAATTTTCATCTAAAAGGGTACCCCATAAATCGCGATGAAAACGGAATATATAACGGAAAAAGCGTAAGACCGGAGGATTAAAACAAAGCCCGTATTATAAGACCTTTCTGCGAAAATCACCTCGTTGTTTATTTTATTTGGCAGAGACAGCAGGCATAACCTGCAAACAGGCCATACTCATATTTGTGGGTGCCGGTTTGTTTTTACGGCCGCGTATACAACACATCTTTTTTTATCAGTGGATTACAATTCTATCCTCAAATTTACCGTAGAAACTGAAACTTTGACAAACGAAAAAAAATACTATATAATAAAATTATATAAGAGCTTTGTTGCAAATATTGTACCGGGTCTAAGATGATAATGTGCCTCACGCGATCGGAACAGAAACCCTAAAACCTGTTCTATTATAGAATAAACCGTGAGAAACCGGACAAGGGATGAGAAACTATCTATTGATGATTTTAAGCAATTGCAACCGGCTTATAATGTGCTGACACAACTTTAATTAAAAAGAATTTGAAGAAAAAACGGGATTTTCGTTTTCGAAAAAAACAGCAAAAACAAAATAATGATTTTGCGCAACAAAGTATCTTTCAACTAGGTTTCAAAGGAGGCAAACGATGAAATTTAAACACATGTTTTGTCTTGTTTTGATTATTCTAATCTCTATGAGCGCTCTGTCGGGGTGCGTCCGGCAGGAAGAAGAATCAATACAAGATACAACTTCGCAAAATGAATCAGCTGAAACATCAAATGAGAATTCAGATACTTTATCAAATGAGAATTCAGATGCTTTATCAGATGTGACATCGGATATAGTTGATGAAATTGAGGATGAAAGCTTGAAGAATTTTGACGATAAGAACATTATTTTAAAGCTCGGTCTGATGAGCGACCTGCATTTTGACGCAATTAATACATATACGGACAACTATAAAAACAATACGGCAATAGTTCAAACAGCCGTGAACTTCATGAAAAACAAGCTGGGCGAAGATTCAATGCCCGCTATTGTTATTGGCGGTGATGTTATTAACTGGAACGGACTCGCTGATTTAAGAATGGCAAAAGCAGCGTTTGAAGAATGTTTAGATCCTGCTAAAACAGAATTGATTCCGACTGTAGGAAACCACGATGATTGGTGTACTAATAACGCGGAACCCGTAGATGACGAGTTATCGCAAAAAAAGGTTTTTGTAGACTACAATCTCTTCGACGAAGTACTCGGCGATTATGTTTATCAGAACCCGATTTCAACCATACCTGAAGATTTGCTGGTTCAGGGATACTATCATACATCATTTAACGGCGTGCATATTTTGACGATTGTCGGTGTAGATGGAAATCACGGAAGCTATGCGCTTAACCTGATGAAAAAAGAATTAGATAAAATCCGTGAATCGTCTGATGCGGGTATGCCGGTGTTTGTTGTAACTCATGTTCCGCCGCGTAATACTGTAATAGGAACACATGTTGAATCCGGACGTTGGACATCGGACACAATTGCGAATAGTCTAAAAGATTATCCGGAAGTTGTTCTTCTGACAGGGCATACCCACGCAAAGGCGGATACCCAAGAAATTTTTTGGCAGGAAGATGGCTTTTCTGTTTTGCACTGCGGGCCGCTGGGATCGGGAGATCATTTTTTCGCTACATTAGAAATTGACAGCAAAGGCTGCGTGAGATATTCCGGATACCAAGTTATTGCTGATAGTCAAACGAAAAACGGTTGGGATGTAAAAAAACTCCCCGGTTTAAGATTTGCATTTGAAATTAACTAAACAACAGCTTTATAGTACAAAACTTCAATGAAAAAGAAGTGGAAAATTTCCGCTTCTTTTTTTAGTTAAATTTTTCTTTATAATATCTCAAAGCTTTGCTTATATCCACAAGAATTTAGTTCAAAAACAGTACCTACACATCCATCTTCGAAAGTTTTGTGTTGATTTATATGGTAAAATAATGTAAAATTATTTTTAGCGGGGAATGATAGCGCGAGAGAAAAAGGTTGAAGAGCTTCTAAAATTTTTATCAGTAAGCGAGTTCGGTCTCTGTAGTTCAAAAAAATATTCATGTTATTTCGCTCTTATTAAAATGCAATAAGAAAGTGAGTGTGTAATAGTATGGAAAAAAACGGCGTCAGGCAATTACCCGTTGAGTATATTTATGGGGGTCAGCGTTTTCACGGCTTTCCCGAGCAGTCCTTTCATCTTTCTGAAACGAGAGAAGAACAAACAGACAATAGAATAACTGTTTTATACACCTTCTCAATGATTAACGAACCCTTGGAAATTTGTATAAAGACGACGGAATACCCCAAATATGATGTTGATGAATGGACCATATTGTTTTCAAACAACAGTCAGGAAAAGTCCAAGGTCATTGAAAACATTGCGGCATGCATTTCTTTTTCAGGCGATAATCCGGTGCTCAAAGGCATTTTAGGTGATCAT
>JBBADT010000124.1:0-2824 GCA_041656315.1 Advenella sp.
GCCGTGAGGTGTATGGTTAAGTCCTGCAACGAGCGCAACCCTCGTTGCTAGTTAATTTCTCTAGCGAGACTGCCCCGCAAAACGGGGAGGAAGGTGGGGATGACGTCAAGTCAGCATGGCCCTTATGCCCTGGGCTACACACACGCTACAATGGGTGGTACAATAGGTCGCGACATGGCGACATGTAGCTAATCCTTAAAGCCATCCTCAGTTCGGATTGCAGGCTGAAACTCGCCTGCATAAAGTCGGAGTTGCTAGTAACCGCATATCAGAAAGGTGCGGTGAATACGTTCTCGGGCCTTGTACACACCGCCCGTCAAGTCATGAAAGCCGGTAACACCTGAAGTCGATAGGCTAACCCGCAAGGGAGGCAGTCGCCGAGGGTGGGACTGGTGATTGGGACTAAGTCGTAACAAGGTAGCCGTAGCGGAAGCTGCGGCTGGATCACCTCCTTTCTAGGGAGAAAATGACCTTTGGTCAATCTTCCAGGTCGATCTCTGATACAATCGGAGTTTAACTTTCTTTCTTCCGCTATCCAGCGGTTAAAGGCTGCTTTTCAAGCGTCTATGACAATGAAAAACCGCACATTGCATATAGTGGCCCATAGCCTGATGATTCTGGCTTGGGTCATTCTTGTTTGTGGGGTTGTTGTTTCCATTGTCATTGCCATTAAAGCAGCAACACCTCTTGCCCAGGTTACCTTTCTATTGGTAGGGCTGCTCCTGGCTTTTATAAATGCTGCGTTTTTACTTGGTGCTTCTAAACTGATACACTTACTAATTAATGTGGACTATAATCTCGAACAAATTCGGGATTCTCTTAAAACAGACAACTAAAAGATTTTACCCATGGGCCACTAGCTCAGCTGGTTAGAGCACAGTCCTGATAAGACTGGGGTCTCTGGTTCGAATCCAGAGTGGCCCACCACAAAGCTAAAACGGGCTTCGCTGCTGTAAATATAATAGTGATTGACCACAGTCTTTCGCAAAAACGCTACGATTGGCCAATCGTAGGAATTGACCACAGTCATATCTTTTTAAGCGCCCAGATAAGCGAATATTTATTTGAATGCAGGGTTGTTGATTTTAACCAATTAATAATATCCCGCTAATAGCAGTTATTAGAACACAGAATACCAAAACAGGAACCATTACCCACTTAGTAACGGCTTTTCTTCTGATACCCACTGTAGCGATAACCATTCCCGTAAATGGGACCAAAACAGTCAGCAGTTTGTTTATAACTGTATCGGGTGTATAAGCCCAACTATAGGTAGACCCAAGAAAACCGGTCACCAAGAACAAACTGAATAGACCGGCAATACCTAGAAGAACTGGCAGGATAGCAGTTAATACTCTGGCAATTTTGTTGTCACGTAACACTCCAACAAAAACTGGAATGGCAGTTAGAAGGGCGACTATGGTAACTAAGATCACTGTCTTGGCGGTGGGCACCTTATGTATTTCTACGCCGCTTTCATTCCACATTTGTGCTCCATCGGCACTTATTCTTTGTGCATAGACTGAGTCTGTCTGGCTTAAACTGCTGCTTTCGCCGGTGCGAGAGCCAACAATAACTCCTCCTTGTCCATCGCTGGTAATACTGGAATAACCCTGTGATTGAAATGCCGGATTACTATACACAATTTCATTTGACCACTGTCTTTCGCCGTCATTGTCAAGTTTTTGAATGAAAGTTGTATAATTTCTGTATTCTCCGTGGCCGGTCCATAAAATAATAGCGCCGCCGGTTCCATCATCTATAACGCAAGAATCCAGAATGCCTGAGGTTTTGGGGTAATCTGATGGAATGTCCCAAAGCCATATCCCATTAGCATCCCACATGATTTCTCCGGCAGAGTTAATCCTTTGAGCAAATATTTCTCGGTTAAATATACGGCGCCTGTCATGCCATGTGACGATAACGCCGCCTTCACCATCGGGTGCCATCTGAGGATGTGATTGTATGTTGGAAGGACCATAAGGGTCGACTCCTTTGTCTCGGCAAGGTGGTATTCCTGCTTCGCCCCACTGCTTGTTGCCATCACTATCCAGCTTCTGGACGTAAACATCATTATCAAGGGCTCCAGACATTGTTGTCTCAGTATCCCAGGCGACGAAAATGTTACCCATACGGTCAGTGATAACATGGGTATGGACAACATTGCCAAAGCTGTTGGGGATAGTTGTCAGAACAACCCCTCCATCTGTCCAAAGGATTTTGCCCTGCGAATTTATCCGTTGAGCCAGGATGCGTACGGGTGTGTCAATTCCATCCTGCCAAATAACAACCGTGCCTCCGCATCCATCGCTGGTTATAGACACCCCGCGATGAGGGTATTCAGCGATGCCCACAACTATGCCCTCCTGCCCCCAGGAAAAAAGCCCATCATTGCTTATCCTTAGCGCATGTAAAACGTCATCTCGACTGAAAAGCAATAGTGCGCCACCAGATATATCTTCAGCCATTGCCAGTAAGGACCGAGAGGGGATATTTTCCAGCAGCCAGACAGAATTGCCATCTGGGCTTAATCTTGTTATATTGCTCCCCTTATCATGGCTCCAGGCAATGATAAGACCTCCACTGCCATCACTTATTGCTTGTGGTGGTCTGACTCCATCGCCGGTTATTTGAAAGCCTTCGGTACTCCACAAGAGATTACCGTTTTTATCTATATGCTGAGCTCGAATCGTGGCTTTATATTGACGGTAAGGTTGATCGTGCCAGACCAAAAATGCTCCTGAAGTTCCGTCAGAAATTGTTATGGGTGCCGCTGGTGGAGGAGGTGCCATTCCTCCCATGCTTGCAAGAAGACTCCCCACAA
>JBBADT010000125.1:0-2747 GCA_041656315.1 Advenella sp.
ATGCTAGAGTGTTTCTCAGACTGGCCGAGACAGACAATCGAGATTTTCCAGCACACGGCAAGCTATGACCCCAACACTGGCGTTGAGACGGAAGGCTATGCAATCCGAGAATCAAGGGAAGTCTTTATCTTCCAGAAGTCGGCAGTACAGAACGTCTTTGCAGAGAGCATCGTTGACCAACTCGCTTTGATCGTGGTGACTGATGAAGCAATCGATAACACCGACCTTATCAAATACGCAGGACTTTGGTACTCGGTGGCATATCCAGACGACATCCTAGGCATGGGCGAGGTTACCACCATCGGGCTAGTGAAAATCAAGGCTCCGGCTAATGTTACGGGTGAAGCCCCAACCATTGACGTGCTTGGTGATAGTGGAGGGCTGGTGTGATAAAGGTCAATGCCCAGAGAACTAAGTACGGCAATGTCAAGACCGCTGTAGCCAATGGGAAGGAAATCTCCAATCTCATGATTGGTGCGGCTATCGCTTCACAAGCCAAACTGTTAGCACCTGTTGATTATGGACAGCTCAGAAACTCTTTGTCAGCTTCCAGCACATCAAGAACCGAAATGCTCAACAACATGGCAGGCGAAAAGGCTGAGGCTCTGGACACACAAGGCTTGAAGGACGATGAAGTATATGCGGGGAGCAACTCTGACCATGCTATCTTCCAAGAATACGGCACTGTCAAACAGCCTGCACAACCCTATCTAAGGCCGGCAATGGAAGCGGTAGTGCAACGAAAGACCCCCGCCGAAATCTTTGAGAAGTATGGTAGGGAAGCGATGGACAGAGAACTGAAGAGGAGGAAGTGATGGACTTACGCTATGGCTCAACTGTGTTAATGACAATCCTCTCTGCTAACGCTCCGCTCAAAGCCAAGCTGGACACCTTCACCGTTGGCACGACTGAATACCCAGCTATCTTTGTAGCTAGTGTGCTTCCAGAGAACCGACAAGACCTCACCAAGTACCTTCAGATTTACCGTGTCTCGCAGGTGGGCGCAGGGGATTTCAACGAAGTTGTGTATACTGTCAATATCCGACAGCCTACCGAATATGAATGTGATGTTGTAGCTAAAATGGTCTATGACCTCACCAACCGTATTTTTACAGATTATAGCGGAGTGTCAGTATACTTGCGTAGTAGCGTGGCTCGTGCTATAATGGACGCAGAAAACAACTGGTTTGTACCGGTTGATATACGAATTTCAAGCAAGTTATAGGAGGCTATCATGCCAAGACAAACGAACGAAAAGAATCTGATTTTCCCCGATGGATTCAAGCTGGAAATCTCAACCGATGGAACTGTTGGAAGCGATTGGGAGGACGTTGGAGTCCTTGCTGGTGGTGCAACTCTCACCTTCAACTGGGACGAGTTCTACCTTGATGCTGGCAACTACGAGGGGCTTGTGGACAAAGCAATCAACCCGACTGTGGCTCTTGCTCCGTCTGCTGTTTGGAACTGGGACCCTGTTGTTATCAAGGCATTGTTCCCAGGCTTCTTCACCTCTACTCCCGCAACCTCTCCCGAGGATGGTGCTGACATCACCTATGCAGGGTCAAGCAACCAAGTTTCATTGACCCGAAGCAAGCTGAGACTGACACACTACACCGATGATTTGTTGACCACGGTTGACTGGCAGTTCACCTTGCACAATGCCAAGATTGACGCTGGTGCGAGTTTCAACTTTAAGGGTGTCAACGAGGATGGTTTGGATGAAATCACGGTCAGCTTCACTGGAAAGCCCGACCCTGCTTCAACCTATGCACTGTTTACATTCTTCAAGGCTGACTAAGGAGTTACCATGCCACGACAAACCGCTGAGAAAAGCATTATTTTTCCAGATGGGTTCAAGTTCAGCATAGATACAGGTGATGGATTTGAAGACGTTGGGCTTCTTTCGGGAGGCTCAACGGCTACCTTCAACTATGACGAATTTGACCTAGACGCTGGAAACTATGAAGACCTTTTGAGCTACGCAAAGAACCCCACGGTAGCCCTTGCACCTTCTGCTATTTGGAACTGGAACAACTCTGTTATTACCAAGTTAATGACAGGATTTGCGAAAGTGTCAAATACCACTGGAGGGACTAACCTAGAGTTCAACGGCAACGCAAGACACTTCACACTGACAAGGGCAAATCTGAAACTTACTCACTTTAATGGCGAAGTTTCAAAAGCTCTGGTAGCTGGCGACATTACCGCCCTGGATACACTGGTAAACAATGACATCGTGACTGTGCCAAAGTCGACCTTTGTTGGTGCGCTTCCGTGGACTACGCAGATTGACAGCGTGGTGGAAATTGAAGGGATGCGAGAGGTTCATGTTGACGACAAGGATTTGGTAAGTTCGCAAGGCAACTTCTACACCGATGCGACAAACCTGTATTTCATCGTAGCTACTGGCGACCTCATTGACCTTGCTGACGCAAAGCTAGAGTTCACCGACACCGTTGTTAAGGCGTACACTTCCGTTGATTGGGAGTTCACCCTTTACAACGCAAAGGTTGACGCAGGAGCATCAATGAATTTCAAAGGCGTGAATGAGGACGGCCTTTCCGAGTACACAGTATCCTTCACAGGCAGACCAGACCCAGCACAGAGTTATCGTTTGTTCAAGTTTTTCAGAGCATAAGGAGATTGTATGACCGAAATCGGAATCAAGAGAAAGAAACATGAAATTAGGGTTGCCGGAAAACTGTTTGAGTTCTACCTCATTCCCGTTATCGTTGAAGAGCTTCTGA
>JBBADT010000126.1:0-2715 GCA_041656315.1 Advenella sp.
TCAACTTCGTGATGTATTTGTGGCGCGTTCTTTCGACCTTGAAAAGGTAAAAACCGCCAGCGCAAAGAATATCAGCAAAATTCTAGCTGATTTAATGCGCGAAATAGAGCGCGAACTGAGAGATGCCGACCCGACTGGCGCAACTCGGACGGCTTATCAGCAAGAGCGATTGAATAAGCTGTTTAACATGGCTGACAAGACGATAAAAAGCCAGTATAAGGGTATCGGCGGCATTGTTAAGAATGAGCTTATGACATTGGCAGAGATTGAGGGCTTATTTGCTGCAAAAGCTATCAACGCAGTTCTCAAGGTTGATGTGCTTGATTATGTCGTTTCGCGTGAAGTGTTGGAGAAATTGTCAACCGAAACGCTAATTGAAGGCGCACCATCAGCCGAATGGTGGAGTAAGCAGGCGGTATCATTGCAAGATGAATTTAAGCGCGTTATGCGCGTTGGCGTGGCAAAGGGCGAAACTTTGCAGCAGATGTCAGCGCGTGTTATGGGCACGCAAAAACCGTCGTTGTTAGGCGTTCGCGGCAATGTTCCAGGTGTTACTGATGAGGTTATCGAAGGCCTAACGTATGAGCCGGGCTTGTTGAAGAAAGCAAGACGCAATGCTGAGGCGTTGGTTAGAACTAGCTATCAGACGGTTATGAGTGAGGCAAGACAAGACGCTTATCGTGCCAATGATGACGTAATCAAAGGCACGGAGCTATCTGCTGTTTTAGATTCTCGCACGACCATTATCTGTCGCGGTTATGACGGCAAAACATGGGATTTAAATAACAAGCCAATACCACCGAATACGCTCCCATTCAGGCAACCGCCTTTGCACTGGGGCTGTCGTTCGGTGCTTCTGCCAGTTATGAAAGACCTCGAAGAAATATTAGGCGTGCCAGGCATGTCAGAAATGCCATCAAGCACGCGTTCAAGCATCGACGGGCAAATATCGACAGATGTAACCTTTGACCAGTGGATGAAGTCGCGTCCTGTATCAGAACAAATCGAAGTTCTCGGAAAAGGTAGACAAAAGCTATACGCAGATGGTAAACTAACTTTGGCCGATATGCTGAACCCACAAACAGGGCAAGTGATGAGTTTAAAAGCGTTGAGAGAAAAGACTGAGAAGGGGTTGTTTTATGTGCCAAAATAAAAAGCTAGTATTTTGCTTGCATTTGTGCTAGAATACTGCAAAAGAGGTATTATAAATGGCAAAACTAGAACATTGGCAATTAAAGCAGAGGCAAGGTCAGCCGTTAGAGATTAAAGAGCAAATGACGGCGGCTCGCATAAAAGCATATTATGAGAAACTTAACGGTGAGGTTTATGTTAGCTTTTCGGGCGGCAAAGATTCAACAGCGTTGCTGCATCAAGTTAGGCGTATGTATCCAAATGTTCCCGCTGTTTTCATAGATACGGGGCTTGAATATCCTGAAATAAGGGATTTTGTAAAATCAGTTGATAACGTGATTTGGTTGAAGCCAAAGATGCCATTTACGCAAGTCATTGAGAAATATGGTTATCCGGTGATCAGCAAAGAAACCGCGCAAAAAATAAAAGAAGTTAGATCGACAAAAAGCGAAAAGCTTAAGAATAAAAGAATCAATGGCGACGAAAAGGGTAACGGCAAAATTTCTGACAAATGGCAATTTTTAATCAACGCACCATTTAAAATCTCAGATCGTTGTTGCCATGTTATGAAAAAAGAACCTGTGAAAAAATACGAAAAAGAAACAGGCAGAAGCGCGATTGTTGGCACTATGGCGGCAGACTCAAGACTTCGTGAAAGTTCTTATCTGCAACATGGTTGTAATTCGTTTGAGGGGCGGGCAATGTCAACGCCTATGGCTTTTTGGCTTGAGTCTAACGTTTGGGATTACATAAAAAAATACGATTTGCCATATTCAAAAATTTACGACATGGGCTATACCCGGACGGGTTGCATGTTCTGTATGTTCGGTCTGCACATGGACGAAAGCAATAGATTCGATAGAATGAAAATTACACATCCGCAAATTTACAATTATTGCATGGATAAATTAGGTTTGCGTGAAGTTATTCGGTATTGTGGTATAGTATCGCAGCCAAGCTTATTTAACGAGGTGAAAGATGAGTAGAGAAGTATTTTTTGTAGTTGTCGCAAAGCCTGAAACAAAGCCAGAATACGTTAATATCTTGGCCGATTGCCTGCGTCGAAGCTACAAAGGCAGATACAAGCTGATTTGCATGACCGATAATAAGGAAGGATTAGGCGATGATATTACCGCAATTTCTCTGCGTGGTGGCGGCGATAACGTTTTGGATTATCTCAAACAATTACACTCGAATGTAAATCATATAACCCTGATTCTTGAGCCGGAAACGCTGTTTCTTGGCGACATAACCGACACGGTGGATAAAGTTATCAACTCTGGTCATATATCGAGCGTAGAGGGCGCGTATTTGTTTACGCCGTATCAGGAAACTAAGCCGGAAAATGTAAAGATTCTTATTTTTAATCATAGAGTTTATCCTTGGGATTCTATTTTACGAAAACTTGATTGGATTAAGTCTAGTTATCGCCACACTAAACGCGCAATCGTGCTAGGCTCTGCCGATACGTTGCAATCTGACCTTATTAGCCTCGGAAATATGAAAGAAGGTGCTGCGATCTTCGTTGTCAATCACACCGGCTTTAAATACCCGATTCACGCAGATTACTGGGTAACGTTACAT
>JBBADT010000127.1:0-2676 GCA_041656315.1 Advenella sp.
GCCGGGCCCGAGCCCAGAATCAAAACCTTGGAATGTTTAACATCGCTCATTTATATTCATCCTATAATGGTAATCCACAATTATAATATGACTTATGGCACGTTCTTCTAATACACTTTCAAATCGCGCAGCTGGGCGCAACAAACGCAACCAGAAAAGCGGTCCTTCTCCGGCGGCAGATCGCGTGGTTTCCCTTTTTGGCGAGGCCAAATGGGTGCTGTATGCAGCATTGGCTGCGGCACTGGCGTTTACGCTATTCACTTGGCATCCTACTGATCCCGGTTGGGTCAGTACCTCTTCCAGCCAGCTTGTGCAGAACAGGCTGGGTATTGTGGGGGCTTACGTTTCAGACATCCTTTATTACTTGGTGGGGCTTTCCGCCTGGTGGCTGGTGGTGTGTTTTCTGCAAAGAATGGTGGTGGGTTATCGCCGTTTAATGAAACGCATTGTGCTAGACCCAGACTTGGATTTACCCCGGGTGCACTGGGAGCAGGGCATTGGTTTTGTGATGCTGTTTGTTGGCTCAATGGGTTTTGAGGCCAGCCAGATGCAAAGTTTGGGCGAGCAGCTTCCGGGGGGCTCCGGGGGGGTGCTGGGGCAGCTTTTTGCCAATAACCTTCTCATGTTAATTGGCCCCAGCGGCTCGGCCATTGCACTGTTCCTGTTGCTGGCCTTGGGTATTAGTTTCTTTTTTGGTTTTTCATGGTTGGCGGTGGCTGAAAAAATTGGTTTTGCCATTCAGCGTTTGATTGGCAGTATTGGTAACTTTTTCAGTGCCCGCAAAGACCGCAAGGCCGGAGAAGCCGCCAAAGCGGTGCGCCAGGAAAACCTGGTAGAGCAAAAAGTTAAATTAACCCACGAGCAACCGGTAAGAATAGAGCCGGCCATTACCAGCATTCCCAAGTCAGAGCGGGTGGTTAAGGAAAAGCAGCAAACCCTGTTCCCGGCCGTGCGTCATGAAACCGAAGGCACTTTACCTGCGATTGATTTGCTAGACCCGGCCCAGGATAATGTTGAAACCGTTTCCCCTGAAACCATTGAATATACCTCTCGTCTGATTGAGAAAAAATTGCGTGATTTTGGGGTGGAAGTGACCGTGGTGGCCGCCCAGGCCGGGCCCGTTATTACCCGCTATGAAATAGAACCGGCCACCGGGGTCAAAGGCAGCCAGATTGTTAACCTGTCCAAAGACCTGGCTCGTGCGCTCAGTTTAATCAGCATTCGGGTGGTGGAAACCATTCCGGGCAAGAATTTAATGGGGCTTGAATTGCCAAACCCGCGCCGTCAAATGGTGCGCCTGTCTGAAATTATTGGCTCTAAAACCTATCACGACAATCCTTCGGCCTTAACCATGGTGCTGGGCAAAGACATTGCCGGCAATCCGGTGGTGGCCGACCTGGCCAAGATGCCCCATTTGCTGGTGGCCGGTACAACCGGTTCAGGCAAGTCGGTGGGTATTAATGCCATGATCCTGTCGTTGTTGTACAAGGCTGATGCCTCTCAGGTTCGCTTGATCCTTATCGATCCGAAAATGCTGGAAATGAGCATTTACGAAGGCATTCCCCATTTGCTGGCCCCGGTGGTAACCGATATGCGCCAGGCTGCCAACGCGCTGAACTGGTGTGTGGGCGAAATGGAAAAACGCTATAAGTTGATGAGTAAAATGGGCGTGCGCAACTTAAGTGGTTATAACGCTAAAATACGTGAAGCCACCAAAAAAGGCGAGTCTATTCCCAATCCGTTTTCTTTAACCCCCGAAGAGCCCGAGCCCTTGACGACACTGCCATTTATTGTGGTGGTGATTGACGAGTTGGCCGACTTGATGATGGTGGTGGGCAAGAAAATTGAAGAATTGATTGCCCGTTTGGCGCAAAAAGCCCGTGCTTCGGGTATTCATCTGGTGCTGGCTACCCAGCGGCCCAGTGTTGATGTGATTACCGGTTTGATTAAAGCCAATATTCCTACACGTATTGCTTTCCAGGTGTCTTCAAAAATAGACTCGCGTACCATTCTTGACCAGATGGGCGCTGAAACCCTGCTGGGTCAGGGCGATATGCTGTTCCTGCCGCCAGGAACCGGTTTGCCACGGCGGGTGCATGGCGCCTTTGTGGCTGATGAGGAAGTGCACCGCGTGGTGGATTGCCTGAAAGAACAAGGTGAGGCCGACTATATAGATGGCATTCTGGAAGGTGGCGTGCCCGGAGAAACCGGCGATGGCCTGGGCAGCGTGACCGGTTTTGCCGACCCTGAGTCTGATCCGTTATATGACCAGGCAGTGGCGATTGTACTGAAAAACCGTAGGGCATCCATTTCTTCGGTACAGCGTCACTTGCGCATTGGCTACAACCGTGCCGCCCGCTTGCTGGAACAAATGGAGCAGGCCGGTGTGGTGTCTGCCATGCAGTCTAACGGCAACCGGGAAATCCTGGCGCCGGTGGGGCAGGAAGAAGGTTGATCAGGATGCGCGGCAAACCTCTTCCTGCACAAGACCACGACCACGATTAGCCAAAACCACGCGATGGTGTGTATAGAGGATTTGCAGGTAAGCAATATGAGCAAGTCAGCGGCAGGGCATGCCGTGTTGGCCTGTGGAGGAACGGTGCGGTCAGACCGTCCAGCGAAGCAGGAACCCGCCGAAGCGGCTAAGCAGGCGTTCTCTTTTGCTTAGCGCCGTCG
>JBBADT010000128.1:0-2663 GCA_041656315.1 Advenella sp.
TGAAGAGGTAACAAAATCTCTGAATTTTCGTGATTTGTTATTTGCGATTAAAGATACCCGTTACTATGATATAATTCAACCCTATTACGCTAACGATCCTATAGACATAAAGTATACGGATATTGAACACAAATTATATGTTGCTTATCACAATATTGTAATTGAAAGAATCAATAAGTATTTTACTGGAAAAATCAAGAAGAATCTTTTAGACATCTACCAAACAAAAGTTGAAATAGATAATGTTATTAAAATATATCGTTTGAAAAAATTTTATGACGCTGATGAAGAAGAAATTAAAAAAGCGTTAATTATGGAAAATATTAGGATGAAGAAGTCTGATTTAGAAGCATTAATTAAACTTGAAGATCCTAATGAAGTGTTAATTACTATTTCAGAATCTGTATATGCTTCATATATCGATGAAGATGACTATGTATATATTGAATATCAAGCAGAAAAAATCAAGTATAATATCGCAAAACGATATATGTATTTTTCTACTGTACCAGCAATCGTTTACACTGTTTTTATCTTTTTGAACGAAATTGAACAAAGGAATATCTTCAATATTATTGAAGGAATTAGATATGACGTAAAAAAAGAAGACATTCGTAAAATGTTAATATATTGAGGTGAATTCTAATGGCTATCGCTAAATTAAAATTATTTAATATCTCTTCAAGCAATGAAAATATTGATCCGATATTAGCTAGACTTGTGGAAATAGATTATATTCATTTGGTAGAAGCGAGTGAAATCGTTGATACAGTACATGGATTGCAGTCTTATTCTACGGATAATCCTTGTAATCTTATTTTAAAAGAGATTTTAGATTTGGAAAAAGAACAAGATTTTCAAATACCTGAAAAGTATGTTTGTTCTTTAGATTATTCTTTAGATAATATGCGTGATTATATCTTTTCTACTCATGAAGAAATCAAGCAATTGCAAAACCATCAAAAAGAAACTGAAGGATTAATTAAAAAGTATGAAGATGCTTTAAGACAAGTTAATCATATAGAAAACCTCAATATTAACTTAGATGATTTGTTTTCTTGTGAATATATCAGTATTAGAGTTGGAAGAATGCCTTTAGATAGTGTTGAAAAGCTGAATTTTTATAATAATAAATTATTCGCTTTTCAAACCTTCTCAATCGCAAAAAATTATGCCTGGTGTATTTATATAACTACAAATGATAATAAACACGAAATTGATAATATTTTCATTTCTTTATTCTTTGATCGCATTCATATTCCGGAGTTTGTACACGGAACACCAATTAGTGCTCAATCTACTTTGAAAATGGAGATTGAAGTCGCAAGAGAATCATTGAAGGAAATTGAATCAGATATTAAACGGATTTTAGATGAAAATATGGATCGTTTGATTGACATTAAAAATGAGTTGATTTTCTTGACTAAAATTTATGAAGCTAAGAAATATGTAATTGGGTTAGGCAATAAAATTAATATCAACGGTTTTGTTGAAGAAAAGAATGTTTCACGTTTAGAAGAGACTTTTAAAGAACTTCCTGGTGTAGAAATTGAAATGAGACCACCAGATTACGATAAACGTTTAAAACCACCAACGAAACTCAAAAACAATTGGTTTACTGAACCATTTGGAATGTTTGTGGAAATGTATGGAGTACCATCCTATAAAGATATGGATCCTACACCAATAGTTGCAATCACTTATAGTTTGTTATTCGGAATTATGTTTGGTGATTTAGGTCAAGGATTGTTGTTGATGTTGCTAGGATTTTTAATGTACAGGTTTAAAGGTATGAAGTTAGGTGCTGTAGGAATTAGAATTGGTTTTGTTTCCGCAATATTTGGCTTCATATATGGTTCAGTTTTTGGAAATGAAGAAATCTTGATTCCGGTATTTAAAAACGTATTTGGAATGGTTGATAAACCTATTCATGTAATGGATTCAAACTTTACAATGACACTTTTGATAGCTACTGTGGGGTTAGGTTCGATATTTATTGTCACAGCGATGATTTTAAATATTATCATTTCCTTGAAGAGAAAGAATTACGCAGAGGCATTTTTCTCTCATAACGGAGTGGCGGGATTGACCTTCTATGGTTTTGTTCTAGTGACTATCGTTTTAATGTTCACTTTGGACATTAGTATTCTACAACCGTTATTTGTTGTACCGTTTGCAGTGTTGCCGATTTTGGTAATTATGTTTAAGGAACCGCTTGAGAGATTAATCCATGGACATCAAATGTTTCCTTCAGGTTTTGGTGGATTCATTACAGAAGCTTTCTTTGAAGCTTTTGAAGTTATCCTATCTTATATTACTAACACTATGTCATTCCTTCGTGTAGGGGGATTCGTGTTATCTCATGCAGGGATGATGCTGGTTGTATTTACATTAATGGAAATGATGGATGGGGTTTTTGCGGTTACATTAACTTTTGTTTTAGGTAATTTGTTTGTTATGGGACTTGAAGGACTTATTGTTGGTATCCAAGTTTTAAGATTAGAGTTTTATGAAATGTTTTCAAGATACTTTGAAGGAAATGGAATTCCTTTCAAATATAATGTTAATTAGGAGGAAATTATTATGTTAAGTAAATTAGAAATTATATTGCCTTTTGTCTTAGTGGTTTTAATAACTTTGCCGTTGGTAAAAGCTTTTATAGG
>JBBADT010000129.1:0-2634 GCA_041656315.1 Advenella sp.
AACTTGCCTCTATCAGAAACTAATTTTACATTTTGGAATTTTTCATAATTTACTTTCACTCCATCATCTAAATCGATTTTTATATATTGATTAGCCATATAATCTAAAACTTGTCCATACTCAATCGCTTCTTTTAATTGTTCAACTAAACTTAATCGTTTTTTATTTAATTGATTTTGTTCTTTTTCTCCTGATATTGAAATTAGCTTCTCTATTTCACTGATTTGATTTCTTAAAATTGTTGTTGCTGGTTGGAAATAACTAGCATTTAATTTAGCTAAAGTATTTTCGTCATAGCGATGCATATAAATTAAAGCTTTAAATCCACTTAGTTTTCCACTTGAGAACATCCAATAAATAGGACGCTTTTGGTAAGTTTTTAAATGATCATTGTAAAAGTCATCATTAAGATATCTATTTAATGTTTCTTCATTGGTTTCACTATTTCTTTTTCCTAAAGCTTCAGCAATAAAACCAATATTTTCTCTATAATCATCTTCCCCATAGATTTTCTTAATTAATCCTAAAATTCTATGCACTAAACCATCTTCGACATTAATATCTGAGTAAATTGGAATAATTCCATTTTTATCAACATCATAATTACCATATTCGGTAAAATCAAATCTTCCTCCTGCATAGATTAATCCTTCTTTTACTAGAGAATATCTTCCCATTAAAACACCAATTAAGTAGGAAATTAAAGACTTTACATCCCTATTTTTATCAGCAATCGATAATGAGACATAATTATCCTCAACATCTTTATTTAACTCGTTTTCTAATCCATAAAGATTAATAAAATAATCATTTAACATTTCTTCATTATTCTTCATATCTAAGAATTTTGATTCTGTCTTATATTTATATTCATCAAATAACTTTGTTATTCTTCCACTTCCCAAAAGAGGATGTTTGGAAAAATCCCATGATGTTTCAAATGAATCCCAATCGTTCTTAGCAAAACTAATATTTTCATAAACTATCCGGATAACTTTTGATTTTTCTTCTTTATTTATGATTACTGGAAATAGATTAAAATCTCCAACTTGCAAATTAATTGTGGGATTTAATATGTTAAATATCACAGATGATATTTTAGTATTTAAAATTCCCATTATATATATTAATAGTTCTTTGTTGTTAGAAAACGCAGACATCCCTGCTACATCATGTATGCTACCCGAATTTCTAAATCGTACGCTGAATTCTTTTGAGTTAACGAGCGGCCAAGTTATACTTTCTTTAAAGTAAAATTCAGTATTTTTCACAACAAAATCAGGTGTTTTTAGATATGGATATTTAGATAAAACATCTTTTTTGATCTGATGTCCATCATTTTCATAATTAACAACGTAATCATAGTGTCCGTACCACTTTCGATATGCGCCTCCTTTATTATACGGAAACCATTTATAGTTGCTATTTAGTGCTTCTGTTGTATTGTTTGCATTAAAGTTAATATTATTAAACTTTACTTCATACCACTGCCTTAAATATTTATTATTATTTGTTGTAGCTAATCCTTGTCTTGGATCTATATAGTCTGCAATTTTTAGAGAAGATTCAAAAATTTCTAATATTCTATCTGATGCCCAATATGCAAAAGAAAAATTTGGAATTTTTAAAAAATTATAAATAGACTTATGGTAAACCGTTTCCTTACCAATTGTATAATTGCTTTTGATTATTCCGTTAATTTCATAGTCGGAAAAATCCATTTTAAAACTATTGTTTGTTTTAGACTGAATAAAAATTTTTTCAATATCTGATAATTCAATATATTGAAACAGTCTTTCATGTAATCTAAAGAATGTTCCTCTATATTTTTTCACTTTTAAATTTCTATATATAAATGCTGTTGATCCAAAATCAACGCCAAAAATCCCGCGACCCATATGTAATTGATTTATAAATATAAAATTATTGATCAACCTTTTTCTAAACTCTTTATAACTATGTAAAAACATCCAACTTTGCAAATTAATCATTGCAACAAATCCATTTAATTTAATAAATTCACAATCCATAAACATTGAAAACATATCGGTTTTGCTGTTTTTATAATTTTCCGTGAAATATCTTTTGGGTTTATCTTCTAAACGCGTTATGCCAGAATAAGGTGGATTAGTAATCATAACATCATATTTCATTGACATAAAGTGAGCTAATCTTAATAATTCTAGTAGTTGTTTAAATTCATTATTGAAAAATGGCGATGTAAAAATATCTACTTTAGGTGTATTTTTGTTGTTTACAGCTAGTTTCTTTCTTAAAGATAAATATTTCTCTGGTTTAACTTTAAGAAGAGATCCTATTACTTTTGCATCTTCAAAAAGATTAACCACATATTCAATCACTTTCAATTCATCAGAGTTAAGTTTATTTTCACCTTTCCAATAGTTGTTATTATATTCTTCAATGATTTGCATATAATTCTTTGAATCAAAGATATTATTGAGTATTGCTTTTGAATCAATTATTTCATATACCCTAGGTCTAACATATCTATCTTCTTCAAAAAACCTATTATCTATTGATCTTGCTCTCATTACTAGTGCGAAAGAAGCTAATTGTGTAGCTCGTTTATCTATGTCTAACCCGACTAAATTATTCTTTAATATCAGTCCTGGA
>JBBADT010000130.1:0-2606 GCA_041656315.1 Advenella sp.
GGTTTGCCCAGCCTGAATAATCTCAACAACCTTTTCTTGACCGTCAGCAGATATACGATAAAGTTTAACTCGCCCTTTCAGGACCAAAAAAAACCGTTCCGCTGGCTGGCTTTGGCGAACCAATAGTTCACCTGCTGCGTACTGTTGTTCATGACTTTGCGCAATCAAACGTTCCTGCTCAGGCAACCCAAGATTCTTAAAAAAAGGATGCTGCAATACAGTACTCACCACTGGGTGCGTGAATAACATAAGCCACTCCTCAATAAATCAATATGCATAGGGCACCACTCACAAAAACGGTCTGTGTATGAATTGATACCAGTCAAGTTGTGCTTACTTTAACGCCTTATGTACAAGGCTTCACTGCCCTAGATCAGGCTCATCGTTTTTTCTTGATTTACAACAAGAAGCAGTACGCCTCAAGACAGCTCATTCGCACAAAGTGGCGATATCAGCATACTGCCCGTGAGTCAGCAGCAACAAATCATCGGCAGCCAGCTCAACTTCTAGGCCGCGCCGCCCTGCACTGATATATAAAGAGTCAAGCGTTTGAGCACTACTGTCTAAAAAGGTACGCAGAGCTTTTTTCTGCGCCAACGCACTGATGCCACCAAGAAGATAGCCTGTACTACGCTGAGCAAGCTGCGGGTCCGCCATCTCGGTTTTTTTTACCCCAGCACTGACAGCCAAGGCTTTTAAATTAAGCTGTGCATGAACCGGTAGTATCGCCACCAATAACTCAGCCTTTTCAGTGCTTGCCAGTAAGGTTTTAAAAACACGTTGAGGTGCTAGCCCTAACTTTTCTGCCGCCTCTAGGCCATAGGAGGTCGCCCGAGGATCATGCGCATAACTGTGCACCGTATGTGCAATGCGTTGCTTTTTTAATAATTTAATAGCTGGTGTCATTTTCAGCCTTTATGTCGAGAAGAATACATTCACTGCATTATTATGACGAAACCCCTGATGGTATTGGAGCATATATTCAACTAATTCCAATCTATCACTAGCGTACGCTCAATAAGCCCTTACCTACATACACTAATGTATGTATATTACTGCATACATTTAAAACCACTGTAAATACACTGTAAAGCCGCTGTATTTAGTTTTAAAGCAGTGCATAATTATTCACCGCTGCATACGTATTTACGTGCGTTTTCATGCAGCGCTAAAAAAGATACACATTAGGAATGACCTTATGACCCGCCTTTCGTCACGCACTACCGCTGCAGCTCTGACGCTCGCCTGTACATTACTGATCAGTGCCTGTGATCAACCCGCCGATGAGTCGGCAAAAAAACAGCAACAACCTGCTGCTAAAGTTGGCATCGTTACCTTAGCATCTGAGGCCTATACTTTAACCACTGAGCTACCTGGCCGAACCGCAGCATACCGCGTCGCTGAAGTGCGCCCACAGGTCAATGGCATCATTCAAAAACGTTTATTCAAAGAAGGCAGTGATGTTAAAGCTAATCAGCAGTTGTACCAAATTGACCCTGCTATTTATGAAGCTAACCTAAAAAGTGCAGAAGCCAGTTTATTGGCAGCACGCTCGCTGGCTGAGCGCTATAAAACACTCGTAGAAGAACGTGCTGTCAGCCGCCAACAATACGATGATGCTCAGGCTAACCGTCTGCAAGCAGAAGCAGCACTTGAGCGCGCAAAAATCGAACAACGTTATACTCGCGTACTGGCACCTATTTCTGGTCGCATTGGTCGTTCAAGCGCCAGCGAAGGTTCTTTAGTGAGTAACGGCCAAGCACAAGAGCTGGCTGTTATTCAGCAACTTGATCCTATTTATGTCGATGTCACCCAATCTGCCACTGACTTATTACGTTTACGTCGTGAGCTGGCCAGCGGTCAGCTGGAAAAGGCTGGCGACAACGCTGCGCAAGTCACCCTCAAACTGCAAGATGGTAGCGATTACACGCACACCGGCACCTTGGAGTTTTCAGAAGTATCAGTCGATGCCGGCACTGGCTCGGTCACCCTGCGTGCAGTGTTCCCCAACCCTGACAACCAGTTATTACCTGGCATGTTTGTCCATGCCAGCTTAGTCAGCGGCGTGCAAAGTCAAGCAATTCTGGCGCCACAGCAAGGCATTACTCGCAACCCTAAAGGTGAGCCGACGGCCATGGTCGTCACTGCCGAAAACACAGTAGAAATGCGCAGCTTAAAAGCCGAGCGTACGGTTGGTAGCCGCTGGCTGGTCACTGAAGGCCTGCAGGCCGGTGACCGTATTATCACTGAAGGCTTACAGTTTGTGCAGCCTGGCGCCAGCGTTGACCCTTACCCTGCCGGTAATGTCAAAGTAACAACAGAGAACACTGACTCTTCTGTAAACGCTGCAAGCCAAGCTCAATAAGGGAACATTTTAATGTCGAACTTTTTTATCGACCGCCCCATTTTTGCTTGGGTTCTAGCCTTAGTGATCATGTTAATTGGTGGTCTTGCCATTCTTAAATTGCCGGTTAATCAGTACCCGAGTATTGCCCCTCCTGCTGTCGGTATCTCGGTTAGATACCCAGGCGCGTCAGCACAAACCGTGCAAGACACTGTGGTGCAAGTGATTGAGCAGCAAATGAACGGTATCGATGGTCTGCGCT